>NZ_CP041730.1:3969359-4630919 GCF_007431345.1 Chitinimonas arctica | reverse complement strand
CCGCCGCGCCGGCCATGGCGAACAAGCCGCCACCCGCCGCCCAGCAGTTGGCGACGCAGGAAACCACCATCCGCATCGATACCAACCGGCTCGACCAGGTATTGAATCTGTCCGGCGAAATCGGCCTGACCAAGAACCGTCTCACCACCTTGCGCACCGACATCCTCAACGGCAAGACCGATAGCGGCACCCTGAAAGCGCTGGATGAAGCCATCGGTCAACTCGACCTGCTGGTCAGCGATCTGCAGAACGCGGTCATGAAGACCCGCATGCAGCCGATCGGCCGCCTGTTCCAGAAGTACCCCCGCCTGGCACGCGATCTGGCACGGCAATTGGGCAAGGACGTCGAGCTGGTAATCAGCGGCGAAGAAACCGAGCTGGACAAGACCATGCTGGAGGATCTGAACGATCCGCTGGTCCACCTGGTACGCAATGCGGTGGACCACGGCGTGGAAACCATCGAAGAACGCATCGCCGCCGGCAAGCCGACCAAGAGCATCGTGCAGCTGTCGGCCACCCAGGTCGGCGACCATATCCTGATCGAGATCGTTGACGACGGTAAGGGTATGCGGCCGGATATGCTGCGCCGCAAAGCGGTCGAGAAAGGTCTGATCGACCTGGAAACCGCCAACAGCATGGATGACAAACAGGCCTTGCAGCTGGTGTTCCTACCCGGCTTCTCGACCAAGGACCAGATTTCCAGCGTGTCCGGCCGCGGCGTCGGCATGGATGTGGTCAAGACCAATATCCAAAAGCTGAATGGCCGCATCGATATCCATTCGGTCATCGGCGAAGGCTCGCGCTTCGCCATCTCGCTGCCGCTGACCCTGGCCATCCTGCCGGTGCTGGTGGTGCGGGTCTGCAACCAGCCCTTCGGTGTGCCGCTGGCCATGGTGCGCGAGATCATCCCGCTCCGGTCCGAACAGGTCCAGGAGGTATCCGGGCGCGCCACCATCGTCGTCCGCGACGAGATCCTGTCGGTGCGCTCGCTGGCCCGCCTGCTAGGCTGGGAAGAGACCCAGACGCCACAGTTCGGCGTGCTGATGCAGTCCGGCGAGAACAGCTTTATCCTGGCCATAGACAGCTTTATCGGCCGCGACGACGTGGTGATCAAACCCTTGGCGAACATCCGTCCACGCGGCGTCGCCGGGGCAACCTTGTCCGGCGACGGCTCGGTGGTATTGGTGCTGGATATGGAGGATTTGCTGGAAGACAGCCATTCCGACCAGTCCGCCATCAAGACCACGCAATTCCTGGAGATGCTGACGCACAAGGCATGACGCTTAATTGCCAATGCCGAACGTGGTCTGCATAATGAAGTTGCTGTTTTAAGCCCATCCGACTGCTTTCGTTCACCGCGAGTCAATATGCAGAACAACGCCTTTATCGGCCGCCAGCCAATCCTCAACCGTCAACAGCAGATCATCGGTTACGAACTGCTGTTCCGGCTTGACCAGGCTGCGCTCTCGGCCGACTTTTCCAGCGATATGCAAGCCGGCACCAATATCCTGGTCAACACCCTGTCGAACATGGGGGTGGACTGGTTGGTCGGCAGCAAGCTGGCCTTCGTCAACGTCGCGACCTCGATGCTGGAAAGCAATTTCCTCGAACTGCTGCATCCGCAACGGGTCGTGCTGGAGATCGTCGAATCGGTCAACGCCACGCCCGAGCTGCTGGCCCGCGCCAAGGAATTGCGCGCCCAGGGTTTCGGCATCGCGCTGGACGACTTTACTTACACGCCGCAAACCGCGCCCTTCCTCGAATTCGCCAACTACGTCAAGCTGGACATCCTGCAACTGGGTCTGGAAAACGTAAAAAGCCTTTCCAAGGAACTGCGCAAGTTCCCGGTGCTGCAAGTGGCGGAAAAGGTCGAGACCAAGGACGAATTCAAGTTCTGCCTGGAAGTGGGCATGGACTGTTTCCAGGGCTATTACTTCGCCCACCCGGAAACACTCTCGGCCAAGGTGATCAACCCCGCCTACGCCAATATCCTGACGCTGCTGAACATGCTCAGGAACAATGCCGAGATCAACGACATCGAAAACGCTCTCAAGCGCGATGTGGCGCTGTCGTTCAAATTGTTGCGCTATATCAATTCGGCCGGCTTCGGTCTGTCGTGCGAAATCCATTCCTTCCGGCACGCGGTCACCATCCTCGGCTACCAGAAGCTCTATCGCTGGCTGACCCTGCTGCTGGTCACCGCCAGCTCCGACGCCGGCACCCCGCCCGCGCTGATGAAAACCGCCGTCACGCGAGGCCGCCTGGTCGAATTGATGGGCAGCCACATGCTCGACGGCACGGATCGCGACAATCTGTTTATCGTCGGGGTGTTCTCGCTGCTGGATGTGATGTTGGACATGCCCATGGACAAGATCCTGGAGACGCTGCTGCTGCCGGAATCGGTCTCTGAGGCGCTGCTGGGCCGCACGGGTATCTATGGTCCCTTCCTGGAGCTGGCAGAGGCTTGCGAAGACCCGGAAATGGCGGAAGTGCCGAGGCTTTGCGAGCATCTACATCTGACGCCGGAGATGCTGAACAAGGCGCATGTGTCGGCCTTGGCTTGGGTGGAGGAACTGGGGGTTTAGGCTTTCGGCAACCAGGTGAAATATATGGCCCAGCCGAGAGGTTGGGCTTTTTGTTGGGTGCGAGGCAGCGCTCCCCAGGCTATCGGTTCGCTCCGAATTAAGCGGCTCAGTTGCTGGTTTTCCAAACACCGCATATATGCCCTCGCGAATGCAACTTGCCATGATCAGGGCTGTCCTACGTTCGGCATAAGGCGCGGCGCGCCGCGGCGCGCCGCAACCACAGCACGTGACTGCGATGCCTGCCGAAATCGCGCATAATGGGCAGGTGGTCAAGACAATGCAGGTGTTCAGCAGGAGTTGAAGATGGCGAAGCGTGCAGGGCTAACCAACAAAGTATTGGCTGAACCTCTCGTCAGCGTCAAGGAGGATCGGCGTACGTCTAAAGTCCTTGAGTCGGGGAATGTACTCGATGGGGTGAGCGCCCTTGCAAGTATGCGGCGTAAGTACCGGGCGTCCGTTCTGGCTGTGTCCAAGCGTTTCAACGTGGTTGTTGGCCCGGTTGATCTACCCACAGCGCGAATCGATCTTGATGCGGCAAAAATCTTGCGTATCGCCAAGCGTGCCGGCGTTGTGCCGCTAAACCTATCCAGCAAAGATATCGCCCCAAGCACCACACGTAAACCTACGCAAAAGGCGACGAGCAAGGCGAGATGAATCACGGCAACCTAGTAGTGGTTTACCACGGCTGTGATGCCACGGTTCGAGACGACCTTGTAAGCGGCCAACTTGGTGCATTGACGGAAAGCAACAACCGCTACGATTGGCTCGGTCCTGGCGCATACTTCTTTGAGAATGACCCGGTACGGGCACAACTGTTTGCGCAGGCATCAAAGGACAATCCTGAAAAGCTGTACACAGCGAAGCCAATCGCGGCGCCGGCTGTCGTCGGTGCAGTATTGCGAATCAGTCACTGGCTCGACATGACGACTCAGCCAGCGATACAGGAGTTCACCGCATATCTAGAAGCAATGAAGCAGGTCGGGCTCCCACTCCCGAAAAACCATAAAGCAAGCGATAGTGATGTCGATATCCTATTGCGCGAACTCGACCGCGCGGTCTTCAAATTCATTCATGAGGCTCGCGTAGAAGACAAGCAGCCAGCATATCAAGCGGTGCGTGGTGCCTTTTCCCAAGGGGATAGAGTCGCTGAGAATTCTGGATTCTCGACCCGGACGCATATACAGATCGCATTGCGCGAACCAAGTTGTGTGCTTGGTTGGTTTTTACCCCCAGAAGCCAAGCTAATGGCCGATGCCGAGTACGAAGCAGTTGCATGGGAACTGGCGCAGCTTAACCGCACTCGCAAGCCAAAAATACGTGCGAGAAAAGCGAGTTGATCCAGTTCAGATGTTATTGCGTAAGCTGCGGAAAATTCAGAAGTTATCGCGTCAAATTAATGCGCAAGTACGAAAATGAAACTGAATTCTCTTTTAGATGGGTGTGCCAGGCAGCGCACACCCTATCGCCGCAATTTACCGCGCCTCGGCCAACACCCCCAAGCCGGTACTACCAAAGCCCCCCTCGCCTCTCACACTGGCATCAAAGGACTCGACCAGGTTGAAGTGCATCTGCACAACCGGCACCACCACCAACTGCGCAATGCGTTCCATTGGCTGGATCACGAAAGTCTCGTTCCCGCGATTCCACACGGAAACAAAAATCTGCCCCTGATAGTCAGAGTCGATCAGGCCGACCAGATTGCCCAGCACGATGCCGTGCTTATGCCCCAGGCCGGAGCGCGGCAGGATCATGGCGGCGAGGCCGGGGTCGGCCAGGTGGATGGCCATGCCGGTGGGTACCAGCGAGGTGGCGCCGGGCGCCAGGGTCAGCGGTTCCGCCAGGCAGGCGCGCAGGTCCAGGCCGGCCGATCCCTCGGTGGCATAGGCGGGAGGCTGGGCGGTAAGGCGCTCGTCGAGCAGGCGTACGTCGATTTGTCTTTTCATGGATTGTGGTACTCGCGGTAAAGCTTGGCAGTGTGTTGCAGGATGGCCCGGGCGATGTCCAGCTTCGGCGCCCGGTTCAATTTATGTTGGCCGTGGTCGTCCAGCAGGAAGACTTCGTTGTCCTCGGCGCCCATGGCGTCCTGGACTTGATTGGCGACCAGCAGCGGAAGCTTTTTGCGCCGACGCTTCTGCTCGCCGTACTCCAGCAGGTTTTCGCTTTCGGCGGCGAAACCGACACAGAATGGTGGTTCGGCCAGGCCGGCCACATTGGCGAGGATGTCGGGGTTCGGTGCCAGTTCCAGGGTGAGGATATGGGCATCCTTCTTGATCTTCTGCTCGGATGGATTGAGCACGTAGTAATCGGCTACCGCCGCGACGCTGACGAAGATATCGACGCGCGGCACCTCGGCGTTGACCGCGCCGAGCATTTCCTGGCTGCTCGAAACATTCACCCGGCGTGCGCCAAGCGGGGTGGGCAGCGGCGTAGGGCCCGCCACCAGGATTACCTCGGCGCCCGCTTCGATGGCTGCCTTGGCGATGGCAAAGCCCATCTTGCCGGAGCTGGAATTGGTGATGCCGCGTACCGCATCGATGCGTTCGAAGGTGGGTCCGGCGGTGATCAGTATCTTTTTGCCTTGCAGGTATTTGGGCTGCAAGGCGTTCTCGACATGCTCGAACAGGGCGGCCGGCTCCAGCATGCGGCCGAAACCGGTCTCGCCGCAGGCTTGCTCGCCCTCGTCCGGCCCCAACAGGGTGATGCCATCCTGCCGCAGCTGCGCCACATTGCGCTGGTTGGGCGGGTTCTCCCACATTTGCCGGTTCATCGCCGGCGCCAGCAGCAGCGGGCAGTCGCGCGCGCTGCACAGGGTGGAGAGCAGGTCGTCGGCCGCGCCATGCGCCAGCTTGAACATAAAGTCGGCCGTGGCCGGCGCCACCAGGATGATATCGGCCTCTCGGCCCAGGTCGATGTGGGCCATATGGTTGTCGATCCGGTTATCCCACAGATCGGTAAACACGGGTCGGCCGGACAGTGCCTGGAAGGTGGCCGGCGCCACGAAGCGGGTGGCGGCCTCGCTCATCGCTACCTGCACGTCGTAGCCGGCCTTGACGAACAAGCGCGTCAACTCGGCCGACTTGTAGGCGGCCACGCCGCCGGTCACGCCAAGCAATATTCTCTTTGGACGGCTCATGGTTTTACCCCGCGCATCGTATTTCCTTCGCAAACATGCCGGAAAAATCGGCAATTGTAGATCAACCCTCACCCCTGCCCAAGCGCCATGCCCATCACCGATTGGCCGGAAAAGGAACGCCCCCGCGAAAAGCTGCTGCACCAAGGCGCCAGCGCCCTCTCCGATGCCGAGCTTTTAGCCATCTTCCTACGCGTCGGCCTGCCGGGCAAAAGCGCGGTGGACTTGGCACGCGAATTGTTGACACGATTCGGTTCGTTGACCGGGCTATTCCATGCCGACCAGCAAGACATCACCGCCATGGCCGGCCTGGGTATTGTCAGTTTTACCCAACTGCGGGCCATCAGCGAAATCAGCCGGCGCCTGCTGCTGGAGGAATTGCGACAACCGCAGGCGTTGATCAACTCGCGCGCGGTCCGCGACTACCTGCGGCTATGGCTGGGCGGCGAAACCAGCGAAGCGTTCGGGGCCTTGTTCCTCGATAGCCAGCATCAGCTTCTGGCTGCCGAGATTCTATTCCGTGGCACCGTGGACCAGGCCGCCGTCTATCCGCGCGAACTGGCGAAGCGCGCGCTGCTGCGCAACGCCGCCGCGATCATTGTCGCGCACAACCATCCCTCCGGCTGCACGCAACCGAGCACGGCCGATATCTCGCTGACCCACCGCCTGCAGCGCTCGCTGGCCTTGCTGGATATTTGCTTGCTCGATCATTTCGTGGTCTGCAGCGCCGGCGTCAGCTCCCTGGCCGAGCTGGGGCATATGGCGCCGGATAGATTGCGCTGAGCCGCCTACCGCCTATCTGGCGAACTCCTAACTCGCCCTGTTTGACATAAAGGTATCGCCTCCCCCGCCGATATATAGAAGCAAAGGCCGAGTCAGGGCGGCCGGGAGAACGATAATGAAAATCCAGCAATCGCAGGTCCAGCTCGCTGGCCAGCACGAGGCTGCGCGTCAGCACAGCGTGGAACAACAGCTGCGGGTAGAGATCAGGCGCAACCCTCCCCCTCCCCCCGACCAGATGGTCGAGCTATCGTCGGAGGCGCGGGCCGCCCAGCAGGCGGATGCTGCCAGTTTGGATATCCGACAGCAGCTGGAAAGCCATCCGCTTTGGCATCTGATCAAACAACTGGTCAAGAACCTGACCGGCCGCGATATCGATATCACCAGCATCGCGCCCCCGCGCAGCCGTAGCCCCCAGCCGGCCGGCGTGCCAGCCGTCCCGGCGCCTGACGCAACCGCTTCCGCCGCACCATCGGCGCGCCGCCGGGCCGACTGGCGAGCCGACTATCAATACCATGAGGTGCTGCAGGAGGTGGAACGCAGCCGTTTTGCCGCCAGCGGCCATATCGTTACCGAAGATGGCCGTCGCATGGCATTCAGCGCCGTCCTGGAACTGGAACGGCAATTCCGGCAGGAGAGCAATGTACATATATCGATTGCCACGCCGGGCATGCGCAAGGATCCGCTGGTGCTGAACTACGCCGCGCCATCGGCCACCCTCAGTCATGACAAGATCGCATTCGACCTGGACGCCGATGGTAGCGCCGACCATATCTCCTTCCTGGAAACCGGCAGCGGCTTCTTGGCCCTGGATCGCAATGAAGATGGCGCGATCAATGACGGCCGCGAGTTGTTTGGCGCGCAAAGCGGTAATGGTTTCGCCGATCTGGCCGAGCACGACGACGATCGCAATGGCTGGATAGACGAGAACGACGCGGTGTGGGGCAAGCTGCAGTTGTGGACCCGCGACGCGTCCGGCCGGGCCGGCCTGGTCAGCCTGGAAAAGCTCGGCATCGGCGCGATCTACCTTGGCAATACCGCAACAGAATTCGCGCTGAACGACGAAAACAACCGGACGCAGGGACAAATCCGCCGTTCCGGCGTCTATCTCAGCGAAAATGGCCGAGCCGGCACGGTACAACAGGTCGATTTAACCGTTTAAATATGCATGGCCCCTGGCGGACCCGTCGGCCATGACCGGCGACACCTGCCCCCAGCCACCCTTCGAGGCGCCGCTGCGCCGAAAAATCAAGGCTTTTCCCGCTTCGGCCCGGTGCCCGAGCGCATTGTTGCAGGTTTACGACGGCCATTCCCGCCGGACGTCCGGGACACTCCCGTACAAGCCTTTTTGCAGGCCGCATTCGCGGTTTTGCCACACGGTTTTTCCCTCGTTGACAAGCGCAAAAGCTCGGGCGCACTATTCCGCACGCATTTTGGCCTTGATAAAAGGGCCACGCGTTAATGTGGCTTTTTCCATCGGAATACCGCGTTTGTCAAAAAGGGGAACATACATGACCTTGGCTCGTTACAGCCTGATTGCTTCTGCCGTGTTGGCGCTTGCCGCTTGCGGCGAGAAGAAAGAAGATCCCAGCGCAGAAGCCGCAGCGCCTGCTGCAGCGCCAGCCGCTCCGGCCGCTGCCGATAATGTGATCAAGATCGGCCACGCCAGTCCGCTGACCGGCAACATCGCTCACCTGGGCAAGGACAACGAAAATGGCGTACGTCTCGCCATCGAGGAACTGAACGCCGAAAACGTCGAAATCGGCGGCAAGAAGGTCAAGTTCGAGATGATCTCGGAAGATGACCAGGCCGACCCGAAGACCGCCACCACCGTGGCACAGCGCTTCGTGGATGCCAAGGTTGTCGGTGTGATCGGCCACTTGAACTCCGGCACCACCATTCCGGCTTCCAAGCTGTATTCCGACGCCGGCATTCCGCAGATCTCGCCCTCGGCTACCGCCGTGACCTACACCGCACAAGGCTTCAAGACCGCCTTCCGCGTGATCGCCAACGATTCGTCGCAAGGCGGCGCGCTGGGCTCCTTCGCAGCCGATAACCTGAAGGCCAAGAAGGTCGCCATCATCGACGACCGTACCGCCTACGGCCAAGGTCTGGCCGACGAGTTCGAAAAGGCCGCCAAGGCCAAGGGCGTGACCGTTGTTGGCCGTGAATTCACGACCAACCAGGCCACCGACTTCATGGCCATTCTGACCACGATCAAGGGCAAGAAGCCTGACGTGATCTTCTACGGTGGCATGGACGCGCAAGCCGGTCCCATGGCGCAGCAGATCAAGAAGCTCGGCATTGCCGCCAAGCTGATGGGTGGCGACGGCTTCCAGACCGGCGAATTCATCAAGCTGGCCGGCGACAACGCCGAAGGCCAGTTCGCCTCGCAGCCGGGCGCGCCGAAGGACAAGATGCCTGGCTTCGCCGACTTCGATAAGAAGTACAAGGCCAAGTTCAACACCGACATCCAGATCTACGCACCGTTCACCTATGACGCCACCCGCGTCATGGTCGAAGCGATGAAGAAGGCTGGCTCGTCCGAACCGGCCAAGTACCTGCCTGAGCTGGCCAAGATCGAGTACAGCGGCGTGACCGGCCCGATCAAGTTCGACGATAAGGGTGACATCGTCGGCGGTTCCGTGACCGTCTATCAGGTCAAGGGCGGCAAGTGGGAAACCGTCGCGACCGTGGGTGGCGCGGCTGCAGCCCCCGCTGCGCCTGCCGCGGCAGCTGCCGCCGCACCGGCCGAAGCGAAAAAAGAAGAGAAAAAGCAGTAAAGCGGCAACAGTAAAAGGCGGCGTCGAAAGACGCCGCCTTTTTCAATTCGGTTTTCCCTAACTACAACGGTAGTCATACCCCGGTCACAATCTGGCCGCGCTCGATATATAAAAATAGGGCGCATGGGGTTTCGCCTGCCTTCCTTGGCACGAATCGCTTTCCCTCACGCAACAAGACGAGGAGTCAACGCGTGGATATTTTCATTCAGCAACTTATCAATGGTCTGGTGGTCGGCAGTATCTATGCGCTGATCGCACTCGGCTACACCATGGTCTACGGCATTCTCCAGCTGATCAATTTCGCCCACGGCGAAATCGTGATGATGGGCGCCATGATCACCATATCGGCTATCAGTCTTTTGTCCGGCAGCGGTATCAACCTGCCCGGTCCCCTGATGGTCATTGCGGGCTTGATGATCGCTATCCCGATCACCATGCTGCTCGGTTTCACCATCGAGCGAGTCGCCTACCGGCCGCTGCGCAAAGCACCCCGTCTTGCTCCACTGATTACCGCCATCGGTATTTCCATCGTTCTACAACAGGTTGCGGTGCTGATCTGGAAAAACAACCCCCGTTCCTTCCCGGACCTGCTGCCGCATGAGCCGCACAATGTATTTGGCGCCATCATCACCGACTTGCAGATCGTGATCATCGTGCTTGCCATCCTCGTGATGGGCGGTTTGCTGATCATGGTCGAAAAGACCAAGTTGGGCCGTGCCATGCGTGCGGTTTCGATGAATCAGCCGGTTGCCAGCCTGATGGGCGTAAATATCAATTACGTCATCTCGATGACCTTCGTGATCGGCTCCGGCCTGGGCGCCGTCGCCGGCGTGATGGTTGGCGCCAACTATGGCCTGGCCTACCCCACCATGGGCTTTATGATCGGCCTGAAGGCCTTTACCGCGGCAGTGCTGGGCGGTATCGGCAATCTGGCGGGCGCGGTAGCCGGCGGTATCCTGCTGGGCATCATCGAAAGCGTTGGCGCCGGTTACCTCGGCCCACTTACCGGCGGTGTACTGGGTAGTCACTACCAGGACATCTTTGCCTTCATGGTGCTGATTCTGGTGCTGGTGTTCCGTCCGTCCGGCCTGTTGGGCGAACGTGTGGCCGAACGCGCCTGATCCGGGGAGACCAAAGCAAATGCAAGCAATCAAACAATCCAAGACAGCCGCCTATGCCGGCATGGCGATCTTCGCCGTGGTGCTGGCGGTGCTGCCCTTCGTGATGGGAGCCACCCTGGGCAATACCTGGGTGCGCAATCTTGACCTGGCCATGCTGTACATCATGCTGGCCCTGGGCCTGAACATCGTGGTGGGCTACGCCGGCCTGCTGGACCTCGGCTATATCGCCTTCTACGCGGTCGGCGCCTACACCTACGCGCTGCTCAACTCACCGCACCTGGTGCCCATGCTGGCGGGCACCGGTTTCGAGTGGATCCTGCATATGCCTTTGCTGGTGGTGTTGCCGCTGGCGGCATTGCTGGCGGGCATGTTCGGGGTCTTGCTGGGCTCTCCCACGCTGAAGCTGCGTGGCGACTACCTGGCCATCGTTACCCTGGGTTTCGGCGAGATCGTGCGTCTGTTCATGAACAATCTCGATCGCCCGATCAACATCACCAATGGCCCGCAAGGTGTGAACCTGATCGAACCTGTGTCGCTTTTTGGCCACAAGTTCTCGCAATCCATCACCCTGTTCGGTATCGAGTTCCAGAAACTGCATCTGTACTACTACCTGTTCCTGGGTCTGGCCTTGTTGATCATCCTGGTTTCGGTACGCCTGCAAAGCTCGCGTATCGGCCGTGCCTGGGTGGCCATCCGCGAGGACGAGATCGCGGCGCAGGCGATGGGTATCAATACCCGTAACGTCAAACTGCTGGCATTCGCCATGGGCGCCAGCTTTGGTGGCGTGTCCGGCGCCATGTTCGCCAGCTTCCAGGGCTTCGTCTCGCCGGAAAGCTTTATCCTGATGGAATCCATCGTGGTCCTCGCCATGGTCGTTCTGGGCGGCATGGGACATATCCCGGGCGTGATCCTGGGTGCGATCCTGCTGTTCCTGACCCCGGAAGTGTTGCGCGATGTTGTTAATCCGCTACAGGACAAGCTGCTGGGCGAACGTCTGGTCAATCCGGAAAACCTGCGCATGCTGCTGTTCGGCATTGCCCTGATCTTCGTGATGCTGGTCCGGCCGGAAGGCTTATGGCCGTCGAAGCAACGCAAGGCCGAGTTCCACGACGAGGAAGACGCGACGCCCGCCGACGCCGCCGCAAAGGAGGCCAGCCATGGCTGAGCTACTGCTTGAGATTTCCGGCATCAACAAACGATTCGGCGGCTTGCACGCATTGAGCGATGTCGCCTTGTCGATCAACAAGGGCGAGATCTATGGTCTGATCGGCCCGAACGGGGCCGGCAAGACCACCCTGTTCAATGTGCTGACCGGCTTGTACCAACCCGATGAAGGCAAGTTCACCTTCAAGGGCATCGACCTGTTCCGGCAAAAGCCCAATGTCGTGGTGGAAAGCGGCATCGCCCGCACCTTTCAGAACATCCGTCTGTTCCACAATATGACGGCGCTGGAAAACGTGATGGTGGGCCGCCATGTGCGGACCAAGGCCAGCGTGATCGGGGCGGTTTTCCGCGATCCGAAGACCCGTGCCGAGGAAGCCGACATCAAGCAGCGCTCCCTGGCTCTGCTTGAATACGTCGGCATCCGTAAGCACGCCGAGGAAGCCGCCAAGAACCTCTCCTACGGCGACCAGCGCCGGCTGGAAATCGCCCGCGCCCTGGCCACCGACCCGCAACTACTGGCGCTGGACGAACCGGCCGCCGGTATGAACGGCAAGGAAACCGAGGATCTGAAGAAGCTGATGGAAAAGATCCGCAACGACGGCGTCACCATCTTGCTGATCGAGCATGATGTGAAGCTGATGATGGGCTTGTGCGACCGTATCGCCGTGCTCGAATACGGCAAGAAAATCGCCGAAGGGGTGCCCGAGGCCGTCAAGAACGACCCGCGCGTGATCGAAGCCTATCTCGGCGCATCGCCGGACTGAGGGACAGATGAGCAACGATAAGAAACTGTTGGAAGTCAAAGGCCTGCAAGTGGCCTATGGCGGCATTCAAGCCGTCAAGGGCATCGACCTGGAGATACGCCAGGGCGAACTGGTCACCCTGATCGGCGCCAACGGCGCCGGCAAGACCACCACCTTGAAGACCTTGGTCGGCATGGTGAAGCCTGCGGCCGGCACCATCGTGTACGACGGGCAGGACACCGCGCGCCTGCCGGTCCACCACTATGTCTCGCGTGGTTTGGCCATGGTGCCGGAAGGCCGCGGTATTTTCCCGCGCCTGACCGTCGAAGAAAACCTGCTGATGGGTGCCTACTACCGTAACGACAAGCACGAGATCCAGAAGGATCTGGCGCGCGTCTACGAACTGTTCCCCCGCCTGAAGGAACGCTACAAGCAATTGGCCGGCACCCTGTCCGGTGGCGAGCAGCAGATGGTGGCCATGGGCCGTGCCATCCTCAGCCGTCCCAAACTGCTGTTGCTGGACGAGCCTTCGATGGGCCTGGCGCCGATCATCGTGCAGAAGATCTTCGAAATCATTCGCCAGATCGCCGCCGAAGGCGTGACCATGCTGCTGGTGGAACAGAACGCCAAACTGGCGCTCAAGACCGCCAGCCGTGGCTACGTGATGGAAAGCGGTCGAATCACCTTTGCCGACACCGCCGAGGCCTTGTTGGCCAACGAGAAGGTGCAGCACGCTTATCTGGGCGACTAGCCCGACCTGAGCATGAGCAATTCGGGCCCGTCTTTGACGGGCCCTTTTTTCTGGGGGGGTTACCGCAGACTCCCGTCACGGATGGCCGCAACCGTATCGCGTATCAAATGGCCGGAAATACTGAAACGGGGCGGTATGCCGGGCAAGGCATCGATGGGGAACCAGCCGGCCGCTTCGATCTCGCCCTCCTGCGGCACAATCTCGCCGCTCACCCATTCGGCCGTGAACGCCACCATCAAGCTATGCGGGAAGGGCCAGCTCTGGCTGCCGTAGTAGCGCAGATTCCGCACCGTCACGCCCACCTCCTCCGCCACCTCGCGCACCACGCAATCCTCTATCGACTCGCCTGCCTCGACGAAACCGGCCAAGGCGCTGTAGATACCGGGCGCGAAGCCCGGCGAACGGGCCAGCAGGAGTTCCTCGCCGCGCCAGACCAGGGCCATCATGGCAGGGCTGAGGCGGGGGTAGACGATATGCCCGCAGGCCGGACACACGCGGGCCCGCTCCCCCGTGCGGATCTCGGTAGGCGTCGCACACGCGCCACAATACCGATGCGCCCTATCCCACTCCAGCACCTGTGCGGCGCGCGCGGCTACCATCATCAGCGGTTCCGGCATCTGCATCATGGCGGCCCGCAGCGGCACCGCCTTCCAGCCGACCGGCTCGGCCGGCAGCACAGACGCCCAGCAGTCGATGCCCTCCAGCCGCCCCAGATAGTGGCGGGACTGCGCCGACGGCATGAAAAGCGTCTGGCTGACGGTAAGCAATTGCAGGTTCGCCTCGTCGGGCACCAGCAACTTGCCGGTGACGAAGGCAAAATGCCAGACCACTTCGCTGGCGGGAAGAGTGGGCTCAACAGCAGGCAGAAAAACGGTCATGGGCGGGGAGCTTGTCGGGAAAGGCGTCAGTATACGCGCCAGCTTTTCATCGCTTATAGTGGGTTGAGCGGGCTTTTAAGTCCATGGCCCGCCCTGCGGAGATCACTCTATGCTCAAGCTGAAGGACTGGTCCTTAAAGGCCAAGTTGCTGGCGATGTTCTTTGTTGCCAACCTGATCACCGGGGCGCTTTATACGGGCTATGCCTACTATCTGAAATCACAAGCCATTTTCGCCGGGCTGGACGGCCGCCTGGCCGCCGCGGCCAACGCGGCGCCGGACCTGGTCGGCGACAGCTATCTGCAGCGCGGCAATACCGCCGGCAGCATTTCCGACTCCGAATACACCCGCAACGGACTGCGGCTGCATCAACTGGCCGATAAAGTGGGTTTGACCTACCTCTACTTCATGGCGCCGCACGAAGGCAAGTTCCTCCACCTGGCCGCTTCCTTCTCAGCCGAGGATAGAAAACAAGAGCGCTATCGCAAACACTTCTCTCCGCTGGGCCACGCCACCGCCAGCGCCGCCAAGGCGGTCGCACAGGGCACACAAGCCTATGCCGAGTACAGCGCCGACGGCGGTAATTTCCGCACGGTGTTTGTTCCGCTCAAGACCGAGAACGGCTTGCAATACCTGGTCGGCGCCGATATCCGCATCGATCAGATCAAGTCCGAATTGCGCTTCACCCTGGTGCAATCGCTGGCCATCGGCGCGCTGGGTTTTGTCCTGGGCATGCTGGTATCGTACCTGTTGGTCGGCATTATCGTGCGAAGGGTGCAGGCGATCAGCCGGACGATGGACAGTATTGCCCGCGACAAGAACCTGGCCTTGACCGTGGATGCCAGCCAACGCGACGAGCTGGGCCATATCGCCCGCAACCTGAACGAGTTGATGGCGAGCTTTCGCACCGCGCTGAGCGAAGCCAAGACCACCTCCGGCGGCAATGCCCTGCTGTCGCACCAATTCGCCGAACAGACCGCCGCCATGTCGGCCGACACGGTACGGACGGCCCAGGGCCTGGACGAGGTGACGCGCCGGGCGGATGAGATCGCCGAGGTCACCGCCAATTCGGCCGAGCGTGCCGGCTCCCTCAGAACGGAGATCGGCCGGGTGGAGTCCAAGCTGAGTGAAGCCCGTGTACAGATCGAGGCCATGGCCGGCCAGATCGAAGCGGGCGCACAGGCCAACCGCGAATTCACCGGGGCGTTCCAGACCCTCTCGGCCAATGTGCGCGAGATCACCGGCATTCTGCGCACCATTGCCGATATCTCCGACCAGACCAATCTGCTTGCGCTGAATGCCGCCATCGAGGCGGCCCGGGCCGGCGAACAAGGGCGCGGCTTCGCCGTGGTTGCCGACGAGGTCCGCAAACTGGCGGGACAGACTCAGGAGACCCTCGCCAAGACCAATACGATGGTGAGCCGCATCCTCGGCACGATCGAAGCGACCAATGGCCAGGTGGAAGACCAGGCCCGCCAGATCGATGGCCTGGTCAGCGCCTCCAGCACGGTCGATGAAGCCATCGCCAGTACCGCCGAGCTGATGGCCCACACCAGCGGCGTGGTCGGCGAGACCGCCGCCGATGCCGAATCGGCCAGGCAGGCCGTCGCCGCGATTCGTACGGCCCTGAGCGAGCTGAACGAAACCATGCGTGCCAATCGCGACAAAGCCGAGGGCATGGGCGATGCCGCCCGCCAATTGGGCGAGACTTCCCAGCAGCTGGATGGGACCTTGGCGGTGTTTCGGACGGAGTAGCGATTCAGCCTGTCGCGGAAAGCGACCCATAAAACAACAAACGACCCGCAAGCGGGTCTATCGGAGGATTCATCATGGTCAGCAAAAACACCATTTGCCTGTGGTTCGACGGCACCGCCGAAGAAGCAGCCCGATTCTACGCCGAGACCTTCCCGGACAGTACGGTGGACGCTGTCCATCGCGCGCCGGGCGACTATCCAGATGGCAAGCAGGGCGACGTCCTGACGGTCCAATTCACGGTGATGGGCATCCCCTGTCTTGGCCTGAACGGCGGTCCGGCATTCAAACATAGCGAGGCGTTCTCCTTCCAGGTTGCGACCGACGATCAGGCCGAAACCGACCGCCTGTGGGATGCGATCATCAAAAGCGGTGGCCAGGCGAGCGAGTGCGGTTGGTGCAAGGACAAGTGGGGCTTATCGTGGCAGATCACCCCACGCATCCTCACCGCCGCGTACACCGACCCTGATCGTGCCAGGGCCAAGCGCGCCTTCGAGGCGATGATGCAGATGGGGAAAATCGACATCGCCGCGATCGAAGCCGCCCTGCGAGGTTGAAGAGCTGTCCCATTGGCAAATATTCCCGCGCTTTTTTTGGGGGGGTCAATTAATACTCCGGCCTCCTTCCTTGATTAAATCTATTTCCTGACGAAATCCACCGCACAGCCCTCTCTATGTGATGCACGGCTCAATTATCCAATTATCCGTAGGGCCAACAGGGCTGGGATGACTCTGTGCGGCCCCAGACAATGCAAAAAACCAGAAATATTGCAGTCTTTTCGACAATCAGCCATGTTGTTTTTGAGTAAATTTCTCTTTTTTACTAAAGCGTGTTTCGGATTATGAAAAAGAGTATTGCCGCTTACATCAGCCTCGTCCCCTTGGTCGCCTTGATCTCCGCGTGTGGTGGCGGGGATAAATCACACCCGGCGCCCAGTGCTAAATATACCCTGGGCGGTACGGTCAGCGGTCTATCTGCTACGGGCCTTATTCTGTCGAATGGCCAAGACATCATCACGATACCGCCGAACGTAAGTAGTTTTTCCTTTCCCGGTCAATTACAGGCCGGAGAAAACTATGAGGTGAAGGTCGTCGGACAGCCGGCAGGCTTTACGGAAGTTTGCACACTACGAGATGCCGCCGGCAAGATGGGGGCGGCCAACATTTCAAACATTGCTGTATCGTGCCATGCTGCGGTTCTTGGCATCACCACCTTTGCCGGGCCTCCAATTCACGGCACCCCAGGAGATCAGGATGGTATTGGCTTCCAAGCCCGCTTTACTTCGCCAACGGGACTAGGCTTGGACAGTTTAGGCAATCTATATGTTGCAAGCGGCAACGCGGTTCGAAAAATTAGTCCTGCTAGTGTCGTCACGACATTTGCGAGCGGCGTTAAGCGAAACAATGACGTGAGCTCTCCTCGGAACGAATCCGAATTCTCTCCCTTCGGATTGGTCGTGGATGCCTTGGACAATGTATACGTCTCGGATGGCAGTCGAATTCGCAAGATCACGCCTGCCGGGGTGATGAGCACATTGGCCGGCAACCTCAAGGATGGGCGTAATGACGGCACGGGGGAGTCGGCCTCGTTCTACAACCCGGAGGGCCTGGCAGTAGACGCTACCGGGAATGTCTATGTGGCAGATACCGCCAACCACTTGATCCGTAAGATAACCCCAGCGGGCGTGGTCACCACCCTGGCGGGCAGCGGCAGCGTGGGCAAGGAAGACGGCGTAGGTGTTGCGGCCAGTTTTCGAAATCCAAGCGGCCTGGTCGTGGACGCCGAGGGCAATCTCCTTGTTGCGGATCGTTTCAATAACGCAATCCGTAAAATCACCCCTTCTGGCGTGGTTAGCACCTTGGCAGGCATAAATGGCGGGCCTCAAAGCCGAGCGGGCGCAACCCCGAATTTTGTTGAGCCCATGAGCCTGACCATAGACAACGCCGGCAACATCTATGTACTTGATAATGGCGTGGGATATATCCAAAAAATCGCTACCAATGGGATGGTTACGGCATTATTTTCCAATACGACGATCCTGCTAACCGATCCCGTCACCGGCGCGCCAGATTGGTTTGAAAAACCTCGTCATTTAGTTGCGAATAGATACGGCGACCTCTTTGTGGCGGATACCCTGAAACATCGCATCCAACAGGTTGGCGCACAGTAAAGTCAAGGGCAGTTCGTTATCCTTGAAGTAGGTACGGTCGCAGATCGCCAGCCCCCTGCCGATCTGCGACGCCGGAAATAGATACCGGGAGAAGCTAGTAGGCGTATTAAATCAGGGTTTCCCTCAGCAAGCATTGCACTAAAAAACGGAAAATCGCTGCAAAATCAGCTTTAATCGGTCAGTCCAGCTCGACTCGGGAACTGCAAGCCGGTGGCCAAGTTCCCAGACACTACGGCTGGGCAGGAGATTGTCGCTTAGGTCGAAGTCGGTAAGGCTGCGATTGTCCCGCAAGGCTTCCTTGATCGGCCCGACAGCCGCCGGGCCGATATAATTCCCACGCAAATCGACCGCCACCACGGTCTGGTTGCGTCCAAGTCCCTGGGCGAGGACTTCGGCGCCTGGATCGCTGATGCCGCACCCTTGCAAGGCCAGGCACCGCAACCCTTTGATGCTCGGCAAGGTCTTGCCTAACTCAAATGCGGCGCTGTTACCCATCGAAATGTTTCCGCTCAGATCAAGTTCCAATCCGGTCAACGTGGCATTGGACGACAACCATCGTGCCAACAATTTGGCGGCATCGCTTTCCAGGCTATTGTCGCGCAAGTCCAGGCGCCTGATATTTCCTGCTTCCGACCAATTGGCGGTTAGCACTCGTACGCCGGGCATTTTAAATAAGTTTGCACTCAAATCCAGATGCGTCAGGCTGGTGTTTCGGCGCAGACCTTCAACCAACAGGGGCATATCGGTGTCCAGGATATAATTTCCGCTAAGATCCATCTTTCGAATCGTTGCCGATTGCGCCAGGAAATCAGCAATCGCATTGATCGAACTGTAAAATATCCCATTGCCGCTTAGATCGAGCTCAATCAGGCGGCAACAGCCCCCCTGGCCGATCAGGCCAGGTAGGCAATGGCCGATATCATTGCTTCTGAGGTTGATTTTCAATATATGCTGATTGTTTTCCAGCATGCAGAAGATAATAAAAACATCGCCGCCCGCCAATCTACGACCGCTCAAATCAAGCTCGGTGCACTGCGGATCGTTCGCCGCGATTCGCGCGTGGATCTCCGGAATTTTTGCATTAAAAACCCTGGCCAACCTGGGCTGCCTTAATATCCCCTTTCTGTCCAAGGGCGACCATCCGGGATTCGCGGCCAAATAAACCGCAAGCAAGGGGGAATGTTCCAAACGTGCTTCCAGTACGCAGATACCGCCGCAGTGAATTTCGTTACCGCTCATGTCCAGCTTGCGCAGGCTTGATAACAGCGGCAACTCGTCGGCAATCAGCATCGCACCGCGCGTGCCAATCCCATTCCGGCTGATGTCGAGGCTAGCCAGCGTCGGCGTGGACCGCAGCAGCATAGCTAAGTAAGACGCGCCCTTGTCGCGGAGATGGTTGCCGCCAAGATCCAGTTCGACAAGCCTGGCGCCGAGCCCCTTGGCAAGAATGGCGGCGCCGGCCGCGTCGATACCGTTATTGCGCAGATTGATTTTCCGCACCTGGGTATTGCCGCGCAACGCCTGGCTCAATTGCGTCAATTCATAGCGGGTCAGCCGCCTGCCGCTCAGATCGACTTCCGTATGGCGTGGATCGTCATGGCGGATGAAATCGCATAGCTCGGTGATACTTTCCGGAGAAGCGGCGGCCGCCGACGCCCTCGCCGCCGATCGTTCGGCATACGTAGATTGAGTAGGTATCACAAGATCCATCACAGCTCCTTCCGCGATCCACAGGCAACGATCTCCCATGTCGCTTCATCGCTTAGAGGCATTGATGAACATGTTCTTCTGAATTTGCACCCGCGCTATCGATAGTGCCAAGAGCACTTGCGCTGTCGGTCCTATACTTAAGTATTATTTAAATACCACCCCCTTTCGCGTAGCCTGACCATATTTGCGTGATATTTATAATTAGCCGCACCGTCATCGCCGCAACATGGATAGGCGATGCATATAATGCCGAAAGGATAAAGGGAAATGCCAAAAAAAACGATCAGCGAAGGTATATCCGAGGCACTTCAAATTTCGCTTTCAAAAAAGCACTCCACCGGAGGGATATGCGCTTCGTTCGCATTTGACTGGATAAAAAAGAGCTTGAATGGCATGACGCCAACGGCCGAAATCTATACGGTCGCCAAGCGACTGGACAAAATAGCCTCGCGTCAAAAACTGCAGGACGGCGGGTGTTTCTCGGCTGGTGGACTTCCTGATTTGGCAAAGGGTTACAAGCTGAAGCTGGCTGCCACCAATTGCCGGAAGGCAATGCACGATTTTGCGTCCGATTCGGATTCCAGCGACTCGCTGGAGAGTAAAATCGATGCCCTGAACGCGGGGATATATTACGTCTCGATGGAATTAAAAGGCGACAGGCATGGATTTGCAGTCGATTTCCGACGCAACGACATATTTTACGTAGGGGATGTCGGCACCGGCACTTACAGCGAAACCGGGACAAGCCGAACCCGGTGCATACAAGACCAGGTCAATCTATTCCAGGATGAGGCACTGTCCTTTGAGTTGTATGCCGTGACACTGGCGTGATGAAGCGCACTTACTCCAGTATCTGCACGATCTCCAAGCCGATCTCATAGCGCAGGCCCGCTTCCAGCTCGTGGCAGCGACGTACCTTGACCCTGGCAGTCATCGGTTGCGACGGTAGGCCGTTGGTGCGCGGCGGCATGACCGTGACTTCCAGGATTTCGCCGGGCCTAGGGACGAAATCGCTGTGCACGGTCAGCCCTCCCACCGAGAGATCGATGCAGGTGCCGTAGTAGCTGGGGCCAAGATCAAGGGTGCGTATACGCGCCGGGCAAGCCAGCGGGATACGGCGGTTGATGCGCTTGTTACGGCTCACATGCAGTCTCGGGACGGAATGGCGTTGAGGCAGAGTAGTCAACCTTCAATATCGGCACAATCCTAAATTTCGGCGCGCGCACCTTCCGCTTATCCGCCGGCCCTGTGCACGACCCCGAAGCCGTCATATAGTATGGAAAAATAAACCCGTTTCGACAGGAGTCCAACCATGTCCAGCATGGGCGCAGTCAAATCCTATAGCGCAAGTCTGTCGCAGACCCTGCAGGAATCCACCCGCATCCTGATGCAGGATGTGCAACGCGGAGCGGATCGCCTGGACCGCAAAAAGGCGGCCATTTCACAAGCCGGCCTGGAGCGGGTGCAGCAGTCGAACCAGACCTCCGCCAATATCTCCGCGCACCAAGGCAAGATCGATACCTACGCTTGAAAATCGTCGGGCCGGGCGGCCAGCGGAGCGGCCACGTATAATCGGCCGCTATGTCCGATACCTACGCCGTTGATCATTACGAGAACTTCCCGGTCGCCTCGCTATTGCTGCCGCCAGCGATGCGGCGCCCTATCGCCATCGTCTATCGCTTTGCCCGCACCGCCGACGATTTCGCCGACGAGGGCGACCATGGCCCTGCCGAGCGCCTCGCCCTGCTGGATGGCTACCGCGCCGAGCTGGACCGCCTGGAAGCCGGCCTGGCGCCGCAAAGCGCGCTATTCGCCGATCTGCGCGACCAGGTGCTGGTGCCGCATAAGGTTCCCGTGCAACTATTCCGCGACCTGCTCGATGCTTTCTCGCAGGATGTGGTCAAAACCCGCTTCGCCGACTTCGGCGAAGTCATGCATTACTGCCGCCGCTCGGCCAACCCGGTTGGCCGTATCGTGCTGCATCTGGCCGGGCAGGCAGGCAGCAAGCAACTCGCCTGGTCCGACGGCATCTGCGCGGCGCTGCAGCTGATCAACTTCTGGCAAGACGTCGCGGTGGATTGGCAAAAGCAACGGGTCTACCTGCCGCAAGACGAATTGGCGCGCTTCGGCGTCACCGAAGCCCAGATCGCGGCGGCGCAGGTGGATGCGAACTGGCGCGCCTTGATGGCCTTCCAGATCGACCGTACCCGCCGGCTGCTGCGGGCCGGCTCTCCCTTGGGTACCACCCTGCCCGGCCGGCTGGGACTGGAGATCCGTCTTACCGTGCTGGGCGGCGATGCCATTCTCAAGAAGATCGAAGCGGCCGACTACGATGTGTTCCGCCGGCGCCCAAAGCTGGGGGCCCTGGATTGGCCCATGTTGTTGTTGCGCGCGATTTTCCCGAGGGCGATTCGATCTTAGTGATATCTACCGAAAGTCCTCACCCGGAGTTTTTTCGAAAGCATCGGTGGGCATTTCTCCGTTACAGATATGTCGAATGTTTTAGACACTAAAGGCCAAACCATGTTGAAACGTAGCCTAGTATCGTCGGTGCTGCGCCAGTTCATTCAACACTCGGACGAAGTACGCGAGTACGACGCTTTCCTGCAACGCAAGGTCGAGCTCGGACGAGTCTCAATGCGTAAAGGCCAAGGCCTATCGGGAGACCTAGTCGAGGCCGAGTTCGCTGCACGGCGTGCGAATGTAATGAACCGGATGTGAAGGATGTGAAGGTTAGCGAAGAAACCGCCTAGCAGGACTATTCGGACCGACGCGTAGTAATCAACCCGCTAGCAATGATCAACCCCACCGCCAGCCAATTGCTTGGCGGATAGGCGTCGTGCCAAATTAACACCCCCAACAGGCTTGAGCACAGCACCGTGGTGTAGGTCAGGCTGGCTACCGCCAGGGTGCGGCCGGTACGGTAGGCGCGCGTCATCGCCAGTTGCGCACAGGTGGCGCATGCCCCCATCCCCAGCAGTATCCAGATATTGTCGGCGGTCACCGGACTGAATCGCTCGAACAGCATCCAGACGCCGGCCGCCAGGGTGGCGATCAGGGAAAAATAGAACACGGTGCGCCAATCCGGCTCGCCGGCCTCCCCCAGCATGCGGACATTCAGGTAGGCGATGCCGGCACCGAAGCCCGAGCCCAGCCCGATCAAGCCGGCCAGCCACTGTTCGCGGGCAAAGGTTGGATGCAGCAGCAGTATCACCCCGAAAAAGCCCAGCACCACGGCCAGCAGCAGGTTGAACGAGGGTCTTTCACGCAACCAGATGGTGGTGAACAGCGCCAGGAACATGGGCGAGGTGTAATTGAGCGTGACGGCCGTCGCGAGCGGTAGGTGCGAAATCGCATAGAAGGACATCATCAGCGCGGCGGTGCCTGCGATCGCCCGGGTGCATTGTTTGGCCAGGACCGGGGTGCGCAGGGAGCCGCCTCTCACCCCTATCACGCCGGCCACCACCAGCAGCCCGAAAAAACAACGATAGAACACCAGCTCCGCCGTGCTGAATTGGGCTGAGCCCAGCTTGACGATGGCCCCCATGCACGCGAACAACACCGATGCCAGCAACATCCAGAAGGAGCCGGATTGCAGTATGCGGGTATGTAGGGGGCGAAGCACCGAAGCGGGAGAAGAGCGGCTGGACATAGCCCATTTTACCGGTCTCTGCCATAGGCCTCGCCCCCATGCAGAAATATATGCCGCCCCTTCTGCCCGCTCTTAGACCTTCAACAACAGTGCGCCGGAAAGCAGTTTCATCAGCTCGCCTTGCCTATGCGTACCGGTCTTCCAGAACATGGACTTAAGCTGGGTACGGACGGTAGAGACCTGCACCTGCAAGCGCTCCGCCGCTTCCGAAGGGGTACAGCCTTCCAGCAACAGGGCAGCCAGGCGACATTCCGCCGGCGACAGGCCGTAAAGGGCGGCCAGGACATCCAGCGGTTGCGCTTCGCTGACGCTGGGGTCATGCGCCATCAGCAGGACCAAGGGCCGTTGCGAATCGGCGGCCAGGGGCGAATCGGCCGGCAGGGGCGCGACCAGCACGGTCAGGCGGCCACCATCGGTCCGCTCCAAGGCCAGGGCGCCACCCTGCGCCTGCCGTGCGCTGGCCTGCTGCAATAGCGAAGCAAGCCGGGCATGGATATTTGGCGCGTCGGCCACCAAGCGGCCCTGCCGCACACATATACCGGGCAAGCCGCCTATTTCTGCGGCATGGTTGGCGAACAACACCCTTCCCTCGCCATCCACCACCCACAGGGGCGCTGCCAAGCGGTCGAGCGCCTGCCTGGCCACTGCCGCCTGCATGCGCAAGCGGGAAAATTCGGTGGATAAGCGACAAGCCAGCTCGATATGCGGCGACAAGCGCTTCAACAGCTCCGCTTCGCCTTCATTGAACGGCGCGGCATCGAGACCCCGCTGAAAGCCGATAATGGCCTCGTTGTGACCGTCGTCGAAGGCGCGCGCGCCTATCACCCTACGCAATCCATTCGGCAACATATAGTGCTGAAAGAACTCGTTCTGGGCGACAAAGCGATCGTCGAAGTGCTGGTGTTCACATATCCATTCACCGACCGGGGTACGGTCGATGATGGCCGTCCAAGGGTCGATCTGCAGATATTTATCGGCATAACTGGCGATCACTGCTTCGCTATGGCCAAAGCTATGCCATTGCAAAGGCTTACCCGTGGCTTTGTCGCGCAGGTAGAAACCACCTGAGGTGGCGCTCACGGCCTCGCCGATGCGGCGCAGCAATCCGTCCCATTTATTCGGCTCAAGGACGACGGCGTGAATGGAGGTAACCAGTAGGTCGTATTGACGCAGTTTGTTCTCTGCCATGCTTGGGCTTAATTATTTTGTGTCCCGCATTCTCTACAAGCCACCCTCCCCGCACAAGCGTTTAAATTCGGGGAGGGGCGGCAAAGCCGGTTCCGGACACGGATCGGCCAGGCGCCGCCCGCACAGGCGGAGAGCAAGAGAGCGGAATCGATAAGCGAAAAATTGATCATAATTATATAGGGAGTAGCAAGCGCTTGCGCGGATAGCTGCAGCCGCCTGGCGCCACGCATACAGCCAACAACACCCCGCATTTCTATCCACTAGCCCCCATATCCCGGCAAGAATGGCACGCTATCCACCATATGGGTGATGACGGTAGGTAAGCAAGTATTTATATTGCATTTATCCGCCCGAGGAGGAGGAAATCTCGGAGGAGGAGGAAAACCCTCCAGGCCAGCGCACAGACGATGGCCTTAATTTTGTCGGCGGATCGGGTGTAGGCAGCACATACAACAGCCCGGCGCATGCCGATGAGATACAAAAAAAGCGCGGGCGACCTGTTGGCCGCCCGCCACTATTGGGGAAGCGCTGCAAAACTGCCGACACCCCTGCGAGTGAGGGTTGTCCAGCGCTTCCCTGATATCGACGCCTGAATTATTGCCCCATCGGTCTTTCCATTTGGCGCGGCAAGGTGAAGTAGAAAGTCGCGCCCTGTCCCAGCGAGCCCTTGGCCCATACCCGGCCGCCATGCCGATTGATAATCCGCTGCACGATCGCCAGGCCCACGCCATTGCCCTCGAATTCCTGCGGGCTGTGCAAGCGCTGAAATGCACCGAACAGCTTGTCGGCATAGGCCATATCGAATCCTGCACCATTGTCCGATACATAGAAGGCATTTTGCCCATCTATATGGGTGGCGCCGAACTTGATCTCGGCGGCGTTTGATTTGGCGGTGAATTTCCAGGCATTCGCCAGCAGATTCTGCATGGCCACCCTGACCAGCTTGGGGTCGGCATCGGTAACCAGATTAGGCATGATGACGATATTGACGCCTCGCTCGGCATCGGTCTGCTTCAGCTCCTGCAGGATATCGCCGGCCATTTCGGACAAATTGACCGGCTGAGTGTTCACCTCGCTGCGGGTCAACTTGGACAGATTGAGCAGATCGTCGATCAGGTTGGACATGTTCTGGGTGGCGCGGCGGATACGGCCCAGGTACTGCCGGCCGGCATCGTCAAGCTTGTCGGCGTAATCCTCCAGCAGCACCTGCGAGAAGCCATCCACGCTGCGCAGCGGTGCGCGCAGATCGTGCGAGACCGAATAGGAAAACGCTTCCAGCTCCTTGTTGGCAGCAGCCAGCGCCTTGGTACGCTGCTCGACCAGCTCTTCAAGATGATTGCGATAGTGGTTCAGCTCGATCTCGGTCGATTTGCGCACCGAGATATCGATCAGATAACCCTGCAGATGCCGCTCGCCGGTTTCGTCCGGAATCGCGGTGGCGACCAGCATCACCCAGACCGCTTTACCGTCCACGCCCAGCATGCGGCATTCGAACTCGATCGTATTGTCCTTGTCCTGCGTTTCGGTAAACAACTTATACGCCAGGTGCCGGTCGTCCTGATGCAGGTAACTGGTAAGAAAGCCTTCGCTGTACCAGATATGCAGCGGATAGCCCAGCAGGGTCTCGGCTTGCGGGCCGACATAGGTAAAGCGCCACTCGGCCGGGTTGGCCTCCCAGGGCACCACATTGGTCGATTCCACCAGGCGTCGATACCTGTCCTCACTGGAACGCAGGGCATGTTCGATCTGCTTGCGCTGCTGGATATCGGCTTCCAGCTCCTTGTTCTTGCTTTCCAGCTCGCCGAACAGGCTATGCAGCGACTGGCGGGTGATTTCCAGGCTTTGGCCCAGCTTGCCGATTTCGTCCTGGCGCTTCCATTCGAAGGGCGTGGAAAGATCGCGCCGCGCCAGCCTGATCGACTCCGCCATCAGCCGTTGCAGGGGGTTGAGCACGCGCTTCTGCAGGATCAGCAGGATAAACCCCAGGCTGGCCAGCAGCTGGATCACTGCCGTCAGCGAGTAATAGCGCTGGTATTGGTGTATGGACGCCAGTGCGGTGCCGTCGTCCATCTCCACGGTCACCTTGCCGATGACGTTGCCTTGCTTGGTCACGCTCTGCGACAGCGTCTTCAGTTTGCCCTGGCGGCGTTCCGGACTGTTTTTTTCCAGGAAGGTACCCAGCGTGGCGTCCTGTACGATCACCCGCACGATACGCTCGTCGCTCATCACCGATGCCATCAAGGGCGCGCCGGTATCCGGGGACAGATTCCACAGCGGCTCCTGCATGCCCAACACCAGAATCTCGGTAATGCGGTTATGGTCCTCGCTCAGGCGCTTGATCAGCGAATCCTCCTGTCTTTGCAGGGTCAGATAACTGATAAACATACCTGGTACCAACAGGCCCGCCAGAATTGCGAACACCACGGCGCGGCGCAGCGTGAGGGTCATGAAACAGCTCCCGAATTTTTGTTGGATAATTTTCTGCCGCGACCGGCGAAAGCGCTAACAATGCCTGACCATGCCACAGCCGGCAAACCGGCTCCACCGCTGGATCGCAGTCAAAACACGCTTCCTTAGGAATACTCTGATTGTAATGCGCTAACGAGCGCAAGCGAGGCTCCCTCGCGGCGGGTGCGTGGTTGTTGCCCCTTTAGGGGCTTACAACCACGGCCTACCCTTTACGGGTGCGAGGGCGGGGGGCGTGGAATAAAACAGCGAGGGATCGTTGATTTACCACGGACCGCTAGCACCCGGCTTTGCCGGGTGGTGAGCTGCGAGTTGAGTTCGCGCAATATTTCAGTGCATCCTTAGCTTATTATTAGGCGCGCTGGAGTAGTGATGCAAACATCGCATGCAGTAGCAACAAGGAGAAGCAGTTGAAAGTCGTGATTCTGGGCGCCGGCATAACCGGCGTAAGCTCTGCCTGGTTTTTACGCGAAGCCGGCTTTGACGTGACCGTGCTGGATCGTCAACCCGAGGCCGCGCTGGAAACCAGCTTCGCCAATGGCGGCCAGATTTCGGTATCGCAATCCGAGCCCTGGGCCAATCCCGGCGCGCCGCTGAAGGTGCTCAAGTGGCTGTGGCGCGACGATTCGCCCTTGCTGTTCCGCCCCCGCCTCGACCCGCGCCAATGGGCCTGGGGCCTGCAATTCCTGCGCGAGTGCACACCCGGCCGCACCGAACGCAACATCATCCAGATGGTCAATCTGGGCCTGTATAGCCGCGACACGCTGCGCTACCTGCGCGAGTCCACCGGCATCCGATATGACCATCTTGCCCGCGGCATCCTGCAAGTCTATTTCGACCAGCAGAGTTTCGATGCCGCCTCGGATGCCTCGGCGCTGATGCGGCAATACAACTGTCACCGCGAGGCCATTACAAGCGAACGGGCCATCGAACTGGAACCGGCACTGGCAGGGTTGGCAGGCCGGCTCAGCGGCGCAGTCTATGCGGTGGACGACGAATCGGGCGATGCCCGCCTCTTCACCCAGGGCTTGGCCGAGCTGGCCGCCGAGCGCGGCGTGGAATTCCGCTTCAATACCTGCATCCGCGCCCTGCATGCGGAAGGAGGCAAGATCAGCGGTGTACGGATCTGCGATAGCGAGGGCCGGCAGGAAGACGTCCAGGGCGATTACTACCTGGTTTGCCTGGGGAGCTACAGCCCGCAATTATTGGCGCCCGTGGGCGTCCATCTGCCCATCTATCCCACCAAGGGCTATTCGGCCACGATCTCGACCGAGGACTATAGCGGCGCGCCCACCATCAGCATCACAGACGATGCGGTCAAGATGGTGTACACCCGCCTGGGCGACCGCATCCGCATTGCAGGCACGGCGGAATTGAACGGCTACAATACCGACCTCAACCCGGTGCGCTGCGAAGCCCTGACGCGGCGCTACTTCTCGCTGTTTCCCAACTCGGCCGATCCCAACTCGGTGCAATACTGGACCGGCTTGCGCCCTTCCACGCCATCGAACGTCCCCATCATCGGCCGCTCGGCCTTGCCCAATCTCTACCTGAATACCGGCCACGGCACCTTGGGCTGGACCGAAGGCCCAGGCTCCGGCCGCGCCATCGCCGATATCATCGCCGGGAAGCAGCCAGAGCTGGCGTTCGACTTCGTGGGGAGTTGAACAGCAGGACGGGCCTACCTTTTCAGCCAGGCCTTGCGCGCTTCCAGCTTGGCGGCATCGTCTTCCACGGCCTTCAAGCCCACCGTATTGGCCGGGGCCGCTTCCAGTTTCACCTTGAACTTCATCAGTTCGTCGCGGCGAAATGCCAGCACCTCCAGCTTGTCGCCTGGCTTGGCCGCGACCAAGGCGGCATCCAGGTTGGCCTGGCTTGCCTTCAGGCCATCGATGGCCACCAGCACATCGTTGGCCGACAGTCCGGCCGCCATGGCGGGACCATCGCTGAGCACATGGCTCAACTTGACCAAGCCGCTATCCGAGCCCATACGGGCGCCCAACCAGACGCCGGACGGCTTGCTCTTTTCCAGCCAGCCACCCTTGTCCGCCGCGCCGACCTGGCCGCGCGCCTGCCATTGGATGCCCACCTCGGCCAACGACTCCTGTAGCGGCAAAGCGTCGGTACTGCGCAAGAAGTGGTCGAACAAGGGCTTGAGCGCCAGTCCGGTCACCTCCTCCGCCACCGCCTCCCAGGCCGCTTCCGGCACGCCCACCGGCTTGCCCTCGTAGAAATCCCGGCCGTAGCGTTGCCACAAGGTGCGCATCACATCGTCCAGCGAGCGTTTGCCGCCGGTTTGCCTGCGGATATGCAGATCCAGGCACAGCCCGGCCAGGGCGCCCTTGGTGTAGTAGCTCACCATGCTGTTCGGCGCGTTTTCGTCCGGGCGGTAGTATTTGATCCAGGTATCGAAGCTGGAATCCTCCAGCGTCTGCACGGTATGGCCCGGGGTACGCAGGACACCGGTGATGGTCTGCGACAGCAGCTCCAGATAGCTATCGAGCTCGATCAGGCCGGCCCGTACCAGCACCAGGTCGTCGTAATAGCTGGTCAGCCCTTCGAAGGCCCACAGCAGGCGCGAATAGGCTTCGCCTGCGGAAGGATACGGCGCATAGGCGGCAGGCTTGATGCGTTTGACGTTCCAGGTATGGAAATACTCGTGGCTGATCAGGCCCAGGTACTGCCGGTAAGCGCTCTTCATGCCGGTTTCGCCGGGTTGCGGCAGGCTGTCGCGGCTGGCCATCAGGGCTGTCGAGGCGCGGTGCTCCAAGCCGCCGTAGCCGTCGCCGCTGACAAAGGTCATGAACACATAGCGATCGAACGGCGCCGGCTCGCCGAACAATTTGATCTGGTATTCGCAGATCGCCTTGACGTCGCGCGCCAGGCGCTTGGAGTCGATGCGCGGCAGGCGGCCGGACAGCACGAAGTCGTGCGGCACACCGCAGGCCTTGAATTGGATCAGGGTGAAATCACCCAACTCGACCGGGTGGTCGATCAATTCGTCGTAGTTGGCCGCCGTGTAGCTGCCGAAGGCATAGGGCTTGGCCTTGAGTGGCTTGAGGCTGGTGGCCACGCGCCAATCGCGGTATTCCTTACCGCTGGGTGCGTGCAATTCGACCGCCACCGGCGCATCCAATTGGCCGACCACGCCCAGGCACAAGCTGGTGCCGTTGAAAAAAGCGCGCGTCTGGTCCAGGTAGGCCGTGCGTACCGACAGGTCGAAGCCGTAGACGGTATAGCGTACGGTCAGCGCCCCCTTGGCCGGGGCGACCTGCCAGGTGCATTTGTCCAGCTTGCTGACCGCCAACGGACCGTCAGCGTCTTCCGCCACCAGGGTGACGATATTCTTGGCGAACTCGCGTATGAGGTAGGAGCCCGGTATCCATACCGGCAGGCTCAACACCTGCCCGGCGCTGTCGGGCTGCTCCACCGTCAGCGTAACGTCGAAAAGATGCGCCTCGGGCGCAGCGGGAAAAATCTCGTAGCGAATAGCGGGCTTCATCAGGGCCATCTCGGTGCGCAGGGGAAAGGCGCGCAGTTTACGCCCTTGGCCGCCAAAGCAACATCGCCGGCAAGCCGCGACAACGTGTCGCAGGCCGGTCATGGACGGCTTGCCTAGAATCGCGCCGTTTCCAGACCCGAGTCTTCAGCATGCGTTTTCGGCCCCTTTCCCTCGCCCTGCTAAGCGCGCTGGCCTACCAGGCCCAGGCGAGCGACGAAAAACCACTCGCAAAATCGCTGGGCGCCATTACCGTGACCGGCCAGCGGCTCAGTTCCCTGCCCACCAGCCTGCCAAGCACCATCGAAAGCGTGACGGCCCGCCAGTTGGCAGAAAGCACCAATGCCACCGACAGCGAAGATGCATTGAAGTATCTGCCCAGCCTGAATGTCCGCAAACGCTTCAACGGCGATTACGATCACGCCGTGCTGGCCAGTCGCGCATCCGGCACCGGCAATAGCGCGCGCTCGCTGGTCTACGCCGACGGTATTCTGTTGTCCAACCTATTGGGTAACGGCGCCAGTTTCACACCGCGCTGGGGCATGGTGGCCGCCGAGGAAATCGAAAGGGTCGATGTCTTGTATGGCCCGTTCTCGGCCGCCTACCCCGGCAACTCGGTGGGCGCGGTGGTGGATTACGCCACCCGCATGCCACGCGGCTTCGAAGCCCATTTCAAGCTGAACGGCTTCCAGCAGGGCTATCGCCAATATGGCACCGACAGTCGCTATCCGGGCGGCCAAGTTGGTGTCTCGCTGGGCAATCGCACCCAAGCCGGGTCCTGGTGGTTGCATGTCAGCCGCCTGGATAACCAAAGCCAGCCGATTGCCTTCAGCTATGGCAAGGCACCGGCGGCGGCCGGCACACCCGCCGTCCCTGTCAGCGGCGCCGTGGCGGATCGCAATCCGCGCCAGGCGGATTGGTGGATCCTGGGTGCGACCAACCAGGTCCATACGGTACAGGATCACGCCAAGATCAAGCTCAGCTACGATATCGCGCCGGCCATCCGGGCCAGCTACCTGCTGGGCTGGTGGCAAAACACCGCCCGCCGTGCGGTGGAAAGCTATCTGCGCGATGCCACCGGCCAACCGTATTACGGTAGCAAAGCCAATCCCGGCATTGCCCTGGGCGGTGCCATCCATACCCTGACCCCTGCCGACTTTGCGCCGGGACGCGGCCAACTGGCCCACCTGATGCAGGGCTTGTCGCTGAAACAACGCGAGCAGTCCGGCTTGGGCTGGGAAATGGCGGCCAGCCGCTACGACTATCGCAAGGACCAGCTCCGCGCCCCTACCGTCTTTATGCCGCAAGCGGAGACTGGCGGGGCCGGGCAACTGACCGACCTGGCCGGCAGCGGCTGGGACACCTTGGCGCTCAAAGCCGCCTGGCGCCCGGCCATGCTGCCCGACCATGCCTGGGATATGGGCGTGCAGACCGAACACTATCGGCTGCGTAGCCGGACCTCGCGTACCGCCGACTGGCTGAGCGGCGACGCGGTAGGCCCCTTGGCCAGCTTCCGGGGCGACACCCGCCTGCGCGGTATCTATGCGCAAGACAGTTGGCGGATCGCGCCCGAATGGCGCGCCACGCTGGGCGGTCGACTGGAGTTCTGGCAGGCCTATGGCGGCAGGCTGGGCTACCTTGCCAACCCGCGCGATCAGGCATTGCACCGACTGCCGCTATTCGAACGCCGCGAACGCCATTTCTCGCCCAAACTGGCCCTAGCCTATCAAGCCACCCCGGATTGGACCCTCAAGACCTCGCTGGGACGTGCCGTGCGCATGCCCACCGTGGCCGAGCTGTACCAAGGCACGGTGATCATGGATAAGGATGGCCAAGCCGGTATCGTCAACAACGATCCCACCCTGAAAGCGGAAAGATCCTGGACCGGCGAACTGACGGCCGAGCGAGCCCTGGAAAACGGCACGCTGCGGACCACGCTGTTCCACGAAGACAGCCGCGATGCGCTCTACGTGCAAATCAACGTCTTCGGTGCTACCCAGGTCAGTACGGTGCAGAACGTGGCGCATATCCGCACCCGCGGCGCGGAAATCGCCTATTCGGCCAGCGACGTCGGCAAGCAGGGGTTGGATGTGAGCGGCAGCCTGACCTACGCGCATTCGCGCATCGTGCGCAACGACAATTTCCCGGCCAGCGTGGGTAAATGGCAACCGCGCGTGCCGAATTGGCGCGCCAACTTGCTGGCCACTTACCGCCTTACCCCGCAGTGGTCGACCAGCCTGGGTATGCGCTACAGCGGCAAGCAGTATGGCAACCTGGACAATAGCGACGGCAATGGGGCTACCTATACCGGCGTAAGCCGCTATTTCGTCACCGATATCCGCACCCGCTACCGTCTGGACAAACACTGGAGTGCCGCGCTGGGCGTGGACAATCTCAACAATGCCAAGTACTGGGCCTACCACCCCTATACGCAGCGGACGGTGTTCGCCGAACTCAGGTTTGATCTGGAAGGTTAAGTGGCCGGGGCAGCGCGAGCCATGCGCGGTTCGGCCTTGCCGGAAAGTGATATTATGCCATTGGCAAGTGGCCATATTACCCATGCCAATGGCAAGGCGAGCCCGTATTTCCAGCCTCGTCCTGCTGTAAGATAGGAGCCCATCTCAATCACGACCTGTCCATTCAAATGAAAACCTCCGCTCTCCCCCTCCTTTTGCTGGCCGCGCTCGTAGGTTGCAAGCAAAGCGGTATCGAGACCGGCAACGCCGGCGGCATCGTGACCGGCGCGGCAGGACAAAAAGGCAGCAGCGGTGAATCGCGCAATATCGAGAAATGCGAAACGCCGCTGGCCACCATCGGCGTGATTGAAAACCCCAATGGCTACACCTACACCAGCGGCCGCGGCAACCTGCCGGAATCGCCGCTACCCCTGGTACGGATGATGTTGCAGCAAAGCGGCTGCTTCCGCCTGGTTGATCGCGGTCTTGGCCTGAAGGGATCGAAGCAGGAACTTGACCTGCAGGAGAGCGGCCTCACCCGGCAGAACACCACGGTCAATGTGCGCGGGAATGTGCTGGAAGCCCAATACATCCTCACCCCCACCCTGGTGTTCTCGGAGCAGAACGCCGGCGGCGGACTGGAAGGCATCCTGGCCCGTATTCCCGTGATCGGCCAGTTCGCCGGCCTGGCCGACCGGGTCAAGTTCAAGGAAGCCCAGGTGGTGTTGACCATCACCGACTCGCAGACCACCGAACAGCTGGTCGCCGCCGAAGGCTCGTCGCGCGCCACCGACCTGGGCACGGCCGGGCTGATGTTCGGCGCGGCCGGTGGCGCCGGCATGGCCGGCTGGACCAATACCAACGAAGGCAAGGTCGTTGCCGCCGCCTTCCTCGACTCGGTCAACAAGCTGATCCCGCACGTCCGCGACCTGGAAGCCAAGTCCATGCCGGCGCGGGTAGCGACCAAGAAATCGAATGGTTGATTGAATCCCGCCATGCCGGTCAGCGCCGGCATGGCGGTGTATCAAACCTGTAAGGACGATACCTTTTTCATACAGCGCAAGGCGAACATCGAGCGGCTATGGCGAATACCGGAAATCCGGTAAAGCTTTTCGCGCAGAAAGCGTTCGTAGCCGGCGGTACCATCCACGGCCACCTTGACCAGGTAGTCGTATTCCCCCGACACCAGGTAGGCCTCCAGCACCTCCGGCAATAGCGCCAGTTCCTCGCCGAAGCGGGCCAGGGCGTCGTCTTCGTGGCGATCCAAGGTGACTTCCAGCAGGACCGTGTCGGCATACCCCATCTTCTGCTGGTCGATCAGCGCTACATAGCCCTGGATATAGCCCTCGGTTTCCAACTGCCGGGTGCGATTCCAGCAGGCGGTGGTGGACAAGCCCACCAGCTCGGCCAGCTCGGTATTGCTCAGGCGGGCGTTCTTCTGCAGCTCGCGCAGTATCTTGCGATTGTGGGGGTCCAAGGTAGGGCTTTTCGCGCTCATCTGTACACCAGGGAAGATTATTAATGAATTTCCGCAATTACCGGAACAATATCCCTAAAACCCTGGCAAACACAAGGTGATTAGAAAGCCTATTCACACTGGCGAACGGTATATTTCCACCTAGCCTTTCTGTCCCGGCACCGCCCCCGCTCACGAGGTGGAAGGGATAAGCCCAGCCACCGTGAACCGGGGTTGCGAGCACATGCCGGCCGTATCGACAGCCATGGTGGGTCAGCGCCAAAGCCAATAGCATCGCGGCGCTGCCCCAAGGGATGGAAAGGTGGTTCCTGGCTTCACCCAACCGGGTAGATCTTTACACCCTTCAAGCGCGCAGATCGAGCCGGCCAGCCGGATCTTTTTCCGGCAACAAGTCCAGGTAGCGGCTGCCGCCAGGCAGGTCCAGCAGACGTAGCGCCAAATCACCCAACAGCGGCAAGGTGTCCCTGCCCGCCTCATCCTGGCCTTGCAGTGCGAACGGCAAGCGCACCGGCTCGCTGCTGAGCCGTTCCAACAGATCGGCCGCCGTACCGGCGAAGTCGGCCGCAAAGGGCCGGGCATTCGCTGCGGCGGGCTTGGCCGCGCCAAGACCGGTTTCCAACCCGGCAGGAATTGCCTGGTTGGAACGTTGCTCGCTCACCGTGGCCGATTGGCTGGATTCGTATCGTATCTCCATTTCAAACTCGAAACGACGCCCATCGGATGTGGTGATATAGCCATGCCCGAGGAATTGGCTGGCATCGTCCAGCCGGAAACCGGCCGCCCGCTGCGTGCCATTCGCATCGCTCCGGCTGGCGCTGAACGCGCTGAAAGACGATTGCGTGGCCAATGATGTCTGGTCGAAGGTGATGCTGGCGCCTTCGGCATCGTCGCCCAGCAGCAGGCCGGCGAATTGCCGCGCCAGCTGTCCGGCCATATCGGTCATGGCATCGTTCAGGCCGGCCACCCGCCGCGACAGGGTTTCCAGGCTACGGCTTTGCGCCGAACCGGTCTGAAGCTCGCCCTGGCTCTGCTGGCCTGGTGCGAGCTGGGTCGAACCCGGCTTGTTCGAACGTGTGGGGACTAGCGAACTGGGTAAGGCGTTGGATGGGATAGATGGTATTTTCATGATGCGCCTCCTGGCCGAGAACGATTTATCGGCTGCAAAGGCGCAAGACTTGAGGATTTTCCGACATATCAGGCAAAACTCTAGCTGGTCGGTGCCGCCTTGGCAGCGGCGATACGGCGGTATTGGTCCGGCGTGGTACCGGAAAGACGCTGGAACATCGCGATAAATGCCGAGGCGGTGCTGTAGCCCAGATCGAAAGCAATGGCCTGAATGGTCTGGCCCGCTTCCAGCGAGTCGATCGCACGCAGGAAACGCAGCCGCTGCCGCCATTCGCCCAGTGTCATGCCCAATTCGCGCTGGCAGTGACGGGCCAGGGTACGCTCCGTACTGTGGACATGGACTGCCCAGTCCGCCAAGGAGCGATTGTCGCCCGGGTCGGCCTGGAGACCTTCCAATACCGTGGCCAGGATAGGGGTGTCGGCAAAGGGCAGGTAGCGCATTTCCACCGGGGCCAGGTTCAGCTGATCCACCAGCACCTGAGCCAGCCGCAGATCGACATCCCGCTCCGGTACCTTGACATCCCTGTCGGCAAAATCGGCCAGGATCGCCTTCAGGATAGGGCTGATGATCAAGGTGCACGGCTGCGTCGGCAAACCGGCGCACAGGTCCAGCGCCAGATAAATCGAACGGTAGACGACGGCATAGCGGTTGTAGCAACTGTGGCGGGCATGCGGCGGAATCCATACCGCGTATTGCGGCGGCGACAAAAAACGCCGTCCGCTGATTTCCAGTTGCATCACACCGTTGGCCACGTAGTTCAGCTGCCCCCAGGCGTGGCTGTGCGGCGCCGAGTGGGTATCGGCGCCGAATTCATCATGGCGGAAATACACCGGCGCCGGCAGCGTGGTGAAGTCCGGAATGGCGAGATAGTTATTCGCCATGGCTGCCGTTCGGCACATCGCCGGCGAACAAGGGTGCCAGGCCGGCCAGTTGCTGTTGCAGGAACTGGTATACCAGCTTGATGCGGGCGGTATCGCGCAGATCAGGGTGGGTGAGTAGCCACAGTTCGCTATCCAGGCCTTCCAGCGGCCCGGTGACCCGTTGCAGCGCGGCATGCGTATCGCCGACAAAACACGGCATCAGCGCCACCCCCAGTCCTTCGGCGCAAGCTTGCCGCAGCACGGGGAAAGTATTGGCACGGAACGGCAAGGATTCGAGCGACACCATGCGCGACAACCACTTCAGCGAGCGATGCTGGCTCATGGAATCGTCCAGTGCCAGCCAATCATGCTCGGCCAGCCCCTGGCTTTCACCGTGGTTGGCCAGGTAGGCCCGGCTGGCGTAAGCGGCCATGGCCAGGCCGCCGATACGCTTGCCGATGAGCTCCTCGGGCGGCCGATGGGTAGGCCGGATGGCGATATCGGCGTCGCGCTTGCTGAGGCTTTGCATATCGTTGCTGGTGAATAGCTGGATGCTGATCTGCGGATGCAGCCGCCGGCAGCTGGCCAGAATCGGTCCCAGACAGCAGATGGCGATGCTTTCGGTCGTGGTGATACGCACCAGGCCGCTGGGCCGCAGATCGTGGCCGACCACCTTCAATAGCGAACGGGTCGCCAGCCGGTCGATCTCGGCGCCGACATCGGCCAGCTCCTCACCCGCCGCCGTGGCCACATAGCGGCCGGCCCGCCGCTCGAACAGGCGCACGCCCAGACCCGCTTCGATATTCTCCAAGCGCCGGAAAACCGTGGCATGGCTGACCGCCAGCCGCCTTGCCGCGCCGGCAAGCGTCGCGGTTTCGGCGATGGCCGCGATCAAGCGCAAATCATTCAGGTCGGTCATGGATTGCATTCTTGCAAATCAGGCTATCAATTATGTCGATTCATTTGCAGATTTGAAAGGGCTATGCTGAACACCACTTAACGCGAGCGTCTGTTCCAGCCTTGCCTATAGTGGCCATTTGGCCCTGATCAACACTGCGGAGTCATCATGAAAAAATCCCTCACCACCCTCACCGCCGTCCTGGCCCTCGCCTGGACCAGCCACAGCCAGGCTGCCGAACCGATCTGGGACGGCAACAAGGTCGAAATGGTCAGCGAGCAGTTGGCCCCCGGCGCCTACGCCTATTATCCGCAAGATGCCAAGGACCTGAACGCCAAGGGTGCCGCCGCCGCGACCAGTGGTGGGTTGATCGTCGGCAGCAAAGGCGCCTTGCTGATCGAAACCATGCTGAACAAGCGCTTGCACCAGCAGGTCATGGCCTTGAACAAGAAGAACCAGGCAAAAACCATTACCTACGCCATCAATACCAGCGCACATGGCGACCATTCCTACGGCAATATGTATCTGCCGGCGAACACCCGCATCATTCAGCACGCCAATACCCGCAACTATGTGTCGGCGCATCTGGAAGACGACAAAGCCTTTATGCTCAAGCACTTCGGCAACGGCCGCGGCATCGAGGAAATCCAGGCCCGCACCGGCGATATCCTGGTGCCCGCGGGCGGCAGTGTCACCGTGGATCTTGGCGGCCGCAGCGTGGACATCATCGACTTCGGCTTTGCCCAGACGGGTGGCGATCTGTTCGTATGGGACCCGGCCGCCAAGGTGATGTGGGCCGGCAATGCCATTATCGCCAGCAAGCCCGCCCTACCCTGGCTGCTGGATGGCCACCTGACACAAACCCTGGATACGCTGAACAAGGTCTACGCCTTCCTGCCGGCGGATGCCCGCATCGTCCCCGGCCACGGGGTACCGATGGACCGGGAAGCCCTGAAATGGCACCTCGACTACCTGAGTGCCGTGAAGCAGAACGTCCAGGCAGCCATCGACAAGGGCATGACGCTGGAGCAAACGGTCAAGGCCGTCGCCATGCCGGAGTTCGGCGGCTATAGCCTGTTTGGCTGGGTCCATCCCGGTCTGAATGTCCCGGCCGCCTATAAGGATCTCAGCAAGGCGCGTTAAGGCGGGGACGCCATCGTCCGGAATGGCGGATCGATTGTCCGAAATTCACTATATCAATTAGGACAGACAAGGAGACAATCCAGTCATCGATTGGAGGTCTCCTTGTTGCAATATGCCTTTCCCCTGCTGGCCGTACTGATTTGGGCCGGCAATACCGTCGTCAGCAAACTGGCGGCCGACGCCATCTTTCCCGCCGAGATCGGATTCTATCGCTGGCTGCTGGCCGGTGTGCTGTTTACGCCTTTCCTGCTCCGGCCGGTCCTGGCCAATTGGGCCGCCATCCGGCCCCACCTGGGCAAGATCGCCCTGCTGGGCATTCTCGGCATGGCGACCTACCAAAGCCTGGCCTACTATGCCGCCCATCTCACCAGCGCCACCAATATGGGCATCATCCTGTCGCTGATGCCCATGATGGCGCTGGCCCTCTCCATCGCCATGCTGGGCCAGCAACTCACGGCCGGCGCACTGGCCGGCGCGATACTATCCTTTGCCGGTGTCTTGATCGTGGTATCGGAAGGCAGCGTCGGCAGGCTGTTCGCCCATGGCATCGGCCTGGGCGACGCCTTGATGCTGGTCGCCAACCTAGCCTACGCGCTATACAGCGTGCTGCTGAAGAAATGGCAGCTGAAGATACCCGCCACGCAGCTGCTCTATGTGCAGATCCTGGTCGCCATCCTCGCTTTGTTGCCCTTGTACCTGCTCTCGCCCAAGACCGGCGTGAACAGCACCAACCTCCCCTACATCCTGTTCGCCGGCATCCCCGCCTCCATGGTCGCCACCCTGGCCTGGATACACGCGGTGGGCCGCCTTGGACCCAGCCGGACCGCCATCTTCTTCAACCTGCTGCCGGTTTTCACTGCCGTGATCGCGGCCTTGGTCCTACGCGAGCAACTGGCTGGCTACCATGTGCTGGGTGGATTGCTGACGCTGGCCGGGGTGGTCTTGAGCGGACGTTGGCCCATGCCGCTGACAGTGGGCGGTCGAGCGCGCGACGCGGTCTAGCCGCACGAAAAATCGCCGCAGATCGAACCCAAATTGCCGCTTCGATCAACGCCCCTGGGCTGCCTTCCACGCAAGCAATTCAGCGGGCCGCAAGCCATACCGCGCAAGTACACCCTCATGCAAACGTCCTAGCTCCTGCACGATCAGTGACTGAATATTCGAGCGGTCCGTCTCAGGGACCCCCACCACAGCCCGCTGGACGAGGGCGAGCGGTTCCAGCGTAGGTTGGGAAACGATATCCCGTATCGTCTGCTTGATCAGGTCACGATAAGCCAGGCGAAGGGGATCGGGCTCTGCCAAATCTTGTTTAATCGCAAGATATTCCTGCGTGGACCGTTCATAGGCCCACAAATAGAGATCGCGCAGTAACTCCACTCGACCCATTTCGTACACGCCCAAGATGGCAAGGCTATAGGCTCGTTCCGGTACATCCAGGAAAGTCAGCGGGCACAAATTGGCCCGGAACAGCGGCAGATTGGCGGCCAGGCGGGAAGTACGCTTGTTGATATCCGCAAAAGGCTGGAGATACGGCAAGTGCACCATCACAAAAAATGATTGCTCAAACGGATCTAAAATCTGCCCAGCCTTTTCCAGCAAGATTCCCAGCATTTCATCGATCTGCTGCGGCACGGATAGGGGTCGATACACGCTTTTGCCGATTTCTACCGCATGCTGTCGAATGCGCCCCTCATCGGCGGGGTTCGGCAGCAGGTTTTCCGACAGGGCGCTGTGCAAATTCATCAAGGTGAAGCGGTTGAATCCTGCCGTTTCGATATTCTCAACCAGCAACTCGATTGCGGACTTGTGGTTGAGAATCATCTGGGTTTCCAGCGTTCCCTTTCCCTGCGCCACCTGGCCATACTCGATCAGCTTGCGTGTATCGAGTCGGGAATAGGTATTTCCTTCCAGATGGCTGGATGCCCAGGACAAATCGATCAGCAAGCGGTTCAGGATCGCGCGGCTATAAGTGCCGGCCGGGCTAAGCATTGCGGCGGTTCTGCCCATTCGATGCAGCTGCCGCCGAAGTGGTTCGGCCAGATGGAAGGTCACATTGGGCTGATACGTCTCCAATAGGTCACGCTGATAACCCACCGGTCTACGCGCTACAACCGGCTGCTCAAGGTAAGTGACGATATCCAGGCTATCGACCGAAAGCTGGATAGAGGCATGAAAACCATCGGTACGAACTTCGGCAGGTGCCGGCGCCGCTGTCCCGGATGCACGATAATGCCGCGTCCTACCGGTACCGACAGCGACTAGTTTGTTTTCCTTCACCCACTCGTTGAGCCAACGCTGGGCAGTTCGACGGGGGACGTCGGGGTGCTGCAATAAAAGCTCCCCTATCGTCAGACCGGCGGTTGCGTTTAGGACGGTATCCAGTACTTGCGCGGCTGTAGACATGGCGGAATGGCGCGATTCGGCAGGAGAATGGCGCGATTGTGGCGCGATTACGCTAATCGCGCCATTTTTGTGGCGCGATTGTGGCGCAATTAATCAGCAGGTCGCTAAGGAAAAGCGTTACTTACAAGCCGCACTAACGACAAAGCCCCGCATCAGCGGGGCTTTGTCTGCTTACCAGCCTTCTCAGGCCACCGTCACCGCCGCAACATCCTTCATCACCGTCGCCGTGGTGGTTTTCGCCACAACCGTGGCCGGCGCCGTCCCGCCCACCAGCTTGTTAACCTGGCGGAACTCGCAGCTCAGCTGAGCGGATGTCACCGTTACCACCATATAGCCCTGGGCATCGGTGTTGACCAGCTTCAGCCATGGATTGCTGTTGAGGCTGGCAAGCTGCTGTGCCAGCGGCAGCAATTGGCCGGTAAAGGCTGCGCTGGCCTGCAAGCCGCCCAGCACGGCGCTGGTGGTGGCGTCCAGCTGGACTTCCGGCAGCCCGAGCTTGCCCAACTCGCCGCGCAATTGCACCCGCAGGCTGTCGGCCAGGCTGGCGGCCGTCGGCGCGGCCTTGCCCATGGTGTAGTCGAGCAGGTTGACATTGAGGTTGACCGTGCCCAGGCCGGGCACCGGCACGGGCAGCGGGTAGTAGACCAGGGTGGCCAGGCTGGCGGACAGGCTGCCTACCGCGCTCTTCAGATAGCTGAAGAAGGAGTCGGAGCTGATCCCTGCCGTCACCAGGTCGACCATGACGGGGGTACCGCCACCGCTGCCGGTGAAGTTGTCGCTGACCGCGCCGGCGAAGAAGGAGTGGATATCGCCGGTCAGGGCGACCACATTCTTGATGCCGGTGGACTTGATATGGTTCATCAGGTCCTTGCGCTCTTCGTTGTAGCCGTCCCACTGGTCGGCATTCAGCAGGAACTTGGTGAAGAACGGTGCCAGGGCAGCTTGCTGGCCGGCCGCGATCACGAAGGGCGAGTTCTGCTTGTTGGCTGCTACATCCGGCTTGATATAACCGAAGGCGATGGTCTGGGCGGCGGCGGCCACTTGGGCCGTGGCGCCACCTGCTGCGGCAGCCAGGGCCGCGTTGAATGCGGCCACTGCGATGCCGGCTTGCGGGGCGCTCAGGCCGGCGCCAACGGCGGCGGCGCCCTTGTCGCCACCGGTTGCGGCAGCAGTAGCGATCGCGGTGCCCGCCGCGCCGGCAGCGGCTTGCGCAGCGCCGGCGGTCACGGCCGCCACGATGGCGCCGGCCACCGGCACATTGCCGCCGGTCAAAGCCAGGGCGCCCGAGATATTGCCGGCCAGGGTGCTTACCGATTGCAAGGCCAGCAAGGTCGCGATGGCATTGCTACCGTCCACGCCCATGCGCATCAGCGAGACTTCGTTGCCCCACAGCTTCCAGGCCGCCGGCGAGGACTTCATCGTGTCCTTCCACCAATTGCGCTGGCTGGTCCCCAGCATGGAGACAAACACCAGCGGATCGGGCAAGCCCAGCCGCTTGGCACCGTCGATCTTCAGCGCCTCGGCGCCGTACAAAGTGGCTTCCGGCACCATGTAGCGGCTGCCGATGCTGCCGACCTGCTGGCCGGTGGCGGGGTTGACGGCCGCTTCCGGGATCATATGGTCGCTGCGGTACAGGCGCTCGTCGGTCATGATCAGATGCGCCAGCTTGCCGAACTGCAGGTCGCGGTAGATACGGATGTTTTCCACGCCCGCTGCCAGCGAGGTAGTGAAATAGATATCGGCCGGCATGAATTCGAACCAGGCCTGGTTGGCGCTGCGGCGACGAAGCGGCTGGTGGGTATTGTCGCTGGCGGTCGCACTGAAAGTGCCGTTGCCATAGGTCTCGGCGTCGCCCCAGCAATCGTCGGAGAACTCGTGGTCGTCCCAGATGGCGACCATGGCAAAGCGCTCGTGCACGGCCTGCAAGCGGCTATCGGTGCGGTATTGCTTGTAGAGGTAGCGATAGTCGGCCAGGGTGGTGGCGTACTTGGCTCCGGACGTCCCGCTTTTGAATGTGCCGTTCGGCAGCACCAGTGCGGTATGGCGGCTTTCGACCGCACCGACCTGGAAGCCCTCGCCGACGGTTTCGTAGATGTAGTCGCCCAGGTGGACCATGAAGTCGAGGTCCTGGCCCAGCACATCGCTGTAGGCACCCCAGTGATTGATGCTCCAGTCCTGGCAGGTCATCACGGCGAATTTCAGTTTGGCGATATCGGCATCGCGGGCCGGCGCGGTCTTGAAACGGCCGACGCGGGAACGGGCATCGCCGGCGACGAATTGGTAGTAGTAGGTCGTGCCGGCCGCCAGGCCGGTCACCTTGTGGCGGATGGTATTGTCGTAATCGGCATAGACCGGCACGGTGGCATTGACCGCCATGGTGCCCTTCAACTCGCCATTGCTACCCAAGCCGGCGCTGTTGTCGGTAGCGGTCACCAGTACGCGTACACTGAAACTGGCCGGGGTCGCGGCGCTCGCCACATCGTCGGCGCTGCTGGGCACCACCCGCGTCCACAACATGATGGCGTCCGGCTGCGGGTCGCCCGAGGCGACGCTTTGCGGAAACTTCCAGGCGCTGCCGGTGGCGGCGGTGGTGTCGGGTAGCCCGGTCGTACTGGCCGAGTCATCGCCACTGCCACAGCCGGGCAGTCCCAGGGTGGCGGCCGAGGCCGTGACAAAGCCACCGACTTTTAAAAACTGCCGTCTATCCATCTCATCTCTCCATCTTTTTTTGGTGGGCACCACGCGACCGGTCCGGATCGGATCGGACTCAGCCAAGCGATTGGTCGAACAATGATAAGGAATTCAAGCTAACACCCCAGCATGTCCGCAATGTTGCAGTGCGATGTAGGAGAGAAGTGTGGTTGCCTGACCGCAATCGGCGGCTCAGTCCTGCTGTTTGCGCTGGAAAAAGTGCAATTGCCGACGCCATTTCTTGGTCGGCCGACCGCGGACATCGGGATGGTCGAAGACGGGCTCCAGCGCGCGGGCTTGTTGGTTCCGGGCGCGTTCGGCCACGCTGGCTTCGGTTTCCGCATACAGCAGGCGTGCTTCGCCGGCCGGGCCGCGCCGCTCGCTTATGGCAAGCACGGTCAGTTCGAACGCATCCGCGGCGGTACGGATATGCAGCCGGTCGCCGACCTTGACGGTGCGGGCCGGCTTGGGGCGCTCGTCGTTGAGCCGGACATGGCCGGCGTCGATGGCCGCGGTGGCCAGGCTGCGCGTCTTGAAAAAACGCGCGGCCCATAGCCATTTGTCCAGGCGGACAGGCGCGGTGGCGTGATCAGCTGGCGGATTCATCGTCCGGAACGACAGTGTCCGACAGTTGCGCATTGAAATACAGGGTCTGCCCGCGCACTTCGGCGGCGGCCGGACCCATCAGCCACAGGAAGGCCGGCGCCATATCAGCCGCCAGCGGCAGCGCATCCAGATCTTCGGCTGGATGGGTCTTGGTACGGAAAGGGCTACGCACCGGACCGGGAATCAACAGATTGACGCGGGGGAAGGGCTGCTTGTCCCATTCGTCCGCCGCCACCTTGGCCAGGGCGGCCTGGCCGGCACGGCTGGCGGCGAAACCACCCCAATAGGCCTTGGGGTCGAAAGCATGCTGTTCGCCGACGAACAATACCGCGCCGTCGTCCGCGCGTTTCAGCAGCGGTAGGCAAGCCCGGCTGATGGCAAAAGGCGCGGCCACATTGACTCGGTACATATCCATCCACTCTTCCAGCTTCTGGTTGACCAGCGGCGAGAGATGGTTGAACCCGTTGGCACAGTGAACAATGCCATCCAGCCGATCGAACTCCTTCCAGAGCAGATTGGCCAGGTTGACGCAATCCTGGTCGCTCATCTTGGCCATATCCAGCGGGATGGCGGCGGGCTTGGCGCCGCCGGCGGACTCGATGGCGTCATAGACGCGGGCCAGCTTCTTTTCATTGCGGCCCAGCAGGATCACCGTCGCGCCATGCGCCGCGAAAGCCATCGCGGCGGACTCGCCCAAACCCTGGCCGGCCCCGGTCACCAGGATAACGCGGTCGCGCAGATAATCGGCGGGGGCGTGGAAGTCTTGCCAGGGCTGCATATCGGTTCTCTAATGGGACGGTGAACAAAGCGCCGGCGGAGCAACCGCGGCGATCCGACGAAGGCGGCTAGTTTAACATGACGCCCAGGCCCGCAATCGGCGTGGCGACACGCTTGCAATCCTGGCGTGCAACCCCAGCTACATTCCGATAAGCACCGGCAACGGCCGGATCCGCACCGCCGAGGAGCAGACCATGAGCAAGACAAGCAAATCCGATGCCGAATGGCGCCGGCAATTGAGCGAAACCCAGTACCGCGTAGCCCGGCAGGCCCATACCGAACCGCCTTTCAGCGGAATCTACTGTGACACCACCACCGAAGGCACCTATAAGTGCATTTGCTGCGGCACACCCTTGTTCGAATCGACCACCAAGTTCGACGCCGGCTGTGGGTGGCCCAGCTTTTGGCAGGCCTTGCCAGGCAAGGTGGCGGAGAAACGCGACCTTAGCCACGGCATGGTACGGGTGGAGATACTCTGTGCCGAATGCGATGCCCACCTGGGCCATGTCTTCCCGGATGGTCCGGGGCCGGAAGGACTGCGCTATTGCGTGAACTCGGCCTCCATCGATCTGGAACCCACCAAAACGTCCGGGCAGCGGTAAAATCGCGGCAATCTTTTCCGGATCGGAATTTCACCATGTATATCGTCGTCACCGGCGCAGCCGGCTTTATCGGATCGAATATCGTCAGGGCGCTCAACGCCCGCGGCATCAGCGAGATCATCGCGGTCGACAACCTCAAGCAGGGCGATAAGTTCAAGAACCTGGTCGATTGCGAAATCGCCCACTACATCGACAAGGATGACTTTATCGAACAGCTGGATGCCGGCGACTTCGATAACGACATCAGCGCCATCCTGCACCAGGGCGCCTGCTCCGACACCATGGAGCAGGACGGCCAATACATGCTGGACAATAACTATCAATATTCGCTGGCCTTGCTCGACTACTGCCAGATCGAAGAGATCCCCTTTATCTATGCCTCCAGTGCCTCGGTCTACGGCGCCGGGCGGGTGTTCCGCGAGGAACGCGAGCTGGAGGGGCCACTGAATGTATACGGCTACTCCAAGTTCCTGTTCGACCAGATCGTCCGCCGCCGCTGGGACGACCTCAGCTCGCAAGTGGTCGGCCTGCGCTATTTCAATGTCTACGGCCCGCGCGAAAACCATAAGGGCCGCATGGCCTCGGTCGCCTGGCATCACTTCCAGCAGTATCGCGAGCAGGGCAAGGTCAAGCTGTTCGCCGGCTGTGATGGCTATGCCGATGGCGAACAACGCCGCGACTTCGTCTCGGTGGAAGACGTGGTCAAGGTCAACCTGCATTTCCTGGACAACCCGAAGCAGTCCGGTATCTTCAATCTGGGCACCGGCCAGGCGCAAAGCTTCAACCAGTTGGCCGCCGCCAACGTCAACGCCTGCCGCCGCCACGAAGGCAAAGAAGCCCTGCCGCTGGCACAGCTGGTAAGCGAAGGCATCATCGAGTACATCCCCTTCCCGCCCGCCCTGCTGGGCAAATACCAAAGCTTTACCGAGGCCGATATCAGCCGCCTGCGCGACAGCGGCTATGAGCAACCCTTCCTGGATGTCGAGGCCGGCGTGTCGCGCTATATCGACTGGCTGTACGAACGCGCTTGATGGCTGATATACGCAGCAAGGCGCTCAAGCTGCTGTCGCAACGGGAGCATACCCGCCTGGAATTGCGGCGCAAATTGGCCGGTGGCGAGGAAAGCCGCGAGGATCTCGATGCCCTGCTGGACGACTTCGCCGCCCGCGGCTGGCAATCCGACGCGCGCTTCGCCATCGCCTATGTCGATGCCAACGCCGCCCGCTTCGGCCGCTTTCGGCTGGAGAACGAGCTGCAGCAACGCGGGGTAGCAGAACCGTTGATCCGCGCCGCATTGGCGCAATTGCCGAGCGAGGATAATGAACTCAGCCGCGCACGAACGGTCTGGCTGAAGAAGTTCCGGCAGCCGGCGTCGGAACCGGCGGAACGGGCCAAGCAAGCCCGCTTTTTGCAAACCCGTGGCTTTAGCCACGACATCATCCGGCGCGTGATAACCGGATGGAATGAAGAGGATTCGAATGACTGAACACTGGCGCATTCCGGTCGACAGGGTGATCCTGTTGGCCAGCATAGGCGTGGGACTGGCGATTACCGTCGGTTCGCTTATGCCTGGCCCGCCGGTACCGGATGTGGAAAACGGCGACAAGCTGATGCATCTTGGCGGCTATGCCGCGCTGGCAGCCTGCTGGAGCCTGGCCTTGACCGGCCGGCGCGGCTACGTCCTGTTGGGCAGCATGCTCTTTGGTGTATTGATCGAATGCCTGCAAGGCCTGACCCCCTATCGCAGTTTCGATATGATGGACATGCTCGCCAACGGCTGCGGCGCCCTGCTGGGAACCGCCTTGATGCAACTTGCCGCCCCCTTCCTGGACCGGCGCACCCGCTCTCACGCCTCCTGAGCAACACCACACCCCCCGCGCTTCCCCTCCCCTCTTCATCCGCCCATACAACAGTCCATCGCATAAACTCGCCGTCGCTCGCGCGGCTTGCTTATTCTCGCCAGGCTGTTGGGCTACCCGCCCCCTGACCGCGCCCAGCCGGCGCTGCCCTAGGACATAACGAGGAGAACCATGAACAAGTTCCTGCTTTCGCTCGCGCTTACCAGCGCCAGCCTGCTTAGCCAAGCCGCCACCCCGGACCGCTTCCAATGGCTGGAAGACGTGGCCGGCCCCAAATCGCTGGACTGGGTCAAGGCGCAGAACGCCACCAGCCGCGCCATGCTGGAGAAGGAAGCCGGCTTTGAACCGCTGCGCGGCCAGGTGCTGGACATCCTCAATTCCAAGGCGCGCATCCCTTACGTCAACAAGATGGGCGAGCACTATTACAACTTCTGGCGCGATGGCGAGCATCCGCGTGGCTTGTGGCGCCGTACCACGCTGGCCAGCTACAAGACGGCCGAGCCGGAATGGGAGACGGTGCTGGATCTCGACGCACTGGCCAAAGCCGAGAACGAAAACTGGGTCTACAAGGGTGGCGACTGCCGCTACCCGGCGCACGACCGCTGCCTGCTGGAACTGTCGCGCGGTGGCGCCGACGCCGTGGTGGTGCGGGAGTTCGATCTGATCAGCAAGAGCTTCGTCAAGGACGGCTTTACCCTGCCGGAATCCAAGACCCAGGTGAGCTGGCAAGGCAAGGATGCCATTTTTGTTGCCACCGACTTCGGCAAGGGTTCGATGACCGATTCGGGCTACCCCCGCGTGGTCAAGCTGTGGCAGCGCGGTACTCCGCTGGGCAATGCCAAGCTGGTATACGAAGGCAAGCAGGCCGACATTTCCTCCTCGGCCGTGGTGGCGGAACGGGAAGGCTATCGCTATGAACTGGTGCGCCGTGGCGTGACCTTCTACACCAGCGAAACCTGGTTGCGCGAAGGGGAAAAACTGAGCCGTATCGCCGTGCCGGATGATGCGGAAGTGTCATTCTTCGGGCCGCAGCTGGTCATCAGCCTGCGCGAGCCATGGCAAGCCGGCGGCAAGACCTGGCCGGCCGGCAGCCTGCTGGCCACCGATTTCGCCGCCTTCCAGGCCGGCAAGCGCGAATTCACCGCGCTATTCACCCCGACCGATACCACCGCGCTGGATCGGGATGGCTTTACCCGGACCAAGAACTATTTGGTGTTGAGCGTGCTGGACAAGGTCAAGGGCCGGATCGAGGAATGGCGATTCGAGCAAGGCAAGTGGCAGAGCCGCAGCGTAGCGGCCCCCTCCTTCGGCAGCCTGGGCGTCACCGCGGTGGATGAGGACGAGTCCGACGACTACTTCCTGACCCATGTCGACTTCCTCACCCCCGACACCCTCTATCTGGCCCACGCCGGCACGGATGAGCGCGAACTGCTCAAGCAGCGCCCGGCTTTCTTCGACGCCAGCAATTTCGAGATCGCCCAAGACGAAGCGACCTCAAAGGACGGCACCAAGATCCCCTACTTTATCGTCAAGCCGAAGGGCATGGTGCTCGATGGCAGCAATCCCACCCTGCTGTACGGCTATGGCGGTTTTGAAGTGAGCATGACCCCCTGGTATTCGGCCGGCGCCGGCAAGGCCTGGATCGAAAAAGGCGGCGTGTATGTGGTCGCCAATATCCGTGGCGGCGGCGAATTCGGGCCGCGCTGGCACCAGGCGGCGCTGAAGGGCAACCGGCAGCGTGCTTACGACGACTTTATCGCGGTGGCGGAGCAATTGGTCGCCCGCAAGATCACCCAGCCGAAGAAGCTGGGCATCATGGGCGGCAGCAATGGCGGCCTGCTGATGGGCGTGATGATGACCGAGCGTCCCGATCTATTCGGCGCGGTGGTCTGCCAGGTACCCCTGCTGGACATGCAGCGCTATAGCAAGCTACTGGCCGGTGCTTCGTGGATGGGCGAGTTCGGCAATCCCGACAAGCCTGCCGAATGGGCCTTTATCCGCAAGTACTCGCCTTACCATAACCTGAAAAAGGGTGGCCAATACCCGAACATCCTGTTCACCACCTCGACCCGCGACGACCGCGTCCATCCAGGCCATGCCCGCAAGATGATGGCCAAGATGCAGGCCATGGGCATCAAGAACACCTGGTACTACGAGAATACCGAGGGTGGCCATGCCGGCGCGGCGGACAACAAGCAGAAGGCGGATATGACCGCATTGGAGTACAGCTTCCTGTGGAAGATGCTGAAGTAAGCGCGACACCTCCAGCCCTTTGAAAAACAGCCGCCCCGCCAGGTCAATTGGCGGGGCGGCTGTTTTTTGGGCGATCAGGCGAAGGGCGCGAATCCGTCCACTTGTCTCATGGCTTGCGTTTACGCGCCAACAGGATCGCAGCCACCACCAGACCGGCAAAGCAGAGGCCGGTCCAGCCGGGCAAGGACAGCCCCAGCAAGCGCCATTCGATGATCGCACATTCGCCACTGCCTTTCAGCACGGTCACGGCCACCTCGCCCCAAGGGGACTTCTCCAGCATCTGGAAGACACCGGCGCCACAGCTGGGCAGATATTCGGGCGGCCAGTACTGCAGCACGGTATGCCGCACGGCGACACCCAGCCCGGCCAGCCCCAGCAGCGCGCAAAGCCCGGCGTAGACCCGGTGGCGCCATACCCCCGGACCGTGCAGGGCGCCCAGCAAGGCGACCGCGCCCACCGCTACGACGAAAACCCGCTGAAACATGCACAGGGGACAGGGATTCAAATACTGGTAGTGCTGAAGGTAAAGGGCAAAACCCATCATGCCCGCGCAGGCGAGGGAAATGGCTAGGAAGCCGATACGGTAATTCAACTGGGTCATGGCAATGGGAGGAGGTGTAGGAAAGGGAAGGAGTCAGACGGCGTCGTCGGAGACGAACATCGCCCGAGTGGTATCGTCAAGGTCGATGGCCAGGTCATGGGCAGCCAATACGCGGTTATCCAGCGGCCGTACCACCTTGAGGTTAAGAAAAATCTTGTCCTGGGTCACTGCATAGGTTCCTACCACGACGGCCTGCACATTGTGCGCCTGGCTGATGTCTTTGACCTCGCGCGACAGCAGAAGTTCACCTCGCCCTTCACGCACGAACACACTGCCGCGCAGTTTGAGCTCGATAATGGGGTAGCGATGATAGAGCAGGCGGCTGGCCACCTGTTCGGCCAGCATACGGCCGAAAGTCGAAGTCGTGGTCAATTGATCGATATTGACGAAGGTAGCGACAATCACCGGCTGGTCCACCTTGACGATGGGATAAGCCATGGCCGCCAGCCTATCGGCGGCATCATAGCTGGCGCGGATCAGCGGATTCTTGGCCCCTGCCTGGTAGCTGGCACAGGCGGACAACAGCAGGCAGCAAAGCAACAGGGCGCGCATGCTCAGGCCCCCGTCACATTGATGCGCTTGACCGGCGTGGGCGGATCGGGCGGCGCGGGAGGTGGCGGCAATAGCGACTCGTCATAGAGTTTCACATCGGCCTGGTCAACGGCATAAGCCTCGGTACCGCGGAACAGGTAGCGGCTGCCGTTGCCTATGGCCGTGGTCACCACCACTTGCAGGCCGCTGGCCAACCGTACCGACTGCACATCGGCGTCCAGCATCAGCATGCCCTCACCCTTGCGCTGCGCCACGGTCAGGCCGAGCTCGGTAAGATTGCTTTGCAGATACTGGCGCAAGGCCAGCGCGAACGGGGTGGGCTTGGCGGGTTCGCTGACGAAAATCGGTTTCTGGCCCATGTCCTTCAGCTGCGAGGCACGCTGCGACATGCGAAAAGCGGCATCGCGCGCCAATTCGCCCCAATCGGCCGGCGCGCGCAATACCTTGGTACCGGGCGGCACCGCGACCGCGGCCAGCTTGCCGCGCGGGAAGCCGGCGCAGGCAACCAGTATCGATAGCAGGGAGAGCAAAGCCAGGCGGCGGAACACGGCATCAGTCCTCATGGGGCGCAAGCGCGGCTGGATCATAGCCGAGAAACCGCACGATGTCGTCGCGCCGACGCATCGCGTCGTTATAACCAAGTTCGATCAAATCTCGGGTGTAATGCCGGTGGAACAGCAGATAGGAGGTCAGCACCGAACCCTGCCGCTTCAAGGCGCCCAAGCCTCCCAGTACAAAGCGCAGCGTCCAAGGGAAATGTCCGGTGTGGCGGGAGGCGATCTGCTCCAATGGCTTCGAGGGCGAAATGACCAGCATTTCCACCTTTTTGAGATTCACCCCGTCTTTGCGCCTTTCCTCCGGAATAAACGAAATCGTGTGGTTCACCCGGGTGATCCGTTCCAGATCCACCTCCATGCCGTCGATAAACACGCTATTCATCAGATGGCCGGCCACCTGGGCCAGGGTTGGATAGGTCGGTACATACAAGCGTTCGGTGCTCGGTTCGCGCGCGGTCGAAACACCCACCACCAGCACCTTGTGGGCGCCCAGGTGCAGTGCCGGACTGATCGGCGCCACCTGCCGTACCGAACCGTCGCCAAACCATTCACGGTTGATGCGGACCGCCGGAAAAACAAAAGGGATGGCCGAGGTCGCCAACAGGTGCTTGATCTCGATCTTGGAGCGGCAACCCAGCCGCTGTACCCGGTTCCACCCTTCCAAGCTGGACACGCCCTGAAAAAAGGATACCGATTGACCGGAGTTGTAACCCGAAGCGGTGATGGACAAGGCGGTCAAGGCGCCGGCTTCGATGGCCCGGTCGATATCGTCGAAATCGATCAGCCGCTGCAGCAGCCCGTCCAGCGGCGTATTATCGAGAAAGGAACGCGGATTGTGGCGGCCAAAGCCGCCAAACAGCAGGGAACTCACCCAATGCCCGAATTGGCGCAACATGGTGCGGACATCGGTGCGGTACACCTCGTCCACATGGAAGTTCTTCCAGACGTATTCAAGCTTGCAGACGCTCTTGCGAAACTGCCGCGCGCCGGCCGCCAGGGCAGCCGCATTGATTCCGCCGGCCGAGGTCCCGCAAATAATCTGGAACGGATTAGGCGCGTCCTTGGGCAGCATCTTGGCAATGGCGCGCAGTACCCCGACCTGATAAGCGGCACGGGCTCCCCCGCCCGACATTACCAGCCCGATAAGGTTGTTCGTTTCCAAACGCAGACCCTCTTTTTGGTTTTCGCTCGCCAACCTTGCACGCTCAGCATAGTGCATGGCGCGGCCGGCATACGCCGTGAATGGCTCTGCACGCGGTATTCCCGGTGTGAATTGTGCTTGTGGGTCGGAGCATTTGGCGAATTACGGTATAATCGATTTTTGCCGCAAAGGACTTAAGCAATGCGTGTCATTCAAAAAGCGCTGACCTTCGACGACGTCCTGCTCGTCCCCGCTCACTCCCTTGTGATGCCGCGCAATGTCGATCTCTCGACCCAGCTCACGCGCAATCTCCGCATCAATCTGCCGTTGATCTCGGCCGCCATGGATACCGTTACCGAAGCCCGTCTGGCCATCGCCATGGCTCAGGAAGGCGGCGTCGGCATCGTGCACAAGAATATGTCGCCCAAGCAACAGGCGGCGGAAGTCTCCAAGGTCAAACGCTACGAATCCGGCGTGGTAAAGGATCCGGTCACGGTTCGCCCCGATATGCTGGTGCGGGAAGTCCTGGCCCTGACCAGCCAGTACCGCATCTCCGGCCTGCCGGTCGTGGAAGCCAATGGCCAGGTGGTCGGCATCGTCACCAACCGCGACCTGCGGTTCGAGACCCGCCTGGATGCACCGGTTTCTTCCATCATGACGCCCAAGGCCAAGCTGGTGACGGTGCGCGAAGGCGCCAGCATCGACGAAGCCCGCGAGCTGATGCACACCCACCGCCTCGAGCGCGTGCTGGTGGTGAACGAAGCCTTCCAGCTCAAGGGCCTGATCACGGTCAAGGACATCATCAAGACGGTCGAGCATCCCCATGCGGCCAAGGATAGCCTGGGCCAGTTGCTGGTAGGCGCCGCGGTAGGCACCGGCGGCGATACCGAAGAGCGGGTTGCCGGCCTGGTCGAAGCCGGCGTGGACGTACTGGTGGTGGACACCTCGCACGGCCACAGCCAAGGCGTGCTGGACCGTATCAAATGGGTCAAGCGCAACTTCCCCGATGTGCAGCTGATCGGCGGCAATATCGCCACCGCTTCCGGCGCGCTGGCGCTGGTCGATGCCGGCGCCGACGGCGTCAAGGTCGGTATCGGCCCGGGTTCGATCTGTACCACCCGTATCGTGGCCGGCGTTGGCGTACCGCAGATCAGTGCCGTGGCCAATGTGGCCGACGCCCTGGCCGGTACCGGCGTACCGCTGATCGCCGACGGCGGCATCCGCTTCTCCGGCGATATCGCCAAGGCCCTGGCGGCCGGCGCGCATTGCGTCATGCTGGGCGGCCTGTTCGCCGGCACCGAAGAAGCACCGGGCGAAGTCGAACTGTACCAAGGCCGCTCCTACAAGAGCTATCGCGGTATGGGTTCACTGGGCGCCATGCAGCAAGGCTCCAGCGATCGGTACTTCCAGGACACCACCAGCAAGCCGGACAAATTCGTGCCGGAAGGCATCGAAGGCCGCGTACCGTACAAGGGCACGCTGACCGCCGCTATCCACCAGCTGATGGGCGGCCTGCGCTCCTCCATGGGGTATCTGGGCTGCGGTTCCATCAAGGAAGTGCACGAACGGGCCGAGTTCGTCGAGATCACCTCGGCCGGCATCCGTGAATCGCATGTGCATGACGTGCAGATCACCAAGGAAGCGCCGAACTACCACGTGGATTGAATTTATATATTTACGTGAGGCAAGAAACCCGCGACCCTTGAACTGTCCAAAGAAGTTGGGCGGTTAGGAAAGCGGATCAAGCCGCAAAGGGCTGAGTTCTGTACCGCACAGGACTCAGCCCATTTAGTTTTGTACTGATGACGCCATGTATTCTCTCGAACGTACCGGCCTGGATGTAACACGCATGGTTGATCAAAAAAGAGAAATAGCGTATGGTCAGGCCCAGGTTGGGAGCACCGACCAATGTTATCGCGGTGCGCTGAGCGATTGCCTCACCCAACTAACCGATATCGTCTAAAGGCCGCCTGGTGCGGCCTTTAGCTATATGGAGCGCTCGTGTACCTGCTCTATCTGGATGATTCGGGTTCCCCGACAGACAAGTCCCAGCAATTCTTTGTGATGGGTGGTATCTGTGTTTTCGAGCGACAGACGCATTGGTTGGATAACCATCTGACACCAATCGCTGCTCGCTTTGACCCTGCGCAACCAGAGAATGTGGAGCTCCACGCCAATCCAATGCGAAGCGGCAGTGACGGATGGAAGCGCTTCTCACCCAGTGACCGAGTCCAAGCAGTGGTGGATGCGCTACACCTCCTGTCCAGTACCCAACTGCGGGTAAAAGTGTTCGCCGCTGTCATCGAAAAACAGCTGGTCCCAAATTCGCAGCACGTCATACCTATGGCATTTGAAGCCGTAGCCACCCAGTTCGATGGCTATCTTGCTTCGCGATACCACAACAAAGGTGAGGCTGCACGCGGGCTGGTAATCTTTGATCGCGCAGACTTCGAGAATAACGTGCAGTTCCTCAGCCATCATTTTAAGCATGCAGGCCATGCAAATGGGAAATTGAGAAACTTTGCCGAGGTACCACTGTTCATTGATTCGAAAGCATCCAGATTGATCCAGCTTGCCGACCTCGTGGCCTATTGGATCTTTCGTCGCGATGAAGCACAAGATGCTCGGGGATTCGACCTGATTGCTCCCTATCTCCATTCCTATGGAGGGCAACAGCATGGCTTATGTGAGCATGTGTCAGCAGCAACGAAAGCGAAGTTGATGGACCTGCCTGCTCCCCAATATCCATTTCCCCAACCATCTGGACTGGGCGTAGTTTTGCCCCCTGTCCAACAGCAACATTAGCTTGAGGAAAAAAGCTGTCAGGGCCAAGCAATTCACTTCTCTTGGGATGAATGATCAGAAATTGGAGGATCTATTGATATAGGTCTGCTACGCAGGTATGGGCGCAGAATGTCACCTAAAAGGTTGGAGCTGTGTCCAATTTTTGGAGTACAACTCACCTGTCACTGAGTTTTTTTACGCCCGGGTGGCTAAAATCCGCGCGATGAACGCTTCTCTTTCGGACACCGAACTGCTGGACCTGGCCCGGCAACGCCAAGCGGCCGGCGACCACGCCGCCGCCGACAACTTTGCCGCCATGGTGACGGAGAAATATCCGGGCCGTGCGCAAGCGTGGCTGTTGCGCGCCCAACTGGCCTGGCAAGCCGGCAGACCGGCGCAGGCGGCGGAATGGGTAACACGGGCGCAAGGCCTGGCGCCGGAAGATGCGGACCTGCAGCTGGCATGCGGGGAGATCTGGCATGGGCTGGAGCGGCATCCGGCTGCCCACCTCGCCTACCGCCGGGCCGCCACCCTGCGGCCGGAATGGCCGCAAGCCTGGAATCAGCTGGGCATGCACGCCCACCATCTGGGCAAGGGCGAGGCGGCGGCGGCCGCGTATCGGCATGCGCTGCGCCTGGACGAGCGCCAGCCACGCGTGCACAACAATTACGCCGCCCTGCTGCAGCAAAATGGCATGGTCGCCCAGGCCATGCACCACTTCCGCCGCGCCATCGAGCTGGATCCGCAGTATGCCATCGCCTGGAAGAACTACGCCGCGCTGCTGCAGGAGCAATCGCTATACGCGGAGGCGCTGACCGCCTACGAGCGGGCCGCCATGCTGCGGCCCGACTATGCGGAAGCCATCTCGGGCGCCTTGCTGATGCGGCTGCATGGGCTCGAATGGGATGGCCTGGAGCGGAAGATGGCCGAGCTAGGCACGGCCTTGGCCGCCCATCCCGCTGCCCGCATCTCACCCTTTGCCATGCTGGCGCTGGATAGCGATCCCGCCCGGCAGCTGTCGATTGCCCGCCGCTGGGCCCGCAGCTACCGGCCCACGCCGCTACCGGCCCGCCCCACGGCCCAAGGTGAACGTATCCGCCTGGGCTACCTGGGCGGCGATTTCCATACCCATGCCACTGCCTGGCTAAGCGCGGGCCTCTTCTCCGGCCATGACCGTACGCGCTTCGAGGTTTTCGGCTACGACCACGGCGAAAACGATGGCTCCGCCCTGCGTGCCCGCCTGGATGCCGGCTTTGACCGATTCGTAGCGGTACGGCACCTGGATAGCCAGGCGCTGGCGCAACGCATTCGATCGGACGGCATCGATATCCTGGTCGATCTGAAGGGCTGGACCCGTGCCAGCCGCTGCGACGTACTGGCCTGGCGGCCGGCGCCGGTCCAGATGCATTACCTGGCCTACCCCGGCACACTGGGCGCCGACTGGTGCGACTATCTGATCGCGGATGCCACGGTAATACCACCGGGGATGGAACAGCATTACAGCGAGTCCATCATCCGCTTGCCGCACAGCTACCAGATCAACGACCGGGCACGTGCCATCGCACCTCCCTCCAACCGCCAGGCAGCCGGACTGCCCGAAGACGCCTTTGTCTTCTGCTGCTTCAATCAGCACTACAAGATTCTGCCCGGCCTGTTCGATCTCTGGATGCGGCTCCTGCGCGACACGCCGGGCAGCATACTCTGGCTGCTCGACGGACACCCCCGCCAGCGGCGCCGCCTGCAGCACGAAGCGGAACGCCGGGGCGTACCAGCCGCGCGCTTGATCTTCGCGCCGCCGCTACCGCAAGCGGAGCACCTGTCGCGCCTGGCCCTGGCCGACCTGGCGCTCGACACCCTCCCCTGCAATGCCCATACCACGGCCAGCGACGCTCTCTGGGCCGGCCTGCCCTTGCTGACCTGCACGGCGGACAGCTTCGCCAGCCGGGTGGCCGCCAGCTGCCTCCTTGCAGCCGGCTTGCCGGAGCTGGTCACCACCACGCTGGCCGACTATGCCGCATTGGCACGACGGCTGGCACGGCAGCCCGACGAACTGGCGGCATTGCGCAAGCGGCTGGCCAGCCAGCGCCTCGATTGCCCGCTGTTCGATACCGCCGCCACTATCCGCGCTTTGGAAGCGGGCTATGAGCATGCCTGGCAGCGTGCGTTGGCGGACCAGGCGCCGGCGGGGTTGGATGCGCCGGCCTAAGGTCAGACTTGGATGGGAAAAAACATGTTCCAAGCAATCTGTATAGTTGATGCCAAGGCGAAATTATCCGAACTTCTCCGGAATGTCCCCGGTTTACTTAGCCGGCTTGGCCGCCTCTTCAACGATGCGGTGAAAGAATCCATACACCCCTGCCGCGTCCATTCCCCTCGCATTGGCCAACTCGCCGGCCCGGGTGGCGTACAGGACCCGCTGATCCGGCGCCAATACCACCACGGCGGGTATGCCCTTCTTGATGGGATTGCCGTAGACCGTGTCCAGATCGAGGTTCTTGTCGAAGCGGCCGACATCGATCTTCACCACCTTGAACTCCTCGGCCATCAGCTTGGCGTTCCTGTCGGTCTTGAGTGAAGTATCCAAGGCCCGGCAGTCCTCGCACCAGTTGGCGCCAAATACCAGCAATACCGGCTTTTTCGCCTTGGCGGCCTCGATCAGCGCCTGTTTGACATCTCGCTTGGCATCGCTGGACTCGTTGTAGGGCATCTCGCCGGCGTGGGAATACAGGCCAGCCAGCAGGGAACACAGGACGAGCAGATTTTTCATGGCAAGAAATCTCGTTTAGGCCGGATGGCCGACGGTGAATTTGAGCGTATGCGGGGCCGTTTGGCAAGGCGTCTTACCCACGGCCGTTCGCACTGGCGGGGCCAGGCATCGCCAAGAGATGCGGCGGTTTTTGATAGTCACGTCTTTATGCGATAGCGCCCGGCAAAGCGAGCCTCCTCCATCGGGACCTAAACCCTGTTAGATGGAGACGAATATGTTGAAGACTCGCCGCTTGTTGGCAACGGCTTTTCGTCACGTAGCCATGCTGGCCATCCTCAATTACGCCACGCCGACCATGGCTGCCGAAAAGCTGTTGCTGCCATCACTATCCGTCGTGCCGAACGAGCCGGATCAAGCCGGTATCGGTCCGGGTGGTATTGTCATGCTGGATGCCGCCAACCTGGCTACGCTCGATGTCGTCCGGCAGCGCTTGCTGCGCGTGGCGGTGGACGGGGGGCACACCGATGAAATCCCCCTACCGAAAATAGCCGGCCAGGCCACTTCCCTGAAGGTGGAAAACGGCTTGCTTGCATTGCTTTCACGCCAGGGGGAAATACTGGCCGAGGTCGACACGGTAGCGGTCGCGGCGGGCGGGAAGATCGCCTGGCAGATCCCGCCACGCGATTTGCCGGCAGGCACTTACCTCGTGCGCCGCCAGCCACCCTCATTCAAGGTTGAACGTAGCAGCGACGGCACCCTGTTTACATCGGGCCGGGGCGCGGCTGGACGGGACTGGCGGGTGGGTCTACCTTCCCTGCTGGGCGGAAAAGCGGCTTCGGTAAATGGCGTACAAACACTTGCCGATGGCGCCATCCTGCTCTGGTGGGAGGAACTGTCCGAGCCTCGTCCCACTGCCTGGGTCGGACGCTTCACCCCGGAGGGACGGTTGTCCCGGTTGGTCCGCGTACCCACCGAGCTGGCCGAGCAACTCCCGGCACGGTATGTGGCCCTTGCGCCGGACGGCCGGGCCTATTTCCAAGGCGCCGCGGGCAAGCAAGCCTTCCTGCTGCCACTTGAGCTGACCTCGCCCGAGGACGCCGTGTTGCATCGGCCGGCGCCGCCCGTGGTGACGCCTCAGGACGAACAGCAATCGGACGATGAACTGGAGCAAGCCTTCCGCGAGCAGAGTGCGCAGGAGAATGGCGCGCTGCCGCCGCAGTCCTTGGATGGCTACCCGCCCCGCCCTCGCGGCGATGTACTGGCCGAGGCTTATCGGTATCTCAGCATGACCTGGGTACTGGGCGAACGAAACTATGCCCACCCCAACATACCCTCTGAATGCGATGTCGGGGCTGGCAAGTACTGGCAACGTCCAAAGCAGCTCGAGGGCCGCCAGGGCCAGGAGATTACCGCCATGCCCTACCAATGGGGTGGCGACAACTCGCCGGAGCAATTCCGGAAAAGGATCGCCAAGGGTGCGCTGGCCGGCGATATCTGTAGCTGCCGCGACCCGCACAGAAGGTTTTGCATCACGCGTATCGCAACCGGCGTGGATTGCTCCGGCTACGTCTCCAATGCATGGGGCATACCTCATCACACCACCGATGCGCTATTCAGGGTATCGACGCCGCTCCCCTCGCTGGAGGCCCTGGAACCCGGCGATGCCCTGGTCTGGCGCCAACACCATGCCCGGCTCTATATCGGCCGGAGCAGTGGAACGGATATCCGCTTCAAGATGCTGGAATCCTCGGTCAGTTGCGGGGGCGTTTGCGAAACGACCTATTCCGCGGTGGAGTTGGCGGATTACACGCCTATACGCTATCGGAAGATAGTGCCTTAAGGGAGCGGCAATCCTGAACGCCCACGCCGCTTTGATTCTTTTCACAGCGTTCGCTCCGATATTCATCACCACTCTTTGCCGCCCCCGCTGGATTCAAGCAGGCACGGAAGGCCGGGGAGAACCACAAACGGCAACGCCACCCTAAGGTGGCGTTGCCGTTTGTTACCGATACTGCCGTCTTACTTGATCATGCCCTTGCTTTTCAGCAGCTCGAACATGGTCTTGCCGATTTCGGCCGGGCTACGGGTGTAGGCGATGCCTGCACGCTCGAAAGCCGCGAACTTCTCTTCGGCCGTACCCTTGCCGCCGGAGATGATGGCACCGGCGTGGCCCATGCGCTTGCCCTTGGGGGCAGTGACGCCGGCAATGTAGCCGACCACTGGCTTGGTCACATAGGCCTTGGCGAATTCGGCCGCTTCTTCTTCGGCCGAGCCACCGATTTCACCGATCATGATGATGGCGTCGGTATCGGGATCGTCCTGGAACAGCTTGAGCGCATCGATATGGCTGGTGCCTGGGATGGGGTCGCCGCCGATACCGATACAGGTGGACTGGCCCAGGCCCAAGGCGGTGGTCTGCGCCACGGCTTCGTAGGTCAGCGTGCCGGAACGCGACACGATGCCGATACGGCCTGGATTGTGGATATGCCACGGCATGATGCCGATCTTGCACTCGCCCGGGGTGATGACGCCGGGGCAGTTCGGTCCGATCAGGCGGATACCGGCTTCATCGACAGCGCGCTTGACGTACAGCATATCGATGGTGGGCACGCCTTCGGTGATGCAGACGATCAGCTTGATGCCGGCATCGATGGCTTCCAGGATGGAATCCTTGGCGAAAGGCGCCGGTACATAGATGACCGAAGCGTCGGCCTGGGTTGCCTTGGCGGCATCGCGCATGGTGTTGAAGACGGGCAGGCCCAGATGCTCGCTGCCGCCCTTGCCGGGGGTCACGCCGCCGACGACCTTGGTGCCGACCTTCAGCGCCTGTTCGGCGTGGAAGGTACCGTTCTTGCCGGTGAAGCCTTGTACCAGCACCTTGGTGTTCTTGTTGACTAGAACGCTCATTGAATAACTCCTGATTCTGTGCGGGTGATTAAGCGAGCATGGCGACGGCGGCCACGATCTTCTCGGCGGCGTCGTTCAGGCCTTGTGCCGAGGTCAGCTTGAGGCCGGATTCGTTCAGAATCTTGGCGCCCAGCTCCGCATTGTTGCCTTCCAGGCGAACCACGACCGGCACGGTCACGTTCACTTCCTTCACGGCGGCGATGATGGCTTCGGCGATCATGTCGCAACGGACGATGCCGCCGAAGATGTTGATCAGCACGCCCTTGACCGATTCGTCGGCCAGGATCAGCTTGAAGGCTTCGATCACGCGTTCCTTGGTGGCGCCACCGCCCACGTCCAGGAAGTTGGCCGGTTGGCCGCCCTTCAGCTTGATGATGTCCATGGTCGCCATGGCCAGGCCGGCGCCGTTCACCATGCAGCCGATATTGCCTTCCAGGGCGACGTAGTTCAGATCGAACTCGGAAGCCTTCAGCTCGCGCTCATTCTCTTGCGACTTGTCGCGCAGCGCCACGATGGACGGCAGGCGGAAAGCGGCATTGGAGTCGATGCCGATCTTGGCATCCACGCAGCACAGGGTGCCGTCGCCACGGATGGCCAGCGGGTTGATTTCGAACAGGGCGAAATCGTTTTCCACGAAAGCCTTGTAGGCGCCCATCATCAGGCCGGTGAACTGCTTGATCTGCTTTTCGTCCAAGCCCAGCGCAAAGCCGGCTTCGCGTGCCTGGTAAGGCTGCAGGCCAACCAGCGGATCGACCACGGTCTTGATGATCTTTTCCGGGGTGTTGTGCGCGACTTCTTCGATTTCCACGCCGCCTTCGGTGGAAGTCATAAAGACGATGCTGCGGGTGGAACGGTCCACCACGGCGCCCAGGTACAGTTCACGCTGCACCGGATACATATCTTCGCATACCAGCAGCGAGCCGACCGGCTGGCCCTTGGCATCGGTCTGGTAAGTCACCAGACGCTTGCCCAGCAAGGTCTTGGCGACATCGGCAGCTTCTTCGGCACTCTTCACGACCTTGACGCCGCCAGCCTTGCCGCGACCACCGGCATGTACCTGCGCCTTTACCACGGCGAACTTGCCACCCATGGAACGGAAGGCGTTGGCGGTTTCTTCCGGCGTGTTGGCCAGAATGCCCTTTTGTACAGGCAGGCCATATTTCGCCAGCAGATCTTTCGCTTGGTATTCGTGCAGATTCATTATGTTTTCCCTTTTTGAGAGATTTGCTTGATAGGGCGGCAACCGACCAAGGTTCCCGCCCTTTAAAATCGTTCAGCTATGCAGGGTACGGCCGTCACAGCCCAGCGCCGCTTCGTGCAGCGCTTCGGACAAGGATGGATGCGCGTGAACGATACGGGCGATGTCTTCAGACGAGGCGCTGAATTCCATCGCCACAACCGCTTCCGAAATCAGTTCGGAAGCGAATGGACCGACGATATGGACGCCCAGGATGCGGTCGGTCTTCTTGTCGGCCAACATCTTGACGAAGCCCTTGGCCTCGCCCAATGCCAGCGCGCGGCCATTGGCCGAGAACAGGAATTGCCCCTTCTTGTACTCGGTGCCTTCGGCCTTGAGCTGCTGCTCGGTCTTGCCCACCCAGGCGATTTCCGGACTGGTGTAGATCACCCACGGCACGGTATTGAAATCGACGTGCGGATGCTGGCCGGCAATACGCTCGGCCACCGCCACACCCTCTTCCGAAGCCTTGTGCGCCAACATCGGGCCACGCACCACGTCGCCCACCGCCCAGACATTGGGCAGGTTGGTACGGCAATCGTCGTCCACTTCCACCTGGCCGCGCTCGGTCAGTTTCAGGCCGACGGCGTCGGCATTCAGGCCGGCGGTATTCGGGATACGGCCGATGGAAACGATCAGCTTGTCGTAGACCGCCTTCTGCTCGGCACCGGCGGCATCGACGTAGTTGACGGTGACATCTTTCTTGCCGACCTTGATCTCACCGATCTTTACACCGGTATTGATCACCAGGCCGGTGTCCTTGGTCAGGAATTTCAATGCTTCGCGTGCGACCTGGTCGTCGGCGGCGCCGAGGAAGGTCGGCATGGCTTCCAGCACGGTCACTTCCGAGCCCAGACGCTTCCAGACCGAACCCATTTCCAGGCCGATCACGCCGGCGCCGATCACGCCCAGACGCTTAGGCACGGCGGGGATGGCCAGCGCACCTTCATTATCGAGCACCAGCTTGTTATCGATGGTCACGCCGGGCAACTGGCGCACGCTTGAGCCGGTGGCCACGATTACATGGCTGGCTTCGATCAGTTCGGTCTTGCCGTCGGCCAGCTTGGCTTCCAGCACATACTTGTCGCCATTCTTGGACTTGAAGGCGCCGGTACCGTGAAAACTGGTCACCTTGTTCTTACGGAACAGGAAAGCAATACCGCCGGTGTTCTTGGCGATGATCTCTTCCTTGCGCTTGAGCATCTGCGCCACATCCATCTTGACCGTACCGGTGCTGATGCCATGGTCGGCAAAGCTGTGGGCGGCATGATGGAAGTTCTCGGACGATTGCAGCAGCGCCTTGGAGGGGATGCAGCCGACGTTCAGGCAGGTACCGCCGAGGCTTTGCTTGCCTTCGGCATTGCTGGTGGCATCGATACAGGCTGTCTTGAAGCCGAGTTGGGCGGCGCGGATGGCTGCGACATAACCGCCGGGTCCGCCGCCGATCACGACGACGTCGAATTGTTGGGACATAGATTTCACCAATACGTAAGGCGGGCCTGGCCCGCCGTTGCAATCGGGCGGGCTAAGCCCGCCCCCGGCCGCTCGGGACCGATCAGATATCCAGCAACAGGCGCGCCGGGTCTTCGATGGCTTCCTTGATCGCCACCAGCGACAGCACGGCTTCGCGGCCGTCGATGATGCGGTGATCGTAGGACTGGGCCAGGTACATCATCGGCAGGACCACCACTTGGCCGTTTTCGACCATGGCGCGTTCGCGCGTGGCATGCATGCCCAAAATGGCGCTTTGCGGCGGGTTGATGATAGGCGTGGACATCATCGAACCGAAGGTACCGCCATTGGAGATGGTATAGGTGCCACCGGTCAGCTCATCCATGGTCAGCTTGCCTTCCTGCGCGCGCTTACCGAAATCGGCGATCTGCTTTTCGATCTGCGCCAGGCTCAGCTGGTCGGCATTGCGGATCACCGGCACCACCAGGCCGCGCGGGCTACCCACGGCCACACCGATATCATAGTAGCCGTGGTAGACGATATCGCTGCCATCCACCGAGGCGTTGACGATGGGGTACTTCTTCAGGGCGTGTACGGCAGCCTTGACGAAGAAGCCCATGAAACCCAGCTTGATGCCGTGTTCCTTTTCGAACTTGTCCTTGTAGCGGTTGCGCAGTTCCATCACCGGCTTCATGTTCACTTCATTGAAGGTGGTGAGGATGGCGGCGGTGGCTTGCGATTCCAGCAGGCGCTCGGCCACGCGTTGGCGCAGGCGCGACATCGGCACGCGCTGCTCGGCGCGGTCACCCATGGCGGGTGCGGCGGCGGCCGGGGCAGCTGGCGCGGCCGGCTTGGCGGCAGCCGGCTTGGCAGCGGCAGCCACGACATCTTCCTTCAGCACCCGGCCATCGCGGCCAGTGCCCTGGACCTTGGCAGTATCGACGCCGGCATCGGCGGCGGCCTTCTTGGCGGCCGGCATCACGGCGGTGCCGAAACCAATGGCGTTTTCCGGTACGCCTGCGGCGGCGGCTGCTGCTGCCACGCGGCTCGGCTCGGCGGCAGCGGCCGGAGCGGGAGCGGCGGCGGCAGGTGCGGCAGCGCCAGCCTTGGCTTCGGTATCGATGGTCGCAATCAATTCCTGGCTGACCACGGTCGCGCCATCGCCCTTGACCAGGCTGACGATCACACCGGCTTGCGGGGCGGGCAGTTCCAGAACCACCTTGTCGGTTTCCAGGTCGATCAGGTTTTCATCCCGCTCGACATAGTCGCCTACCTTCTTCTTCCAGCTGACAAGGGTGGCTTCGGATACGGACTCGGGCAGTTGGGGGACTTTGACTTCGATCAGCATATTATTCGGCTCCGTTGGCGGCCTACGTTGGGTTTGTGGGTTGGCTGGAGCGGCGATCCGGCGCGAGTGCCGGACCGCCGCTCGCGGTGCTTATTTATTTGGCGAGGTTCATGGCTTCGTCGAGGAAGGCCTTGAGCTGGGCGGCATGCTTGCTCATATAGCCGACCGCCGGCGAGGCGGACGACGGACGGCCAGCGTACAACAAGGTCTGCTTGGCCGACATACAGGCTTCCAGCCGGTGCCGGATCTGGTGCCAGGCGCCCTGGTTCTTCGGCTCTTCCTGTACCCACATGATTTCCTTGGCGGCCGTGTACTTACCCAGTTCGGCCTTCAATTCATCGGTCGGGAAGGGATAGAGCTGTTCGACGCGCACGATGGCGACATCCTTCTGTTCGCGCTCGCTGCGGGCGTTGTGCAGGTCGTAGTAGACCTGGCCGGAACAGACGATGACGCGCTTCACCTTCTTGGTGTCCGGATTGACCGGATCGCCGATGACGGGACGGAAGCCGCCCTGGGTGAAGGCATCCAGCGAGCTCATCGCATCCTTGTAGCGCAGCAGGCGCTTGGACATCAGGATGATCAGCGGCTTGCGGTAAGGCCGCAGCTGCTGGCGACGCAGCACGTGGAACATCTGGCTGGCCTCGGACGGCATGATCACCTGCACATTGTGCTCGGCGCACATCTGCAGATAACGCTCCAGGCGTGCCGAGCTATGTTCGGGGCCTTGGCCGTCGTAACCGTGCGGCAGCATCATGGTCAGGCCGCAATAACGGCCCCACTTGGTCTCGCCGGAAGTGATGAACTGGTCGATCACCACCTGGGCGCCGTTGGCGAAGTCGCCGAACTGGGCTTCCCAGATCACCAGTTCGTCCGGTGCGGACGAGCTGTAGCCGTACTCGAAGGCCAGCACTGCTTCTTCATTGAGAATGGAGTCGATCACCAGGAAATTGCCCTGGTTTTCGCTCAGGTTACGTAGCGGCACGGCCGCGCCGGCATCCCACTTCTCGCGGTTCTGGTCGTGCAGCACCGCATGCCGGTGGCTGAAGGTGCCGCGACCCGAGTCTTCACCCGAAATGCGCACGCCATAGCCTTTTTCCAGCAGCGAACCGTAGGCGAGGATTTCCGACATGCCCCAGTCGATGTTCTGCCGGCCGGCACCCATTTCGCGGCGAGCCGCCAGCACCTTGTCCACGGTCGGGTGCAGCTTGAAGCCATCCGGCACCTTGTTGACCTTCTCCGCCAGGCGGCCCAGTTCGGCCGCGCTCAGGGTGGTATCGGTCGGGTGGGCCCAGTGGGTGCCCTTGAAAGCGCCGAAATCGATGGCGAAGCTGCGCTTGAAATCGGTCAGGGTGGTTTGTTCGACGTGCTCGCCCTTGTCAAGCGCGGCACGGTAGTCCTTGATCAGCGCATCGGCTTCGTCGGCGCTGAGCAGGCCTTCCATCACCAGCCGGTCGGCGTACATCTTGCGCGCGCCGGGGTGCTTGGCGATGCGCTTGTACATCATCGGCTGGGTCAACATCGGATCGTCGCCCTCGTTGTGGCCCAGCTTGCGGAAGCAGACCAGGTCGATCACCACGTCGCGGCGGAACTTGCGGCGATAGTCGATGGCGGCCTGCATCACGAAGCAGACGGCTTCCGGATCGTCGCCGTTCACGTGGAAGATCGGCGCCTCGATCATCTTGGCGATATCGGTACAGTACAGGGACGAGCGGGTATCGCGGGTGTCCGAGGTCGTGAAGCCGATCTGGTTGTTGATGACGATGTGCATGGTACCGCCGACGCCGTAGCCACGGGTCTGCGACAGGTTGAAGGTGCCCTGGTTGGTCCCCAGGCCGATAAAGGCCGAGTCGCCGTGCAGCAGCACCGGCATCACCTGGTCGCCGACGCGGTCGCCGCGGCGCTGTTGGCGCGCACGAGCGGAGCCGACCACCACCGGATTGACGATTTCCAGGTGGGAAGGATTGAAGGCCAGCGAAACGTGCACCGCACCGCCAGGGGTCGGGATGTCCGAGCTGAAACCCATGTGGTACTTCACGTCGCCGGACGGCAGGTCGTAGCTGTACTTGCCCTCGAACTCGGAGAACAGGTCGGCCGGGCGCTTGCCCAGGGTATTGACCAGCACGTTCAGACGGCCACGGTGGGCCATGCCGATGACCATTTCCTGCACGCCGTTCTCGCCCGATGCCTGCACCAGGTGATCCAGCGCCGCGATCATGCTTTCGCCGCCTTCCAGCGAGAAGCGCTTCTGGCCGACATACTTGGTGTGCAGATAGCGCTCCAGGGTTTCGGCGGCGGTGATCTGCTTGAGGATGCGCAGCTTCTTGTCGCGATTGAAGCTGGGCACCGAACGCGATTCCTCGAAGCGCGTCTGAACCCAGTGACGCTGCGCCGAATCGGTGATGTGCATGTATTCCAGGCCGATATTGCCGCAGAAGGTCTGCTTGAGGCGGGCCAGGATATTTGCCAGGGTATCGCGCTCGGGACCGGCCAGATTGCCGCAATCGAAGGTGCGGGCCATATCGGCATCGGTCAGGCCATGGGTGGCCGGGTCCAGCTCCACCAGGGGCTGCTGGTCCAGGCGCTTGAGCGGGTCCAGGGTGGCGTAGCGCACACCCATTACCCGGTAGGCCGAAATCAGCCGGAGTACGGCCACCTGCTTCTTCATGGCCTCCTTCTCGGCGGCTTCGCTGCGGCCGCCGACGCGGGGCTGCTTGGCCATCTGGACAAACGATTCCTCGATGGAGGCGCGCGGGATATCCCGGTCGGTATTGCCGGGCAACTGCTGCAGTTTGTCGAAATAGTCCCGCCATTCTTGCGACACCGTTTGCGGGTCGGCGAGGTATTGCTCGTAGAGCTCTTCGATGAACGGGGCATTGCCGCCGAACAAATAGGACTGGCTCTGGAAGGTTTGCATCATGTTGATGGCCTTATGTGCTTTTTTAGCGCTGCGCTTGGGCGAGACGATTACGACAAACTGTGGAAACGGGTTCGGTACGACAGACGCCCGGCCGTAGCCGGGCGCCTCTACTGCTTACTTGCGCTTATCGATAGCCACGTAATCGCGACGTGGCGCACCGGTGTACAGCTGGCGCGGACGGCCGATCTTCATGGTTGGATCGCCGATCATCTCGCTCCAGTGCGAGATCCAGCCGACGGTACGGGCCAGGGCGAAGATAGGCGTGAACATCGAGACGGGGATACCCACGGCGGACAACACGATGCCGGAGTAGAAGTCCACGTTCGGATACAGCTTGCGTTCGATGAAGTACGGGTCTTCCAGGGCGATCTTTTCCAGCGCCATGGCCAGCTTGAACTTCGGATCGTCATGCAGGCCCAGGTCGTTCAGCACTTCATGGCAGGTGTCGCGCATGATGGCCGCGCGCGGATCCATGTTCTTGTATACGCGATGGCCGAAGCCCATCAGCTTGTAGCGCTTGTCCTTCACGCCTTGCATGAAGTCGGCCACCTTGCTGACGTCGCCGATCTCGTCCAGCATCTTCAGCACGGCTTCGTTGGCGCCGCCATGCGACGGGCCCCACAGGCAGGCGATACCGGCAGCGATACAGGCGAACGGATTGGCACCGGACGAACCCGACAGGCGCACCGTCGAAGTCGAGGCGTTCTGCTCGTGGTCGGCGTGCAGGGTGAAGATGCGATCCAGCGCGCGGGCGGTGATCGGGTTGACCTTGTATTCCTCGACCGGGGTCGAGAACATCATATGCAGGAAATTCTCCGCATAGGTCAGGCCGGCCTTGGGGTAGGACAGCGGCAAGCCACGGTTGTAGCGATAGGCCTGGGCAGCGATGGTCGGCAGCTTGGCGATCAGGCGGAAGGCCGCCACTTCGCGGTGGCGCGGATCGTTGATATCGAGCGAATCGGAGTAGAAGGCCGACAAGGCGCCCACCACCGCGACCATCACGGCCATCGGGTGCGCATCGCGGCGGAAGCCACGGAAGAAGTTGTGGATCTGGTCGTGCAGCATATTGTGCCGCATCACCGTGTAGTCGAAATGCTTCTTCTGTTCCGGGGTGGGCAGTTCGCCATTCAGCAGCAGGTAGCAAACTTCCAGGTAGTCGCTGTGCTCGGCCAGCTGTTCGATGGGGTAGCCGCGGTAGTACAACTGACCGAGGTCGCCATCGATAAAGGTGATGCTCGACTCGCAGCTGGCAGTGGCCAGGAAACCGGGGTCATAGGTGAACATGCCGGTCTTGCCGAGGGTGCGGATATCAACGACATCCGGGCCAAGCGAGCCCTTCAGAACCGGCAGCTCGATGCTGTTCTGGCCGTCGTTATAAGAGAGCGTAACTTTGGAAGCTTCAGCCATGGAATTGCTCCTGAATAAATTTCGGGTGAACAGCGGACGGCACCTTGGCAACGCCGGCCGCGTTCGCGAACCTTGATACTTGGATTACTGTTTTTTTACGACTTGCCAATGCCGCAGCTGCGCCAGGATAGGGGCGAGACGCATGTCCGTGGTGTCGGTTTTGCCATCCACCAGTTCTAGCAGATCGATGTCCGGCAACATCAACAAGTCTTGGTAGACGTCCAGCTCGGCGGCGCTCAGCCGGTCGAAATCGTGTTCGAGAAACAGTTCGAACACCAGATCGAGCTCCAGCAAGCCCCGCCGCGAACGCCAGCGGAGTCGGTTCTTGTCCGCTTGGGTATACATCTCGGCCATGGGTCAGGCGATCCGCTTGACCATCAGCTCTTTGATCTTGCCGATTGCCTTGGTCGGGTTCAGGTGCTTGGGGCAAACGTCCACGCAGTTCATGATGGAATGGCAGCGGAACAGCCGGTACGGATCTTCCAGATTGTCCAGCCGTTCGTTGATGGCGGTATCGCGGGTATCGGCGATAAAGCGGTAGGCGGCCAGCAAGCCGGCCGGGCCGACGAACTTGTCCGGGTTCCACCAGAACGACGGGCAGGAGGTCGAGCAGCAGGCGCACAGGATGCACTCGTACAGGCCATCCAGTTCCTCGCGGTCCTTGGGGCTTTGCAGCCGTTCATGCGAGGGCGGCGGCGTGTCGTTGATCACATACGGCTTGATCGAGTTGTATTGCTTGAAGAACTGCGTCATGTCCACGATCAGGTCGCGGATCACCGGCAGGCCGGGCAAGGGACGGATTTCGACCGGCTGCTTCAGGCCGACGATATCGGTCACGCAGGCCAGGCCGTTCTTGCCGTTGATGTTCATGGCGTCCGAACCGCAAACGCCTTCGCGGCAGGAGCGGCGGAACGACAGGCTGTCGTCCACCACCTTCAGGCGGACCAGGGCGTCGAGCAGCTTCTTGTCGCTCGGTTCCAGCTCAACCTCGATGTCCTGCATATACGGCTTCGCATCGACATCCGGGTTGTAGCGGTAGATCTTGAATTTCATATTCATGGTCTGGGCTCCAGCACGTTCGATCAGAACGTACGTTCCTTCGGCGGAATGTAATCAACGGTCAGCGGCTTGGTATGCACCGGCTTGTATTCGAGGCGACGGTCGTGGTTGAAGAACAGCGAGTGCTTCATCCAGTTGTCGTCGTCGCGCTTTTCGAAGTCGTCGTGCGAATGCGCACCACGCGACTCGTGCCGCGCTTCGGCCGCCATCATGGTGGCCACGGCCACCTCGATCAGATTGTCCATTTCCAGGGCTTCGACCCGGGCGGTATTCCAGACCTTGGACTTGTCCTTGATCTGGGTAAAGCGCGCCCGTTCCGCCACTTCGGCGATTTCCTTCACACCCAGGGCCATATTGGCGCTGTTGCGGAACACACCCGCACGCAACTGGATGGTCTTTTGCATGGCGCTGCGCACATCGTTCACTTCCTCGCCCTTGGTCTGGTTGTCCAGACGGGCAATGCGTGACAGGCTGAAGTCGGCGGCGTTCTCCGGCAGCGGCTTGTGGCTAGGACGCTCGCGCCGGATAAAGTCGATCATGCTGTCGCCGGCCGACTTGCCGAATACCACCAGGTCCAACAGGGAATTGGTGCCCAGGCGATTGGCGCCGTGCACCGAGGCGCAGGCGCATTCGCCGGCGGCGTAGAAGCCGTTGATGCGTACTTCCGGGTTATCGCCCTTGGGCACCATCACCTCGCCCAGGTAATTGGTGGGAATACCACCCATCTGGTAGTGCGTGGTGGGGATGACCGGGATCGGTTCCTTGATCGGGTCCACGCCGGCGAACTTGATGGCGATTTCGCGGATCGACGGCAGGCGGTGATTGATCACCTCCGGGCCAAGATGGTCGAGCTTGAGCAGGACATGGTCCTTGTTCTTGCCGGCGCCACGGCCTTCCAGCACTTCCAGGGCCATGCAGCGCGACACGAAGTCACGCGGGGCCAGGTCCTTCAGGGTCGGCGCATAACGTTCCATGAAGCGCTCGCCGTTGCCGTTCAGCAGGATGCCGCCCTCGCCGCGCACGCCTTCGGTGATCAGCACACCGGCACCGGCCACGCCGGTCGGGTGGAACTGCCAGAATTCCATGTCTTCCAGCGGAATGCCGGCACGGGCGCACATGCCCAGGCCGTCTCCGGTATTGATAAAGGCATTGGTCGAAGCGGCATAGATACGGCCGGCGCCACCGGTGGCGAACAACACTGCCTTGGCGTGCAGCACATAGACTTCGCCGGTTTCCATTTCCAGCGCGGTCACGCCCACCACGTCGCCGTCGGCATCGCGGATCAGGTCCAGCGCCATCCATTCGACGAAGAATTGGGTGTTGGCGCGCACATTACGCTGGTACAGCGTATGCAACAGGGCATGGCCGGTCCGGTCGGCGGCGGCACAGGCGCGCTGAACCGGCTTTTCGCCGAAATTGGCGGTATGGCCACCGAAGGGGCGCTGGTAGATGCGGCCCGATTCGACCCGGTCGAATGGCATGCCGAAGTGTTCCAGCTCGATCACGGCTTCCGGCGCGGTCTTGCACATGAATTCGATCGCGTCCTGGTCGCCGAGCCAGTCGGAGCCCTTGACCGTGTCGTACATATGCCATTCCCACTTGTCTTCCTGGACATTGCCCAGCGAAGCGGAAATACCCCCTTGCGCCGCCACGGTATGGGAGCGGGTGGGGAACACCTTGGACAGCACGGCCGTCTTCAGGCCGGCTTCGGACAGCTGCAGCGCGGCACGCATACCGGCGCCGCCGGCACCGACGATCACCGCATCGAATTGACGTTTAGCGACATTCGCCATTACACACCCCACACCACTTTAACCGCGTAAACAAAGCTGCCGACCAGCCACAGGATCGTCAGTACGTGCAAGGTCAGCCGGATACTCAGCGGCTGGACGTAATCCATCCAGATATCGCGGATACCGACCCAGGCGTGCAGCAGCAAGGCCAGCACGGTCACGGTCGTCAATACCCTCACCCAGCCGCAGCCGAACAGGGCTTTCCAGCCTTCGTAGCCGGCACCCGCCGCCAGCACCAGGAAGGCGACCAGGCCGACCGTATAGACCAGCATCACCACGGCGGTGACACGTTGCAGCAACCAGTCGCGCAAACCATAGTGCGCGCCGATGACATGGCGATTTACCACAGGACACCTCCGATAATCGCGGTAAGCATAAGGCTGACGACCAGCACGGCCTTGGCGGTATAGCGGGCCGTTTCGAGTTCGAGGCCCTTGTGAATATCGAGGAACAGGAAGCGGATGCCGGCGCAGGCGTGGTGCAGATAGGCCCACAGCAAGCCGATCAGGCCCAGCTTGACCAACGGGTGTCCGACAAAGGCCCGGAACGCGTCGAATTGCGCTTCGCTGGAGAGTGAGCCATTCAGCAGCCAGAGCACGACCGGTATGGCGAGGAACATCACCGCACCGCTGATGCGATGCAGGATTGAGATGATGCCCGGGATAGGCAACCTGATCTTCGGCAGATCAAGGTGCTTGGGCCTTGCTTTCTCCATGACGCGTTTCCTTTTTTTGTTTGATCCAACAGTACGGTACTACACCCCTGAAACCGCTTCTCCACAGGGGCCGGGCAAAAGCCTTTCGATTGTAGCAAATGAATCCGCCCACACCGTCCGGCCCACCCTGCTCAAACCGTCCTCGCGACGCCGAACCGGCGGCTCAGACGCGATACACGTAGCGATCGGTACGGCAGCGCAGCACCGACCACTCCACCGGCGCGCTGGTCAACCCGCCGGCAATCCTTGCCACTTCCAACAGGGGGCTATCGACATCCACCCCCAGCAGTCTCGCTTCCTCGCGCCCGGCCACGCCCGCCCGGAACTGCGGCGAACTGGACACCACGCGTAAACCGAACTCGCGCCACCACACGGTGCGCAGATTGCAATTGGCCTGCTTGATTCGCCTGGCGTCCAAACCGTCGAAACGGTCGGCCGCCACATAACTTTCGATTACCGCGAAGGGCTCCCCGCCCACCCGCACCAAGCGCTTGACCGTCAACAGTGCCATACCGCGCCGCAGACCCAGCGCCGCGGCCGCTTCCTCGCCGGCATTGCCGCGCGCGCAGGCGAGCAATTCCAGCGAAGTATCGAGTGCGCGTTCAACGCCGGGCAATTCGGCTTTCCCCCAATCGTCGTCCACCTGGGCAATAAAGGTGCCGAGGCCTTGCCGCCGCAGCAATACGCCTTCGCCCACCAAACTATCGAGCCCCTTGCGTACGGTGCCTTGACTGACGCCGAAACGGTCAGCCAGTTCAAATTCGCTGGGCAATGCCTCGCCGGCGTCCCATTCACCCTGCTCGATACCCTGCACGATGCGCTCGCGCACCTGGGCATACAGCGGTTGACGACCGGGGAGTTCAGCCGCGGGACGGCTGCTTGAGGCGGACATGGCGACGATCTGGCTTGGCGGAATTGTGCGCTTTATACGCCACCGTCGCCAAACTGTCCAATCCAGTCTTATATAAGACACAAGATCGCAATGCAGCATTCGCCGGCCAAACGCTAAATACGGGTGATTTCAGGGGGTTGTAATGCTAGACTTCCGGCGATTGCTGTACTGCGGCATATGTGCATCGCGTTGCAAGCGCAGCGCGCCATGCGGCCTACAGTCGGCCTCGACCCTTCCCCCTTGAAGACTCCAGGAGCCTCACGATGAAGAACCCCGTTCGCGTTGCCGTTACCGGCGCAGCCGGCCAGATCGGTTACAGCCTCTTGTTCCGTATCGCCTCCGGCGAAATGCTGGGCAAGGATCAACCCGTCATCCTGCAAATGCTTGAACTGCCGATGGAAAAGGCCCAGGCCGCGCTCAAGGGCGTGATGATGGAGCTGGAAGACTGCGCCTTCCCGCTGCTGGCCGGCATGGTCGGCACCGACGATGCCGAAGTGGCCTTCAAGGATGTCGATATCGCCCTGCTGGTCGGCGCCCGTCCGCGTGGCCCCGGCATGGAGCGCAAGGATCTGCTGCTGGAAAACGCCAAGATCTTCACCGCCCAGGGCGCTGCCCTGAACAAGGTCGCCAGCCGTGACGTCAAGGTGCTGGTGGTCGGCAACCCCGCCAACACCAATGCCTACATCGCCATGAAGTCGGCCCCCGACCTGCCGGCCAAGAATTTCACCGCGATGCTGCGCCTGGACCACAACCGCGCCCTCAGCCAGCTGGCTGGCAAGGCCGGCGTGGCGGTGGCCGATATCGAAAACCTGGTGGTATGGGGCAACCACAGCCCGACCATGTACCCCGACTACCGCTTTGCCACGGTCAACGGCGAATCGCTCAAGACCAGGATCAACGATGAAGCCTGGAACAAGGACACCTTCATCCCCAAGGTCGGCAAGCGCGGCGCCGCCATCATCGAAGCGCGCGGCCTCTCCTCGGCCGCATCGGCCGCCAATGCCGCCATCGACCATATCCGTGACTGGGTGCTGGGCAGCAACGACAAGTGGGTCACCATGGGCATTCCATCCGATGGCTCCTACGGCATCCCCGAAGGCGTGATGTACGGCGTGCCGGTCATTTGCGCCAATGGCGAATACCGCCGCGTGGAAAACCTGGAAGTCGACGCATTCGCGCGCGAACGGATGGATTTCACCCTGGCCGAGCTGGAAGAAGAACGCACCGGCGTTGCACACCTGCTGGGCTGAGCGACACGGTAGTACGAAGAAGGGCGGACTTCGGTCCGCCCTTTCTTTTCCTGTCCGATGAGGTAGATACCTGAAATCAGTGTGCGATTTCAAAAGCGCCGGCCTACCCCGGTACCAGATCTTATGTTTCCATGGATTTGAGCCTACCGCATCTAGCCAAGGGTACGCATCAGCACAGCGCCCCCATACCCATCCCACAAAAACAGGGGGCGCCCACCCACTTCGCCGAGTCTGTGCCCGACCCGAGCCCCTCCTCCCCCTTGCACAAGGTGTTCGGCGACCAAGGCACGCTGAGCGTGAGCCCGCCCAATTCCCCGCAACAGGCCAAACGTTCGAACCAGGCAAGGTCGCAAGGCGCGGCCTGGCGCCAATTCCCGCCAGGCAAGCAAACTTGCCAGTCTGCACCCGAAAAGAATTGGGCGTTCGAACAGGATTTGCAGCAGGGCAAGCAAGGCGCCAGCCGCACGGCAAGCTTCACGCAGGCCGTCCCGGAAAATCTCCATCAGCTGCAAGCCTGCGACCAGGACACAGCCGGCATCTACCTGAACCCTTGTCCACCCGACACCCGAATAGCCGGCGCATTGACCGAAGCACTGGCCAGGCCCGCCTGCCTTATCCGACTCCATCTGAGCGGCATTCAGCTTGCCAAGGCCGAAATGACCATGCTCGTGCCGGCCTTGAAGCGATTGTCGAGCCTGTACCTGCTGAACCTCAGCCGCAACTTGCTGGGCGACCATGGCGTGGCGCTGCTGACCGACGCTTTGCAACAGCTAACGGGCTTGCAAGTCCTCAAGCTGGCCGACAACGGCATCGGCACGGGCGGCGCAAAGTCGTTGGCAAGCTATTTGGCGAAGACAAGGCAGTTGGGATACCTGGGCCTGGCGCATAACCAGATCGGCGATATGGGCGCCCGTGCTATCGCCGAGCAGTTGCACCGGCCGTTCGGGCTGACCCGGCTGGATCTGGCCAACAATCGCATTGGCCAAGACGGTCTGACGGCATTGACCAGCGCAATTCTCCATAGCGGACAGGTAAGACTGACACTGACCACCCGCTTCCCCCCATCCGCCCGCGCGTGCCTGAAGCCATTCGAGGTGACGTCGCCGCGGTATGCCGCACGGGCAGGCGAACAGGCGGAAACCGCATTCCACGAGGGCATGCAGGCCTACCGGCGGTGCAAGTTCGACATCGCCCAGCAGCGACTCGCGCGCGCCCTGCTTATCGGCATAAGGACCCAGGAGCAACAGCTGTTCGAGCCGCATCTTGCACAGCTTATCTATGGCGGAAACCCGCGTACCGCAGGCATACCGCAAGACGCCGGCCACGCATTGCCGGTCTCGCGGGATGTGATCAGGGAACAGCTGCGTATCGCCCGGCGCCAGCATCACCAGGCCATGGTGTATACGCGCCGGGGCGAAGCGGATTTGACCGGCGGGGAATACGAGGATGCGGCAACGGCATTCACGCATGCACTCCACAATAGCAGCGACCAGCTAGCCGCCAAACAGGGCTTGCTGGTGGCGCAACTGACTCGCCTATCGCGAAATGATCCGACGCTTACCAGACTTTTCCTGCCAGGCGATCAACTCGCCGGCGCCGCGATCAAGGAGCTGAGCTTGGCACTCGCGGTCAATCGCTCCCTGCTCTGGCTCAGCGTGTGCGGCGACCGCCCCTTGTCACACCATGGCATCCGGGCGAGGGAATCGATCCGCGAGACGCTATACCACATCGACCAATTCGCGGTACTGGTCTTTATCGAAGCGATTTCGCAAGTACCCTGTCTTACCGTGCTTGATCTGAGCGGCATGACGCTGGGCGACGCGGGCGTGACGGCGCTGGCGGACGCCCTCGTTCAGCTACCACGGCTGCAAGTGCTCCGTTTGCGGGCTACCGGACTGGGAAATAAGGGTGCACAAGCCCTCGCGACCGCGCTGGCCAGCCACCCAGGCGTGGCCTTACTCGATCTTGGCTCGAATCTCATCGGCGACACGGGTGCGAAGGCCTTGGCCGCAATGTTGGCCAAGCTCCCGCTCAGCGCGCTTCATCTGGATGGCAACCGGATCGGCCACAACGGTACGCTGGCATTGGCCAACGCCATGGAAGAGCACCCCATGTTGCGAGAGTTGGATATAGGCGGCAACCCGATAGGAGAACAGGGTATCCGCGGGCTGGAACAGGCCCTGCGGCAAAATTCCGTGCTTCGCGCACTGGGCTTGGCCCGGGTCGAACCCAGCCAGGAAAGTATCAAGCGGCTGGCCGAGGTGCTGGGCAAGCATCCGAGCCTGGGCGTACTGGATCTGGCGGGCAACAAGCTGGGCGCCCAAGCCATGGTGCTTCTGGTACCGGCATTGGAGACCAATTCCAGCCTTTCCCGGCTCTGTCTCGATGCCAACCGGATCGACGACGAGGCGGCGAAGATATTGACCCGCCTGATCGCCCGGCATCCCTGCCTCAACAAGCTCTACCTTGACGGAAATCCGCTGGGCGATGAAGGGATCTCGGCATTATGCGAAGCGCTGCGGAAGAACGAGAGCATGGACACTATCAGCCTACGCGCCATTCCGGTCAGCGACAAAAATCGCAACGCACTGCTCTTTGCCCTTGCCCGCACCGAGGGGCGGCTTGAGGTCGAACTGGATGAAGCGCCTCGCTGGGACGAGCGCCTGAAAGCGGCACGGGAAATTCTCCCTCCCGGGATCGCCGCCTTCGCCCTGCGTAGTTTCGGCGACTGGGAGCCCTGCCTCCGCCTGCCCGAAGACCCTGCTCCTGTGCAGGAGACCGTCGCCCGGCTCGCCAGCACGAATTTCGCCGCCCCCACCCTACGCGCAACATTGATACGCCTGGCGCGCAACTCCCCCATGATGAAGTCGCTGGACTTGAGCGGCATGGACTTGCACGGAGAGTCGGCGATATGCCTGGCGCAAGCGCTCCAACACAACAATTTCTTGAACGATCTGGATCTGACCGGCAACCGGCTGGATCAGGCAGACATCGCCGCCTTGGTCGCCGCCCTGAAGGACAACAACAGCTTGAAGCGGCTGACGCTGGCCGGCAACCGCATCGACTGCGAGGCCGCGAAAACCTTGCTCCCCTTGCTGCGCAAGGAACTGATCAGCCTGGACCTATCCTGTAACCAGATCGGTGACCGGGGCGCCGGCTTTCTGGCCGCTATCCTGGGTGAAAATCCGCCCTTGGCTTCGTTGCGACTGGATCGCAATGAGCTGGACGAACCAGGCCTGCTGCAATTGCGGCAGGCGCTGTACGCCAATACCAAATTGACAAATCTACAATTGGATAACAACCGATTCAATGCCTACTCCGATCTATTCCAAAGCAAGCCTACCCGGGTCGCGCTGCGATCCATCCACCAGGTCCTGGCGGCCAACCGGACCAAGGCCCGCCACCGAGCCGCCATCCATGTTGCATGGGGCTGGATAGCGATTTCCAAGGGCGATTACCGGGAAGCCTGCGTTGAATTCGAGCAGGCACTGGTCCGTGGCGACATCAACCCTTCGTCGCGGGGGGCCATGCTGCATCAATTACGCATCGCCGCCATAAAGCTGAGGCGTGCCGATGCGCACTATGAAAATGGCGTGGCCCACCTCAACGCGTCGCGATTCTACGCAGCAATCGACTCGTTCAACATGGCACTGGCGTGCTGCCCCACCCACCCGGCGGCATCGCAATCACGCTGGCAGGCGCTTGCCTCGGCGAACGACCACTAGCTCCGCCTGCACTAGCGGAGTAGGCGGGTGTGAAAGGCCGCCACCGCGGTGCCGACACAGGCCAGGGCCAGCAGACCCAGCCCTGCCTGCAATCCAAAACCATGCGCTACATAGCCCATCACCGGCGGACCGAGCAGCGATCCGCTGTAACCCATGGTAGCCACGCCAGCCAGGGCGGTGGAGCCTTCGCGCCCTGCCGCGCTGAAGATGCAGGGAAACACCGCCGCCACGCCCAAGCCGGTCAGGGCGAAACCCACCACGGCTACCGGCACCGTCGGCGCCGCGATCGCGACGCAGATCCCCAGTGCCGCCAAACCGCCACTGTAGGCCAACAGGCGATGCGCGCCATAGTGCTCCTTCAGGCGATCGCCCACCAGGCGCGCCAGCAGCATGGCGCCTGCGAAGGCGGCATAGCCCAGCGGCGCCATTGCTTCGCTGGCATGCAGGTGATCGCGCAGGTATAGCGAAATCCAGTTGGTCAAGGAGCCCTCGGACAAGGCGCCCAGGAAGGCGATCATACCCAGCCAGACCAGGGCCCCATGCGGCAGGGCAAAATGTTTGCGGCCCAGTTCGGGATCGGGGGCATCGCAAGGCAGCACCCGGTAGGCCAGCAGCAAAGGCACCGCCAAGGCCAGGCTGATCAGCACGAAATGCAGCCAAGGCGCCAGCTCCAAGCCGGCCGCCGCGCTACCGAGCAGCGCGCCGCCGAAGGTCCCCACGCAAAACCAGGCATGCAGCAGCGACATGATGGACCGGCCAGCATCCCGCTCCTCCTCGGCACCCAAGGCATTGATCGCCACATCGAAGCAACTGATGGCCGCGCCCAGCAGAAAGGTTGCCCCCATCAACAAAGGCCAGCTGGAAATCAAGCCCAGCAAGGGCAGGCAGCACAGCAGCGCAACACCCGAAATCAGGGAAGTATGGCGGGCGCCATAATGCCCAACCAACCACGCCGCCAAGGGAAAGGAAGTAACCGCACCAATCCCGCTGCCCAACAACACCGTCCCCAGGGTGGCCGGGTCCAGTGCCAAGGCATCGCGTATGGCCGGCAGGCGTGCAGCCCAACTGGCGTAGATCATCCCAAGCAACATAAATAGGGCGGGGATGGCGGCACGGCGCAGGCGGCTGCCCGGTTGCGGGACAATTTCGGTGGTCATCGGGATAAACCGGCAAAAGAGTTTTCAGTTCGGGAAAAAACGCGGCCCGGTTTGGACCAGGCCGCGCCGGGCTACGCCTCAGTCTGCGGTCATTCCCTCGATCCGATCCTGCACTTCCAGCCATTGCGACTCGACCTTGGCGATATTGACCTCGATCTCCGCCTGTTGCCGCAGCAACTCCTTGAGCTTGTCCTTGGCATCGTCGGCATACATGGCGTCCTTGGCCAACTCGGCCGCCACGGCTGTCTTGCGGTCGGACAAGCCGGCCAGTTGCGCATCCAGACGGGCCTGCTCCTTCTCCAGCGGTTTACGCAAAGCGGATAGGCGCTGGCGCGCTTCCGCTTCCTGCCGCTTCTGTGCCTTGCGATCCAGCACCGGTGCTGCCGGCTCGTCCGAAGCAGCGATCGGCAAAGGCGCGCCGGTGTCGCGGAAGCGCTTGTAGTCGTCCAGGTCGCCGTCGAAATAGCTGACCTTGCCGCCCTCCACCAGCCAGAAACTGTCGGTGGTGGCGCGCAGCAAATGACGGTCGTGCGATACCACGATCATGGCGCCGACGTAGTCCTGCAGGGCCAGGGTCAGTGCGTGGCGCATTTCCAGGTCCAAATGGTTGGTCGGTTCGTCCAGCAACAGCAGGTTGGGCCGCTGCCAGACGATCATCGCCAAAGCCAGCCGGGCTTTTTCTCCGCCGGAGAAAGGCGCCACGGGGCCGCGCGCCATATCGCCGCGGAAATCGAAGCCGCCGAGGAAATTGAGCAGTTCCTGTTCGCGTACATTGGGACTGAGCTTCTGCAGATGCCAGAGTGGACTTTCGTCCATGCGCAAATGTTCCAGCTGATGCTGGGCAAAATAGCCTATCTGCAAGCCGCGCCCCTCGACCCGCTGCCCCGTCACCAGCGGCAAATCGCCGGCCAGCAACTTCACCAGGGTCGATTTGCCGGCGCCGTTACGGCCCAGCAGGCCGATGCGGGCGCCTGCTTCCACGCTGATTTCGACATTGTCCAGCAAGCGGTTGCCGCCATAGCCGGCCGCGCCATGCTCGATACGCAGCAAGGGATTGGGGCTGGAAACCGGCTCGCGGAAGCTGAAGTCGAACGGCGAATCCACGTGCGCCGCCGAGATCATCTCCATCCGCTCCAAGGCCTTGATACGGCTTTGCGCCTGGCGCGCCTTGGTGGCTTGGGCGCGGAAACGGTCGATGTATTTCTGCAGGTGGGCGGCTTCGCGCTGTTGCTTATCGAAAGCCTGTTGCTGCTGCGCCAGCTTTTCCGCCTTCTGCGCTTCGAATTCGGCGTAATTGCCGGTGTAAAGATCGATCTTGCCATTGGCCAGGTGGGCGATGGCATTGACCGTGGCATCGAGGAAGTCGCGATCGTGCGAAATCAGCAACAAGGTGCCGGGATAGCTGGCCAGCCAATTTTCCATCCAGATCACGGCATCGAGATCCAGGTGATTGGTCGGCTCGTCCAGCAGCAATAGATCGGACCGGCACATCAAGGCCTGTGCCAGATTCAAACGCATACGCCAGCCGCCGGAAAAACTGGCGACCGGCCGCGACAGATCGGCCGCGCTGAAACTCAAGCCATACAGCAGCTTGCTGGCGCGCGCCTCCGCCGCATAGCCATCGACGGCCTCGAATTGACCCAGCCATTCGGCGTGGACATTGCCGTCATGTTCGGGATTCTCGAGCTGGCGCTGGATATGACGCAGTTCCGCATCGCCATCGAGCACGTAATCCAGTGCACTGCTGCTGAGCGCGGGGGTTTCCTGGCGCACCGAGGCGACCACGAGATTGGAGGGATAGTCGATATCGCCGCCATCGGGCGACAGCTCGCCGCGTAGCAGGCCAAAGAAGCTGGACTTGCCCGCCCCGTTGGGGCCGACGATGCCGACCCGCTGGCCACGGTGGAGGATAAGATCGACGCGATCGAGCAGCACCTTGGTGCCGCGACGTAAAGTAAGGGAGGAGAGACGAATCATGGCGCAATTTTACCAGAGGCTGGCGAACCCTCCCCAGTGGATGAAATCGACTAGAATGATTTTGAACTGCACTCGAACGGTATTCCGGCCCCGCCACCATGCCAGCCTTTGACAGCCAATACGCCGAAACCGCCCTGGCGGCCTACCTTAACCTGTTGAAAAACAAGGGCGCGGCTACCGGCATCATCACCCGCCGCAAGCATTTCCTGCGCCATCTGCTGTCCGCTTTGGAAACGCAGGCCGACAGTCATATTACCGACGACGATGCAGGATATCGACGAGCGGTAGACGGCATAGTCCATAAATTCCCCGACGATCAGCAGATAGAGATCATCACCACCTCCCGCGAGTTCTACCCTTTCTGGATCGGCGACCTGAAAACCATCGCCCGGCTGAACGCCGCCGATGCCCTGTCGCTGGAACACTCGCCGGTCGATCTGCGCGGCAGCCTGGTCGATATGTTCGAGCGCCTGGACGCCGACCCCTGGTCGCGTTCCGAGCAACACTGCCTGCAAGCCTATATTGCGCGCATGGCCGAGCTAGGCACCCAGGACGCGGTGATGGATATCCGCGAACGCCTCCTGCTGTTGCTGCTATACGTCATCCGGCATGCCGAGGCCACGCCTACCGCCTATCGTGCCGGGGTGGATGCCATGCTGACCTTATTCAGCAAGGAAGATACGCGCCGCCTGTTCATCGAGATGGCGCGGGAATTCTTTTACTTCTGGAATGGATTCAATCACGGCGAGCAGACCACGCTCGCTCACGCCGCCTAGCCCAACGCCGAGCCCCTATCGCCATGAGCCGACCACCACCCGACCAGGCCCTAGAGCAGTACTTCAGCGAATTGAAGCAACGTGGCGTCGCCCACAAGCAACTCACCCTGGCGCGGCACTTTCTGCGGCATCTGCTATCCACCCTGCGCGACCTGCCGCAAGACGGCCTGGGCTATCGCAAGGCGGCGGAACTGACTTTGCGCAATTTTCCCGAAGACGCGCATTTCGTCGAGCTGATCCGCGACTTCTTTCCGCATTGGAATGGCGAGGCGCCCGATACCACCACGCTGCGCGCGGCCATCCCCACCGGCAACACCGCCGAACAAAGCGCCTTGCAAAATGCGCTGGTACGCATGAACGCCGATCCCTGGGCCCACACCACGCTGATCCAGCTGGAACGTCAGGCCCATCAGCTCAAAAGCATGCACCGCTATGCCGAAGAACTAAAAAAAGCCGGGCTTGACGATGCCAATATCCAGGCCCGCCTGAAATTGATCAAACTACTGCTGTTTACCATTCGCGACGTCACCCAGAATACCGATAGCTACCGCACCGGCGTGGACCAGGTATTGAGCCTATGCCCGCACCAGGAGCGCTGGCATGTATTCGTCAGCCTGGCGCGCGAATTCTTCTACTTCCTGGCCCACGATCCCGATGCCGCCGGCAAGCTGCAAAAGCAGATCGGCACCGCCGAACTGCAAGGCATGATGAGTACTTGATCCCACCACCCAGCGCCCCGGCAGCCGGGAAGACGGCGCCCGTCCGCCGGCTTCCGGGGCGGGCGTACAACAGTTGCGGCGGCAAACCCGCCTGGACGCCGAGCCGCCTCCGTTTTTGCTGCATAATCGCCCACTTTCGCACGACCGAATATTTTCCGGCATGGCCGTCTCCCTCGACCGGCCCCGGTTAGGCACTGCCCGGCCACAGGCCCATTTGAGGTGCATGTTTTGAAAAAATTATTCGACCGGCTCAGACCAAAGACGGCCCGGACAAAGATCCTATGGGTATTCCTGGTGGTCAATCTGCTGACCACCGCAGCGTATACGCTCTATATCTGGGATCTGAAATCAACCGGCGTACGCGAAGCGATCGATGCCAGGCTGATAGCCGGCGTCAGTGCCGCGCCCAAGATGATAGGCCAGGACTACCTGCGCCGCGCCACCGGACCACGAGCGATCGATGACTCGACCTATATCGATCTCGTCCGGCTGCTGAACGACTATTGCCACCGGACCGGCCTGCGCTACCTCTATGTATTCAGCGAGGTCGAAGGCAAGCTGGTCTATCTGGCCGATACCGCCGACGAAGCGGAAATCAGCAGCGGCAATTTCGGCCGCTTCTACCAGCTTTATGAGATAGCACCGCATCCCGCCATTGTCGCCACCCTGCGCACCGGCAAGACCCACTTCGCCGAATACCGCGACCGTTTCGGTTATTTCCGCTCGGTGTTCCAGGCCATCCCCCGTGCCGACGGCCGCAATGTGGTGGTGGGCGCCGATGTGGAAATCAGTTATGTGCAAGCCGAATTGAACAAGGCTTTGCAACAATCCCTCGGCATCGGCCTGCTGATCTTTGTCGTGGGCATCCTGGGCTCGACCTGGCTGGCGCGGATCCTGACCACGCCCTTGCACAAGCTCGCCCGCGCGGTCGACCAGGTCGCCAAGGGCGACTACCAAGCGCGCGTACCGGTAGTCGGCGAAGACGAATTCGCCAGCCTGGCACGGGCTTTCAATGAAATGAGCGGTGCCATCAGCGGGCGGGCCAGCGAAAAGGCCAGGCTCTTGCACGCACTGGAACGCAATGAAGAGGTACTGGAAGCACGCGTGGTCGAACGCACGCGCGAACTTGCCGACGCCAACGCCACCCTGCGCCTGCACGAACGGGAGCTGGAAGCGGCACGCAAGCAGGCCGAGCAGGCTTCTCAGATGAAGTCGATGTTCCTGGCCAATATGAGCCATGAAATCCGTACGCCGATGAACGCGGTACTGGGCATGTCGTACCTGGCGCTCAGCACCGAACTCAATGTCCGCCAGCGCGACTATGTGGAGAAGATCCAGCGCTCGGCCCGGCACCTGCTGGGCATCATCAACGACATCCTGGATTTTTCCAAGGTCGAGGCCGGCAAGCTGGCACTGGAGCGGGTGGAATTCGACCTGCAGAGCGTGTTGGACAACCTCACCGACCTGATCGGCGAACAATGCATCAAGAAGGGCCTGACCCTGGTCTTCGATATCGATCCTTCCTTGGATCGCACGCTACAGGGCGACCCGACCAGGCTGGGACAGATTCTGGTCAACTTCGCCAATAACGCCATCAAGTTCACCGAAAATGGCGAAGTGCGGGTCGTCGCCTACTGCCTGCAATCAGGCGATGATGAGTTGCTGGTGCATTTCGAAGTGAAGGACAGCGGCATCGGCATGGATGCCGACCAGCAAGCCCTGCTGTTCCAACCTTTCCAACAGGCCGACATCAGCACCACCCGCAAATACGGCGGCACCGGCCTGGGCCTGGCGATTTCAAAGGAATTGGCTCAGCTGATGGGCGGTGAAATCGGCGTACGCAGCGTACTGGGACAAGGTAGTTGCTTCTGGTTTACCGCCCGCCTGGGCCTGGCCCCACAAAAGCGCCCTACCCCCGCCCCCCTGCCGGTCGCCGCCGCGCAAGTGGAACTGACCCAATTCCACGGTGCGCAAGCCTTGCTGGTGGACGACAACGAAATCAATCTGGAAATCGGCGCCTACCTGCTGAAGCGGGCCGGCCTACTGGTGGACCAGGCCGTAGACGGCAAGATGGCATTGGATATGCTGGCCGCCAAGGACTACGACATCGTGCTGATGGATATGCAGATGCCGGTGATGGATGGCCTGACCGCCACCCGCCATATCCGCGCCCAGCCACGGCTGGCCAACCTCCCCATCATCGCCCTGACCGCCAACGCCATCCAGGGCGACCGCGAGCGCTGCCTGGAAGCGGGCATCAGCGACCACCTCGCCAAGCCCATCGAACCGCAGCAGTTGTTCGATGCCTTGCAGCGATGGTTGCCGGCGCAGGTGGCGTCTTAGGGTCTGTGGCACACCTTGGCTTGCGTGTTGTAAGCCAAGGTCCTCGATTTGACGCCCTTCAGAGCGCCTTCTGCGAAGACACGTTGAGAAGATCGGTGTAGCACGCGTAGGATCTGTTCGTCACAGGACCTCGGTAAATGAGCGCGATCCCTTTCACCTACCGCGAACTAAGGAATGCTTGGCGCGAACTCTCCACCATCGCCACGGTAGCGGCTGCCAATACGCGTAAGAACCCACACCGTTTGCTGTTGTTCTATGCCGTGGAATGTGGTCTAAAGGCTGTTTGGCTCAAACGCCGAAACCGCGACCTATTCGACCGCGAGGACATCGACAAATCCGGTCACAATCTGCGACAAGTGCTTAAAGAATTGAAAGTAGGGACGAACTTGTCACTGCCTGAAAATTTGCAACTTAGTCCGATTACGCGCAACGGCGCACAAGAACCTCGCAATGGAGACGTCAGTATTCTGCATCAAGCATGGCGTTATGGCGGAAGTTGCATCACCCCCACCGACAACGAATGCGAAACTCAGTTGGAACAAGTATTGAAGTGGATTCAAGGAGAACTCAAATGAGACTGCAAACGGAGGCAGCCGAGCGTCTGCTAACCTGGCTGGACATTGAGCGCATGCTTAAACGGTGCACGGTGTTGTGGACTCAACTACCCCCAGGGGTGCAAAGCGTGGATTGCTTCGCAAGCGGCATGGAGGTCCGTTATTTTTCCGAGACGGAGAAGATAGATGAATGGCTAAGCCTAGTTTTCGGCCAGGCATACCGGCGCGAGTCAAGAGCAATCTCTTTGCGCATCGGCGAGACCAATTATCCGGTGGAATTCATACAGGAAGCGGACGCTGAAATGCTCCCCGCAGGGCAAAACTACCCGCTGTGGCGCGATGTTACCTACTTACCCGTCGAAGAAGCCGCCGAGGTTGACACTTGCGCGCAATCTCGCATAAAGCACTTGGCAAATGCCCCGATGGATTGGGCAAATGGCCCTGATTTAGTCTCCTTCCATTCCTTCAAAGGCGGCGTTGGGCGCACCACCACTCTCATGACCTATGTGGCGGCATGCATGCGGGAGCCCAGCTCAGGCCCCAAGAAAATCCTAGTAGTAGATGCGGACATGGAGGCTCCTGGTGTCAGCTTCTGGCTGGATGACGTCAACCGGCCTACGGTGTCTTTCTTGCAATTGCTGGAAGCCCTGCACTACCCGCCTGCCGGGCTAGTAGAGGCCACCCTGGACTTCTTCGCGCAAGAGCTGCGGAAGACTTCACTCAACGTAGGGGTGCGACAGCATGAATTGTTTGTGTTGCCGGCGGCCTTGGACTTGGCAGAAATTCAGGATATGCCGGTGACGCCCGAGCACTTAGCCCGCAACCCGGCCAACCCCTGGCAGCTGTCGGATCACTTGCATGCCTTGGGCCACCGCTTAGGTGTGGACGCCGTGTTTATCGATCTACGTGCTGGTTTGAGTGAACTAGCCAGCCCCATCCTATTCGACCCGCGGGTGGATCACTTCTTCGTCAGCACGGTGGCACCGCAATCGGTGCAAGGTATGGCCGAAGTGATGCGTCGCCTATACACCTTCAATTGTCAATTACCAGCAGCCCAGGAAAGGGATGCACGCCCCACGGTGGTGCTAAGTCTGCTGACTAAGGAATTACGGGATGGAGCACACTACGAACACGCTTTGAAGACGTTGGGCGAGGCTTATCCTACAGACGATGCGCTGAATTCCGGAGTGCAGTGGCTAGAGGCAGAGTTTTTGAATAGCCTGATGTCCATCGGATCGGTGCGCGAGGCGTTAGAAGCCCTGCCCCAGTCCAACCGCTTGTTTGCAAGCGCGAGTGAATGGGCAAAAGCTCTCTACGCTACGCCTGAGGCGGCACTGGCGGCTCTGCCTACCGGCGATATCGGTGCAATAAGCTCGTCAAGGCAAGAGCAAGCAAAGAGGTTATATGAAGTCTGCGAGGCCGCACAGTTTGCTGATAGCAGTACTACAAACGCCATACTCGCCACGGAACCTCTGCTCAATCTCGGCAAGCATTTCGCAAATGAGTTACCCAACCTGTTAATGACCGGTGCTAAGGGCGCGGGCAAGACATTCACCTTTCGCCAGTTGGTGGGCTTAGGCACGTGGCAGGGTTTCTTGAGCAAGTTGGGGTTTGAACCATCGAGTACGATCGACGCGGAAGTGTTTCCGGTACTATGGTCAGACAACATCCCGGACACGCCAAACGGTGAAATCAAGTTAAGGCAGGTACGCACAATTGACTTGATGCAAGGCGATAAAGGGCTGTTGCTTAGTGCCAGTACGGTGCGACGGACGATTGAAGATGCACTCAAGTCAACACCTGATCACTGGGAGGACTTCTGGGACGATTTTATCGCTCGCCAGTTCGGCGTCTCAGAGGGTGGGCTGCGAGCCTTGAATCAATCTCTGGCAGCTCATTCTACACGAGTTGTATTTGTGTTCGACGGCATTGAAGATATGTTTAAGGACGCCAATGACGACCGAGCCGCTGAGGCTATCCATGCCCTGCTCCGCTTGCCCAATCGCGTGGGAGAACTGGAAAACCGACACATGGGTGCCATCGTGTTTGTTCGGGCGGATTATGTGCAAGCAACAGTCCGCCAGAATCTGGGCCAATGGCTGCAACGCTTTCAACCGTTTCATCTGCAATGGAATCCCGAGAGTTTCTTGCGTCTTGCCTATATGCTGAGTTGCCAAGCCGACATCCTTTCGAGTGGAAAAAAGTCGGCGGAGTCTCTGCGTATCGAAGAGCTGAAGTTCGAGTTGGAACGCCTTTGGGGGAAAAAGCTCGGCGGCGAAAAGTCTAAGGAGGCTCATTCCGCACGATGGGTATATGCCGCATTGTGTGACCTCAAGGGAAATGTACAGGCACGTGACTTGGTGCGCTTCCTCAAGTTCGTTGCGGAGTTGGAGTCAACACGAACAGGGCAAACGTGGCCAGATCGTCTTCTTACACCAGAATCCATGCGTAAGGCCATTTCCAGTTGTAGCGCCGAGAAAGTGCGCGAGGCCAAGTCGGAGATTGCGCCATTAAAAAACTGGACGGACTTGATGGATGCGAATGGTATTCGCAAGCTCAGAGTACCGTTCAGCATGGAGCAGGCACAGCTTGATTCGAAGCTCCTTGGTAGATTGCAAGAGATCGGCGTGATCTATGAAGATATCGAGGGGAACTTGGGTGAGGAGAGGTTGTTCCTTCCCGAAATCTACCGATATGGGCTGGGCTTCGAAACCTCGGCAGGGGGGCGCCCACGTACGCAGTACCTACTGAAGAAAAACATTGGGTTCATTCCCCTTTGAAGTACGAACATCCCAGATGTCTGCATAAGATGCCCACGAAAGAAACGATGCCCAAAGCTCACCATTTGGTCCTGAGCGGTCATCACTCAGTGCCTGCTCGGTCCATGGAAGTTTCGTGAGGATGTTTTCCGAAAACGACAGCTTAGGCTCGACGTCGATACGCCTCCAACGACGCCCTCGCCTGCTTGCGGATCGAGGCCTGTACCGGCGGCAGCCAGCCCAGCAGCACGCCTTTCAATCCCAAGGCCTGGCGCGACCAGCGCCATAGATCGAAGACGTCGCGATGGCGGACGATCTTGCCGTCGCGGAATTCAAAGGTGGCGCGGATATCATTGACCACCATATTGCCGGTCTTGCTGAATTCGTAAGTGGCCACCCAATGGGCGCTCCCACCCTGCTCGTCCGCTCGTACTTCGTCGAATTCGAGCGAGAAGCGCTTGGCCCGGGCACACAGCATCTTCCACATATCGCCGGCTTCTTCGCCGCGCAAGCCGATAAAGACCGGATCGTCGAACACCACCTCGGGGTGGTAGCAAGCAGCCATGGCCGCACCATCCAGCTGCTGGAAGGCCTGGTAAAAGCGTTCGATCAATTGCGCATTGGGGTGCATCGCGAGTCTCCGGCATAGGACAGGCATCATGTACCGCACGGGCGTTTCATCGCAATGGCGGCTTGGTCGCCGTTGCATTTATCCCGCATCGTGTCTCGCCGGGACCACCTAAGTCGTCCGGCTCCGCCAGTCGGCCGGTTTCGGGCATAATTGGCGGCTATTTTTCCAGACTTCCCGCACGGATATCCACCTTATGCGTACCGCCGAAATCCGCCAGAAATTCCTCAGCTTCTTCGAGAGCAAGGGCCACCAGATCGTCAACTCCAGCCCGCTGGTGCCGGGCAATGACCCGACCATCATGTTCACCGTGGCCGGCATGGTGCAATTCAAGGATGTGTTCCTGGGCAACGAGCGGCGCAATTACAGCCGTGCCGTCACCAGCCAGAAATGCCTGCGGGCCGGCGGCAAGCACAACGACCTGGAAAATGTCGGCTATACCGCTCGCCATCACACTTTCTTCGAGATGCTGGGTAATTTCAGCTTCGGCGACTATTTCAAGCGCGATGCCCTCCACTACGCCTGGGAATTCCTCACCAGCCCGGCCTGGCTGGGCCTGCCGCAAGAAAAACTGATGGTCACCGTCTACGCCACGGACGACGAAGCTTTCGAGATCTGGAACAAGGAAGTCGGCATCCCGTCCGAACGCATCGTTCGCATCGGCGACAACAAGGGCGCGCCCTATGCCTCCGATAATTTCTGGACCATGGGCGACACCGGTCCCTGCGGCCCTTGCACCGAGATCTTCTACGACCACGGTCCCGACGTCGCCGGCGGCCCTCCCGGCTCGCCCGATGAGGATGGCGACCGCTACGTCGAGATCTGGAACAATGTGTTCATGCAGTTCAACCGCGACGAAAGCGGCACGCTGCATCCCCTGCCCAAGCCTTCGGTCGATACCGGCATGGGCCTGGAGCGGCTGTCGGCGGTGTTGCAGCACGTCCACACCAATTACGAAACCGATCTCTTCGTCGATCTGCTACAGGCGACCGCCCGCGAAACCGGCGTGCCTTATAACCAGGAAACCCCTTCGCTCAAGGTGATCGCCGACCATATCCGCGCCTGTACCTTCCTGATCGCCGACGGCGTGCTGCCTTCCAATGAAGGCCGTGGCTATGTGCTGCGTCGCATCGTGCGCCGTGCCGTCAGACACGGCTACAAGCTGGGCCAGAAGGGTTTGTTCTTCCACAAACTGGTCCCCGACCTGGCCCGCTTGATGGGCGAAGCCTACCCCGACCTGCTGGAAGGCCAGGCCTTTATCATGGCGGCCCTGAAGACCGAGGAAGAGCAGTTCGCCCGTACGCTGGACAATGGCATGGCGCTGTTGGAAAAGTCGCTGGAAGGCGGCAAGCGCCGGCTGGAAGGCAAGACCGCGTTCGCCCTGCACAGCACCTATGGCTTCCCGGTCGATCTGACCGCCGATATCTGCCGCGAACGCGAGGTCGAGCTGGATATGGCCGGTTATGAGCGCGAACTGGCCGAGGAACAAGCCCGCGGCCGCGCCGCCGGTACCTTCGGCGCTGTAACGCAGGTTGAATACAACGGCGACGATACTACCTTCGATGGCTATGAGCACAGCGAGGCAGAGGCCCGCGTACTGGCCCTGTACAAGGACGGCGTAGCGGTGGACAGCCTGCAAGCCGGCGATGCCGGCATGGTCGTGCTGGACAACACCGCCTTCTATGCCGAAGGCGGCGGCCAGATCGGCGATAGCGGTCAACTCTGCGGTGCTTCGGCACGGTTTGAAGTCAGCGACACCCGCAAGGTGAAGTCGGCGGTATTCGGCCATGTCGGTACGCTGGCCAGCGGCACGCTGAAGCTGGGCGATGCGGTCAGCGCCCGTATCGACAGCGGCAAACGCCTGGCGACGGCGCGTAACCACTCGGCCACCCATTTGCTGCATGCCGCGTTGCGCCAGATCCTGGGCACCCATGTGCAACAAAAGGGTTCGCTGGTCAATCACGAACGTACCCGTTTCGACTTTGCCCACAATCAGGCGGTGACGGCCGAGGAAATCGTCCGTATCGAAGCCCTGGTCAACCAGCAGATCGTTGCCAACCATCCGGTCGGCGCCAGCATCATGAAGCAGGATGAAGCCTTGCAGGCCGGCGCCATGGCGCTGTTCGGCGAGAAGTATGGCGACGAAGTACGCGTATTGAAGATGGGTGAGTTTTCCACCGAACTGTGTGGCGGCACGCACGTCCAGCGCACCGGCGATATCGGCTTCTTCAAGATTGTCGCCGAGGGCGGCGTGGCGGCCGGGATTCGCCGGGTGGAAGCCCTGACCGGCGAAGGCGCCCTGGCCCATGTGCAGCATATGGAACAGGAAATCCGTGCCGCCACCCACTTGGTGCAGGCTCAGCCGGGCGACCTGGTCGGCAAGCTGGAAAAACTGCACGCCGAACAAAAAGCCCTGGAAAAGGAACTGGCCAAGTTGCGCGGCAAATTGGCCGCCAGCGCCGGCAACAGCCTGCAGGAGCAAGCGGTCGAGGTAAACGGCATCAAGGTGCTGGCCGCCACGGTGGAAGGCGCCGACAACAATGCCCTGCGCGAGATGGTGGACAAGCTCAAGGACAAACTGGGCCGCGCCGCCATCGTGCTGGCCTCGGTCGGTGACGGCAAGGTCGCCCTGGTGGCCGGCGTAACCGCCGACCTGACCGGCACGGTCAAGGCCGGCGAGCTGGTCAATTTCGTCGCCCAGCAGGTGGGTGGCAAGGGCGGTGGCCGGCCGGACATGGCCATGGCCGGCGGCACCAACCCTGCCGGCCTGCCGGCGGCGCTGGCCGCCGTGGCCGGCTGGGTCGGCGCCAAGTAAGTTGGATACGGGCAGCCTGGACAGGCTGCCCGTATCCAGCGGCGCCTGGGCTTACAGCCAGCCCACCTTCTTGAACCGCCGCCACAGCACCAGATCCAGTGTAAACATGGTCGCCAGCGTAAGCGGGTAGGCCCACGCTATCTTCAACTCCGGCATATTTTCAAAATTCATACCGTAGACGCCGGCAATCATGGTGGGAATGGCGAACAGGGCGGCATAGGCCGCCAGCTTCTTGCTGACCGCCGAATCGTCCAGCGAGATCATGGCCAGATTGACCTGGACGGCGGCGCTGAGCATATCCCGCACCGACTCCACCGATTTGACGATGCGCTCCAGGTGGTCATACACGTCGCGAAAATAATCGCTCATCCCCACACAAACGCCGGGTACCCGGCCGCCATGCAAATGGGCAATGGCTTCCAGCAGGGGCACGGCGGCATGGCTGACCGTCACCAGCTTTCGTTTGAGGCTATAGAGTTCCTCGATATTGGTACGGGCGGAACCGCTGCGCGAGAACATCCTTTCCTCGATCGCCTCCAGCTCGCCTTCCAGATGGTGCACGACCTCGAAATACCGGTCCACCACCGCATCCATCAGCGCATACAAGACAAAACCGGCGCCGTGCTGCAGCAATTGCGGCTCGCGTTCGCAGCGCTCGCGCACATTGAGAAAACCGATGCGCGAGCGATTGCGGATGGACAGCACGAAATTGCTGCCGACAAAGACCGCCAACTCGCCCTGCTGCAAGCGCCCTTCCTTATCGATATCCAGCACATGCAGTACGCAGAACAGCATGTGGTCGTACTCCTCCAGCTTGGGTCGCTGGTGGCCATTGCGAGCATCCTCGACGGCCAGGTCGTGCAGGCCGAATTCCAGCTGCATCGTTTCCAATTCTTCCGGGGAGGCATCCTTGAGCGCCACCCACACGAAGCAGTCGGAGTGCATGACGTAGTCGCTGATGGCTTCCACCGTCAGGTCGGCAATTTTCTTACCGGCTTGATAAGCCGCGCAATTGATCAGCATGACATCTCCATAGACAACACTATCCTGGCCCGCCAGGCGGGCCGCAGGATCGCTATACTGCCGCCTAGCAGGCCTCCGCGACAAGCCTGACCGACGCGCTTCCCACCCCCCTCTACCCTGCCGAGATTGCCATGCTCCCATCCCGCCTGATTCCACCCCTGATCGCCTTGCTGCTGGGCCTGAGCTGCCAAGCCGGCGAGCTTGACCAGCTTGCCGGCAAGGATGCCGCCGCCGGCCTGAAGGAAGCCTTGATCCAGGCCGCCGGCGTAGCGGTCGGCCAACTGGGCAAGACCGACGGCTTCCTGAGCGATAGCCAGGTGAAGATCCCCTTGCCGGACAGCCTGCGTAAAGGTGAACGCCTGCTCCGTAGCATGGGTCTGGGCCAGCAGGCCGACGATCTGGTCACCAGCATGAATCGCGCGGCCGAGGGTGCGGTGCAGCAAGCCAAACCCATCCTGGTCGACTCGATCCGCAAAATGAGCTGGCAGGACGCCAAGGGAATACTGAGCGGTGGAGAAACCGCTGCCACCGAATACTTTCGCCGTACCACCAGCGACAGCCTCGGCGCCCGCTTCCGGCCCATAGTCAGCCAGTCCACCAAGCGGGTCCGATTGGCGGAAAAATACAATGCCTATGCCGGCCAGGCTGCCCAGCTGGGCTTGATCAAGGCGGAAGACGCCAATATCGACGACTACGTCACCCGCAAGACCATCGACGGCCTCTTCCTGGTCATCGGCCAACAGGAGAAATCCATCCGCGCCGACCCCATGGGCCAAGCCAGCAAACTGCTGCGCAAGGTGTTCGGCGCGGCGGACGGAAAATAACCCAGCTCAATGCACTTTCAGCGCGGCCCGCAAGGGTTCCGCCTGTGCCTCCCGATAGGCGGCGCATAAGCGGATGGTCTCCAACGCCTGCTTGAGGGTGTTGGGGCCGCCTTGGTAGCGCGCCATCAGCGGGGAGAAGAAGCGCTCCACCCGATCGGCTTCGGCAAGGCTGCAGAAATTGCTGAACATCTCCGGCAGGCGGCCCGGCCCCTCCTTGGACAGGCGCGCAGCCAGTGGCTTGAAATTGCGCATGACAAAGCGCAAGGATCCTTCCCTCAAGGCTTGATTGCCGTTCTGGGTAGTCAGCAAAGCTTCCGATTCGCGAATATCGTGCTCCGGCCGCAGTAGCAGCATCCGGGCGGCTTCGGCCAATTGCGGCTGGCGGAAGTTGCCCAGCGCCCGGTAAAGATCGCTCCGTTCGCTACGGCTGGTGGTCTTGAGCGCTTGCCGTACATAGCCGTCGAACAGGCTGCGGTCGCCGTCCAGCGCGGCGGTCTTCAACACACTGGCGCGTACGGCGGCATCCAGCGTGCCCGGATCGCGCAGCCAGGCGCGGGCCAGGCGGTCGGCGTCGTGGCGCAAGCCTGCATCGCGGCCGTGGTCCGCAAATGGCGCCACCAAGCTATTCCGCAACAAGCGGTCCTCCTCCCCCTCGCCTGCCGCACCGATAAAGCCCAAGCGGTGGGCGCGCTCTCCGAACAGACGCTGCCACCACGCGGCGTAGGCGGGCCGGTCAGCGTCGCTCAACAGCGGTTCGACCTGGAGCAGGACAGCGCGCACGCTATCCACCACCTCACGCCGGGAGTGGCTGGCAAAACGCTCGGCCAGTGTCAGGGCGTCGGCCAAAGGGAGGTCACCGGACTCGGTCAGTGCCTTGGCATCGTCCAGATTAGCCAATAGCGCGTTGACGCCGAGATCGGCCCGGCTCATCAGGTTCAACAATTGGCCCGGGGCATAAACCGGACGGTAATAACCGGCGCCGTCCACATTCGCGTCCACCCAGTCCGGACATTGCTCGCCCGGCAAAGGCAACTCCCCCCCGGCTTGCGTCAACACCAACTGCGCCCGGCCTGCCGGCGTACGCACCGTCACCGGCAGCTGCCACATCGCCGCCGCCGAAGCGGCCGAGCCACGGGGCAGGAAGCGCTGTTGCGACAGCAGCAGGCGAGGCTTGCCGTCGCAGCGCAGCTGTAGCGCCAGACGCGGTATGCCGGGTTGTTCGGTAAAGCTGCGGAAGGCTTCCACCAGCTGGGCATCGCCATCGCTCATGGCGGCCATGAAATCTCCGCCGGTGGCATTGCCCCAGGCATGGCGGTCCATATAGCGGCGTACGCCGGCCTGGAAACGCTCGGCCCCCAGCCAGGTCTCGAACATGCCCAGCATGGCATGGCCCTTCTGGTAGGTGATGTGATCGAAGGCGCCTCCCAGATCCTGCCGGACCAGCACGTTCTGGTGGATACGGCGGGTAGTGTGCAATCTATCCAGCCACATCGCCTTACTACGCGCCTGCTGCACGCTGGTCTGCCAATGCCATTCCGGCACCACCTGGTCGGTGATCTTGTCGCCCATCCAGGAGGCAAACGATTCGTTCAGCCATAGATCGTCCCACCAGGCCATGGTCACGTAATTGCCGAACCATTGGTGAGCCAGCTCATGCGCGCCGATGGCAACGTAGTCGCGCTTGAACTTGTCGGTTTCCTCGCCGGGTTTGGCCAACATCAGCTTCGAGGCGAAGGTGATCAAGCCGGCATTCTCCATGGCGCCGAAACCGACGGTCAGCGGCAATGCCATCATATCCAGCTTCTCGTACGGGTACTTCATGCCGAAGTAGCTTTCCAGGCGGCTGACCAGCGCGGGGGTCATGCTGGCGGCGTAGCGCGCTTCGGCGGCACGGCCTCGCGGCGTGATAAAACGTATCGCGGTATCGCCGCTACGGCCGCCATCGAGGATATCGAAAGGGCCGACGCCGAAGGCCACCAGATAGCTGGGCAGCGGTTTGCTGGTCTGGAAATCGACCCGCTTCCACCCGCCCGGCAAGAGGGTTTCGCTACGTTGCGGCGTATTCGCCACCGCGGTCAGCTTGGCCGGTACGGTCAGGGACAGCGTCCAAGGCACCTTCCAGCCCGGCTCATCGAAACAGGGAAAAGCCATGCGCGCGTCGGTCGCTTCGAACTGGGTAAACGCATACCAATCGCCGCCCTCTTTCTGGCGGAACAGGCCGGCGACATCCTTGTCCTGCAAGCGCCCGCTGAAGTGCACCTTCAGCTTGGCGGGGCCGACAGGCAGGTCCTGCTTGAAATCGATATCGAGCAAGTCGCCATCGCGTATACGGGCGCGGCCGTCGAGAGGGGCGGATTGGCCTGCCACCTCCAGCAAGGCCGATTGCACCGCGATACCGGTGGCATTGAGGCGCAAGGTGCGGCTGGGCCGCTTGATATCCAGTTCGATCAGCACCTCGCCGCTGTGACGAGGCTGATCGGGATCCAGCTTGATGGACAGTTGATAGGCGCGCGGGCTGGCCACATCGGGCAGCCGCATCGGCAGTTCGGTTTTGGCAGCCCAGGCAGGCAGGGCGAGCAAGCACGATAAGACCAGGCGGGTCAGCCGCTTCATTGAATTTCCTCCGGTGTCCGGCTAGTGCCGGTAGACGAGCAAGAAACAGGCTGCCGGCTCCCTGCCTATAAGCGCGGAACTATAACAAGGCCAACGTCGATAGTCAGCCTCTAGCATTCATGCCTGTGCCAAAACCATCATCTCAGCGCAGTGCCTTGGCCGCTTTGACGGCGGCCTCCGCGTCGGCAATACCGGCGCCGCAGCTCGCGCAGGCCGCCGGAAAGGGCCGCGCGGTCGACATGATCAGGCTACGTATCTGTGCCGCACTCAGGCGAGGATTGACCGACCACATCAGCGCCGCCAGGCCGGCGATATGGGGCGCCGCCATCGACGTGCCTTGGTAGTAGTCGTAGCTATCGTTGCCCAACTCGCTCACACCGTCATTCAACGTGGAAAGAATCCCGTCCTCATGGGTATAGAGTTCACCGCCTGGCGCGGCGATTCCAACCATGGCGCCATAATTGGAGTAATAGGCACGGCCGCCTTCCCGATTGACGGCCGAGACGGCGAAAGCACCGGGACAGCTGGCCGGTTGGTCGCTGCGGACATTCTGGCTCTCGTTGCCGGCAGCGGCGACTACCAGGCCGCCTAGCGCCACCACCCGGTTGACCGCCTCGCGATAGCTGTTCAGGCAAGGAATGGCGCTGCCCAGCGACAAGTTCAGGATACGGGCCGGGTTCGCATTGGCCGGCACGCCTTCGACCTCGCCGCCGGCAGCCCAGACCATGCCATCGACAATATCGGAACTGCGTCCGCCGCACATACCCAACACCCGCACGGGTACGACCTTGGCTTCCGGCGCCACGCCGCTGATGCCGATACCGTTATCCGCCACCGCCGCGACCGTGCCGGCCACATGGGTGCCGTGCCAGGTATTGCCCAGGCCGCAGTCGTCGCCAGGATCGCTGGCATCGTCGTCGCGGCCATCCTCGTCATTGCTGGCCGCCATGTCGCTGACAAAGTCATAGCCAGGCAAGAGATTGGCCTGCAGATCGGCATGTGGCCGCACACCCGTATCCAGCACCGCCACCACGACACCCCGGCCGCGACCGAGCAGCCAGGCCGGCGGCACATTCATGCCGCCGGCCGCTTCATGCAGATCCCATTGGGCAGGGAAAGAGGCGTCGTTGGGCCGGCCGGCCGCACTGCCCACCCCCATGACCTTATTGATGACGTCCGGCTCGGCGTATTCGATATCCGGATGCTGCCTTTGCATGCTCCGGGCCAAGCGGAAAGCGGCCGCACTGCTCAGCGGCCGGCTTAACTTGAATAGATCGGCCCCGGTGGCGAGGCGGCGGGAAAACTGGAGCGTCAAGCCTGCCCGGGCGGCAGGCGCCGCCAAGCGCTGCACCCGCTCCGCGCCTTGCTGCCGTATTTCGCCTGGCGTGACCCGGCCGGCCATTGGCGGGGTGCGGAATTTGATGATCAATCCGGGTATGGCGGCGGAGCGCAGCTGAGCGGCAGCGGACGGGCGCCGCTCCCCGGCCGTGGCGGACTGGGCCAGCACTAAGCCGAAGAGGGACAAGCCCAGACTAATGGTACGGATGGATGGCGGCAAGGGAAGCACTCCTCAGAAAGCGGGCGAACGCGGTTCGCCGGCTTTCGATGTCTTATAGAAGGGAATTCGTTTGAGCTTACCGGCCACCGCACCGCTGTCGCCGCCGGCATAGCGGCCTCCCCAGCTGACATAGCTACCGTCGCGGCGCACCGCCAGGAAGCCGCCATAGGCACTGCTATAGATGGCTCTGATATCGGCCAGCTGCGCGGCCACGGCCGAACTATCGCCTCCCTCTGCCGGCACACCCCAGCTCACCACGCTACCGTCGCGCTTCAAGGCGGCGAATGCGTGGTCATTGGCATAGAGCGCCACCACCCCGGTCAGGCGCTCGGCCACCTTGCTGCTATCCCCGCCCCGCTCCGCCTCGCCCCAGCTCAACACGCTGCCGTCCTGGCGCAGGGCGGCAAAGGCCGTTTCGGTGGCAGCCACGCTGCGGATCTTCGTCAGCTGGGACTTGATGGCGAGATAGCCGCTATCGCCACGCCCGGCATCGCCCCAGCTCACCACGCTGCCGTCCTGTTTAAGCGCGGCGAACGCAACCTGGTTGGTATAGATGGTACGTACTTGGGTCAACTCTTCCGCCGCCGCACCGGCATCGTTGCCGTAGTCGGCGATACCGTCGGCGCCCCAGCTGAATACCGTGCCGTCGTGCTTGAGCGCGGCAAAGGCCAGGCCGCCGGCATAGAGCTTTTTGATATCGGTCAGGTTCTCGCTTACCGACTTGTCCGGATAGCCCCCGAAGCCAGCTCCCCAGGCATAGGCGGTCCCATCGGCGTGCAGAACGGCAAAGTCGGTGCGGTTGCCCACCAACTGGCGCACCCCCGTCAGTTGCGTCAAGTCCACGTCGCCGACCACATCCTGGTCGCCCCAAGTCTGCACATTGCCGGTGCTATCGAGTACCGCGAAGGCGCTGTCATTGCTGACCCAGTCGCGCACCTGGCGAACCTGGCCAACCAATTCCGCGCTCATGCCGCTGGAGGCAGAAAACGTTGCGCCGTCACCGTCGAACAACACCCGGGCGCTACCCCAGCTGGTACTGCTGCCATCGCGCTTACGGGCCAGGAAGGCCAGGCGTCCCGGCAGAATATCGACCACATCGCTCAGCTCGGCGCCGGCTTCCGTTGCATCGCCGCCAGCCAGGCTGGAACCCCAGGTCACCACGCTGCCATCGTCCTTGAGCGCGGCGAAAGCCCGCTCGCTGGCGGCAATCCTGGCAACGCCGGTCAGTGACGCGGACGCCTTGGCCGGATCGCCACCCCAATACGGATGCCCCCATGCCACCACGCTACTGTCTTCGCGCAAGATGGCAAATGCACTGCTGGTCGCATAGACCCGGCGCCGATCCAAAACGCGGCTTTGCTTGGCCCCGTCGCAGCTGGCGGTGGCGGTGACAGGCTGTTCCGGGATGGGATCTTGCAGGCTATCGCCCCGTCCCAGTACCACACCGGCCCCATCGGTCCAAACCACCTCGGCTTCCCGCTCGCAATCGTGCCGCTCCACCACGGCTACCAAGGTATCCCCCCGGGCGCCATACATTTCCATTCGTACCGCCGGTCGAGGTTCGTCGCCGCCGTCAAGACAGGCGGACAAGGCCAACAGCGGCGGCAGGGCTAGTATCAGGCGGGATGGCTTCATAGGACGGGCACTCGCATCGACAGGAACAACCCGCGCGCGGACGGGCCGAATATCACGCCCGCCGGCCGCGGATCCACTGGGAGAAATCAGGGGGCGGGGAGGCAGGAATACTCCGGCTTGCCTGCGGAAGGCACCAGCGGATTCGATTCCATCGCGTGCGGATGCAACATTTATGCAACAAGCATGTTGCGCTTGCCGTCTGTGCGGTGGCCGCAAATGCACCGCCAATCGACAATTCGTCGCCGTTTAAGCCACGCTGAACGCTTTCCATCCAAAGGCCCGCCATGCGTATTTCCGACCTCCCCTTCGGCACTACCGACTGGTCCGCCATCGAGCCCACCGAGCACCAGGGCGAAACAGGCACGGCCTATTGGCGTACCCGCCGGTTTGGCGATATACGGGTTCGCATGGTCGAGTACACGCCGGGCTACCTGGCCGACCACTGGTGCAGCAAAGGACATATCCTGCTGTGCCTGTCCGGCGAACTGCATACCGAACTGGCGGATGGACGCCGCTTCGATTTACGTGCGGGTATGAGCTATCAGGTGGCCGATGAGGCAGAACCGCATCGGTCGTCAAGCGTGGGGGGTGCTACGCTGTTTATTGTCGATTGATCTTGGATTCGGCGGCATAACACAATGCTGACTTCACTTTCGAAATGCTCGAGCAGCCGGCGGGAAACCGGCCTGCGAGTGCAGACAAGGGTCAGCTATCAATTAAGAATGTCTTTCGCAATAAGGTCCAGGGTTTCGGCAATTCGAGTTGCCTGTAGTTTTGAAACATCTGTATCTCTCGCGAAAACCTTCCACTTCTTCACCGCGCTGAATACTTGATCAGTTATTTCAAGCGCTTTATCATTTTTTATGCCACCCACCGCGGCGAGCTTTAGCAAGTGCTCTCGCTTAGGATATTTCCCCGCCCCCATTACCATGGTTGTGTGCTCACCAGAAGGACCTGAAGAAAAGGTCAAGTCATAGGCTGGTGACACACTCCATGTACCGTTGCCGGTCATTAGGAACGAAAAGTTTTTCGAGTGGTCATCACGATTATGGCTGAGCACATTGAAAACAGCATTTCTAAATTGCACCTCGCACTCCCTCGAATCACGAGTCAAGTACTTGCTTACCTTCATGACGGCTTCATAATCGAGAGATGGCTCTCTATGATCCGCATGCAAGAGTCCGGCAATGGTATGCATGTGAATGCGCCGTCTTCCTTCTCGATCAAATCGTTTTACACCAAAAAACCCGCCACCCTTTCTGGATGGAAAGAATTTGGCTTCCGGCACATTAAGACCGGCATCAATGGCCATCAAATGATATGCATACTCAATAGCGCCGATATCTTTAGGGTCCAGGCTGGATCTGAACTTGACAAGCCATTCATCCTTGTCAATATGCAATAATATTTTCGGGCGCGCCCCGGAAGACGATCCCCCCAGGGCAAGTAAGTCATCAACGTAGCTACCATCTTCTTGGGCTTGGTAGTTTTGAATTTCATGATCAATTTCGTCCAAGTCGCTGAGCAATGGGGTGAATGAGCTTGTATTTTCCGGCTGATAAGATAAGGCACCCATGCCGTTTGAACCTACGAAACAAAGGCGGTCGAGAGGAGAAAGATCTCCTGGATTGATGCCTAGACCCATCAATTTTCGATCCAGCAGCAAGCGTCCCCAGCCATCTGGCAAACTGTCGTTAAAAACACCAAACAACCCTTCGAAAGTCCAATCATTGGGTAGGATAACACCGGATTTAAGAGGCAGCTTAAAGGGTGACAATTCAAGACCGAGCCTTAAAAAATCGACATCGTATTCAAAGTATAGTTTTCTGCCTTTTCTCAGCAAGCGCCCGACTAGAATTTCTCCTTCCAAACCATGATAATAAACGTAAACAAGATTTTGCGGAACATAGCTCATTTCCGGCCCCGTTTTCTTTTATTTTCCTGCATCAATTCATCTAATGAGAAAGCTTCCTCAGGCTTGGGAAGTTCAAATACATTCTTAAAATCATCCAATGAGTTTACTGCAAAGGCCAGCTTAAGTAGCGACTCAAGCGATATTTGGCCCGTTCGTTCAAATTTCTTTAAAACACCATAACTGACACCGGACTTTGCAGATAAAGTCTGCTGACTCAAATTCAACGAAAGCCTCTTCGCTCGCAACTTCTCGGCGAGTTCAAGGAGCATCTCCTGAGGCGTGACCATGTCAAAGGTTACCATAGTATCCATTAAAGCAAAATTTAGGCTTTAGTAGCTACTATAGTATCTACAACAAAACATGGCAAGCGCCGAACCCACGGGATGGGCGCCATGAAGTCGGTGAGCACGACGGAAAGGAAAGATAGGCCCCCCCCCGGGCCGGTTGGTGCTGGAAAAAATATCCTCCCGCCCCATTTGTGCAGGCGGGAGGAAATCCGACCCTATCTTAGATACCGATACTGCCGCCATCATTACGCGTAATCACCACGGTAGCCGAACGGGCGCGGGCATTGCCGCCGTCGGGCCAATGGCTTTGGAAGCGGCCAGGATCGGCCAGGTCGGCCACGCTGGTCTCCTCACCCGGGTGCTGGATATTGACGAACAGCGCCTTGCCGTCCGGCGTTTCGGCGATACCGGTGATTTCACAGCCCTTCGGACCTACCAGGAAACGGCGCAGGGTGTCGTTGCTGGGGTTCTTGCCCTTTTGCGTCGTCACCTCCAGGCTGGCGCCACCGATCTTGTTGGCGACCTTATGAGCGGCACCGTCACCGACCTGGCCCGGCATGGCTGCCAGCATCATGCAGTTGGTGACGTCGGAGTAAGCGCCGTCGTCGGTCTGCACCCAGAGCAGGCCATTGCGCTTGCTGAACCAGATACCGTCCGGGCTGGACATATCGTTGTCGGCGGTCAGGCTGGATAGATTGATGGCGGCATCGGCGCCGGCTTCCGCGGCGAACAGATAGATGTCCCACTTGAAGCTCAATGCAGCCGGATCGCCACCGACTTCGGCGGTACGGATGATATGGCCGTTGACATTGCCCTTGCTGGTGCTGGTGCTGCTGCCCTTGGCGTCTTCATAGGCACGCGGGTTGGCGGCGTCCGGCAGCAGCTTGCTGCCGCCGGGTGCAGCCACAACCCGGTTGGAGTTGTTGGTGAGGGTGAAATAGACCTCGCCGTTCTTCGGGTTGACCGAACACCACTCCGGCCTGTCCATCTTGGTGGCGCCCACGGCATCGGCGGCCAAACGGGTATGGACGCAGATATCGGCCAGGCTGGTGAAGTTGTAAGCGGTGCTGCCGGAAATCGCCGCGTTCGCCATGGTCAAGGCCAGCCATTCGCCCGAACCATCTTCCTTGAACCGGGCCACATAGAGGGTGCCTTCGTCCAGGTACTTGTCGCCGGCGCTGATGCCGCGGCTGGCATCGGCGGCATCCCACACGGCCTTCGATACATATTTGTAGATGTATTCATTGCGCGAATCGTCACCCATATAGAACACCACCGGCTTGCCCACCACCGGCTTGGCGTAAACCGCGCATTCGTGGGCGAAACGACCCAGATGGGTGCGCTTCTTCACCACGGCGCCTGGATGGTAGGGGTCGATTTCCACCACATAGCCAAAGGTGTTCGCCTCATTGCGGAAGTCGTCGCTGCCATCCGCGCCCACACCTACCTTGGAGGCATTCCAGCGCTGGTACTGCTCGCCGGCGAGGGTATGCCAGCCCAGCGCGCTACTGCCTTCGCTGATGCCGTAGCGCTTGAACGAAGCCACTTCATTGGCGGTGCGTTTGGCATTGTCGCCAGTGGCACGGGCGAAATAGCCGGCCCAGTTTTCTTCGCAGGTAAGAAAGGTGCCCCACGGCGTATCGCCCGTGGCGCAATTGTTGATGGTGCCGCGCGCCTTGCTGCCGTCCACGGAATAGGCGGTGCGCATATGCGCGCTACCCTTGGCCGGACCGGCCAGTTCCAGTGCGGTCTGGCCGGTGATGCGGCGGTTGTAGGCGGAAGCGCGGTTCAGCTGGAAACGGCCGGCGAGCTTCTGGATTTCGATCACGGATACCCCGTGGGCGGCGATTTCCTTGTCTACTTCGGCTTGCGGCCGCACGCCGCCACTGCTGGTAGCGCCGGCGACGTGCAGGAAATTGCCGGTGATGTTTTCGTGGTTCATGGCCAGCAAAGCGCGCTCGCTGCCATTCACGTCGGCTGCTGTACCCGCGGCATTGAGGCCGAAGTAGTTCATGCCGTCATGGTGATCGCCAGCGCGGAAATCGAAGCCGGTATCGCTGCCGTCGTTGCGATAGGCTGGCGTGGCGTTATTGATGGGGTCGCCAAGCGCGAACAGCACGGTATAGCCGTAGCCGGCCGGCAGGGTCAGCGCGTCCAGGACGTTCTTGGCCACCGCATTGAAATTGAATTTGGGTGCCGGCGGCGGCTCCACCGGTACGGTCGGCGGTTGCGGGTCGCTGCTGCTGGAGCAGGCCGACATGCCCATCACACCCAGTCCGCCGAACAGCATGGCCGCCGCGCCCCCCATGCCGCCGCGCAGTATGCCGCGCCGGCTCAGGCGGGCATCCAGCACGCTGCCGAAATCGGCATTGTTGCTGGGGTTATGGCCGATGTCGTCGGGATCGATCATCGCTTCGCCATGCACTTGCAATTCGCTCATTTTGTTGCACCTTGGGGTGGGTTTATAAGAAAGCGAGCGCAAGTTAGCTGCTTTGTATTACACCTTGCTGACGATCAGGTTAAATTGCGGGTTTTCGCGATTAACCAACAAGGAAACACGCATGACCGATACCCTTATCATCGAAGACCTGATCGTCGGCGACGGCGCCGAAGCCACGGCCGGCCAGGACGTTTCGGTGCACTACACCGGCTGGCTGACCGACGGCACCAAGTTCGACTCCAGCAAGGATCGCGGCATCCCCTTCTCGTTCCCCCTGGGCGCCGGACATGTCATCAAGGGCTGGGACCAGGGCGTGCAAGGCATGAAAATCGGCGGTAAGCGCAAGCTGACCATTCCGCCGGCCATGGGCTACGGCGCACGCGGCGCCGGCGGCGTGATTCCCGCGAATGCCGTCCTGGTATTCGAAGTGGAACTGCTCGGCTTGGCCTGATAGCGGCCTCCCTGGCGGCCCGGGGCCGCCAGTCGATCACAGCGCTCACCATTCGTACCACCGCCCAAAATAATACGAGGAGACATCCATGGCGGAAATGTTCGAAGAGCTTGCGCCGGCCGCGCTCAATCCACGCGTCCGCGACCTGCCCTGGTATACCCCCTTCGCCTGGCTGGGGCTGGGCTGGCGCGATATGCGCGCCATGCCGCACGGTAGCCTGTTCTATGGCGTGGCCTTCGTCGCCATGGGCTGGAGCTTCAAGCTGCTGTTCGCCCACGCGCCGGAAGAAACCATTACCTTGGTCACCGGTTTTTTACTGGCTGGCCCCTTTACCTGCCTGGGCCTTTACGAGATCAGCCGCTTGCACGAGACGGTCGAGCGCGTCCAGTTGCTGCCCACCTTTACCGCCTTTCGCCACAATGTCGCCGGCATCGGCTTGTTCTCGCTGCTGCTGGCCTTGCTGGTGGCCGGTTGGATGCGGGTTTCGGTGGTCATCTTCGCGCTGTTCTTCACCGAAAACCTGCCCAAGTTGAGCCTGCTATTTTCATTCAGCTTTCTCAGCGAAGAAAACCTGCTGTTTCTCATTATCTGGCTAGGCTCGGGCGCCCTGTTCGCCAGCCTGGCCTTCGCCCTGTCGGTGGTCTCCATCCCGGTCATGCTGGATCGCGACACCGACACCTTCACCGCCATTTTCGCCAGCGTCCGGGTGGTATTGGCCAACCCGGCCTGCATGCTGACCTGGAGCCTGCTGATCGTGCTGCTGGTCCTGGCTGGCTTTGCCCTATGGGGCGTGGGTATCATCGTGACCGCACCCTTGGTGGGGCACGCCACCTGGCACGCCTACCGCGCACTTATCGAATAGGTCATTCAGTCCCATGCTCAATATTGTCTTTCTGGACCGCGCCAGCCTGCCTGTACCGCTGCCGCCCCTGGCGCCGGCACACCGGTGGACGGAGTATCCCTCCACCGATCCGGCGCAATTGCTCGAACGCTGCGCCGATGCCGATATCGTGATCAGCAATAAGGTGATGCTGGATGCCGCAACGCTCAAAGCCCTGCCCAGGCTCAAGCTGATCGCGGTGGCGGCAACCGGCGTCAACAATGTGGATCTCGCGGCGGCGGCAAGCCAGGGTATCGCGGTGTGCAATATCCGCGCGTATGCCGAAATCAGCGTGCCCGAGCATGCCTTGATGCTGATGCTGACGCTGCTGCGCAGCCTGCCGGCTTATCAGCGCGATCTAGCCGCAGGCGCTTGGCAACGCTCGCCCTACTTCTGCCATTTCGGCGCGCCGGTGCGCGACCTGCATGGTCGGACGCTATTGATCGTCGGTGGCGGCGCGCTGGGTCAACGCACCGCCACGCTGGCCCGCGCCTTCGGCATGCAGATCCAGTTCGCCGAACATAAGGGCCATAGCGATTGCCGTGCGGGCTATGTGCCGTTCGCGGATGGGTTGGCCAAAGCCGATGTCATCAGCCTGCACTGTCCCTTGAACGAACAAACCCGCAATCTGATCGGGCCTGCCGAATTGGCGGCCATGAAGTCCGACGCCGTCCTGATCAATACCGCGCGAGGCGGCTTGGTGGATGAGGCCGCCCTATTGACGGCCTTGCAGGAAGGCCGCCTTGGTGGCGCTGGAATGGATGTACTGCATGAGGAACCGCCGCGACGGGGGAATCCACTGTTGACGGCTGAGCTGCCGAATCTCCTGATCACCCCCCATATCGGCTGGGCGAGTTTCGAGGCCATGAGCAGCTTGGCGGCGCAACTGATCGGCAATATCGAGGCATGGATGGCCGGCGAGCCGCGCAATCTGCTGTAAAGACGATCAGATCGCGTAGTCGGGTACTTCCATCGCGATCGTCTTCAGCGCCTGCATGGCCGCATGCGTGGAGAGATGCACCGCGCCGGACAGTTCCTCCAGGAAGCCGCTCTGCTTGAGCAAATCCATCACCGGTCCCTTGACCACCGCCAGATGGAGTTGCACGCCCTGCTCGCGCAAGCCGCGATTCAGCTCGCGCAAGCCTTGCAGGGCGGACACATCGATGGCGTTGACGGCCGACAGTACCAGCAGCAGGCTGCGGGTCTGCGGCCGGGTGCTCAACAGCCCCACCAAGCGGCTGCGGACAAAGCGGATATTGGCGAAATAGAGGCTCTCGTCCACCCGCACCGCCAGCACCTTCGGGTCCGTCTCGGCTTCATAGCGAAGGATATTACGGTAATGCTCGGTCCCCGCCACCCGGCCCAGCACCGCCATATGGGGCTGGCTGGTACGCCAGATAAACAGGGCCAGCGACATGCCCACACCCAGCAGGATGGCATCGACCACGCCCAGCAAAAGTACGCCCAGCCAAGTGGCAAGATAGACCGCGACGTCCCGGCGGTCGTAGCGCCAGGCCAAGCGGAGGATGGACAGGTCCATCATCTGGCTTACCGCCATCACGATGGTGGCGGACAGCACGGCCAATGGCAGGCTGGCAAACAAACCCGTACAGGCGACCAGCACCAGGGCGATCCAGGCCGCCGCCAGTACACCCGCCAGCTGGCTGCGCGCACCTGCCAATTCATTGGCGGCGGAGCGGCCAAAACTGGCCGAGACCGGGAAGCCGCCGGTCAGCCCGGCGGCGGTATTGGCCAGCCCCAGCGCCAAAAGCTCACGATCGGGATCGACCGATTCGCGCCGCTTCAATGCCAAGCTCTGGGCAATGGAAAAACTATCGACAAAGCCCACCAGGGCAATGGCCAGCACGGCGGGCAACAAGGCCGGCAAGCCGGCGAGGCTCAGGGTGGGCATGGCCAGCGGCGGCAGTCCGGCCGGCAGTTGCCCCACCACCCGCACCGGCAGGTCCAGCAGCGCCACTGCGGCGCCGCCCAAGGCCACCACCACGATGGGGAAGGCCTTGGCCAACAGATCGGCACGCTGCTCGCTCAAGCCGATCTTGTACAGCAAGGGTTTGCTCCAGCGCTTGCCGGCGAATAGCAGGAACAATGCCGCCAGCGACAGGCTCAATGACGAGCGGTTGGTATCGGGCAGTGCGGCCAATAGCTTGCCGCCGATCTCCCAAGCCGTACTGCCATGCGCCGTCACACCGAAGAGCTGCGGCAGCTGGCTGAGCACGATCAGCATGGCCGAACCACTGACAAAACCGCCCACCACCGATTGAGAGAGGAAATTGGCGACAAAACCAAAGCGCAGGAGGCCCAGCAGCAAGCGCAGCAGGCCCGATAACAACGCTACCAACGCGGCCAGCGCGATGTAGTCGCCGCCCCCCGGCAGGGCCATGCCCGCCAAGGCCGTGGCCGTCATCAGGGACGGCAAGGCGGCCGGCCCGACCGACAGCGTGGCGCTGGAACCCAGCAGCGCATAGACCAGCACGGGAACGATGCTGGCATACAGGCCGGCCTGCGGCGGCAGACCGGCCAGCAAGGCATACGCCAGTCCTTGTGGAATCAGCAGTACCAGCAGGGTGAGACTGGCGACAAGATCATGGGGTAGATCGGAACGGCGATAATTCTTCAGCCAGCTAGGCATGCATCCTCACGAACAAGGGCAGGAATGGAGAAAGTGGGCGAGCACGGCCTATGGTTCTTGAACCGCCGCCATATATGAATATGATGGGCGCGAGCCTAGTGAAAAAAACGGACTGACCAGCATGCACGACATCCCCCAGGTTGAAGCTTTTTTTGACCCTGCCACCGGCACCGTCAGCTATGTGGCCTACGAACGGCAAGGCGGACATGCCGCCCTGATCGACCCGGTTCTCGATTTCGATATCCGCTCTGGCCGCACCACCACCGTCAATGCGGATCGTATGGTCGCCTTCGTGCGCGGCCAGGATTTGCAGGTGGACTGGATCCTGGAGACCCATGCGCATGCCGACCACCTATCCGCCGCGCCTTATCTACAGCGCCAACTGGGTGGCCGTATCGCCATCGGCGAGCATATCAGCACGGTACAAAGCACCTTTCGCGAACTCTTTCATCTGGAACCGGACTTTCAAACGGACGGCAGCCAGTTCGACCACCTGTTCCGCGCCGACGAAAGCTTCAGCATAGGCGGACTGGCCTGCCATGCGCTATTCGTACCCGGCCATACACCCGCCGACCTGGCTTATCGGATAGGTGATGCCGTTTTCGTCGGCGATACCTTGTTCATGCCCGATGTCGGCACCGCCCGCTGCGATTTTCCGGGGGGTGATGCTGCCACGCTCTATCAATCGGTGCAAAGCTTGTTGTCGCTGCCGGACGCCACCCGCTTGTTCATGTGCCACGACTATCCGCCCGGCGGCAGGTGCGCGGCATGGGAGAGCACCGTTGGCGAGCAGCGCAGACACAATATCCATATCCACGCGGGAATAAACCAAGCCGCGTTCGTGGCGATGCGCCAAGCCAGGGACAGCGGCCTCGCCATGCCGACGCTGATCCTGCCGGCCATCCAGGTCAATATCCGCGCCGGTCAAATGCCGCCGGCCGAAGCCAATGGCAAGCGTTATCTGAAAATCCCGCTGGATGTCTTTTAAGAGGGTGGAAGCCCGCAGGATGTGACGGCACCTCGCCCGTGCTATACCGCAAAGGCGAATACATTCCCTTCACGAGGAGCCGCATGCGCACATCTCTCAGTTTCCGCGCCAAGATCCTGATCGTCGCCCTGCTCTGCGCCACCCTGGCGATGGCCGCCGTACTGTCGGCGGTATCGTTGCAGACCCGCAGCCTGACCCGTGAGCAGGCTTATGCCAGCGCCCAGCAATTAGCCAACTACTACGCATCCTACGCGGCCGGCGTTTTCGGTGAACCCGCCGATACGGCCCGCACCATGGCCGGGGTCTTCGCCGGTTTGAAAAAGCATGGCGCCCCTGACCGCGCCGTACTGGACGGCATATTGGAGAGCACTTTCCGCAGCCAGGAGCGGCTCTACGATATGTGGGTCATCTTCGACCACAATGCCCTGGACGGCCGCGACGCCGAGTTCCAGGGCAATAAGCTTTATTACGCCACAGGGGCCTACGCGCCCTGGTTGCTCCGCCCCGATGCCAAGCAACCGCAGGCGATCAAGTTCTTCGAATACAACCATGCGGGCATGAATCTGAGCCCGGAGGACCAGCAGAAGTGGGAGGCTGACTACTACAACCAACCCTACTATCTGGAATCCAAGGCCAGCAAGCGCGACGCGGCGGTAGAGCCCTACTTCGACACCGATACCAAGGTACTGATGATGTCCTATGTCGCCCCCGTCCTGGTTGATGGCCAGTTTATCGGCGTCATCGGGTCGGATGTGCCCATGCGCGATCTACAGCAAACACTTGAAGCGGAAAAGCCTTATGGTAGCGGCTACCTGAGCTTGATCAGCCACGCGGGCGTCTACGCCAGCCATCCGGATAAAACCAGACTGGGCAAGCCGGTGGAAGCCGGCGAAATCCCGGCGGAACACCTTCAGGCGGCCAAGGCCGGCAAAGCGGGCCTGATCGAACAGGATGAATTCGCCCGCTTCCTGGTACCGGTACGCTTGGGCGCCACCAGCACACCCTGGGTCCTGGTCGTCAATATCCCGATCGCGCAGATCATGGCGCCCACCCAGCGCATGCTCGCGGTCAATCTGCTGCTGGGCGTCACGGCCCTGGCCCTGCTGGCGATCGTATTGGGCTTGGCCATCGGCAAGGTATCGCAACCGCTGCGCCGGCTGCGCGATGCCATGACCGAGCTGGCCGGCGGCGAGGCGGACCTGACCCGGCGCCTGCAGGTGCACAGCCAGGATGAGATCGGCCAGACCTCGCAAGCTTTCAATCGCTTTATCGACTCCCTCGCCAGCATCGTCGCGGCGGTCAAGGATAACGCGGTCGATCTCAATAGCCGCATCAACGAACTGGCCGGCCACACCCGCCAGATCTCCGCCAGCTCGGCCCAGCAGTCCGATGCGGCCGGCGCCTCGGCGGCGGCCCTGGAGCAGATGTCGACCAGCATCAGCCTGATCGCGCAGAACGCGATCCAGGCGGGCGAGACCAGTGAACAGGCGGAAAAGGGCGCCAGGGACGCCGTCGGCGAAATCAGCAGCACGGCCGATGAGATCAATCGCATCGACTCCACCGTACGTAAACAGGCCGACGCCATGGGACTACTGGCCGGGCGCGCGCAGGCGATCGGCAGCGTGATCAACGTCATCCACGAAATCGCCGACCAGACCAATCTGCTGGCGCTCAATGCCGCCATCGAAGCCGCCCGCGCCGGTGAGCAGGGCCGCGGCTTTGCCGTGGTGGCCGACGAGGTCAGGAAATTGGCGGAGCGAACCTCGGCCGCCACCCGCGAAATTGGCAGCACCATCGCTTCCATGCAGCAGGACACCGATGAAGCCGTCAGTGGCATCGGCATGGCGTTGGAACAGGTGGGCGCCGGCGTATCGCGCTCGCGCTCGGCCGCCGAACGGATCAACCGCATCGCCGACAGTACCCGCCTGACGGCACTGGGCATGCGCGATATCGCCGTGGCCACCCGCGAGCAATCGGAGGCGTCCAACCATATCGCCAGCAGCGTCGAACAGATCACCACCGCCATCGGCGAAAACGATATCGCCCTGCAACAGGCCTCGCAAACCAGCCAGCACTTGGCCACCTTGGCCGACGAGCTGGAGAGGCTGGTGCGGCGCTTCAGGACATAAACGCGCGGCGCTGTCCGGCGCCGCTAGCCTCAATCCTCGAAATTCGCCTCGATAAAGCGGACGTACGCGGCATGCAACGCCTGCATATTGTCGGTGAGCATGGTCATGTCCCGGGCCCGCATCGCTTCCACGTAGGTCCTGCGCGACGGCGCGTCCGTCAGGCGGCCTTGGCTGAGCCGGACCACTTCGGCGTAATAGCGAGTCGCGCGCTTGAGGTTCGTTTGAATCATTTCCAACAGGAGCGGTCTATCCGATCTGGACAGCAGCACCTCGTAGTAGTGATTCAATCGTTCCATGAAGAAACTGGCTTCCATGCCGCGTGGCGACTCCAGCTCCTCGGTAATGGCCGCCAGGGTGTCGATCTGCTCGTCGTCCAGCTTGGGCAAGGCGATCTGGAATGCCAATGCCTCCAAGGCATTGCGCACGTCGGCGATATCGGCGGCCTCACCGCGCTTCATGCGGGCCACGATGGCGCCGCGGTAGGCGAAGTACTCGACCAGGCCCTCGACCTGCAGGCGCTGTAAGGCTTCCCGCAACGGTATAGGGCTTACACCGTAACGATTGGCCAGTTCAACCTGCTTGAGCGGCTCGCCAGGGGCAAGCGCACCCCGAAAAATATCCTCCCGGATCGCTTGGGCTATCTTTTCTACTAGTGTGCTCATTGCGTTCAGCTCAGGCCTTAACAAGGCTAGGTATGGTTCAAAAGCGTTCGAGTCTAACAAACGCGCCGGTATTTTAACTCCCTAAAGACCTAGGGATTACCCTAATTGGGCAGGATTTTTAGGAACACGTTAAGATGCGCGGCCCGCGCCGTCCACACGGCACCAGGGAGGAAAAAAAAACACCCCGCGAACAGGCGAACTTACCCCTGTATCGTCCAGTACAACATTAAATATAATCCGGGAAAACCAGCAAAAAATCCAGTCTTGTACACTACACACAAAGAATTTTGACAATTCCTTGCTTGGCATAAATCATTACGCAACGCAACATGCCTCGCGCATAGTCTACAGTCGCAGTAAGATTAGGTATGCAAGCTAGGCCCTTCGGCAGTCGAACCGGCCCATATGAACTTTGTGAAAGACGCAACATCAGAGATGTGGTAAGCGCTACTTCAGCATTAGACATATCGGCCGACACGGCCGTCATGACAGACCGATAACAGGACAGCCCCTAGCGGGAAGCCGCCATGAAACTATTTGACAAATTATTTAACCCCCGCGACGTACGTCGCAAACTTGGCCTGAACCAACAGGAGTTCTGGACCAAGATCGGCGTCACCCAAAGCGGTGGCTCCCGTTACGAGAGCGGCCGCAACATGCCCAAACCGGTGCGTGAGCTGCTGCGCTTGGTGCACGTCGAGCAGGTGGACTTGAGCCGCGTCCGCCGCGAGGACTTCGAGATCATCGACTACCTCAAGGAAAACCACCCCGACCTGTACAAGAGCCTGCAGAAAGCGGTCAAGACGCGCCATGAAACCGGCACGGCCGAAGACGACACCGCCACCATTCCCCGCTAGGGAGCCTCTGCAAAAGTCCACTTACGAGCGTAAGCGAGGCTCCCTCGCGGCGGCGAGGGCGGGGCCGCCCGGGTAAGGGGGAGTGGGATCAATCAGCGAAACGTCGTTGATATACATACTGCCCGTTAACGCCCGGCTGTGCGTGGTTGTTGGTGCGTTAGCACCGTACAACCACGGCCTACCCCTTGCGGGTATTGCCGGGTGCTGCGGTGCAGATTCAGTTTGATACTTTTGCAGAGCTTCCCTAGGCAGCAGGAACAGGCCGTCCTTTCCGACTCCGCCATCCCGGCGGAACGGAAGCGTTACGGCCGAACCCTACTCTGGCGCAAGCGGCCGTCCGCTCTCAGAGACTCAATTTCACCGGCAAGCCCATTTGCTCGATTCGTCCGGCAAAATCCCGCATCCACGTTTCCGGCAGCCGCGTCAGGCGCGGCGCTTCCGGCTGCGTGGATGGGCGCGCCAGGCCGTACAGCAACACACCTTCCGGGCGAGCCCCGGCATCGATGGCCTCCCGCAGCAATCCCAGCCAGGCGCCTAGCTCCGTTTCGGCCGGCGGCTCGCCATCCACCGCGAACATGCAGGTCTGCAACCAGGTGGGGCAGCGGGTGCTTGCCAGGATCAGGTGCCGCTTGATCTGGGCCGGCGTCAGGGCGACCTGGTTGACGAAACTGACGCCTTCCTGCGGCGCCCGGTCGTATTTGAACCACACTTCGCCATTCATCTCGCGCATGCGCGTCAGCGCTTCCTGCACCATGGGCTTGTAGAGCTGGCTGCCGTTGGTGATCAGCACCAGCTTGATTTTGCCCAGCAGGCCAAAGTGCGCCAACTGCCTGCCCAACACCGTCACGACGTCGCCGAACTGCCGGCTCGAGGTCGGCTCGCCGTTGCCGGATAAAGCCAGGTCATTGAGCCGCCGCACATCTTCCGGCACATTGCGCTGCATGAAATCGCCATGGACGATATCGTCCAGCATGGCCGCCAGTTCGGCTTCCAGCACGGCCAGATCCAGCTGCGGTGCATTGCCGCGTACCAGGTCCGGCACCTGGCAATAGATGCAGCGCCAGTTGCAGGCATTGTTGGGGTTGAGGTTGATGCCGACCGACACCCCGCCCGCGCGTCGCGATACGACCGGATAGATGTACCTGAAGCCGAGGATATCGCGGCGATGATCGGTAACAAGCAAGGGCACAACAGTCTTGAGTGGAGTTTCGGACACTATTTCTTACGCTTGATCGGAAATATAAGTACGGGAACCGGGGCATGCCGGACAACACCCTCCGCCACGCTGCCCATCAACAGATGGTCCAAGCCGGTCCAGCCATGGGAACCCATGGCAATGATATCAGCAGGCCAGGTTCCGGCGTCCTCGATGATCGCCGCCGAAATGGAGCCTCCCCATATCTCGATCAGGGCCGCCTCCACTTCCACTCGGCTTTCGCGCAACAACTCCTGCGCGCTGGCCAACACCTTGCGCCCAGTTTCGCGCAGATTGACCTGGAGCTCGCCGACATCGACGAACTCCGCCCCACCCCAGGTAAACTGGGCCAGGTCGATCACGTGCACCAGCCTTGTCCTGGCGTGCTGATCGCTGCAAAAGCGGGTAGCCTGGTGGAGTGCCTGGCGTGAAGTTTCGCTGTCGTCCACCGGAATAAGTATGCGTTGGTACATGATAATCTTCCTCTCTCCATGATGCGGTCGGACCACCACCTTTGCCCATACTATAGTCGGCGGGTTGCCGGCCGGCAGCTACGGGGCTTAAACTCGGTTACGTTCAGGAATTCATCCGGCAAATGGCTCGCGTCAAACTCGTTCTACCCGATCACTTTCCGTTTTCCTGCCCGATCGAAATCGGCATCGGCCATATCAACTATGGCGGCCATCTGGGCAACGATTCGGCGCTTACGCTGATTCACGAGGCACGCCTGCGGTTCCTGAAATCGCTGGGGCTGACTGAATTGGACATCGGCGGGCGAGGCTTGATCCTGAGCGATGCGGTCGTGCTCTACAAAGCCGAGGCATTCTGGGGCGAGATACTGGTCGCGGAAGTGGCCGTGGAAGACTTCAACAAATACGGTTGCGACCTACTTTACCGTTTTCGTCGGCAAACCGATGGGGGCGATGTGCTGCACGCCAAAACAGGCATGGTGTTTTTTGATTACACCACCAAGAAGCCGGCCAGGGTGCCGGTGGAATTTATCAATAAACTCGGTATGCAGGAGCACACAGCATGATGAAGAAATATCCCGCCAATAGCCCGGAAGCCATGGCCCGCCTGCTGGTCATGCTGATGATGAGCGATGGCAATTTCGACCCGCGCGAGATAGACAGCCTGGAAACCCTGCATATCTATGAAGCACTGGGCATCAGCCGGACCCGCTTTATCGAGGTATTGCACGCCTATTGCAACGATTTGAGCGACGAAGCGGATGAGCAAGGCCGCATCCAGCTGGTCGATAGGCAGCGTATCGAAGACCTGCTCGACACCGTGACCGAACCGAAGAAACAATTGCTGCTGGCCACCCTGTCGCTCGACATGGCAAAGGCCGACCGGTCCATTTCCGATCCGGAGCTGGCTGTATACAGCCATATGCTGGAGCGCTGGCACCTGACGCTGGACGATATCGAAGCAGCGTACGCCCGGTAGAGTTTCAAGTATTCACCGCGGCGAGGCGCAGGCCGCACCCCGGTGAAATACGCGGCATCTTGCCCGTATGGGCAAGTTGCCGCGCAGACCTATCAGTTGACGCGCATCGAGGTCACGGTCGGGTTGGTATCGTGATACCAGCCGTTGAAGCCGACATAGGCAACCACTTCGTAGTTGCCAGGCGTGAAGCCGGACACGGTGTAGTTGACACGCGGGGTGATCCAACGGCCGCCGTAGGTCATGTTGGGGTCGTTGGTGTTGTTCAGCTGAGTGTTTACCAGCACGCGGCCGGTCTTGCGCTCAACGATCTTGACATCAACATTGCCGAAGGTACCGCAACCGGAGGTATTCCACATGGCGCGGCTGGTGGTGAAGCTGGCCTGCAGCGAAACGGTGTTGCCGTTCGAAACGGAGATCGAAGTTGGATCAACCGTCGCGGTGTAGTAGCAGGTGCCGTTCAGGGTGGTGGCGCTAGCCAGGGCGGACAGGCCGGCAAAACCCAGGGCAACCAGCAGTTTTTGCAGTTTCATTGATAGATCCTCAAGCGATAGATTTAATTTTAGGTTTTGGTCGAGCCCACGACGGTGCGCGGCTTCCATGCGCTGCGCATAACTCGCCCGGGCGAAGCGTATCGGATTTTGATCCGCGGTTGGCCGGCAAATGTAACTTTATGTGAAAAATTCCCTCATTTTGTGCCGGACAACGCAACAAATGCCCATGTGAGCAGCTAAAAACTGAACATTTGTTCAATTTTTTCCTGTGCCAGCCGGCATCATCGCCCTATTGATAACAACTGCCCCACTTGATCAACGATCATATATTGAACAACTGTTCAATATTCTTTGCGCGGTAATTCCCTAGCGCACATGCCGGCGCCATTCCCGTCATCTTCCGCCTCCCATACAATCCGGAGATTCAACAAGGATGCCCGCATGACCTCACCCACCCATTTCACCGGCACTTCAAACTACATCGCGACACCGGACCTGATGCTGGCCGTGAATGCCGCCATCACCCTGCAGCGCCCACTGCTGATCAAGGGCGAGCCCGGCACCGGTAAAACCTTGCTGGCGGAAGAAATTGCCCGTGGGCTGGATGCACCGCTGATCAGCTGGCATATCAAATCCACCACCAAGGCGCAGCAGGGCCTATATGAATACGACGCGGTATCGCGCCTGCGGGACGGGCAGCTGGGCGATCCGCGTGTCAACGAGATCGCTAACTACATCGTGCCTGGCAAGCTATGGGAGGCATTCGAAAGCGAGCGGCAAGCCGTGTTGCTGATCGATGAAATCGACAAGGCCGATATCGAGTTCCCGAACGATCTCTTGCGCGAACTGGACCGCATGGCCTTCGATGTCTACGAAACGCGCCAGACAATCAGCGCCCGCCACCGCCCCATCATCATCATTACCAGCAACAACGAAAAAGAATTGCCGGATGCCTTCCTGCGCCGCTGCTTCTTCCATTACATCCGCTTCCCGGACAAGGACACCATGCGCCGCATCGTGGACGTCCACTTCCCAGGCCTGCATGAAGCGCTATTGCGCGAAGCGCTCGAACTGTTCTACGCCCTACGCGAGCTGCCCGGCCTGAAGAAGAAGCCGTCCACCTCGGAATTGCTGGACTGGCTCAAGCTGCTGTTGGCCGACAAGGTGCCGCCGGCCGCGCTCAGGGCCGGCGAGGGCTTGCCGCCGCTGGCCGGCGCCCTGCTGAAGAATGAGCAGGACAGCAATCTGTTCGAGCGCCTGGTCAAGATGGTGCGCGCCAAGCAAGGCAACTGAGCGGCATCTCGCCCGTGCGCAAGATCATTCATATCGATTGCGATTGCTTCTATGCCGCGGTGGAGATGCGCGACGATCCCAGCCTGCGCGAGCGCCCTGTGGCGGTGGGCGGGCGGCCGGAAAGCCGCGGGGTGCTCTCCACTTGCAACTATGCCGCCCGCAAGTTCGGGCTCCATTCGGCCATGGCCAGCAGCCAGGCGCTCAAACGCTGCCCGGACCTCGTGCTGCTGCCGCCGCGCTTCGAGGTGTACCGGGCGGTATCCCGCCAGATCCATGGCATCTACGCCGACTTCGCGAGCCTGGTCGAACCCCTCTCGCTGGACGAGGCCTATCTGGATGTCAGTGACTCCCCACACTGCCAGGGCAGCGCAACGCGGATCGCCGGCGCCATCCGCGACCGTATCCGCAGCGAAGTGGGCATCACCGCCTCCGCCGGCATCGCCGCCAACAAATTCATTGCCAAGGTAGCCAGCGACTGGAACAAGCCGGATGGCCAGTTCGTGGTCCACCCGCGCGATGCCGATACGTTTGTCGCGGCCCTGCCGGTGGGAAAACTGTTCGGCGTGGGCAAGGTGACGGCAGCCCGCCTGAACGAATTGGGCGCACGCAGCTGCGGCGATTTGCGCGACTGGCCCCTGCCCAAGCTGATCCAGCATTTCGGCCGCTTCGGCCATCGCTTGTACGAACTGTGCCGGGGCGTGGATGAGCGCCCGGTCAGCAATGAGCAGCCGCGCAAATCGCTGTCGGTGGAGACCACCTATGTGCACGACCTGCCCGACCTGGCCAGTTGCCTGGACGAAATGCACGTGTTGATCACCGATTTGAAGGCGCGCCTGGAACGCGCGCACGACGTCCCGCTTCCCTACAAGGCTTATGTGAAGATTCGTTTCAGCGACTTCAGCCATACCACGGTGGAATGCCTCAGCACCGCGCCCGGCCCGGACACCTGGGCCCGCCTGCTGGCCGAGGGGTTTGCACGCCGCTCGCTGCCGGTGCGGCTGCTCGGCGTCGGCGTACGCTTCGAGGAAGAAAGAGCGGAAGTGCGCCAACTCACCCTGTTCACGCCATGAGTGAAACCAAGTACTGCTTCGCGCCGGTCGTCGATGCCCATACCCGCGTCCTGATCCTGGGTAGCCTGCCTGGCGAAGCCTCCCTGGCGCACGGCCAATATTACGGCCATCCGCAAAATCGCTTCTGGCGACTGACCGGCCGCCTTATCGAGCGCGACCTAACGGCATTGCGCTACCCGGAGCGCTTGCAGGCACTACTGGATGGCGGCCTGGGCCTGTGGGATGTCGTGGCGGCCGCCAAGCGCGAGGGCAGCCTCGACAGCAATATCCGCGAACGGGTGGAAAACGACCTGGCCAGCCTGGTGAGAGGGCTGCCGCAGCTGGCTGCAATCGCCTTCAACGGTGGTACCGCCGCCCGCATCGGGCAGAGGCAACTGGACGAGCAGGCAACGCGCTACGCCTTGCATCCCCTTCCCTCTTCCAGCCCCGCCTTTACCCTGCCCTTCGAGCAAAAATACGCGGCTTGGTCCGTGCTGCGGCAATACCTGATCTGACTTGGCGTGCCCTACTCGCAAAATCCCGGATCTGGCGAGCCCGTGCATGAAAAAGCCAAAAACGGCCTGAAATTGCAACAGCATGACCACCCAGGTCCGCATTCCTTCCGCTCTGACGCAGTGGCTTCTCGCCAGCCCAGAGGGGATAACAAATGTTCGATCCTATATCCAGACTTCATCCCACCCAGCACGACGCAGGGCCACGGGAGACCGATACCACGGTCACCGTCAATGGCCAGCGTGTCGATATTGCCGAAGCCGTGTGCGACCGCAGCCTGGTCGGCCCCTTGCTCCGGCTATTTCGCCAGGATCCCACACTGCGTTCCCTGACGCTCGGGGTTTCCGCGCTGGAAGACATGGACGCGCTCGGGCTCTGCGCAGCCTTGCGTTGCAATCGCTGCCTGACGGAACTGGACCTGAGCGGCATCGAGATCAGCCAAAAATTCGCCATGGGCTTATTCAGTGTTTTCGCCATCCAATGCCCTGGCGACAGTGACAGTACCAATCAGGAATTTCTGCAGGAGCAGATGGGGGAACTGAACGAGCTGGAGTCTCAAGACGACCTTCCTGACGGCGCGAAGGACGTGATATCGGCGTGGATGGAGCAAATTGCAGAAACCGTTGCCACGGACCCCCACGGCAAACCCACCGATCTCGCCAGCAACCAATCCATCCTCACCCTCAAGCTGAACGGCTGCCAGTTGGACGATACAAACGCGCTTATCGTGTGTATGGCACTCGCAGGCAACGACACCCTCGTCACGCTCAGGCTGGCAGACAACCAGATCACGGATCAAGGTGCGGAGTACTTGTCCCAGATAATGCAGCTCAACACCCGTCTTACCGAGCTGGACCTTCGCGATAACGCAGATATCGGCTATGGCGCCAAGATCGCCTTGGCGGACCTGCTGGCCCGCAATCGTGGGCGGCCCTTCATCTACAGGGAGATGCTGGCCTCGCGCGTCCAATCCCATGTGGCGCAACGCCAGCCACAAATCGGCATACGCGCGATTGAATTGGCAAGGGAAGCGTGGGAGGAAGGCTCCGTGCTCGGCAAGGAGCTGGAAGCCTTGCTCCACTATGCCCGCGCGAAACTCGCCCAAGCCCAGGTCCTGGCCGAGGCCGGCCGCAGTAGTTGGCGAAGTGGCGATTGCGCCAGTGCCAGGGCGGCCTGGGCGCTGTCGCTGGCCCTGTGCAAATCGCCCGAGGTATTGGAGGATTTGAAGAAAACCAAGACCTTGCCACCCCAACCCACTTGGCTATCGACACTGTTCAACCGAAAGCCCGCATCGGTACCGGGAGAAACCCACTCTTTTATGGACCAACTGGCCGGACTGATCGAGGATGATGGCTCGCTCACCCGCATGGCAAGCGGCAAGCCAGTCGCCGCCGCCGACGTCCAGGCGATTGCGGCGGCGTTGCGCCATAACACCCACTTGACCGAACTCGATCTGTCGAACAGCGAAATAGACAATAGCGGCGCCGACTACCTGGCCACCTTGCTGTACTGCAATATCGATCTGAGGACGATCAAGCTCGCCGGCAACCGAATCGGCAATACCGGGGCAAAGGCCTTGGCCGCGGCGCTGAAGTGCAACCGGCGTCTTGTCTTGCTCGATCTGGATGGCAACCCGATCGATGACCAGCAATCATCCGCCGAAATTACCGCTTCATTGGAACGAAACCGCCTGCTTGCCCGCAACCATGCGCGGATCATGATGGATTACGCCGCTGCACTGGCGGCAGCGGGACATTCGGAGCAGGCCCGCTTGCTCACGCTACGCGCGCAAGCGCTTGAAACGGCCCCGGAGAATCTCGCGATGCTCCGCACCCTCCGGCATCGGTACGAGGACAACGTCGCAGAATCCGGCTGGCTTCAGCGCCAAGCGCTGGCACAGCTTGAGAAGGGACAGACCCTGCTTGCAAATGAGCTGATCGCGATGGCCAAAACCCTATGCGCGGATCATCCGGACATGCGGGACAGCAGGCATGCCTTTCAATCAGCTGAAACGGTGGATTTCGGCGACTCGCCCCTGCGCGTGTCCCATCCAGCCGAAGCACCCTTTCCCAGCCACCCCAAACTATGGCTTCCCTATACCCGCTTGAAACAGGCAGACCCTGCTCTTACCCGATTGCGTCTCGACGGCTTGAATTTAAGCGATGAAGAGGTAGAAATGGTGGTTGCTGTCATGCGAGGCAACAAATCCCCCGTGACGGAGATCGATTTGTCCGGCAATCGTATCGGCCACAAGGGGGTCAAGGCACTGGCAACGCTCCTGCCCGAGCTGGAAATGCTCGAAGTACTCGACCTCAGCCGCAATGCATTTGATTCGGAAGCCCTTTCATCCTTGTCCGACATCGTGATAGCGGCTCCCCCGATCACGCTCCGGCTTGACGGCAATCCACTCTCCACCCGCGCCGTGTACCAACTTGTGTCGGGCCTTTTGGCGAACTCATCATTGGCCGCACTCCAGCTATGCGGCTGCGGCCTTGACGACAGCAAGCTCGGCATCCTGATGGAAGGGCTGGCAGGCAACACCCATCTCACCAGCTTGGACGTGCGCGACAACCCCGCTATTTCCGCTCATGCACCCGTCAGGGAATTGATCGCCGCGAAACTGTCCCGCAACCGCGCCGTTACCCACCTCAAGGCTGAGTATTTGAATCAGCAAGCAGAGATGTGGCTTAGCGGGGGACATTTCGATGAAGCCATCGTGTCCTGGAGGATGGCGCGTGGCTTGGAAAAAAGTGATCCTGTCAAACGTCAAACCTATATGCACGCGCTTGAACTGGCAAAACAGAAAAAAGCGGATTTCTTCACGGAGCAAGTAAATGCTGCCGCCGGCAGGCTGCGCCAATCAGCTGTCTCCAGCCAGCCACAAGGAGGCAATTGATCCGCCCCCGCGATCCATGCCCACCTGGATGACACGAAGCGGGATATTCAGGCAGGCGCCAGCCCGTTGGAAACCGGGGGAGGTCTATTCCTGCCGGGTACTTTCGTCGGATCGACCTTTGCCGCTTGCGCTATCGTCGTCCTGCAGAATCCGGTGGGCTGGCCCCTCCAGGTCGTCGAACTGGCCACTGCGCGTAGCCCACCAGAACAGCAGCCCCCCGCCGACGGCAACCAGCACGGAAAGGGGGACAAGCAAATACAAACTATCCATGGCTTAGCGTTTCCCGGCGCTGGATTGGGCGGTCAACCTCAGCGCATTGCAAACCACCAATAAGGAACTTGCCGCCATGCCCAGGCTGGCAAGCCACGGTGTTACCCAGCCCAGCAAAGCGACAGGCAGGGCGATCAGATTGTAGAGCAAGGCCCACCACAGATTTTGCCTGATGATACGCTGGGTAAACCGGGCCAGCCGGCGCCCTTCCGCCAGGGCCACAAGGGAGCCGACCAGCACCATGTCGCCCGCAGCTTGCGCCGATTCTGCCCCGCCGCCCATGGCGACCGATGCATCGGCTGCTGCCAACACCGGCGCATCGTTCACGCCATCGCCAACCATAAGCACGCGCCTGCCCTGCGCCTGCAAGGCTTGCACATAGGCGAGTTTATCGGCCGGCAAGGCAGCGGCACGATAGCAGGGTATCGCCAACTGCCTGGCCAGGCGGCCGGTGGGGCCTTCGGCATCGCCACTCAGCAGATGGCTGCGCACACCCTGCCAGCCCGCCAGCATGGCTGCCGCTTCCGGCCTGACCGTATCGCCCAGCGCGAAGGCCGCCAGCCATTCATCCTCGCTGGCCAGGCAAACCACCGTATCTTCCTGATGCCAAGCCAATAGCGCGTCGGGCGGGGCCGCTCGGCAAAAGCTGGCGACGAAATCCGGCCGCCCCAGCCTCAGCGACTTGCCGGCGACCACGGCTTCCACACCACCGCCGGGATGATTGCGGTAGTCGCCTACCTCCGCGTCGGCCGGGGCGGCGTCGGCCGGCGCGGCGTCGGCCGGCGCGATATCCGCGCGCAGCGCCATTGCGATGGGGTGCTCGGAGGCCTGTTCCAGCAAGGCCGCCAAGGCATGCCCGGACTGCGCCGTCAGGCCCAGCGGCAACACTTCCAGCAGCCTGGGCCGTCCATGGGTCAAGGTGCCGGTTTTGTCGAACACGATATCGGTGACCGTGGCCAGCGTCTCCAGCGCATGCCCGCGGGTAAGCAGCAGGCCCGCCCGCGCCAACCGGCCGGTGGCGGCGGTCATTGCCGCCGGTGTAGCCAGAGAAAGCGCACACGGGCAGGAAATCACCAATACGGCCACGGTAATAGGCAATGCTTGCGCCGGGTCATACAGATGCCACCCATACCAGGCCAAGGCCGCCACCAGCAATAGGGCCGTCACGAAGCTCCCTGCCAGGCGGTCAGCCATCTGGGCCAGGCGGGGCTTTTCCGCCAGGGCGCGGTCCAGCAGCCTGACAATGCCGGCCAGCTGGGTTTCCTGCCCTACCCGCTTTACCTGCACGATCATCGGCCCATCCAGATTGACCGCGCCGCCGATGACCGTATCGGACACCCGCTTGGGCACCGGGCGCGACTCGCCGGTCAGCAGTGCTTCGTCGGCACTGCCTTCGCCCTCCAACACCAGTGCATCAGCCGGATAATGTTCGCCCGGCTTGACCAGCAAGACATCGTCAACCACCAGTTCGGCCACCGGCACTTCCATGCTTGCGTGATTGGCTGGCCAATTGGCCAAACGATGGGCGAAAGCAGGCACCAGTTTAACCAGCGACTCCGCCGCCTCGCCTGCCTTGCGCCTGGCCATGCCTTCGAGATAGCGCCCGCCTAGCAACAGGAACACAAACATGGATACCGAATCGAAATACACCGCACCCTGCTCAAGCACGGTCGCCTGGGCACTGGCCAGGAACGACGCCCACACACCGATCAGCACCGGTGCATCCATGCCGACCCGCCGCAGTTTGAGGTCCCGCCATACGCCCTGGTAAAAGGGTAGGCAGGAATACAGCAGCACCGGCAGGGTCAGGATCAGGCTGGCCCACTGCATCAACCCCAACATGGCGGGCGAGATGTCGCCCGGCGCCGCCAGATAGACCGGCACGGCATACATCATCACCTGCATCATCGACAATCCGGCGATCCACAATCGCGCCAGCGCTTGTTTGCGCTCGCGTTGGCGCAAACTTTCCTGGCGACCCGGATCGTAGGGATGGGCGCGATAGCCGATGGCGGCGACAGCGGCGAGGATCTGCGACAACTGCACCCGGCGCTCGTCCCACCGGACCCTGGCGCGGTGGGTGGTGTAGTTGACGCTGGCTTCCAGCACGCCGGGCATGCCCAGCAGATGGCGTTCGTTCAGCCAGATACAGGCGGCACAGCTGATGCCCTCCAGCAGCAAGGCCGCCTCGCGCACGTGCTCCGACTCCTGCCGGACAAAGCTGGCCTGCAAGGCCACCGAATCGTATAGCCGCAACTGCTCCAGCAATTCAGCGGGCATGGCGCCTACGCGCTCCGCCTTTTGCTCGCGCTGCTCGTAGTAGTAGTCCAGTCCGGATCGTAGAATCGTTTCGGCCACGGCCTGGCAGCCGGCACAGCAAGTGGCCTGCACGGTCTGTCGGTAGTGGACGGGAAAACGGGGCGGATCGCGGTCGGTCTCGGCGACGGCAAGACCGCAATGGAAACAGGTATCGTGCTGCATGGCCGCTATTGTACCGACCCCATCAGCGGGACGCGCCCACGGCTAAAGGCTTTTTCTCGCCGTGCAGTTCGGGGCCGAGCTCATCCCACCAGGCCGTCCTGGCCAATGGGGTATCGGCCGACAGCGTTGGATTGGCAATCCGGAATACACGTCGCCCCGAAAGCTGCAAGCCATCCAGTACCAGCCGCTTGTAGTCCAGGTAGCGGCGCTCGAACTCGCCGGTCTGGATCAGCTTATGCAGGCCATTTTCGATCCGCTTGGCGAGCAACTCCCCTTCCGGCGTGCGCGCCACGAAAAAATAACGCGGCAGCGGATAGTAGAGCAGCAAGGCCTGTTCGATTGCCACATCCGCGCCACCCTGGCGCTGTACCTTGTATTCGTCGCCTATCTCGTTGACGCCACGCGAAAACAGCGGGAATCGATCCGCCTGCAGCATCCGGAACAGTCCGGCATACCCCTCGCCCTCCACCACCTGCAAACCGGCCGCGCGCAGGATCTGGGTGTCCACCCATTGCCGGTCCTGGCCGATGCCGAACCTGGCCAGCTCGGATAGGGTGCGCACCTTTTCCAGTTTGGCTTGCGTCTGCGGGCGAATCAGGAATAGCCGGTAACCGGTCAGGCCTTTATCCAGCGGAATCCGGATTGGCAGCAGTTGCTTTTCCAACTCCGCCGAAGTGGTCCGCACCATGACATTGATACCGCCGTCGCCGCGGGCAATCTCCACGGCCGCGCGGGGCGGGCTCATCACCTCGGGTCCGGCCTGCAGGGCAAACGAGCCGTACTGGCTTTCGTTGGCACGCAAGGCCGCGCTCAGCAAATCCCAATAGTATTGGTAGCGCTTGTCGTTGGGATTCTGGGCCGGCAGATAGGACAGCCGCAGCGGCTCGGCCAGGGTGCCAAGTGCCAGGCAGGCAAGGAGCAAGCGGAACATCAGGCGCAACATTGTGCGACGACCTCCTATTGGACTGGGCTGCGGCGACAAGTCCGCAAGGATGCGATCAAGCGTCCGTGCGGCGCGCCACGTATTCGCCGCTGAAGCGGGCGACGACACGCGCCTCGCAGCACAGCTCGACCGTGACGGCCAGACGCGCCGTACCCTTGCGACGGAATATCCGCAGGAATCGTTCCCGCTCCGACTCATCCGGGCATCGCGCGGTGGCGGAAAAAGCGCCGGAAACGGGTAGTAAATAGGTGGTTTCGCCCCGCTGCACGACGATCTCGACCGCGCTTTCCAGCCCGGCAAGATCCAGCTGCCGCTGGGTCTCTACCCAGCCCGCCAAGGTGGCGAGCGCGGCAATGCTGCCGCCAAAGCCGGTGCCCTTGTCATTGACGTTGGGCGCCAAGGGTGCGTCCAGGCTTACCCGGCCATCCGGCAGCGACCGAAACGCCACCTGCATGGCTCGGGCGAGCGGTATGCCGTTATAGATCAGGGATTGCCAGTCTCGGGACATAGAGGGAGCAGCCTGGGCGGGGCCGGCTCTCACCGGCACTCCCCGCCATACGGCATTTTATTTGGAGACGGTATAACGGGGTGGCAGCAGCAATGCCGGCAACTCGCGTGCCATATGGCGCGCTTGCTGGAAGTGCTGGATGGCGGTGGCGACGTGGCCACCCAGGGCAGCGGCGTGCACCTTGTTACGACGGTCCACCAGCGGCGTCTCGATCTGCATGATATCGCTACGGCGCCCACCCACGCGTGGCGTGCGCGGCTCCCGTTCGGCGCGCGGCTCGCGGCTTTCGCGATATTCGCGCGGCGGACGCTCGCGGCTTTCGCGCGGTAGATCGCCGCCCGGTGCCGGGGTGATTTCCAGGGGCTTGCCGATCAGCTTGCGAATCAGCATCAAGGATTTGTCCTCGTCCGGCCCCACCAGGGAGATCGCGATACCGGTGGCGCCGGCACGGCCGGTTCGGCCGATGCGATGGACGAAGTCTTCCGGATTGGTCGGCAGCTCGAAATTGACGACAAAAGGCAACTCGTTGATGTCCAGCCCACGTGCGGCCACATCGGTAGCAACCAAAACACGCAGCTTGTTGTCCTTGAAAGAGGCCATGGTGTCGAGCCGGGACTGCTGGGTGCGGTCGCCATGGATGGCCTCGCAATCAAAGCCATCGCGCTTCAGTTCGCGCGCCAGGCGGTCGGCCATCAGTTTGGTGCGGGTAAAGACGATGACTTGCTGCATGTCATGATGGCGGATCAACTGCGCCAGTACCCGGCGCTTGTTGACCGGTTCCGTGGCGTGCATATGCAGCACCACCGACTCATTGGTGGCGTTGCGACGCGCCACTTCGATGACTTCCGGATTGCGCATGAAGTCTTCGGACAGCTTCTTGATCTCCGGCGCGAAGGTGGCGGAGAACAGCAGGGTCTGGCGGTGCGCGGGCAAGAGGCTGAGAATCTTGCGGATATCGAGGATAAACCCCATATCCAGCATACGGTCCGCTTCATCCAGTACCAGGATTTCGACCTGCGACAGATTGATGGTCTTGTTCTGCACATGGTCCAGCAGGCGGCCGGGCGTGGCCACGACGATTTCCGAACCCTTGCGCAGCGCTTCGATCTGCGGCTTCATATCCACGCCGCCGAATACCGCGGTAGCGCGGACAGGCATGTACTTGCTGTAGGTCTGAACGCTGTCGAATACCTGGTCGCATAACTCGCGGGTAGGCGTCAGGATCAGCGCCCGAACCGGGTGGCGAGCCGGCGAGGCACTGGTATTGGCATAGGGCTGCAATTTATTGAGCAGAGGCAAGGTAAACGCGGCGGTCTTGCCGGTACCGGTCTGGGCGCCGGCCATTACGTCGCGGCCACTCAATATGACGGGGATGGCATGGGCTTGCACCGGTGTGGGCACGGTGTAGCCGGAATCGAGTACGGCACGAAGGATCTCGGCATGCAAGCCGAGGCTGTCAAATGACATTGCGGGGGAATCTCCAAAGACAAAAGCGGGCCAAGGCTAAACACCTTGCACCCGTGAGCGCCGAACTATACGCGCTAGCCAGCCGAATGAAAACCGCTAAGCCACGAATTACAAAGGAAAAACCGACCTTTCGTCGCACAGTCGGTCATTCCGGGGCCCAGGCTCGCGTAGAATGCGGCTTTTACGCCACCCTCGGCTGCCAATGTATACCTCCGCCCGCACCCATCTTTTTACCATCCGCGACCTATTGCGCTTTGCCGTCTCTCGCTTCAACGAAGCCCGCCTCCACTTCGGCCATGGCAATGCCAGCGCCTGGGATGAAGCCGCCTATCTGACCTTGCACACCTTGAAACTGCCGCTGGACAATCTCGACCCCTTTCTCGACGCCCGCCTGACGCCGAGCGAAATCGACGCGGTCCTGACGCAGATCGAAGCACGGGTCGTCAGCCGCAAGCCGGCCGCCTACCTGACCGGCGAAGCCTGGTTGGGGCCGTATCGCTTTTACGTGGATGAGCGGGTCATCGTACCGCGCTCCTTTATTGCCGAACTGCTACCGCATGCGCTGGACAATTGGATCGAGTACCCGGAACTGGTCCATCGCGCGCTGGATCTCTGCACCGGCTCCGGCTGCCTGGCCATCCTGATGGCCGAACACTACCCGGACGCCGAGGTCGATGCCGTGGATCTGTCGCCCGACGCCTTGGCGGTGGCCGCCATCAACGTGGACGAATACGGCTTGCAAGAGCGTGTACGCCTTCTCGAATCCGACTTGTTCGCAGCCGTCGAGGGCGAGTGCTACGACCTGATCGTTTCCAACCCACCCTATGTGGACGCGCCCTCGGTCGCCGCCCTGCCGGACGAATATCTACACGAACCGGAACTGGCGCTGGGTAGCGGCGAGGACGGTCTGGACGCTACCCGCCTGATCCTGGAAAACGCCAGCCGCTTCCTCAATCCCATGGGGGTATTGGTCGTGGAGATCGGTCATAACCGCGAAGTACTGGAACCCCAGTACCCGGAGCTGGCCTTCACCTGGCTGGAAACCAATAGCGGCGATGGCTTTGTATTCCTGGTCACCCGCGAAGAGTTGGTGGAAGCCGGCTATTGAGGACACATGGGCCGGCAGCCTGGCTGCCGGCCTTTCCATCCGGGCGATCAATGCCCGCTGAAGTCGCACACCGTGAACAATGGTATGCCCTGCTCCCGCACCAGCTTCGAGCCGCCCAGCTCGGGCAGATCGACGATGGCAGCCGCTTCGAATACTTCCCCGCCCAGCTTGCGGATCAACTTGGCGGCAGCGATCATGGTGCCGCCGGTAGCGACCAGATCGTCGATCAGCAGCACGCGCTGGCCCGGCACGATGGCATCCGAATGCAGCTCGACCGTGGCCGAACCATATTCCAGCTCGTATTCCTCCGCGACGGTATGGAAAGGCAACTTGCCCTTCTTGCGCACCGGGACAAAACCGCGATTGAGTTCATAGGCCACCACGGCGCCCAGGATAAAACCCCGCGCGTCCACACCGGCCACGACATCGACATTCATATCCATATAGCGATGGACAAAACAGTCCACCAGTACCCGGAAGGTTTTGGGGTCCTGGAGCAAAGGCGTGATATCGCGGAACTGTACGCCCGCGATAGGCCAATCCGCTACGGTACGGATACGGTCACGGATATAGCCTGGATCGATCAGCATTCTGATTCCTTATTATGAGTTCGGTAACGCCATGGTTTAGAACAGTGCGAACTTCATGATCCACAAGGCGGCGATCACCACCACCGCCGGTGTCAGATCGCGGAAGCGCCCCGACAGCAGTTTAAGTCCGGTATAGCTGATAAAACCGAAGGCAATGCCGTCGGCGATCGAGAAGGTGAACGGCATCGCCAGGGCGGTGATCACGGCCGGTGCTGCTTCGGTCAGGTCGTCCCAATTGATCTCGGCCAGGCCTCGAGCCATCAATACCGCCACGTAGCAGAGTGCCGGCGCGGTAGCGTATGCCGGCACCGCGCTTGCCAAGGGCGACAGGAACAGGGCTGCCAGGAACAGGATGGCCACCACCACGGCAGTAAGACCGGTGCGCCCACCCACCGCCGTCCCGGCGGCCGATTCGATATAGGCCGTGCAGCTGGAGGTACCCAGCGCCGCACCGGCCACGATGGCGGTGGAGTCGGCCAGCAAGGCGCGCTTCAAGCGCGGCAGCTTGCCATCGCGATCCAGCAGGCCGGCCCTATGCGATACACCGATCAAAGTACCGGTCGTGTCGAACAGGTCCACGAAGAAGAATACAAACACCACCCCCAGCAGGCCGGCCGACATGGCGCCCTGCAAATCCATCTGCATCAAGGTGGGCGTGATGCTGGGCGGCGCCGAGAATACGCCGTTGAAGGTCTGTAGACCGGACAGGATGGCCAGTACGGTTACCGTGAGGATGCCGATGATCACGCCACCGGTAACCCTGCGATATTCCAGCGCCACGATCAGCAGAAAACCCAGGATAGCCAGTAGTACCTTGGGGTCATGCATATTGCCCAAGGTCACCAGGGTGGCCGGATGCGCCACCACTACCCCGGCGTTCTTCAGCGCGATGATAGCCAGGAACATGCCGACACCGGCCGAAATCGACAGCTTGAGCGAATGGGGAATGGCATTGACGATGGCCTCCCGCACTTTGAACAGGCTGACCACCAGGAAGATCACACCGGAGAGGAATACCGCGCCCAAGGCCACCTGCCAGCTTACGCCCATCCCCTTGACCACCGAAAAGGTGAAGTAGGCGTTCAAGCCCATGCCGGGCGCCAAGGCGATCGGATAGTTCGCCACCAGCCCCATGACCGCCGAGCCCAAGGCTGCCGCGATACAGGTGGCGACAAAAACCGCATGAAAATCCATGCCGGTTTCCGACAGGATGGCCGGGTTGACGATGATGATGTAGGCCATGGTCAGGAAGGTAGTGATACCCGCGATGACCTCGGTTTTTACATCGGTGCCGTGCTCACGCAGTTTGAACAGCGCCTCAAGCATTTGAAACTCCCGGCAGGGTTTGCCAGATTCCGAAAAGGGCGCGCAATGTAGCACTACGTCATAACGAAATCAATCGCTTAAGGTGTTTTCATCGAGAGAACAAGGCGGCAAGAAAACAAAAAGGCCGCTCAATTAAAAGCGGCCTTTTTGAGATTGCGTCAATCGGGATTTCCAACGCCCACTGCCCGACACTCGGACATAAGCTGGACTACTTGCCGCCCAACATGCCCGACTTGAGGCTGTCGCTGACCGGCTTCTTGCCCAGCCAGACCCGCAGCAAGGCGCGCGAGAAGTCATCGCCGCCGATCACGTCCCGGATCTGGCCGCGCACGGTGATCTGGGTGCCCTTACCAGGCAGGAAGTCCAGCGCGATCAGATCGCCTTCCTTTACTTCCTTCACACCCTGGAATATGGCGTTCATTTCCTTGAGGCGCGGTTGCAGGGCAGCGAATTCCGCTTCCGTGGTGTTTTCTTCCAGGCCATCCAGCAGCGATTCGTGCAGCTTTTCCGCCTCGACCTTGCGCAGCATGGAGAGCACCACGCGGCGCGGCGTGACGGCATTGACGACGGCATCGGCGTTATTGGTCTTCTGCGCCGCGTACAAACCGGCCACATAGACCTTGGCGATGCCGTACTTGGTACGGATGCCGCCACCGTTGAAAACCAGATCCTGACCGGACACCTTGGCGGTGTCATCCAGCTTTACCCCGCCGATTTCGGCGGCGCCGGCAAACAGACTGCCGCAAGCCAGCAGGATTACGAGGGATTTTTTCATTTGTCTCCGTCCTTCTCGGGTTACGCGGACGCTGCCGCGAATGATGCAGCGAATGGCAAACGCCATTCGATAAAAGGCCGGCGGGCAATAATCTGCCGGCCGGCCTGCATACTGGGCTGGGCTGACTTTACAGCGACTGAATGATACCAGCGGCGCCCATACCGGTGCCGATACACATCGTCACCATGCCGTGCTTGCCCTGCATGCCATGGCGGCGCATGCCGTGTACCAGGGTGGCGGTACGGATGGCGCCGGTTGCGCCCAAGGGGTGGCCCAGGGCGATGGCGCCGCCCAATGGGTTGACCAGCTTGGTATCCAGGCCCAGATCGCGAATAACCGCCAGCGCCTGTGCGGCGAACGCTTCATTCAGTTCCATCCAGGCGATATCGGCCAGGGTCAGGCCCGCTGCCTTCAGCGCGGCCGGAATCGCTTCCTTCGGGCCGATCCCCATGATTTCCGGCGGCACGCCCTTGACGGCAAAGCCGACGTAGCGCGCCAAAGGCACCAGGTTGAATTGCTTGAGGATCTTCTCGGACACGATCACCACGGCGCCGGCGCCGTCGGACATCTGCGAGGAGTTACCGGCGGTAACCGAACCCTTGGCGGCGAATACCGTCTTGAGCTTGGCCAGGCCTTCCATGCTGGTGCCGGCGCGAGGGCCTTCGTCGGTATCCAGCAGCTTCTTGATGATATCGACTTCGCCGGTCGCCAGGTTGGGCGTACGGTAGAGCGCTTCCAGCGGGCTGATTTCCTGCTTGAACTCGCCGCCTTCGATGGCTGCGATGGCGCGGCGGTTGGATTCCACCGCGAACGCATCCTGGTCTTCGCGCGACACACCCCATTGCTGGGCGACCTTCTCGGCGGTCAGGCCCATGCCGTAAGCGATGCCGACGTTTTCGTCCTTGGCGAAGATTTCGGGATTCAGCGAAACCTTGTTGCCCATCATGGGCACCAGCGACATCGACTCGGCACCGCCGGCGATCATGACATCGGCTTCACCGGTACGGATACGGTCGGCCGCGACCTGCACGGCATTGATGCCCGAGGAGCAGTAGCGATTGATGGTCAGGCCGCCGGTAGTGTGCGGCAGGCCGGCCAACAGGGCCGAGATACGGGCCATGTTCAAGCCTTGCTCGGCTTCCGGGAAGGCACAGCCGGCGATCACGTCTTCCACCAGGGCCGGGTCCAGGGTCGGCACCTGGGCCATGGCTTCGCGGATGACATGGGCCAGCATATCGTCCGGGCGGATAAAGCGCATCATGCCGCGCGGGGCTTTACCCACCGGCGTGCGCGTGGCGGCGACGATGTAGGCTTCTTGAACTTGCTTGGTCATTTCAATTCTCCATTACGTAGGGCGGACGGGGCGATTGCCCGCATCGGCCGGAGATGTGGTGGACAAGCCCGGCTTGCCCACCTTGATTCATTGTTTCATCTAAAGGCTCGATCACGCCGGCCAACGCCGCCCTGCCCTATCCGGCCGGGTCGGCGCACGGTTGCGGCGCTGGCGATCAGTTACGCAGCGGCTTGTTGTTCTGCAGCATGTAGGCGATGCGTTCCTGGGTCTTCTCGTTCTTGAGCAGCGACATAAAGCCCTTGCGCTCCAAGGCGAGGATCCAGTCTTCATCGACCAGGGTGCCGGCTTCGACATCGCCGCCGGTGATCACATCGGCGATCAGCGCGCCGATATGGAAGTCGTGCTTGGAAATAAAGCCGCCTTCCATCATGTTGACCAGCTGGCCCTTGATCGACGCTGCACCGGCACGGCCGGCAACCTGGAAACCCTTGACCTTGAGCGGTGCCCGGTAGCCCGATTCCGCCAGCGCCAAGGCTTGCTGCTTGGCGACGTGCAGCAGTTCGTACTGGTTGAATACGATCACGTCGGCGTCCCGGAAGAAGCCGATCTCGCGGGCTTCTTCGGCGCTCTTGGCCACATTGGCGGTGGCGATCGCCATATAGCGATCCTTCAGCGCGGCGAATACATCGCCACGGGCTTCCTGTGCGGCGCGCAGGGCGAATTCCTTGCAGCCGCCGCCGCCCGGCAGCAGGCCGACGCCCACTTCCACCAAGCCGACATAGCTTTCCAGGTGGGCAACCACGCGGTCGCAGTGCATGGCCAGTTCGCAGCCGCCGCCGAAGGTGTAGCCACGGGTGGCCGCTACCGTCGGCACCTGGCTGTAACGCAGGCGCATGGAACCCTTCTGGAACTGCTCGATCATGTTTTCGATACTGGCCCAGTCGCCGGCCATGAAGGCGGGCAGCATGGACGACAGATCGGCGCCGACCGAGAACACGTCGTCCGGGCTCCAGATCACCACGCCCTTGAAGCGCGCTTCGGCAATGTCCAGCGACTTGTTGATGCCTTCCAGCACGGCCGGGCCGATTGCGTGGGCCTTGCTGAGGATGGACAGGACCAGGACGCCATCGCCCGAAGTCCAGGCGCGCAGGCCTTCGTTCTCGAACACGGTCTCGCCGTAAACCGGTGCGGCTTCGCCCACCAGTTGCGCCGGGAACAGCTGGCGCTGGTAGACGTCCAGGGTGGAGCGCGGTACCAGGGCGTTCTTGCTGGCGCTGTAGGAGCCGGCGGCTTCGTGCACGCCTTCGCGTTCGAACACCCAGGCCGGCAGCGGCGTGGCGACAATGGTCTTGCCTGCCTCGATATCGGCCTTGACCCACTCGGCCACTTGCTTCCAGCCGGCGGCCTGCCAGGTTTCGAACGGACCTTCGTTCCAGCCGAAGCCCCAGCGGATGGCCAGGTCGACGTCACGGGCGTTGTCCGCCACGGTGTCGAGATGGACGGCGATGTAATGGAACACGTCGCGGAAGCAGGCCCACAGGAACTGGGCTTCCGGATTGGCCGACTCGCGCAGCTTGAGCAGACGCTTGCCGGGATCCTTGATCTTCATCAGTTCCTTGACCGCGTCGTCGCCCTTTTGATTGGCTTCGACATAGCTGCCGGCGGTCGGATCGAGCACCAGCTTGGTCTTGCCTTCGCGCTTGTAGATACCGACCTTGCTCTTGGCGCCCAGGGCGCCGGCTTCGATCAGCTTGGCCAGCCATTGCGGCGATTGGAACAGCGCATGCCACGGATCGTCGGGCAGCGTGTCCTGCATGGTTTTCACCACGTGGGCGAACGTATCCAGGCCCACCACGTCGGCGGTACGGAAGGTCGCCGACTTGGGGCGGCCCAGGCGCGGGCCGGTCAGGTCATCGACCACGTCGAAGCGGATACCGAACTTTTCGGCATTGTGGATCGCTGCCAGCATCGAGTAGACGCCGATGCGGTTGGCCACGAAATTCGGGGTGTCCTTGGCGCGGATCACGCCTTTGCCCAGGGTGGTGGCCAGGAAGGCTTCCAGCTGGTCCAGCATTTCCGCATCGCTGGTCACGCAAGGGATGATTTCCACCAGGTGCATATAGCGGGGCGGATTGAAGAAATGGATGCCGCAGAAGCGCGCACGCATCGAGGCCGGGCAGCCTTCGGCCAGCTTGTTGATCGACAGGCCGGAGGTATTGGTGGCGAAAATGGTTTGTGCGCCCAGGTGCGGCGCAACTTTTTCGTACAGGCCCAGCTTCCAGTCCATGCGCTCGGCGATGGCTTCGATCACCAGGTCGCAATCCTTCAGCAGGTGCAGGTGCTCGTCATAGTTGGCCGGCGTGATGAATTCGGCGCGAGCCTTGGCGGACAGCGGCGCGGGATTCTGCTTCTTCAGCGCTTCGATCGCCTTCAGCGCGATACCGTTCTTGGGGCCTTCCTTGGCCGGCAGGTCAAACAGGATGGCTTCCACATTGGCATTGGCCAGGTGGGCAGCGATCTGAGCACCCATCACGCCGGCGCCGAGCACGGCCACCTTGCGGACGATGAATTTGGATTGGGACATGGTGTTCCTCGATGTGGGGAGTCGATCGGGGGGCTCGCAAAATTCAACTGCGATGCGAATAGTGTAGACACTAAAGCAAACGTTCGTTTATGCCAAGCGCTTGCTTGAATAATGTGCGTAAACCGCCACTTCACCCAAGCGAATTGGATTTTCCCAGCCTACGCGTACGACTCGTGAGTATATAAACGTTCCAAACCCCGATCCAGCCTGACAGGCCGAACCGGGGCTGGTTCCAACGCCGGGCCCGAACGGGTCCGGAACGCTACACGCCTAGAAGCGCGTGTTGTACTGCAGACCGATGATATGCGAGTACACCTTGTACTGACCCACGATGGTGGCGCAGCTGGAGGTATTGAGGGCCTGGTTACAGGTGGCTGCACCGCCTGCCGTCTTCACGCCGCCATTGTCGAAGTTGTTGATGTTGGGCTTGCCGACCTGGACAAAGGAGTAGGCCACGTCCACCGAGCTGTGCTTGGTCAGGCCGTAGTTCATGCCCAGCGAGAACCACTTGCGGTCGCCGTCGGGGATGGACGGGGTGCGATTGGCATCGTCAACCGGCGATTCGTCGTAGGCCACACCGGCACGCAGCTTCATCTTGTCGTTCAGCTGGTAGCTGCCGCCGAAGGAAACCTTGGTGGTGTCGTCCCAGTTTTCCGGGGTAACCGAATCAGGCAGGCTGCTGGCGAAATCGACACGCAGTTCCTTGAAACGCGAGTGGCGGGTACGGGTGATATCGGCCATCAGCGCCAGCTTGTCGTTGACCTGCTTGAAGCCGGACAAGGAGAACGATTCGGGCGTATCCACCTTCAGGGTGGCGGCGCTATCCACGTAGCGGCCATTCAGGCCGGCCTGCACGACGGCGCCGGCGGGACCGAACACCGGCGAACCGGCGAAGGTCTGCGGCACGGTCCAATCGGCCTCGCCGGACAGCTCATGCTTGATCTTGGAGCGATAGGCGAAGCCGATACGGGCGGTCGGATCGATATTGAACATCACCCCCAGATTCCAACCGAAACCCCAGTCGTCACCCTTGATATGCACGTCGCCGGAATAGGCTGGATTACCGCCGACGGCGGTCAGCATGGCGCTGGCTTGCGCGCCGGTGATCTGGCCGCTTTGCAGTACCGAACCGACGGCGCCGCTGCCGAAGTCGGCGGCCTTGACCAGCTTGCCTTCGATGAATTGGGCCGTGAGACCGCCACCGATGGACACCTTGTCGCTGATCTTGAAGGCGAACGAGGGGTTCAGGGCGATGGTCTTCAGTTCGGTTTCAATGACGTTATAGCGGCCGACCCAATTGTCGTCGTACTTGGTCTTGGAACCGAAGGGAACGAACACGCCGAAACCGACGGTGGCCTTGTCGTTCAGCTGGTGCGAGAAAAAGGCGTGCGGTACGGCCGTGGCCTTGACGAAAGTACCGCCGTCATTGCCCTTGGTGCGGGCGCCAGGCACGAGTGCCACGCCAGTCCCTGGATGGATCACGCCGGAGGTATGGCTGCCGGTATCGGTGTATTCACCATGCGGCACCACCAAATCGAGCACGCCGGATAGATTGGTACCAGGCAGTGAAGTCAGGCCCGCCGGGTTGTAGAACAGCGTCGAGGCATCTTCGACCGCGGCGCCGGAGGCATTTGCGGTGCCCTGTGCGCTAACCGATTGGGTACCGAAGTGATAACCGGAAGCGAGAGCTTGCTGGGCAAAGGCGGCGCCGACCAGAAGCGCAGTAACGCGAAGTGCATGCATTGTCATTTATTGTCTCTCCTAGGGGTGAATCAGTAATCTCTGACCATTCAAGCGCTCGGCCGATGATGCAGCCGAGGATAGCATAGCGATTCGCCCCTATTTGTTGAAAAGCCGCACTGGCTTGCACCAGCGCGGCTTTCTCACGACAGTTTTCTGTTGCTTTTGTTACACAGGTTCGCGCTTGCTGATTTCCGTATCGTGCTGTTCCAGCATGGTGTCGAAATCGTCCACCATGATCACTTCGCGCTTGAGGCGGCGGGCACGGGTCACGATATCGAATTCGGCCTGCGTCACCAAGCCGCTGCCAAGCGCCTCGTCCAGACGGCCCTTGGCATTGAGCGACTTCAGCTTGCCGTCGCGCTGGGCGCGGCGCAGCTTGCCTTCGGTCGATTCCGCTTCGATATGGGCATTGAGCGCATGGTTGAGCACGCCGACCGCATCGGTTTCCGATTCCGGTACAAACACATCGCGGGTCAGGCGATCGCGCGCTTCGCCAGGCTGCATCAACAGACGGGCGATCTTGGTGCCCAGACGGTCGCGCGGCGTGGTGAAGTGGCGGCCCAGCGGAAAGACGATCCAGTTCAGCACGAACGCCAGCGGACGATTCGGCAGATTGGCCAGGAAGCCCGTCATGGCTTCCTGCGCATCATGCAGTGCCTGCAATACCGCCCACTTCAGCAGCGGCAGATCTTCCTTCGGACGGCCGTCATCGGCGAAGCGCTTCAGGGCCGAGGTGGCGATATACAGGTTGGACAGCACATCACCCAAGCGAGCGGAGATCTTTTCGCGGAACTTGAGCGAACCGCCCATGCTGAACATGGCCATATCGGACATCAGCGCGAACGCGGCCGACAAACGCTCGATATCCTTGTAGTACTGGGCAAGGTCGCCGCCCACGGGTGCGCTGGCAATCTTGGAGCCGGTCACGCCCAGCACGAAGCTGCGGATGGCGTTGTCGAGCACGAAGCCCAGGTGGCCGCTGAAGGCCTTGTCGAATTCCACACCGTCGTTGGCCATGGCCGCCTTCATTTCGCGCAGCACGAAAGGATGGCAACGGATCGCGCCCTGACCGTAGATGATCATGGAGCGGGTCAGGATATTGGCGCCTTCCACGGTGATGCCGACCGGAATGGTCTGGTAGGCATTGCCCAGGTAGTTGCGCGGTCCCAGTACCACGGCCTTGCCGCCATGGATGTCCATCGCGTCGTTCAGCACATAACGCATGCGCTCGGTGTTGTGGTACTTCAGGATGGCAGAAATCACCGACGGCTTCTCGCCGCTGTCCAGACCGACCAGCGCCAGGCGCTGGGCCGAATCCATCTGGTAGGTGTAACCACCGATACGGGCCAATGCTTCATCCACGCCTTCGAACTTGCCGATGGACAGGCCGAACTGTTCGCGGATGCGGGCATAGGCGCCGGTGACGAAGCTGGCGAACTTGCCGGAGGCGACCGACATGGCCGGCAGCGAGATGGCGCGTCCAACCGACAGGCACTCGACCAGCATGCGCCAGCCTTGGCCCGCGTAGTCCTTGCCGCCGATGATCCAGTCCAGCGGAATGAACACATCCTTGCCCATGGTCGGGCCATTCATGAAGACCGAACCCGGCGGCAAGTGGCGGCGGCCGATATCGACGCCTTCATGGTTGGTCGGGATCAGGGCGCAGGTGATACCGATATCTTCCTTTTCGCCGATCAGGTGCTCAGGGTCATACAGCTTGAAGGCCATGCCCAGGATGGTGGCGACCGGCGCCAGGGTGATCCAGCGCTTTTCCCAGCTCAGGCGGATACCGACCACGTTCTCATGGCGCTCGCCGGTACGCGGATCGGTGTAGCTGCCCTTGCAAACCACGCCGAAGTCGGGAATGGCGCCCGCATCGGAACCGGCATAGGGGCTGGTCAGTGCGAAGCAAGGAATTTCCAGGCCCTTGGCCAGGCGCGGCAGATAGTAGTCCTTCTGCGCTTCGGTGCCGTAGTGCTGCAGCAACTCGCCCGGTCCGAGCGAATTGGGCACCATCACGGTCACGGCGGCCGTACCGCCACGGGTAGCGATCTTGGTAACCACGCGGGCATGCGCGGTATTGGAGAACTCCACGCCGCCATACTTCTTCTTGATGATCATGCCCAGGAAGCCGTTGTCCTTGATGAACTGCCAGACATGCGGCGGCAGATCCTTCAGCTCATGGGTGATCTTCCAATCGTCCACCATGCGGCACAGCTCTTCGGTCGGACCGTCAAGGAAGGCCTGCTCTTCCGCGGTCAGCGACGGCGCGGGGAAGCTATGCAGCTTGTCGAAGTCAGGCTTGCCGGAAAACAGCTCGGCATCCCACCACACCGTACCGGCATTGATGGCTTCCTGCTCGGTTTGCGACATGGCCGGCGTGATCCGCTTGAAGACGCGGAAAATGGGGCCGGTAATCAGCATCCGGCGCAGCGGGGCGAGATTGAACACCAGTGCAACAACGCCGGCGGCGATCAGCCAGCCCAGGGCGCAGCCATGGCCGAACACGCCATAGGCGATGCCGGCCAGCGCAGCAATGGTCCACACAATAAGCGGCGCACGGAGATATCCGAGCGCGAGAATCGCCAATACGACGATCAGGATGGTGAGTGCCATGAGGTCTTCCTTCCCAAGAAGCGATTAAACAGTGCCCTTTGCGGTGGCAGGCGCGGTCAGGCCGGCCACGACGAAGGGCACGAGGTAAGTGGCGATCAGGCGCGGGTCGCGCGCATTGACCACCGGATCGGTTACGAACAGGCGCAGAATATTGTTGCCGGCAAAGGCGTTGAAGATGGCGGAAAAAGCAAAATTCAGACGCCACTGCAATTCGATGGCATCCAATTCGGGTAGCGCCTTGGCTGTTGCCTGGGCATAGCGCGCCACCAGCTCTTCATAATGTCTGGGCAGGCTTTCGCGCAATACCGGGTGGGTTTCGATAAAAGTGCGGCTGAGCAAACGCACGAAGATCACCCCGCCCCGCTTCGGGTCGTAGGCGATATCCAGTGCTGCATCCATAAAGGCCTGCATAATGCGCTCCACCGCCAAGGGCCGTTCGCCCGCCTCCGCTTCCAGGCCGTCCAGATTCTGGACCGCCAGTTGCGTCAGGGGCGTCAGCCGGCGGGTAAAGACGCCTTTGAACAGCGCGTCCTTGCTACCGAAGTGGTAATTCACGGCCGCCAGATTCACTTCGGCGCGCTGGGTGATCATGCGCATCGAAGTGGCCTCGAAACCGTGCTCCACGAATAGCTCTTCGGCCGCATCGAGAATGCGGGTGGCCGTATCGAGCTGTCGGACTTCTCCCATACCGTTCATTGACTCTGCCGTGTTGTTCTGCGCCGCCATCGAAGGGCGTTGCTTTTGGTTGGACTTCCGTAAGCATAGCCGATTCGATCAAACGGTTGTTTGAAACATACGTCTCAGTGAATACAAAGTCAAGCAAGCGCTCGATTGTGCGACGCAGCATGTGGCTTTGATGGCGACTGGCTTGCGGCTGGGCTGGGGCGGCAAAACAACAGGGAAATTGACCAATGGTTTCGCGGGCATGGGTAACATAGGCTGCGCCCCGCTCATATCGTTCACGGCGCAGGGACAGGACCGCCTCTCCCCCACCACCGGGAATATGTACTTATGTACTTGATACGCAAGGCCGCGCGGGACGACGCCCAGGCTATTTTTACGCTACGGAACGCAGCCATTCGGAACGAGTCGGCTGGACACTACACCACCGAGATTATCGATCTTTGGACAAAGGGCGAGACGCCATCCGATCAGTTTTGCCAATGGATAGCCGCGCGTTTTTATATCGCTGAATTGGATGGGGAGGTTGTTGCATCCGGCACCATCGATCCGACAGACGGCAAGATCGATGCCATCTTTGTTTGCCCGCGCCACACGCGCAAGGGCATAGGAAAAGCGATGCTCGCCTTCCTGGAGAAGCTGGCCGGCGACCAAGGACTGGAAGTACTACATCTTGAGGCCACGCTGAATGCGGCATCGTTTTACCGAAGCCAGGGCTTTATTGGCCATGAAGTCGCCCAATTCCATTCTCCGCGCGGATTCGCGATGGATTGCGTACCGATGCAAAAGCGCTTGAAGCAAACGACCTCAAACTAAAGCGGACGGTCAAAGGGGACAATGCGCTCCATTTACTCGTCGTCTGGCGATAGCGGAGCATCAAGATCAAGATCAACGCCACCAACCAGGGCCTCAATCCGCCGCAGCAAGGTGCCGTCCACCACATGTAGCCGCTCGGGATGGTTGGCGATGTCTTGGGCCAGGACATCCAAAAAGCCCTGAAGAGGCAATCCATAGCTCATGGTTTGAAATGCCTGGTCTGCAGCGGGAGCAAATCGTCCTTGAAAGCGGAATAATCCGTTGACGCACCCCACTCGCTTGCCAGCCGATCACGAAATTTTCGCCCCTGATCCGCCTGCTTTCCAGGCTTCAGCTTGGCAACAGCGCGAAACAACTTCAGCTTACGCTGAGGCGGAAGCACATTGAACCGCGCCAACCTGTCCAGTAAATAGCCGACATCCTTCAGATAGTCGCCTTCTAGCGCCTTCAAATCGGGGGTGTAACCTTTGTGCCAAACACCCAGGGCCAGGCTCTTCACATCCTGCCGCTTGGTACGCGCAAGCCCTACCCGCGCCACATTGACCAGAACAACCTTGGCTCTCGTATTGGATTTAAGTGCTGTCATGATGTTACGCACCTCCATCCATCGAATTGTCCATGTATAACAAAAACGGCAGCCCATCGGCTGCCGTTTTTGCTTACTTCCTATCGAATCCCGTCAAACCAGGATCAGGACTCGGTAGAACGCATCGCACGCTTACGATCATGTTCGTTCAGGTGACGCTTGCGGATACGGATGCTGACCGGGGTGATTTCGACCAGTTCGTCGTCGTCGATGAATTCCACGGCCGATTCCAGGGTCAGCTTGATCGGTGCGGTCAGGCGCACGGCTTCGTCGGTGCCGGAGGCGCGCACGTTGGTCAGCTGCTTACCCTTGATCGGGTTCACGATCAGGTCGTTGTCGCGGCTGTGGATACCGATGATCATGCCTTCGTACAGCTTGTCGCCTGGCGAAACGAACATACGGCCGCGATCTTCCAGCTTCCAAAGGGCGTAGGCCACGGCTTCGCCGTTGTCCTGCGAGACCAGCACGCCATTGTGGCGGCCGGGCATATCGGGCTTGGCCGGGGCGTAGTCGTCGAACACGTGGCTCATCAGGCCGGTACCGCGGGTCATGGTCATGAAATCGGACTGGAAGCCGATCAGGCCACGGGCCGGGATATGGTATTCCAGGCGGGTACGGCCACGGCCGTCCGATTCCATATTGGTCAGCTCGCCACGACGGCGGCCGATTTCTTCCATCACGCCGCCCTGGTGGGCATCTTCCAGGTCGATGGTCAGGTTTTCATACGGCTCGCACTTCTGGCCGTTGATTTCCTTGTAAACCACGCGCGGCTTGGCCACGGCCATTTCGAAGCCTTCACGGCGCATGCTTTCCAGCAGGATGGTCAGGTGCAGTTCGCCACGGCCCGACACGCGGAAGATGTCCGAATCTTCGGTTTCGTCCACGCGCAGCGCCACGTTGGTCAGCAATTCCTTGGTCAGGCGATCGCGGATCTGGCGGCTGGTGACGAACTTGCCTTCGGTACCGGCCAGCGGCGAGCTGTTCACCATAAAGTCCATGGTCAACGTCGGCTCGTCCACACCCAGCACCGGCAGACCGACCGGGGCATCCTTGTCGCAGATCGTGACGCCGATACCGATGTCTTCCAGACCGGAAATAATGATGATATCGCCGGCAACCGCCTCATCGACAGGCACCCGCTCCAGACCCTGGAAGCCCAGCACCTGGTTGATACGGCCGCTGGCCACCTGGTCGGCGTGGTTCATCACCACCACTTGCTGGCCCGGCTTGATACGGCCGTTCAGCACCTTGCCGACGCCCAGGCGACCGGTATAGGTCGAGTAATCGAGTGCGGCCAGTTGCAATTGCAGCGGCGCATCGGGGTTGCCGGGAGGGGAAGGCACGTGCTTGAGCACGGTTTCGAACAGCGGACGCATATTGTCCGACTCTTCCGCCAGATCCAGCTTGGCGAAGCCGTTCAGGCCCGAAGCATAGATAACGTGGAAATCGAGCTGCTCGTCGGACGCGCCCAGCTTGTCGAACAGATCGAAAGTCTGGTCCAGCACCCAATCCGGACGCGCGCCCGGACGGTCGATCTTGTTGATCACGACGATAGGACGCAGGCCCAGCGCCAGTGCCTTCTTGGTCACGAAACGCGTTTGCGGCATGGGGCCTTCGACGGCATCCACCAGCAGCAGCACGCCGTCAACCATGCCCAGCACCCGCTCTACTTCACCGCCGAAGTCGGCGTGGCCGGGGGTATCGACGATATTGATATGGGTGCCTTCGAAGTCGATGGCGGTGTTCTTGGCCAGAATGGTAATGCCGCGTTCTTTTTCAAGATCGTTGCTATCCATCACGCGCTCATCCACTTGCTGGTTGTCGCGGAAAGTGCCGGATTGGCGCAGCAGTTGGTCAACCAGGGTAGTCTTGCCATGGTCAACGTGGGCGATGATGGCGATATTGCGTAGAGCGCGGCTCATGGTAAAAACCTGTCAGTTCGATTCTGGAAACCACCGATTTTAGCACGCCGTCACAGGCGTACCGCATAAAGTCTTTGTGTTTTTCTTTTGTATTCAGCATAATGCGCGCCGTTGTGTTGTCGCAGGCACAACGTCATCGATACCTGACCTCTCGCGCCGTTGCAGTTACAACGTCTTGGCGCACTTTCGGTTAGCGTCGATGTGGCGCTGCCGATCCGCATATCCAGCCCGCTTTGCAGGCCTTGCCGATCTCAGCATTTATTGCCCGAATGATTCGGGCGCACCAAAAGACGAAATCCGCGCTCGCCGCGCTGTACAGGTTCGCCTGTCGCAAGCTTCCCGCCATCCGTTTATTCGGCTGCGGGACTGCCTGTCGGCCCAGTTTTACGGGGCTTTGTTAGTCATGGCGGCACGCTCGGGTTCGTTCGCCCATCCTGATAGCAGCTATCCGGACGGCACCCACCTAGGAAACCGTTTTGACACAAGTCACTTTCGCCGATCTCGGCCTTGCTCAGCCTATTCTCGACACGCTGATCACCTCCGGCTACACCTCGCCGACCCCGATTCAAGCCGCCGCCATTCCCCTGCTGATGGCCCGCCGCGACGTCATGGCTTCGGCCGCCACCGGTACCGGCAAGACCGCCGCCTTTATGCTGCCGGCCCTGAACTTCCTGACCGAAAAAACCGAAAAGCCAGGCCGCGGCCCCCGCATCCTGGTGTTGTCCCCTACCCGTGAACTGGCCGCCCAGATCAAGGCCGCCGCCGAAACCTATGGTAAGCAACTGCGCCACGCCAAGGTCGTCAGCGTTGTCGGCGGCATGCCTTACCCGCTGCAGATCAAACTGCTGTCGAGCCCGGTAGAAATCCTGGTCGCCACCCCTGGCCGCCTGATCGACCTGATGAATCGCGGCCGTATCGATCTGGGTCGCCTTGAAATGCTGGTCCTGGACGAAGCCGACCGCATGCTGGACCTGGGCTTCCGTGACGATATCGCCCATATCGCGACCAAGCTGCCGAAGGAACGCGTTACCGCGCTGTTCTCGGCCACGCTGGATGGCGATATCGCCACCATCGCGCAATCGCTGCTGACCAACCCGGAGCGCATCGAGATCGCCGCACCGGCCCGTCGCCAGGAACAGATTGCCGAAAAGCTGCACTACGCCGACGACATCACCCACAAGGCCAAGCTGCTGGACCGCATCCTGGAAGACGAAGCCGTCGGCCAAGCCATTATCTTTATCGCCACCAAGCTGGACGCCGCCGATCTGGCCGACCGCCTGCTGGGTCAAGGCAAGCGCGCTGCCGCGCTGCATGGCGACATGCCGCAGCGTGAGCGCACCCGCACCCTGGCCCGCCTGAAGACCGGCGAAGTCGATGTGCTGGTCGCCACCGACGTCGCCGCTCGCGGTATCGACGTGGCCGGCATCACCCACGTGGTGAACTTCGACCTGCCCAAGTTCGCCGAAGACTATGTGCACCGTATCGGCCGTACCGGCCGTGCCGGTCGCGATGGCATCGCCATCTCCTTCGCCGCCAAGCATGAAGTGCCAGCCCTGCGCCGCATCGAGAAGTTCATCGGCCGCAAGCTGGTCTCTTCCCACCTGGAAGGCCTGGAAGCCCGCTTCGAACCACGCGCCGGTCACGGTGGTGGCGCCAGCCGCTTCGGCGACAAGCGTGACGGTGGCCGCAAGTTCGGCGACAAGCCGCGCGACAGCAAGCGCTTCGACGAACGCAAGCCGGCCGGCAGCTACGGCGACCGCAAGCCTTTCGGCGACCGCACCGGCGGCGACCGCCCTGCTTACTCGAACGATCGTCCGGCCTATTCGAATGATCGCCCAGCCTATTCGAACGATCGTCCTGCCTACGCCGACCGCAAGCCTGCCGGCAGCTTCGGTGCCGATCGCAAGCCTTATGGCGACCGTCCGGCAGCACCGCGCCAAGAGCGCAACGGCAACTTCAAGGGCCTGGAATCGGACGCTACCGTCTACGCCGAACAGCCGCGCCTGACCTTGCATAGCCCGTTCGACAACGGCAATCGCAAGCCAGGTGGCAACCGTCCGCCACAAGGTAATGCCAACGGCAATGGCCAGCGCTTCAGCCGTGGCACCGGCGGCGGCGACAACCGCGGCAACACCAGCGCCGGCGCCAAGCGCCCCACCGGTCGCCCGTCGTTCAGCAACCGTGATTTTGAATAAAGCGTCCAGCCGCGCTTGATTGGAAAACCGCTCCTCGTGAGCGGTTTTTTTATGCGCTTTTCACGGCTTTCAAAAGGTCTAAGCTGAAGTCTGGGTCGTACGCGCAACGCAAGAATTAGCCAGTGCCGCACGACCAAGGGTCATCTCCACCAGCGAAGCCCTGAACATGCCCCTGCGCCTCCCCCACATTGTCCTGGCACTGTGCCTATGCGCCTCGCAAGCCAGCGATCTTGACGGCGCCTTTGCCGCCTACGGCAAAGGCGACCATCCCCGGGCGCTGCGCGAATACCGTGCGCTGGCCGAGCGCGGCAACGCTTTGGCGCAATTCAACTACGCCATGATGCTGAAACGGGGCGAGGCCGGCGAGGATGACGTCGATTGGCTGCCATGGCTGGAAAAAGCCGCTGCCGGCAAGGTGATGAATGCAGCCTACGCGCTGGGGCTGGCTTATGAGCACGGCGAAGGTACGCCCACCTCGCAGCCCCTCGCCACCCACTGGTTTCAGGTCGCGGCCGAGCAGGGACACACCCAGGCGCAGCTGTCGCTGGGCACGCAGTATTTTTTAGGCAGGGGCATCGCCAAGGATTTCCGGCTGGCCGCCAAATGGTATGAAAAGGCCGCGGAGGGCGGCGATATGGCGGCGCAATACCTGATTGCCTCCATGTACGAACACGGCGACGGTGTTGCCGCCAACCGCGCTCAAGCCTTGAGCTGGTATATCGCAGCGGCGCGGCAAGGGGATGCGGTGGCGAAACTGAAAGCCGAAGCACTCGCCCGGCAGCCCTGAGCATGCAGCCCGCTACTACTGTACCTGCCGGCAGCGGTAGCACCACAACGCCGGCCCCAGCTGCTCGGGCTCGCCGGGGACCAAGGTCAGCGATACCTCATCCAGATCGGCGCGGCAAGCCAGTCCGGCGGCCAGCCAGGCATGGTCGAGCAGCACGCCCGCCTGGTAATCGTTGGCCGGTCCCGGCTTCAGATATAGCGCGCGCTGGCCGTCGCCGGTGGTCGGCGTCAAGCGTATCGCTTCCGCTTCCTGCCCCAGCCAGCGCGCGGTCATGAAAAGCCGGCCGTCGGGTTCCGGCAGTAAGCGGACGGGCTTTGCCAGCCACCAGCCGCGCTCGGCGAAATTGAGCGCCACCAGGCCGGAAGCCAGCAAGGGCTGGCTATCGCCGGGCAACAACATACTGACGCCCGACTCATCGACATCTTCGATCTGCGCCTGGCGCATATAGGGATCGTTGGTGGGAAGGCGTTCGCTCTTTTGTCCCAATAAACCGCGAATGCGGAGGAAATCGAAGGCCGCGCGGGCACTGCCCAGGCGGACGGCCACCGGGTTGCGGCAGCGGCCGCGCCGCTCCAGCCAGTTCGCCGCCAACCGTTCCAGCTGATCGGCCGTTGGCGGCTTGGGCAGCATCGGAGGCGGCAGATCCTCCGCATCGATACCCGCCGCCCTCAGGCGCGCCAAGCGTGCCGGCTCATCCAGGCCATAACAAAGGGCCGGCGCGGCGCGCCCAGGCCCACCCCAGCCCACTATGCGGCTGGCCTCGTTCGCCTCGGCGTCCATGACCAGCGGCGTGTCCCGGTGAAAATCCGCCGCCAGCCGCAGCGACGAAGCCAGTTCCCGGCAACTGCGCGCCACCACCGCCACCTCCTTGGGCTCGACGGCCGGAAAAGCATCGTGGCTCAGCAGTAGATACGCCAGCGACAGCGCCGGCTCGGCGGCGGTGGTCTGCTCCTCCGCCGGCAACACGCCGTGGCGCACCAAGGCAAGGAACAGGCTGACCGGGACTTCCCACTGGATATGGGCGCGCCGGCTATCCAGCAGGGCATGCGCGGTGTGCGCGTATCCCAGCCAACGGAAGTGCAGGCTGGCCCATTCGGCCAGATCACCCGTCCGTCCGCCGCCTTTTTGCAATAAGGCGGACTCGCGCAATGCCTCGATATAGCAGGCATTCGCCAGCTGATCGGCCAGCAGCGCCAGGCGCTTGCCGTTCATATCGCGCCGTACCGGGTTGTCGGTGCCGGTGGCCAGTTCGGCCAAGGCACGGTCGGCCCACTCCAGCGCGGCGGGGGCCACGACATCGATCAAGCGCCGCGCCGCGGATGCCGTCGGCGAACCCGCCAAGCCCTCCCGCAAAGCCGCGTACAGGGCGTCCAAAGCAGTAATCATGGGCTGGCCGGCCAGCCTGTCGATCACCGCGCGCACCGCCTTGACCGGGGTGTCGGAGTGGAATACGGGTAAAATACGATCAAACATGAAAAAAAACCTCAGCAGAATCCATCAACAGCGGTTCGCCTTGCGGCAGGCAGCGTCGAAGGCAGACTCGTAACGCTCAAGAATAGTTCGCGTCTCCCCCGCATCGACCATGGCCGCCAATGCAGCTTCCAATTGCGCCACCTTGGCTACCCAGGGCGACCCGCGCGCGAGCGACATATAGCGCATGATCTTATTGGGCCGTACCCACTCGGCCGGCTTGACCCGGCCGATGAATTGGCCGTCCTGCAGCATGGCGGCCGCCACATTGGCGCCCACCGGCACCACGTCGATACGCCCGGCGACCAGTTTGCGGAAGTTGGTTTCCAGATCCGGCACTTCTTCCTTGTTCAATTGCGTATCGGTGTCGAATTCGTCGAAATAGCGCAAGCCGCGAATGGTACCGATCCGAAAACCGGCCAAATCCTGGTAACCGCGCAGCCGGCGGGTCTCGCTGCTGCGCAGATAAAAGTAGGTGGGCGAACCAGCCGCGTACGGTGGCTGCAGAAATAGTAAAAAAGCCGATCGCTCCTCCGTGGGCGCCAAGCCCATGGTGATATCCACACTGCCGTCCTGCAGCATGCGCAGGCAACGCACGAGCGGGCACTCCACGATTTCCAGCCTGACTTTCAGGCGATCCGCCAAGCGCTGCACTATCTCGACATGCGAGCCGCCATAGCCGTTTGGCGTCACTTCCATATAGGGTGGCAAGGGCCGCAGGGCGAACACCAATTTGTCCGGCTCGGCCGCGGCAAGCAAGCCGGGGAAAAGTGCCAGCAGGATCAACAAGCGGCGCATTGCTTCAAACCCATCCGGGATCAGTTCATATCCGCAGAAAATCGTCCACCGCCGCTACCTGGCCGGCATGCAGAAAAGTAGGCGCATGCCCTACTCCCTCGAAATCCACCCAGTTCGCCTGCGGGCCCTGCTCGCTCATGGCGCAGGCGGTTTCCACGCTCAACAAATCCGATTGCGCGCCGCGCGTCAGCAATACCGGGCAGGCGATACGCTGGTAATACGGCCAGAGGTTCATGTCCTCTCCCGTCACGGCGGACTGGAAAGGCACGGCTATGCCAGGATCATAATTCAGTCGCCAGCCATTTGCATCCGCGCGCAGCATGACATCGGTCAGAAATGCCCATTGGGCGTCGTCATGCGGCCCGAAGGGAGCGGACACCGCACGGATATAGGCCTCCGCCGCTTCGCGGCTGGCAAACAGCGGCGCCTTGCCGACATATTCGCCGATCCGCGCCAGCGCGCCGGCGGACAATACCGGTCCCACATCATTCAATATCAACTTGCGAATGGGGGTACCGGGCAAGGCGGCCAGCAGCATGCCGATCAAACCGCCCATCGATGTTCCCAGCCAGGACACATCGGCGGTGTTCAGGCGGGCGATCAACACCAGCATATCCTGCACATAGAGCGGCAACTGGTAGCCGCCCGGCTCATGCAGCCAATCGCTTTCGCCACGGCCAACGATATCGGGCGCCACCACGCGATAGTCCCGGGCCAGGCACGACGCCAGGTATTCAAAGTCGCGACCGTTGCGGGTCAAGCCATGCGCGCAGACCAGTACGTGGCCATTGCCCGGATCACCCCACTCGCGATAGGCCATGCGATACACGCCGCTGTCTCGGCCGACCAGGACATGGGCAAGGCGAGGGGTCGTCATAAAGCGCTCCGAGGGTGGGGACTATCCTGTTTATAGCCCCTTGCGCAGGGGCGGGATCGGCTTTATCGGTCCGTTGCCGCGCATGAATCTTGCTCCGGCCAGGCGGTAGCGCCTGCCGCGTCCAGTTCGGCTACCGGTACAGAGGTCCCGCAGTCGCGATACGTGTAACGGGTAGAATCGCCTGCAAAGGCGGATGATGCCTGCTTCCACCGACCAGGCCACCTTCATGCAAACCGGCATTCTGTATGCCTGCTCCGCGTATTTCATCTGGGGCTTGATCCCGCTCTACTTCAAGGCCCTCAAGCATGTGCCGGCACTGGAGATCCTGACCCACCGCATGGTCTGGTCGCTGGTGTTCCTATCGGTCGTGCTGGTGGTGCGGCAACAATGGCGCTGGCTGGGGCCGGCGCTGCGCAATCCACGGGTCGTCGGATTTTTTGCCGCCAGCGCCGCCGTCCTCTCGATCAATTGGTTTATCTATATCTGGGCCGTCAATGACGGACGGGTGGTGGACGCCAGCCTGGGCTACTTTATCAACCCGCTGGTCAATGTCCTGTTCGGCTACTTCCTGCTGAAGGAAAGGCTGCGCGGCGGGCAATGGGTCGCTATCGGCGTGGCCGCATTGGGCGTGGTCTGGCTTACCGTACAGGCCGGCCAGCTGCCGTGGATAGGACTGCTGCTGGCCGCCTCCTTCGGCAGCTATGGCCTGCTGCGCAAAACCGCGCCACTGGGCGCGCTGGAAGGCCTGGCATTGGAAACCATGCTGCTTACGCCTTTCGCGGCCGCCTACATCGGCTGGCTGGTCTTCCATGGCCAGAGCGAATTCGTGGCCGGCGATGGGCAAACACAAACGCTGCTACTGCTGGCCGGCCCTATCACCGCGATCCCGCTATTGTTGTTCGCCGCCGGCGCGCGCCGCATACCGATGACCTTGCTGGGCATGTTGCAGTACATCGGACCGACCTTGCAGATGGGCTTGGGCGTATTTCTGTGGCATGAGCCGTTCAACCAGACCAAGCTGATCGGCTTCGCCTTGATCTGGTCGGCCTTGCTGCTCTATACGCTGGAAGGATTCTGGGCCGGCCGGCGCGTTCGCACGGCGGTGGCTTGATATCACCCGGGTGGGCCTAAAGCTTTATAATCGCAGGCCAAATGTATCGACTGAATAAGTGCCCGCCATGCTCTACGAACACCTGATCCAGATCAACGACCCGAATAGCCCTTTGCTGGAGCCCATCAGCCGCGCGCAACTCTGGCGCGGATTGATGCGCCGGGTTGAACAGCCGCAGGAGTTCCTGGTCGGCGTCGAGCATGTCGCCATCGTGGCGCGGGGCGAAGGCTGGCTGAAGCGCGAAATGCTGTTGGGCGCGCTGCGGGTGGAAGACCATGTCAGCTTCGAGCCGGAAGTGCAGATACATTTCCTGACTTCGCCCAGCGAGCAGCACCAGGGCGGCAGTTTTACCATGCGGATCGAGGAGCCTTCGCAGGGAGAATTGTTCGTGCGCTTCCGCTATCAGACCCTGCTTCCGGAAACCAGCCAGACGGACAGCGAAGAAGATGACGCCAAGTACGCCGGCTATGTCAAAGCCGCTTACCGCAGTACCGACGTGGATGCCGTCCGCTGGATACGGGAACTGGCCGAAACTGGCGAGCTGGGGGACTAAGTCCCGGGCATCGCCCAAGAAAAAGCCGCGCGGCCAATGCCGTCGCGGCTTTTTTTATGGTCCCGCTAATGGCGGGATACTGCTTCAACGTCGGAACAGGTAGATGAGCCAGCCCATTTGAACGCTCCTTTTACTTTCGGCATCCGTCATCGGCTTGTGGCCGTGACTTTAGCTGTACGCGGGCGGTTGCAACCCTTGCCTTATTTCAATGACAACCACCGGCCACAGGCACATAGCTAATGTGTTTCCCTGCCCGCTCCGGCCCGCGACGCCCCGATGGCACCGCGCTTTGTCACGATCTCTCATCGTAACTTATTAATTATACAGCATTATTGCATTGCGACAAAGTATAGTTGCTAACTACTGTACAATACGCAGTTCGCGGCGTGCTCCAGTCTTCGCGCCCGTTGCCGTTTTTTTTCATCATTGATTCGTCATCCGCCACAGACTGGTGCTCCTCGTGGGCAGGGCCGATGCCCGCAGGAGCTTCACCCATGTCTTTCGCCTCTCTCGGCCTGTCGGACGATATCGTTCGCGCCGTGACCGAACTCGGCTACACCGAACCCACCCCCATTCAAACGCAAGCCATTCCCGTGGTGCTTAGCGGCCGCGACCTGATGGGCGGCGCCCAGACCGGCACCGGCAAGACCGCCGGCTTTACCTTGCCGATTCTGCAACGCCTGAGCGACCGCAGCGTGAAGGGCCCTTCCACCGGCCGTCCGCCGGTACGTGCACTGGTACTGACACCCACCCGCGAGTTGGCGGCCCAGGTTGAAGAATCCGTCCGCAATTACGGCAAATATCTGAAGCTTACGTCCATGACCATGTTCGGCGGCGTCAGCATCAATCCGCAGATCAAACAGCTGCGTAGCCGCGTCGATATCCTGGTCGCCACCCCGGGCCGGCTGCTCGATCATATCCAGCAAGGCACGCTGGACTTGTCCCAGGTGGAAATCCTGGTACTGGACGAAGCCGACCGCATGCTGGACATGGGCTTTATCCGCGACATCAAGAAGATCCTGGCCCTCCTCCCCAAGGACAGGCAGAACCTGCTGTTTTCCGCCACCTTCTCGGACGAGATCAAGCTGCTGGCGGATAGCCTGCTGAAGTCCCCCGAGTTGATCGAAGTGGCCCGCCGCAATGCCGCGGCGGAAACCATCTCGCAGAAGATCCATCCGGTGGACCGCGACCAGAAGCGCCAGCTGCTGGCCCACCTGATCAAGCAGAACAACTGGTTCCAGGTCCTGGTCTTTACCCGCACCAAGCACGGCGCCAATCGCCTGGCCGAGCAGTTGGACAAGGACGGCATCAGTGCGCTGGCCATCCACGGCAACAAGAGCCAGGGTGCGCGCACTCGCGCATTGGCCGAATTCAAGGAGGGCACGCTGCAAGTGCTGGTCGCCACCGATATCGCCGCGCGCGGCATCGATATCGATCAACTGCCGCACGTGGTGAATTACGAGCTGCCGAATGTGCCGGAAGATTACGTGCATCGCATCGGCCGCACCGGCCGGGCCGGCGCCGTCGGCGAAGCGGTATCGTTGGTTTGCGTGGATGAGAAGAAACTGCTGGCCGACATCGAGCGGGTCATGAAGCGCCAGATTCCGTCCGAGGTCGTACCCGGCTTCGAGCCTGATCCCAATGCCAAGCCAGAACCGATCCAGCAGCGCTCCGGCGGCGGCGGTGGACGGCAAGGGCAAGGTCGCGGCGCACCCCGAAGTGGTTCCAGCGGCGCCGGCGCCGGCCAGGGTGGCCGAACCCAATCGCGCCAACCGGCCGCGCAAGCCGGCAATCACAATAGCCGCAGCCCAGCCGGCGGGCGTCGTCCGACCGGACGCCATCACTAAGCGAGCCTCGATATGAAAAAAACCGACCTGGAAAAATTGCGCGGCCTGAAGATCAACGAAAAGCTGGCCAAGAGCACGGTGCCGGATCGCTTCGGCAAGGCCTCCACCGGCCTGGACGCAGATGGCCAGCCTGTTCAGCCCAAAGGACTGATGGGCGCCTTGCTGCGCAAGGGCATCAAGAGCTGAAGCAAGGCTTTGTCGGCAAAAAGCACCCGAAGAAACCATCGGGTGCTTTTTTCATATTCGATAGGCGATCGATAGGCGTAAAAAAACCCAGCCGAAGCTGGGTTTTTCTCTAACACCAAGGGGTCGATTAGGCGACCGGTTGGATGTTCGAAGCTTGCTTGCCCTTAGGACCATTGGTCACGTCGAACGAGACGCGCTGGTTTTCAGCCAGGGTCTTGAAGCCGTTCGATTGAATTTGCGAGAAGTGCGCGAACAGATCGTCGCCGCCTTCGTCAGGGGTGATGAAGCCGAAGCCCTTGGAGTCATTGAACCACTTAACGGTACCGGTTGCCATGATGCTTTTCCTTGTTGGAAATAAATAAAAAAAGTGCGGACTATCAAACAAAGGAGGGGCGAATCGGGATACCGCTAGGGTACGAAAACTGCCGTAAACCTACTACTTGAAATGCCTGCAGCAGACTTTTTACGCGAAGCAATCCGTTTTAGCAAGACCTTTCTGCATTTTCCCGCCGAACGGCTTACGCCTGATCCAGCCTCCCCTTGGCGAGACCAAGCTTCGCCCATCCTTCCTGCCCAAGCTGGCGCAGTGTCTCGATGTTTCTCTCATAGATATCGGCCGCTTCCGGAAATGCGACAACAGCACGGTCTATGCTCGCTTCCCGCAAGAGATGCAAGGTCGGGTAAGGCGAACGGTTGCTGAAATTGGTGATGTCGTCCGCTTCCGTATCCTCGAACTGGTAGTCGGGATGGAAGCTGGCGACCTGGATCACGCCTTCCAGCTGGTGCTCGGCCACGACACCGTCGGCAACATCGAGAAAGTCGTTGTAGTCGAGAAAGTCGGTCAGGATAAAGGGATGAATCAACAGTGTGGTATCGATCTGCTCGGCATCCGCCTCGGCCAGCAGGTCCAGCTCGCGATCCAGATCGTCCAGCAAGGCATCGAGATTGCGTGCCTGGCTGACCACGAAGCGGACCTGGTTCTTGACGTAGACCGCCTTGGCGAAGGGGCAGAGATTGAGGCCGATAACGGCTTGTTCCAGCCAGAACCGGGTTGCATTGATTACAGCGTCGTTATCGATTTTCATGACATCCAGGGGCAAGGTAAGTGCCGGCATTCTAACGCCAAGCCCTCTCCCGGCGGCGCGATCAGTATCGCCAGTGACACAGGAACAAGTAGGCCACCGTAATCTGCATGGTCACCACCAAGGCCGCGCTGGCGACCATGCCGGTTGCCCCCGCCAGCAGGCTGGATGCGGCCGGCAACATCACCCCGGCATGCCCCAAGGCCTCCAGCATGAAGATCGTCGCCAGCAGCAGCACGAATATCAGCGCCCACTTGACGATATAGGCCGGCAGGTAGATCCGGTGCTCGCGGTTGTAGCGGTAGGCGGCGGCCTGCTCCAGCAGATTGCCCTGGCTGACGTCCTTGAACATCCAGAACGGCCAGATGTACAGGTAGAGCAGCTTGCTCAGGGTTTCGGAATCGGCGGCGGAGATGGAGTGGGTCTGCACGATGCGTCTCCTCTGCGTGGCTAGGGTCCTCTCCCTATCAAAATGGCTCACGCCAAAGGAGTTTGCATGGCCGTTCGGCGGAAAGGCTGAACACAAGACCCGCGCGAGCGATCCGTAACCTGCAAAGGTTTGCAGTTGGCATATAAGTTCACGCTAAACGCGAATTTACTTTGGTAAGATGCGGGCCTTTCGCCCCGCACGCGGGCCAACACTATAAAAAACATCCGACGACCATGCTCACCCGTACGATCCGCCCCCGTCTCCCCCTGCTGCTGACCGCCCTCCTCGCGCCCCTTGCCGCCCTGGCCGATACGCCACCCGCCACGCAGGGCGAAGGCGCCCTGCAGCTCATCGGCGAAACGGCGCGCATCTCCGTGGGCTATGCCCGTGGCGGCCATTTCCAGGGCGAATTGATGGGTGTGTTGCATGAAGGCAGCGACAGCGCCTGGCTGGGTGAGGGCTGGTTTTCGCAATCCGCCGGCGGTTTGCAGCTCAGCTACCACCGCTCGGTCAACGATGAAGTGCGCAAGTACTTTATCGCCCTCGACCAGAATCAAAAGCATGACCGCAAGTTGACCGTCGGTACCGGCCTGGAGCAAGCCGATTGGTTCGGCAACCTCTATCTCAGCCATGGCTTGAGCGGCAAGCGCCTGCTGGAGCAAGCCAGTATCAGTACGGTGACGGAGCAAGCCGGCAACGTAGCGGGCCGGCCCTACCTGGATACCGTGACCACCACCACCACGACCAAGCTATTCGAACGGGCCTACGAGTATGGTCTGGGTTTGCGGGTCGGCCACTATTTCGCCGACAACGGCCTGCGTATCACCAGCGGCTTCGATTACGAGTGGGGCCGCCAGGATGCGCGCCAGAGCAGCCTGTCCGTCGCGGCGGAGAAATTCTTTATCGGCACGCCGCATAGCATCGCGCTGCAGCTGGAACACAGCCGCAAGACCGGCGCAGCGGAAATCAAGCGCAACGATAACCGGGCCGTGCTGAGCTACCGCTATAGCTTCGGCAAACCCAACTCCCAGCCTGAACGGCTCTACCGCATGGTCGCCGAAACGCGGCCCGTCGCGGCGCCCAAGGTGATTCCGGCCCGTACCGAACACAAGCTGGTCAAGACCACGGCCAGTATGCGCAGCGATGCATTCTTCCTGCTGGGCAGCACCACCCTGACCGATGTCGCGCGCAGCGAGCTGGACAAGGTTGCCGCGCTGCTCAAGAACGGCGGCCGCGAGGGCAATATCCATATCGTCGGCCATACCTGCGACCTGGGTAGCGACGCCGTCAATATGAAGCTTTCCATCAAGCGGGCCGAGGCGGTGCGCGAATACCTGCTCGCCAACGGCGCTGTACCGGCCGACGTGGTGGTTCTGGAAGGCAAGGGCGAACGCGAACCCAAGTATCCGGCGGAAGCCGCTACGCGCGAAAAGAACCGCCGCGTAGAGTTGGAATTCGTCAGCGTGCTGGAAAAGGACGAAGAAATCACCGTGCCTGCGCAGACACTGCTGGCCGAAGAAGCACCGCTCAGCTACCGCCGCGAAGTCGTCGAGCAGGAGCCGGTGTGGTTGCGCCTGGCCCTGCGCACACCGGCAACGCATAAGCGCACGGTGGACGTCTATCGCAGCAAGGAAGAAACCCGCACGGAAAGCCGCAGCCGCAGCTGGACCAATCGCGCACCGCAGGCGGTGGCCGATAGCTATGACGTGCTGGCGGGCAGCACTACCGCATTCGCTGTACTCGGCAATGACGTCGATCCGGATAGCGGCGACACGCTCAAGCTGGTTTCGGTCAGCGCGCCCAGCCAGGGCCAGGTGAGCCTGGACGGCAATCGTTTGGTCTACCAGGCGCCGGCCGCCTTCAATGGCGAAGTCGCCTTCAGCTACACCGTGGAAGACAGCCACGGCGCCACGGCCACCGGGAATGTCACGGTCCGTATCGGCGCGGGTCAAAGCGGCCCCAACCGTGCCCCGCAGGCCGGCAATGACAACGCCACCACGGGACGCAACCAGCCGGTCGATATCGCCGTACTGGCGAATGACAGCGATGCCGACGGCGACGCCCTTACGCTGACGGTCGCCACGCCCGCCCATGGCAGCGCGCAGGTACAAGGCAACCAGGTACGCTACACGCCGGCCACCGACTTTGTCGGCGAAGACAGCTTCAGCTACACCGTCAGCGATGGCCGTGGCGGCCAGACCAGTGCCACCGTGCGGGTGTTGGTACTGAGCAGCGCCAATGCCGCGCCCATGGCGCGCGACGACAGCTATTCGGTCAGCGGGGTTTTCCCTCGCTTTATCGCGGTCATGGAGAACGATAGCGATCCGGACGGCGACACCACCGATATCGTCAGCCTTACCCAACCGGTCGGAGGTAGCGGTACCGTCAGCATCAGCGGCAAGAACATCTACTTCGTCCCGGCGCATACCTTTTTGCAGGACACCTTCACTTACACCATCAGCGACGGCAAGGGCGGCTTGTCCACCGCCACGGTCACCCTGATCGATCCTTGAGCCAAGGCATGGCGCGCGGTGTACCGCGCGCCATGCCATCGGGACGGGCATAATCCGTACTTCGATTGATCGCGGACAAGCAAGATGCCCCCTTCCCACGCCTTCCCCACCCTATCCGCGCTGGAGACCCGCGTGCTCGGCGCCCTGGTCGAAAAGCAGCGTACCGTGCCCGACACCTATCCGCTCTCGCTCAATGCGCTGGCGGCGGCCTGCAACCAGAAGACCAGCCGCGATCCGGTCATGGACGCCAGCGAAGCCGATATTGCCGAAGCCATCGCCACGCTCAGGCACCACAGCCTGGTGATGGAAAGCAGCGGCGGGCGGGTCACCCGGTATGCCCATAATTTCGAACGCGTCCTTGGCATTCCCAGCCAATCCGCCGCTATCCTGACGGTATTGATGCTGCGTGGCCCGCAAACCGCCGGCGAATTGCGCATCAACTGCGAGCGCTTGCATAAGTTTGCCGATATCTCGACGGTGGAAGGTTTTCTGCAGGAACTTGCCGAACGGCCGGACGGCGGCCTGGTACGCGAATTACCACGCCAACCCGGCTCGCGCGAAAATCGCTGGGCCCAGCTGCTTGCGGGCGAACCGGCAATCGAATCGCCGGCCAGCCCGGTTGGCATTGGCACGCCGGCGTCGGGCCTCGAAGCCAGGGTAAGCCGCCTGGAAGCCGAGCTGGCGGAACTTCGCGCCACCGTGGCCCAACTCACGGGCGGCTGAGCACCGCCCCGCCGCAATATGTACGCCAAAGCTATCTCATCATGCCGCACCAGCCGTTAGCCAAGAACAGGAAGAAACGCGTGAACAGCGACGCCCCCACCCACCCAAGCGCGGACCCGGCGCCACAGCAACCGGTCTCCGCCCGCATCCGTGCGCGCATCAAAGCGGCACAGCAGCGTTTTCACGCCAACGACAATATCTCGGCCTTTATCGAACCCGGTGAAATGGATTTGTTGCTGGAGGAAGTACAAGCCGGCCTCAAGACCGTGCTCGATAGCCTGGTCATCGATACCGAAAGCGACCACAACACCCAGGATACCGCCCGCCGCGTGGCGAAGATGTACCTGAACGAAGTATTCAAGGGCCGCTACCAGGCACAGCCGGCCGTCACCGAGTTTCCCAACGTCGAGTACCTGAACGAGCTGATGATCGTCGGCCCCATCACCGTGCGCAGCGCCTGCTCGCACCACTTCTGCCCCATCGTCGGCAAATTGTGGATAGGCGTCATGCCGAACCAGCACTCCAACCTTATCGGACTGTCCAAATATGCCCGCCTGGCGGAATGGATCATGAGCCGCCCGCAGATCCAGGAGGAAGCCGTCACCCAGATCGCCGATCTACTGATGGACAAGATGAATCCAGACGGCTTGGCCATCGTCATGGAGGCCGATCACTTCTGCATGCACTGGCGCGGCGTCAAGGATATGGAAGCAAAAATGATCAACAGCGTGATGCGCGGTTCCTTCCTGAAGGATTCCAGCCTACGCCGCGAATTCCTTGCCCTGCTGCCCAACAAGAAATCCTGAGGAAGCCATAACATGCTCGTACGCCTGCTCTACGCCAGCCACGCCAGCAAGCCACATTGCGCCGAGTCGATGGAATCGATCCTGACCGAGTCGCGCAAGCACAACCCCGAGCATGGCATCACCGGCGTTCTTTGTTTCAGCGGCGATATCTTCCTGCAGGTACTGGAAGGCGGGCGCCGGGAAGTATCGGCGCTCTACCACCGGATCGCCCGCGACCCTCGCCACTGCGATATCGAGCTGCTGTATTTCGAGGAGATTTCCGAGCGGCTGTTTTCCAGCTGGACCATGGGCCAGGTGAACCTGAGCAAGGTCAATCCATCCACCCTGCTCAAGTACGCGGAAAAGCCAGGCCTGGACCCCTTCGCCATCGGCGGGCGCATGTCGCTCGCCTTGCTGGAAGAGTTGATCGCTACCGCAGCCGTCGTCGGCAAGTGCGGTTAAACCGGATTACTCGCTGACGTCGTAAAAGGTATCGCCTTCTTCACCCTTGTCGAAGGCGGCGCCTACCGGCGAGCCAAGCAAGGGGATGATGGTTTCGTCGTAATTGGCGATGATATTCACGTCCAGCAAGCTGAAATGCTTGGGATTGTCCAGGTAGGCATCGCTTTCGTTGCCGGCGAAGAAACGCCAGCCGCTATCCTCGGCATCTTCCGGCTCATCGCGATACATATAGCTGACCGGATAGCCCTCCACCGTGATCATATCGGTCACCATGGCCAAGCCATGGCCAAGCGCCAAGGGTCGAATCTGGTGCTTGTCGAGTTTGTAATGCTTCATGCTCACCCGCCTGGTCGGCAATCTAAAAACAGCCCGTCAGCATACGCAAAGCCGGACGTCCCGTCTTGGTCCTTGGCGCTATTCCGCGAAATAGTCGAACACCAGCACCTGGGCGGCCCATTCCTGGACCATCTGTACGAATTGGACGTGGGCAGGGTGAACCAGATAGCGGTCACGTGCCGCCGGATCGGCAAAGGTCAGCAGAAACGCATGGGTATAGCCCTGGGCCAGATTCTCGGGGCTGACGTCTTCGCCGCCTTCCAGGCTAAGTACCTCCTCGATCGCGGCCGGAAGCGCATAAAGCGCCGCCACCAGTTCGGCGACCGGCGCCTGTGGCTTGAAAGCGAAGAGGACGAGGTGACGCAGTGGTTTGTTCGGCATGGACCAGGGCTCGAGTGGTAGAGGAAGGGGATTCTTACATCATGTAAGCCGGTATGCCAACGAGTGTTGTTACCGAGCCCATCAGAAGCCCACCTCCTTTTGGTGCCGCACGGCGAGAATCGTGACGGCATCCGGGTCGATGCGGTAGCGCGCCACATAGCCGCTGTCACCGAAATCGATCACCCACTCCCGGAACTCCTCTGGCATATCCTCGATGGGGCGGCCGACACCTGGCTGGTGCCCCAGCACTATCACTCCTTGCCGCACAGCTTTGACGGCGCGCTTAGCAGCATCGATGTTCTTGCCGGCGAGGAAGCGATAGAGCAGCTGCACATCGAGCAGCGCCTGTCGCGACCAGATCAGACGTGACATTCCGGCGGCTCGATGTCATTGCCTTGTTCGAGCTCGGCCAGCCAAGCATCGGCCTCATCGGCCGTTACATGCAGTCCAGTGCTGCGGTACTCTTCCCACGCCTTGAGCGTATCTTGCCGAAAGGCTTCTCGCTTCTCTTCGCGTTCGACGTACTGGGTGATCGCCTCACGCATCAGCCAGTGGGCCGTGCGATGGCGAGCTTCGGCCAAACGCTTCACACGTGCTTTGATGTCCTCGTCAATCTTGATCGCCACCGGGCGAATGACAGTAGCAGTCATGGCGGCCTCTTTGAAGTAGGTTAAGGTATTACCTTAACATACCAGAAATCGAAGTTCTATACGGAGCCACATAGTCGGCATCCTTGAAAGCCCCCAGCCGGACCGGCATGCAAACTCAGCGCAACCGCACCTCTACCGGCTGCGCCCCAACATCCAGCAGCCCACGCCGATCAACGCCACCACGGGCAGCCAGACCGGCGACAAGGCCAGCACCATGGTCACAAACAGTGCGGCCATGATCAGAATCAGCACCACGGCCACGCCGGCCATGGAGGCCAGGACCAGCAGCACGGCAAGGGCGATGGCCAGCGCGGCGACAAATATCCCGCCCGCACTGGCCGTGACGATCTCCAGCTGGCTCAGTGGCTCGCCGTTGATATCCACCACGATATTGCCGTGGCTGGCGGCGACCAGCGCGAAGGCGGCCAGCAGGGACAATAAAGCCAGCAGCAGCAGGCTTCTGAACCAGCCGCCGCCACGGCGTGGCTTGCGGATGACCGTAGCTTCCTTGCTGATATTGCTTATATATTCGGTGCTGGACATGAGCTGTTTCTCCCTGGTGTGATGATGTCCCTCTCCATGCGGGTCGTCCTATTGGCGACGCGACAGGTGGCGGGGTTCGACAGGGCAGAGATTAGTCGGCGCAACGGTGGGCCACGAGACCGGCGCGACACAAAGCACCGGGAGATGCATGAAATGCGGAAAACACGGATGGATGAGAACGGCGAGGCGACTCGGCCGCCCTAGCCCTTGGCCTGCATGCGCAACGCGCGCGGACTCATGCCCACCGATTGGCGGCATTGCCGATGAAACGCGCTTTGGTCAAAGAAACCGCATTCCACGGCGATATCGGCCAAGGCACGCTGGGTACTCACCATGGCATGGATGGCCGCATCCAGGCGGGTCTGCCGGACGAACTCGCCGGTGCTGATATGAAACACCCGCTTCATGCGCCGATCGAGCTGGGCTACCGAGAGATCGGCCACCTCGGCCAGCTCCTGCAGGCATAGCTGCCGATGGTAATTGGCCTGGATAAAGTCGACCGTCTGGGCGAAGCGTTCGTTGATCAAGCCCTCGCGCGTCAACTCGGTAAGGTCCTTGGAAATGCAGATCAAGCCCAGCAACTTACCCTGCTTGTCGTAGACGGATTGCTTGTTCGACAGGCACCAGCCGGTGCGCTTGTCGTTGTAGACGGTCAGGTCCAGATTATCGACCACCGGCCGGCCACGGCAGAACACGGCGGCATCCTGCACGCTGTAACGGTCCGCCATATGGTTGGGAAAAAGGTCATAGGCGGTCTTGCCGATGGCATCGCGCTTGTCGCGCAGGCTGCAGCGGGGCACGCAGGCGCCGCTCATGGCTACGTAACGCCCTTGCGTATCCTTCACCGAAAACACCACATCGGGCAGCCTATCGAACAGGGACTCGACAAAAAGTGTGTCATTCAGATCAGATACGATATAGCGGTCGTAAACGGTTCGTCGATTACCCACAGACATGATAGGGAAGACTCCACATTCGCACCGGTTATCCGCAGTCTGCAAAGCAGAAACCACCGACCCAGGTCAGTGGCTTCATGGACTTGCTGTTCCCCGGCGTCGCCGCCGGGAACCCGTCACATCAATCGTAGCTGGCGTTGATGGCTACGCCAGTAAACGGCTGCCTTGCATTCAACAGAATGTAATACCACTTTCCGCTGGTGGGCAATGCAATCGATACGCTTTCGTCGTTACCTACGCTGGATGAGGCCACATCGTAGGAGGTCGGGGTGGGATAACGGTCCAGCCCCACGTAGAGATCGACATCGCCGGAATTGCCATCGGTCCATAGCTTGAGGTTTTTCGCCCCGGCAGGCAGCAGAATATAACCATACTTGCGGTCGCTTGCCGACAAATTGACCAGGGCACAACCCTTACCCAGGTAGTTGTTCGAGCTGCAGGCCGGCAACTTGGGGTTGCCCGGTAGCGGTGGCTCGCCCGTGGTACTGGCGGTTTGCACCCAGCTGGCGAACTCGTTGTCGTAACGGGTGCCGATCTGGTCCATCTGTGTCTGATAGCCAACATAGTCGCCGACACGGAACTTGGCGATGGCCGCATCCACGTCGCTACGATGGCGTTCCATCATAAAGCGCGCCGCCATATAACCCCAGCGATACGCACGTGCCGTGTAGTCCGACATGGAGTACGTATTGCCGAAGATCTGGCTAAGCCGGTACCTGCCCGTCCTTGCCGCGTCGATGGATGCCTGGTTGTTGTTCTTCAGCGACAGATACTCGGCGATGCCTTCTATCCACCAGACCGTCGGCTTGACGGTGCCATCGCCGAAATCCCCATGCATATCGAAACGGCCATCAAGGTAGTGGATGTATTCATGTTCCAGATTCCATACCTTGAAGGTCGGCCGCAGCCAGGATGCCTCATGCGCGATAAAGCGCGCCTGGTTGTTGCTGTAGGAAGGATCCCCCTCCAGATACATGCCGCCGTTATTGGTGCTGATACCGAAGATCACGCCGGCGAATTTGTTGTAATTGCTGTAATCGTCGAACACCACCACTTCCAGGGAAGTGTTGTTGTCGTCGCGCACCGGCACCTTGTTGGTCTTCATCATCCGATGGAAGTAGGTTTCCCCGCCCTCCAGCAGCGAGCAGGACGCCTGCATCTGCTCGGGCGTCATTTCCTGTGCCCGGATACGGAGACTCGGGCTACAGGTATGGGTAAACCGCAGTACCGCATCGGCGAGACGCGTCTCGTAATTACAGGTGCCGTACTCGCTGCAATTCGCTTCGTCGTAGTACTTGACCGCTTCCGCCGCCGCCAACCATAGCTCCATATCGTTGCCGGTCATGGTGGAACTGGCCAACGTGGCCTGCACCATGGGCTTGACCGTGCCCCTGAGCGTTGGGTACTGGAAGAAGCGGAAGGTTTCGCGCGCCGCGTCACTGAGCTGGAATGCGTCGTTGGTGCCCAGTAATGCGGTCTTGTTATTCTTGATAAAGGTATACAGCGCGGTAGCGTAGTTGGGGTCGTTGGACAGGATGGCCTTGCCTTCAGGACGGCCGTTGGCGTAGTAGAATACGGTCAATACGCCGGTAAAGCCTGCGCCGGCCGTGTATTCCCGCAATCCTTCCACGGCGTTCGGACGGGTGGCGCTATTGGTATAGCGCAACACCAGGCTACGCACGCTGGGCAGGTAATAAGCCTCGTCGTGCATATTGGTGATCAGCTTGAGCGTTTCACCCGCCGTACTTCTCCCTTGCGCATTGGCCTTGAACAGGGTGCGGCCATCCAGCAAGCCCTTGATGGCGGGCCGCATCACACCCAGCAGCGAGGCCGGCGGTTCGGCCACTACATCGGAGCTTGCCAGGTAATAGCCTGCCCGCAGGTAGATCAGCAGATTCACCAGGGCACGATTGCTGGCGTCGTAGCCATTCGCTTCTTGCACGAAGCGGCTGGCTACGGCATTGAGATTGGCCGGCGAATACGCCCTGGCCGCCTGTTGGGCGTTCAAGGAAAAGAGGCCGTAGTGGCATTCGTAGTCGGGCAGATTGACGATATAGTTGGCCAGTTCGTTGCCACTGTGGCTGATCAGGCGTTCCATGTCCTGGCATTCCACCGGTGCGGCCATGGCCGTCGCGTTGCCCTTTGCCAGTGTTTGGCGGACGCTTGGATCCAATAGATCGCGGCGCGGCTTCTTCGACTCCGGCAAGTCATACAGTGCCTGTTCCGCGCTAGGTGGCAGCGTTTGGCGGAAGCGGGGAGCTTGCGGCTCGGCGCCGGCATGGCTATGCGCCGCTTGCTTGGCCAAGGGCACGGGGTGCTGATCGGGCAATGCGGCGCCATAGCTAAACGTGGCAAAGCAGCTTGTCAGTAGCGCGACCAGGCTGCGCCTTCTAATCGGTGATGCCATTTGAGTTGTCTCCAGTTTTTATTGAGCCAATGCTTCGCCGCACAGAACAGCCTGTGCCCCCAAGCAAGGACCGCATACCCACCGTTGGCATCGGTACCACCCACGCCATGGCAAACCGGTGTGTTGCGTGGAAGAACTATGCGGCAAACCCCCTATTGCGATCTTGTGAAGGGTCTGCATTTGCACGGTGAGATTTGCCAATTTCGGTAGCTTGTTCTCTTGCCCAGCTTGTGGAACAAGCTGCAGCCGAATGCGATGAATGGCCTGGGGACTGGAACCGTCCGCCGCGCGCAAGCGCTGCCAACAATATGCTCCGGGCATGGCATGCAAAGGCACCGTGCGGTTTTGCGCAAGGAAGGGGACTTTGCTGCGATAATCTCGGGCTATCCTCAAAAACCATATAAATACTTATGTTCGACTTCTTCGCCGGGCTGGATTTCTGGATTGCCGCCAGCCTCGTACTCGCTTTTGGTTTTGTGATGGCCTTTGAATTCATCAATGGCTTTCACGACACCGCCAATGCCGTCGCCACGGTGATTTATACCAAGGCCATGCCGCCCAAGCAGGCGGTTGTCATGTCTGGCATCTTCAACTGTCTGGGCGTCCTGCTGGGCGGCGTGGGCGTGGCCTATGCCATCGTCCACCTGCTACCGGTGGAACTCCTGATCAACGTCAATACCGGCCACGGCCTGGCCATGGTGTTCTCGCTGCTGAGCGCAGCGATTCTATGGAACCTGGGGACCTGGTATTTCGGCATTCCCGCGTCCAGTTCGCATACCCTGATCGGCTCCATCCTGGGCGTGGGTATCGCCAACGCCCTGATTACCGGCATCCCCTTGGCGGAAGGCATCAACTGGAAGAAGGCCATGGACATCGCCCTGTCGCTGGTGGTCTCGCCCACCCTGGGCTTTTTGCTGGCCGCGCTATTGCTGACTTTCTTCCTGCGCATGTTGCCGCTTTCCAAAATGCACAAGACGCCGGAAACCCGCCGCGCGCTGGACGGTAAGAAGCACCCGCCCTTCTGGAGCCGTCTGACCCTGGTGCTATCGGCCATGGGTGTCAGCTTTGTGCACGGTTCCAATGACGGCCAGAAGGGCATCGGCCTGATGATGCTGGTGTTGATCGGCATTGTGCCGACCCAGTTCGCCCTGGATGTGGACGCCACCACCTATCAGATCGAGCGCACGCGCGATGCGGCCATCTATCTGCAGCATTTCTACCAAAGCAATGAAGCCAAGCTGGCGCAGCAGTTCCCCGCCAGCAAGCCAGGCAATAACGTCAGTGAAATGCCGCCCAAGTTCAAGTGCGACCCGGCCGAAACGCAGCAGACCATCGGCAAATTGCTGCTGGTTGTCGGTAATGTGCGCGACTATCACGACCTGGCGCCCGACACCCGCTCCCAGGTCCGGCGCTCGCTGCTGTGCCTGGACGATACCGCCAAGAAGATTTCCAAGCTGCCCGATCTCTCCAAGCGCGACAAGGCCGACCTGGACAAGCTGCGCAAGGATCTGACCACCACCACCGAATATGCGCCCACCTGGGTGGTGATCGCGGTTGCCCTGGCGCTTGGCCTCGGCACCATGGTGGGTTGGAAACGGGTTGTCGAAACCGTGGGCGAGAAGATCGGCCGCCAGGGCATGACCTACGCCCAGGGCATGAGCGCCCAGATCATTGCCGTGGGCGCCATCGGCATGGCCAATGTGTTCAGCCTGCCGGTTTCCACCACCCACGTACTGTCGTCCGGCGTTGCCGGCACCATGGTGGCCAACCGCAGCGGTCTGCAAGGCAGTACGGTGCGCAATATCCTGATCGCGTGGGTACTCACCTTACCTGCCTCCATCGCCATGGCGGGTGGCTTGTTCTGGTTGGCGACCAAGTTGTTTGTTTGATCCAACCCGGCTCCCCCCAAAGGCCGCCTGCGAAGGTGGCCTTTTTTCGGCCCATTTATCCCGCCTTCAGAAACCGGCCGGGATGGCCTACTCTCCAGATGTCGGCAGGTTGCCGCGCTCCGGGGAACCTTCATGCGTCGCCTAGCAATCTTCGCCGCCCTTGTCGGCTCCCTGCTGGCCACCTTGCCGGCAGCCGCCGAGGTCTGGCGCATCGCCTCCGAGGAAGGCTATCCACCCTACAACTACACCGATCCGAGCAATGGACGCCCTACCGGCCTGGATGTGGAATTGGTCACCACCATCCTCAACGATGCCAAGGTTGAATACGAACTCAAGATGGTGCCGTGGGAACGGCTGAAACGGCTGCTCGATGCCGGCCAGGTCGATTTGGCTTTTCAGTTTCTCGACACGCCGGAGCGGCGGGCCCGCTATCTGCTGGTTGGCCCTTTCCGGGAAGGTAAATTGGTATTCGCCTGTCGCAAGGGCTGCCGTATTCCCTTCAAGCAGCTAGCCGACCTCAAGCCCTATCGGATCGCCACCGTGTTCGGCTATGCCTATGGCAGCGAATTCGAGCAAGCCGGATTGACGGTGGACAACACCGCCACCCGCTCGGACATGTTACCCGCGATGCTTGCCGTCGGACGGGTGGACCTGATCGTCGGCGATCAGCTGCTACTGCAGGCGCTTGCGCTGCAGCAAGGCCTGCAGAACAAGATCGAGTTCCTGGATACACCGCTTTCCATCCAACCGCGCTACGTGGGTTTTCGCCAAGGTGGCGAGGCCATGGCCGAGCGTTTTGCCAAGAGCCTGGCGAAATTACGTGCCGATGGCACGCTGGAGCAGATCATCCAGCGCTGGAGCAATCGTAAGGCGCCAAGAACCGGGGGGAAGAATTGAGTCCCAGCCGGCGGCTAAGCGACAGGTGCTTCCTTGGTCTGCGCCTGGATGATCGTTTTCATTAGATTGATATTGGCGATCGATTCGAACTCCTGGTACAGCTCGCGGTAATCGTCGTCTTGCTCATCGAGCCCGAAAATAATGGGGATGATACCCATGGGATGATAGGGCGAAGCGAAAGCCAGCCGATAAGTGTCATCGCAGTCGCAACCATGTATCCGTTCCGCACCTCCCACTTCATCAGGAAAAGGCTGCGCTCCTTCCAGTCGCAAGGGAATCATGGCGCCCGGTCTTTGTTGGTCGATCGAAAGGGCGAGCGCCAACTCCTTGCTGATGTGCGAATGGGAGTCGGCAAGCTGCGCCTCCCATGCGGTGCTGCCCAGCAGCAGCACATGGTCGGCCTGCTCCAGCGGGATGTTATTGTCGCCATACCGGCCAACGGCAATGCCCAGGGCGCTCAGATGCCGATGGAGCGTTGTAACCCGCTTTCGCAAGGCGGAGTTGTCCGGCTCGGCGACAAAACTGAGATAGCAACTCGGCTTTTTTCGGCCTCGCAGGATGGGTGCCAGCCGTTGGATAAATCGCTCGAAGGTGTCGTCCGATGCGGGGACACCTGCCGGCACGGGTATCGCCAAGGCGCTTTCGTCCAAGCGGGTGCCCTGTAGAAAGCGCCAGTGCTGGACGCACCGCTTTCTACGGAACGTTTCGACGATCGCGGCATAGTCCGGGTCGTGTGGATCGAGCCCGCTTATTCCGGTCACCAAGTCGATATAGGTCTGGCCTATAGCCACGCCATAGTCGTGCTGTGCGGGAAGGACAAGGGGCCGTGTCCGTCCAAGACCATCGGCGAACATCATGGGAAAATCCCCTGCCCGCGGCGCCTCCCCCGCCTCCCCCCAGCGCAGGGCAATGACCGTGCCCGGCTTATCCAGCAAGCGCTGTTGGATGGCGGCGTTTTCCTTATCCTGCCTATTCTTGCGCCGGGCGCCATCGCTGTTTGGCGTCGTTCGGCCACCCGCCGGCAAACCGAGCAGGACAAGACTATCCGCCCGCGCGATATGCCCGTCGATATGGACGGTGGGGACATGGGTACCGGCAAGGTTGACCATGAATCTGATCTGCAGCTTTTGCAGGAGCCGACACAGCTCCGCTAACCGTTCTTGCTGCGCCGCGCCAGCCACCGGGTCGCCTGTTTCGGCTTGCCAGACGATGCAGCAGCGTTCGGACAGGTAACGCCGACGCAGCAGGCGACCGGTGGCGGCAAGGAAATCGTTCAGATGTACCGACCACCGTATTTGCTGGCACCGGATCAGCTGGTCATGATACGCGTCTGCTCGCGCAATTCGCTTTTCCAACTCCGCTACCGCCTGGGGTGCGACTTCGCGTGCGACTTCCGCTGCTTGTTGATAGGCGAAAGTGGCGGGCGCAAAACGTAGTTGTCGCCAATGGCGATCGCCTATCTGCGTTTGTCGCCGGTAAATCAACGCCATCTCGGCGTGCATTTCGGATTTCCAGATTTTGATCTGCTCGACAACCGCGTTGCTGTCGTACTTCCGCTCGAGTGCTTCAAGATAACGAAACGCTGTCAACACACCCTGTTGCTGTGGCGCATCGTGGCGACTCAGAAAATGCGCTCGGGCTTTTTCAAGGGCTCGCCGCTGTTTCCAGCCATTGAACAGCGCGTTTAAAGTCCGGGGTGGTAACAATATCGCGTTACCGTCCAAGTTAAGTTTGGGCAGTGGGGTCATGCCCGACAGCGCCTGCTGGAGCGCGGAAGCGCCAACGTCGCTGATTTTGTTGTGGCTGAGGGTCAGCTGCTTCAGGCGGCCGTTCAGTTGCGGTAATACCTCGGCCAACATCTCCGCGGCCGCGTCGTTTAGCCTATTCGCCGATAGATCGAGATCGGCCAGCCGGGATAAGTTGTCCAGGCTGCTTCGCAGGGTTGCGGGGGAAATCAGCCACGCCTCTGCGGGCCGATTGCTTATGCCATCGAGGTATATGCGCAGCCTATTGCCGGCAAGACTGAGCACTTCAATCGAAGCAGGCAGCGCACTCATCACGGCCCCACAGTCATCGTCATCCAATAGATTGCTGTTGAGCTGGAGCGTGCTTAAGGCCCGCAAGCGCGCCAGCAACTTCGTCAATGGTTCAATGAGATGACCAAGTGGATACCAGCTCAGGTCGAGATGGCTTAGCGTAGCCGCCAAATGCGTATTCTCCAGCAACGCAGCTACGGCGTTTTCTCCAAATTTGCACGTATCGGATGCCGGGTCGGCGCTGGTAGAAATGTCAGCGCTGGTAGAGATGGTTTTGTTGTGGGAAATGTCGAGGTAAACCAGATGCTGCATATTGGCCAACATCTTGGCCAGTACTTCCACGCCCTCGCCGGCTAGCAGGTTATTGCTCAGGCTGAGTTGGCTTAGGCCGGTCATGTGTGGCAGCAAGACCTGCAAATCCCGGCAATGCACCAAGTCCAGCGTGTTGCCGATAAGTTCGAGGCGCTGGATTCGCGCATTTTCACCCAGTGCCGACAGCCATCCGGTGATGACACCGCTTACCGCTTGGTCGGCAGGCATGGCTGGCTCATCGGTCGGTCGTATGCAATGGCTGAGCGAGAGAGAGCTCAGTCGCGACAGCCTTTTCAGCGTTTCGCGTAGCTCGGCGGCCACCATGGCCGAAAGTGGAATGTCGGACAGGTGCAGGGTTTCGAGCGTGCCTGGCACGGCACGCAGCAAACGGACGTTGAGTTGAACTGACGGTTCGCCGCTTATCTTCAAGGAAAGCGACTTCAAGTGCTTCTGGTCGAATAGATACCGGATTGGCCGCATATCATTGCCTGCCAATAGCACGCCTGGCAAAGAAAGGCCGAGATGCTGCAAAGAGGCTCGCCCCAGCGTGGACAAGATATCTTCGCATTGCTGCGGCAGTAGGGAATCAACGGGCAGGTGGTGCGAGAAAGCTGCTTGCTGGGCAATAGCCAGATCCAGGCGGGTCAGCAACTTCATGCGCGCCAAAACAAGCGCCAGCATACCGGCACTCGTCTCATCGAGCTTGCTGAGCCTGAGTTTCAAACTATGCAGCTCGCGGTGCCGAAGCAGTGCCTGGACCAGAAGGCTGAATGCCGTCGGACCGAATGACCAACTATTCAAGTCCAGCTCATGCAGCATCGGGTGGGTCGCGACTTGGGCTATTACCTCCTTCAAGTCATTTGGAATGTTGTCAATGACGGGTCCGGTCTTGACGGAGGGGATGGAAATGGCGACGGTTTCGCCGGCGATCGGCGGCAGACTCAATGCCGTCGCGCTGGCATGGCCGGCCGGCCCATCGAACTGGTACCAAGCCGGCCAGGGTGCGAGCCTGGCGGCATAAGCCAGCCGTTCCTTGGTTTCCCAGTCCTGCAGCAGGGCCAGGTAATCTTCGTCGTAGGTCCGCATGCCGGTCAATACAGGAATCAAACCGACTTGCAGCCCGTTTTGCAGCAGCTTGCGATAGTAAGCCGCTCCATCGCGGAAATCGTAGATCCAGCAGCTGGCACGGACGGCTTCCGGGTAGGCATCGCCGAAATCGCTGGATTGAAGGCTGGTCTGCGCCTCGTCCGCCACCAGCAAGGGCAGAAGTGTGCCGGGGTATTGCCGCATGCGTTCGCATGCGTATTCGCATGCTTTCAGGTATGTCTCATCGGCTGTCCTGGCCGGCGTGCTGACCCATAAAATGAAATCGGCCTGGTTCAACGAGCCTGGTGCGCCAGTGTCCTCGGGCAGCTTGGAAAGTTCGATACCCAGCGTATTGAGATTGCCGCGCAGTTGCGGCGGGAGCTTTGCATTGGGCGCCAGCAGCAGATAACAACACGGTGCTTGCCATGCCCGGGCGCGAAGCAGGTCGGCCAGCTCATCGAGCGTCGCCTGAAATGCCATCGGCAGCGCGGCCGCTTCCGCGGGACGGAGGGCCTGCGAAGCCTGCAACTCGCTCTCGGCGATATCCCGGACTTGCCCCGCCACCCAGTCGAGCCAGGCAAGACCGCGCTGATACCTTGCCAATAGCGTGCGATAGGCGGGATCGTCGCCCGGCTGAAAGATGCGTTCGATCAAGCCGCCCGCTTGCAGCCAGGCTCGCTGGTAGGGCTCGCCCGCTTCGATATCGAGTGGACGGGTGGCCGAATCCGGCCAAGACTCGATTTGCACCCCCTCCCCCAATGGAATCACCATACTGGCGGGGGAGATATCTTGCCAGTGTGACAGTTGGGTAGTACACCAGCCATCAACCCAGAGAATGGCGTGGCTCTGACACATTTTCCGCCATAAATAGCGCTCGGACGCGGGGTCGCCACTTACGACCCGGGCGCCGAGCTTGCCCAAGTCGGCTTCCAGGCGGCCCAGTGCCTCAGGTATCAGGGAGAAGCCACTTGAACAGGGAAGAAAGCAGCAGGGTCGTCGCTGACGTATCCGTGGCAAACGGCACAGGGCATTCAGCAAGGCATGGAACAACTGCTCCCGGTCCGAGTCGCCTTGCTTGGCCAACTGCTTGCAACTGGCTAACGCGGCCTTCGTCCACGCACAGTATTGTGCCGAGGTTTGCAAGCTGGCAACGGTGCCTGGATGGGGACGGTGCTTGTGCTTTTCGGCATGATAGGCGGCTATATGCCTATGGGTCCGGCGAAACAGCCGGGCTCGACAATCGTACCCGGCGTTTAGCTGTTTGCGGCGTACGCCGATCTGTCCGGCGGGTAGCTCGCCCGGGTTTGGCGGCAAGCGGGGCTGCGCCGAGACTTCGAACGGGACGCGATTCCTGGATAAGGCACGCTCGATAAGAGCAAGAGCTGTATCCAATTCCTTTTGACCGCCTCTATCGTTGGGGGCAACGGCAATGTTGCCTGCTAAACCCAACTTGCCGAGACTGGTGAATGGATGGGCGTATTTTTTGTTGTAGAGCCTCTCGGATTGCAAATTCTCGATTTGCGTGCGTTCTTTCCTGGCCGTCTCGCCGTTGAGCGCATCGGAAAATGGTTTGATACCTTGCGCGGTAATCCTATTGTCATCCAGGTAGATTTTCTCGATGCCGCGCATGGCACATAGGACAGGCGGGCCGCCCTCCAAGGCATTCAGCAATAGGTAGATACCGTTATCGGTGATGCCGTTATTGCTTAGATCCAGCTCCGCCAATTTGAGTAAGCAAAGCGTCTTGATCAAGATCGCCAGGCCCTCGTCTCCCAGTTGGTTGCTACTCAAATCCAGGCAATCCAGACAGCCGTAAAATGAAAGTCTATCAAGCGTTGTGTTTAGCGTGACCGCCCGGACTGGATCGATGCGGTTGCGGGCAAGCCTGAGCGAGTGGATGGCGCTCGTGGATGGACCACTTAGCATCGTGGGCAAGCGGTCAATCAATTCAAAGCAAGCATCTTCGCGTAATCTGCCGCTGAGATCCCAATCGGACCAAGCCGCAAGGCGCCCGAGGTATTTAAGAAGGGCACTGGTTTCAGCACAGTTTTCACTGCCGGCAGGCTCAGCCTGCACCCACTGGGATTGGCCAGAGGGTAAGGCCAATGGAACGATTTGCACGGGCTCTCCATTTGAGGAATGACCATCACAACGGATAAGCTGGCTTGGCATGCAGGGACGGGCTGTCGTAATCTTCCGTATCTTTCTGCATACGGAGTTGGGTAGGATGGCTCCTGCCTTTTCCTCCTGCTACCATGAAAAGACCATCTAGATAGTCACAAAGCCAACATGCATACCTTTAAGTTAGCGGACGCCAAAGCGCATCTTAGCCACTTGATCGAACTAGTCGAGGCGGGCGAGGAGGTGACGATTACCAAGCGCGGCCGTGCCGTTGTCCGCTTGGTTGCCAGCCTCCCGCCACGGCAGCAACTACCGAGCCTAGCCGAGTTTCGCGCCAAACTGCCCCAGCAAAGCCAACCGGCCGGCGACTTCATGCGCATCGTTCGTGAAGGTGACCGTTACTAAATGCGATACGTCGATACGAGCGTCTTGCTTGCCTATCTAACACCAGAAGCTGGAAGTCTTGCTGCCGAGACATTCATGGTAAGTTCTGGTGAACCGCTAGCTATAAGCAGCTGGACTGAGGTCGAACTTCTGTCCGCGCTTGGCGTCAAGATTCGTACCCGGCAATTGAGCAAAGTTTCTGCGCATGACGTAGTCGATACCTATAGCCGCATCGTTTCTCCGCATCTACACAGAATCGATGTGGATGATGCCGATCATCGTCAGGCGGTCATCTTGCTCGAGGGCTGGAGAACAACGCTTCGTGCCAGCGATGGGCTGCATCTGGCGATTGCCGCGGCTCATGAGGCAACAGTGTTTACGTTTGACCGAGGCATGGCCTCTGCCGGTGCGATGCTAGGCATTCCTGTTCAATTACTCGCTTAGAAGCGCAGAATCTTCTTTCGGATAAATAACCATTTTTATTTTTAAGTGCCGCCCAAAGCAAAAACCCCGAACTCAACGAGTTCGGGGTTTTCTATGGGGAGCCTGGCGGTGACCTACTTTCACACGGGTAGTCCGCACTATCATCGGCGCAACGTCGTTTCACGGTCCTGTTCGAGATGGGAAGGCGTGGGTCCAACGCGCTATTGCCGCCAAGCAAAACTGGGGCGAACAATGTGTTTGCACATCGTTCTAGCATTTCTGTGGCTCGCTTCGCACTTAAGCGTCGCAAACCATTCGATAGAAGAAGTAATCTTTTGGGTTGGTTGTACCCGCAAACCCGATGCTCAGGCATCTTGGGTTATAGGATCAAGCCTCACGGGCAATTAGTATCAGTTAGCTTAACGCATTACTGCGCTTCCACACCTGACCTATCAACGTCCTGGTCTTGAACGACCCTTCAGAGGAATCAAGTTCCTAGGGAAGTCTCATCTTAAGGCAAGTTTCCCGCTTAGATGCTTTCAGCGGTTATCTCTTCCGAACTTAGCTACCCGGCGATACGACTGGCGTCATAACCGGTACACCAGAGGTTCGTCCACTCCGGTCCTCTCGTACTAGGAGCAGCCCCCTTCAAACTTCCAACGCCCACTGCAGATAGGGACCAAACTGTCTCACGACGTTTTAAACCCAGCTCACGTACCACTTTAAATGGCGAACAGCCATACCCTTGGGACCGGCTACAGCCCCAGGATGTGATGAGCCGACATCGAGGTGCCAAACTCCCCCGTCGATGTGAACTCTTGGGAGGAATCAGCCTGTTATCCCCGGCGTACCTTTTATCCGTTGAGCGATGGCCCTTCCATACAGAACCACCGGATCACTATGTCCTGCTTTCGCACCTGCTCGACTTGTCAGTCTCGCAGTCAAGCATCCTTATGCCATTGCACTATCAGTACGATTTCCGACCGTACCTAGGATACCTTCGAGCTCCTCCGTTACACTTTGGGAGGAGACCGCCCCAGTCAAACTGCCTACCATGCACGGTCCCCGATCCCGATTAGGGACCTAGGTTAGAACCTCAAACACACCAGGCTGGTATTTCAACGTCGGCTCCACGAGAACTAGCGTCCCCGCTTCAAAGCCTCCCAGCTATCCTACACAAGTCTGTTCAAAGTCCAATGCAAAGCTACAGTAAAGGTGCACGGGGTCTTTCCGTCTAGCAGCGGGGAGATTGCATCTTCACAAACATTTCAACTTCGCTGAGTCTCGGGTGGAGACAGTGTGGCCATCGTTACGCCATTCGTGCGGGTCGGAACTTACCCGACAAGGAATTTCGCTACCTTAGGACCGTTATAGTTACGGCCGCCGTTTACCGGGGCTTCGATCAAGAGCTTGCACCCCATCAATTAACCTTCCGGCACCGGGCAGGCGTCACACCGTATACGTCCACTTTCGTGTTGGCACAGTGCTGTGTTTTTAATAAACAGTCGCAGCCACCTTTTCACTGCAACCCCATCGTGCTTCGCGAGCAAGTCGCTACACACTACCGGGGCACACCTTCTCCCGAAGTTACGGTGTCAATTTGCCGAGTTCCTTCACCCGAGTTCTCTCAAGCACCTTAGAATTCTCATCCTACCCACCTGTGTCGGTTTGCGGTACGGTCTTATTGCAACTGAAGCTTAGCGGCTTTTCCTGGAAGCAGAGCATCAACCACTTCGCGAATAAATTCGCTCGTCATCACGCCTCAGCTAATCTCTCCGGATTTGCCTAGAGAGTACGCCTACACGCTTAAACCGGGACATCCAACACCCGGCTGGCCTAGCTTTCTCCGTCCCCGCATCGCATTGCAATAAGGTACGGTAATATTAAACCGTTTCCCATCGACTACGCATTTCTGCCTCGCCTTAGGGGCCGACTCACCCTGCGCCGATGAACGTTGCGCAGGAAACCTTGGGTTTTCGGTGACAAGGAATTTCACCCTGTTTATCGCTACTCATGTCAGCATTCGCACTTCCGATATCTCCAGCAGCCTTCACAAGCCACCTTCACAGACCTACGGAACGCTCCTCTACCATATGTACAAAGTACATATCCCTAGCTTCGGTTATCAGTTTGAGCCCCGTTACATCTTCCGCGCAGGACGACTCGACCAGTGAGCTATTACGCTTTCTTTAAATGATGGCTGCTTCTAAGCCAACATCCTGGCTGTCTATGCCTTCCCACTTCGTTTTCCACTTAACTGATCATTTGGGACCTTAGCTGAGGGTCTGGGTTGTTTCCCTTTCGACACCGGACGTTAGCACCCGATGTCTGTCTCCCATGCTCGCACTTGACGGTATTCGGAGTTTGCCATGGTTTGGTAAGTCTCGATGACCCCCTAGCCATAACAGTGCTCTACCCCCGTCAGTGATACATGAGGCACTACCTAAATAGTTTTCGAGGAGAACCAGCTATTTCCAAGTTTGTTTAGCCTTTCACCCCTATCCACAGCTCATCCCCTAGTTTTGCAACACTAGTGGGTTCGGTCCTCCAGTGCGTGTTACCGCACCTTCAACCTGGCCATGGATAGATCACTTGGTTTCGGGTCTACACCCAGCAACTGAACGCCCTATTCGGACTCGCTTTCGCTACGCCTCCCCTACTCGGTTAAGCTCGCTACTGAATGTAAGTCGCTGACCCATTATACAAAAGGTACGCAGTCACGGAACAAGTCCGCTCCCACTGTTTGTATGCATCCGGTTTCAGGATCTATTTCACTCCCCTCCCGGGGTTCTTTTCGCCTTTCCCTCACGGTACTGGTTCACTATCGGTCGATGATGAGTATTTAGCCTTGGAGGATGGTCCCCCCATCTTCAGACAGGATTTCTCGTGTCCCGCCCTACTTGTCGTACGCTTAGTACCACCCAGTGCTTTTCGTATACGGGGCTATCACCCACTATGGCCGGACTTTCCATTCCGTTCTACTAAGCATTGAATTATCACGTACAGGCTCTTCCGCGTTCGCTCGCCACTACTTACGGAATCTCGGTTGATTTCTTTTCCTTCGGCTACTTAGATGTTTCAGTTCGCCGAGTTCGCCTCCACAGCCCTATGTATTCAGGCTGGGATACCCTTGCGGGTGGGTTTCCCCATTCGGACATCTCCGGATCAAAGCTCAATTGCCAGCTCCCCGAAGCTTTTCGCAGGCTTACACGTCCTTCATCGCCTATCATCGCCAAGGCATCCACCAGATGCACTTATTCGCTTGATCCTATAACCAAAAATGCCTGGTTATCGGTCTTTTGCGTTTGCCCGGATCCATGCGACTAGTCATGAATCCAGTTTCGATACAATCAACCCATTGCAGTTCTTTACTAGAACTACATTGATTACTTCTTCTATCTTGTTAAAGAGCAAAGTACAGATTGGCTAAAGAAGCCAAGCAACAAGAAACTCAAACCCTCCTCTACCTACCCAGGATGCTCGAATTCGCTGTTGTTTGTTTCCTTACCTTCAAAAAGAATGGTGGAGGTTGACGGGATCGAACCGACGACCCCCTGCTTGCAAAGCAGGTGCTCTCCCAGCTGAGCTAAACCCCCTATAACGACTGGTGGGTCAGATAGGAATCGAACCTATGACCCCCGCCTTATCAAGACGGTGCTCTAACCGACTGAGCTACTGACCCAGCTTTCTCTTTGAAGTCTCTGTCCGGTTCCCCGAACAGCACTCCGTACTTCTCAACACACAACCGATAAGTGTAGACACTTGGCCTGTCGGCCTTTCTCTAGAAAGGAGGTGATCCAGCCGCAGGTTCCCCTACGGCTACCTTGTTACGACTTCACCCCAGTCATGAACCCTACCGTGGTAACCGGCCTCCCGAAGGTTAGCCTAGCAACTTCTGGTAGAACCCACTCCCATGGTGTGACGGGCGGTGTGTACAAGGCCCGGGAACGTATTCACCGCGACATGCTGATCCGCGATTACTAGCGATTCCGACTTCATGTAGTCGAGTTGCAGACTACAATCCGGACTACGATCGGCTTTCTGAGATTGGCACCCCCTCGCGGGTTAGCGACCCTCTGTACCGACCATTGTATGACGTGTGAAGCCCTACCCATAAGGGCCATGAGGACTTGACGTCATCCCCACCTTCCTCCGGTTTGTCACCGGCAGTCTCCTTAAAGTGCTCAACTGAATGGTAGCAACTAAGGACAAGGGTTGCGCTCGTTGCGGGACTTAACCCAACATCTCACGACACGAGCTGACGACAGCCATGCAGCACCTGTGTTAACGCTCCCTTTCGGGCACCCTCACGTCTCTGCGAGGTTCGTTACATGTCAAGGGTAGGTAAGGTTTTTCGCGTTGCATCGAATTAATCCACATCATCCACCGCTTGTGCGGGCCCCCGTCAATTCCTTTGAGTTTTAATCTTGCGATCGTACTCCCCAGGCGGTCTACTTCACGCGTTAGCTGCGTTACTAAAGCATTGCTGCTCCAACAACTAGTAGACATCGTTTAGGGCGTGGACTACCAGGGTATCTAATCCTGTTTGCTCCCCACGCTTTCGTGCATGAGTGTCAGTGTTAACCCAGGGGGTTGCCTTCGCCATTGGTGTTCCTCCGCATCTCTACGCATTTCACTGCTACACGCGGAATTCCACCCCCCTCTGCCACACTCTAGCCGTGCAGTCCCAAATGCAGTTCCCAGGTTAAGCCCGGGGATTTCACATCTGGCTTGCACAACCACCTGCGCACCCTTTACGCCCAGTAATTCCGATTAACGCTTGGACCCTACGTATTACCGCGGCTGCTGGCACGTAGTTAGCCGGTCCTTATTCTTCCGGTACTCTCATCCCCACCTAGTATTAGCAGGCAGGATTTGCTCCCGGACAAAAGAGCTTTACAACCCGAAGGCCTTCTTCACTCACGCGGCATGGCTGGATCAGACTTTCGTCCATTGTCCAAAATTCCCCACTGCTGCCTCCCGTAGGAGTCTGGGCCGTGTCTCAGTCCCAGTGTGGCGGATCATCCTCTCAGACCCGCTACGGATCGTTGCCTTGGTGAGCCTTTACCCCACCAACTAGCTAATCCGACATCGGCCGCTCGTATAGCGCGAGGTCTTGCGAGCCCCCGCTTTCATCCGTAGATCGTATGCGGTATTAGCTATCCTTTCGGATAGTTATCCCCCACTACACGGTACGTTCCGATGCATTACTCACCCGTTCGCCACTAACTTGAGGAGCAAGCCCCTCAAATCCGTTCGACTTGCATGTGTAAAGCATGCCGCCAGCGTTCAATCTGAGCCAGGATCAAACTCTTGAGTTCAATCTCTGTTTTTGAAACAAAACTGGCATTGCTTGATTCAACAGCCTAAGCCGTCAAATCTCGTAAGCCTTTAGCCTAAAGCCAAGTGCCTACGCTTATCGGTTGTATCTTGTTAAAGAGCGTTTGCTTGTTCAGACTAACTTGGCTAACATCGAGTGTTTCGCTTCGTTTATTTGTCTGCGTCAGCAGCAGGAGGCGAACTATACGGTTAGCCGCACCGTGCGTCAACACCCTTCTGCAAAATTCTTTAGTCTCTCCTTTAGTCTTCGATTGCACTTCAAGAAATACAAAGACTTAGCAAAAACACCATCCTATGCAAACCGCCAGCGCTTCGCGGAACAGTCGCGCACCTTTTGTAATTGGGACGCTGGTAAGCCGCAAATGCGCTTCGGGCCGGTCGAGGCGGCGTTACAAATCTATCTAATATATGTGGCGCCCACTTATGCCGCATTCGTCCTGCGGTGCCCTACGCCGGTCACGTACATGGCCGACTCGTTGACGCCGTCGATACCAAGGTCGTGCTCGATCAACGTGTCCTTCAACGCCGCCGTGCCGAACGGCGCCAGGCCCAAGGCCGTTGCCAGCAGGCAGAAGGTCTGGCCCAGATGGCCGGTATCGAGCAGTACCACCCGGTAGGCGCGGGGCTTGTGATACTTCCACATGGTGCGGGGAAACATCGCCGTCATCAGGAAAAGCGCGGCGGCATCGCCCACGTAGCGCTGGTCCGCACAATAGCTGGCCGCCCGCTCGGGACTGACTTGGCCGTTTACCAGGGACAAGGTATGGTCCACCGGATGGTAGTGGTAGATGCCGGGGGCCAGCCCTTCGACGCGCAATGCCATCAGATACACCTCGCCAGGATGCCGCGCCCCGCCCGATGGACTGGTCTTGAGCGGCAGCTTGCCGAAGGTCGGGGTATCGATATAGCCCTTGACGCCCCATACCATGGAGAGCAGCTGGGCAATGTCGGCCAAGGCCACCGCTTGGGCGGAGAATTTGCGGTGGGTCCGCCGCCGCAACAAGACCTCGCCGAAATCCTGCAAAGGCATGGCCGGCGTGGGCAAGGCAATGGCGGTGGCGCCGGCGATGGACTTGAAAAATGGTGGCGGCGGGGTAATGGGAAGACTGGATTGCTTCAATTCCGGCGGGGAGTCGCGATGAACATAGGCGGCATCCTTGGATGAAAAGTGGAAGCTGGCTTCGGGCAGCCAGGGCGCCCAGTCCCGGCCGATCGCCTGGTCCTGCAGCGCGGCCGGTGTCGCTTCTGCAATCAACAGCCCGCCATCGAGCAGTTCCGCGACCGCGCCGGCGATGCTGGCGGCGGAGTAACCGTCGAAAAATGCTGCCGCAGCCTCGGTGGTTTGCCAATCGTTGAAAAAATTCAGTATCTCCATGGTGACGAAACTGGCCTGCACCGTGGAACGTTGGGCATAGTTATGAAAAACCAGTTGCTCATCCTGCCAATAGACGACAAGTGTCCCTGCTCTTTTGAACCGCATGATTCCGCCTCCGGGATTATTGATATTTTTAACTATTCGCATTCCCATTTTCAATAGTAAAACAGCCCGCTGAATCAGCGAGCTGCTTGAATCACACTACTATCCGGATCAGTGGATATCAGTTGGCGTCGATATCATGCGAATGCGATGCCATCGCTTCCTTATTGGACTTGACGATCTTCAGCTGAAGATCGGGCTTTTGTTGCGTAGCGGTCTTCAGTGCAACTTCCAAGAGTTCGGTTTCCATAAGAGCTTGCATGTTTTCCATGATGCCTCCGGAGTAGTGAGCGTAGAGTTGCGGATCCCACCGGCTTAGTGCCGTGCGAGTGATTTCAGTATTAAGGGACTGAAAAAAATATGCAATGCCCTGGAAGCCCCTGGCAGCAAGGCAAGCCGGAGATATGGCCAAAAGCTGTAGTAGGAATGGCTAATACACGCCATTTGCGGGGCAATGACCGTTCATCGGATTGTGCAGGAAATCCTGCCCGCACTCGCCGAAGTGTGCGAACGACTACTCGAAAAGCCGGCGCGCTATCGCCGTGCTGACTAACATGGCTTTGACAGTCGCCGCATCGCTGACGGGCGCCAGCAGTGGATTTCTTCGTATTTCTCTTCCAAGTAGGCTATTCCCAAGAAATACAGCCCAGCCATCGGACCGGCCCAAGCCGGTCGGGCCGCAATACCGACAGGTAAGCGAAAACAAAGAAATCAACTCATGCGGGGATTGCAAGTCCATATTTCGGCTAGCCGCGCCCTAAGGTTCGCGGTAGTCCTATGCTGTTGGTTGCTGTCGACTCACAGCTATGCCGTACCGTTGCCGATCGATTATGCCTGTGGGCAGGCTCCCCTCTTTCTGAACGGCACTCCCCGTCATACCGCCTGGATAGCGGCACCCCAAGGGCGTCTGCTGGTTTTACCGGAATCCACCTGTTGGGTACGCATCCGGGACAAGCTGCCAAACCCGCCCGGCGAGGACCTCAGCGCCCTATCCGTCTACAACGCCAAGTCCAATATGGTGTTGTTCGACGCGCACGGTCGCCAATTGGCCGCCGCCATGCGCACCGGCGACAATCACAAGGCGGTCACCATCGGCAACCTGGTGAGCTTTGCCACGGCCTTTGCCTCTCCCCTGCCCCTATATGTCCGGATCGAACTGGTACCCGATACGATCTACCCCACCTATGTGCGCTTTCATCAGGAAGATGTGATTGCCGCGACCAAGCGGGCGCAGCGCGAGCAGGGGCAAGACATGGTGGCGGTGCTGTTCCTGATCGCCATCGCGGCCTTCACCACTTGCCTGGGTTTGGCCCTAAGGCAGCAGGATCACCTGCTGGTCAGTGTCTGGGCGCTGTCGCAGGCCTGCTATTTCGTCGTCTCGCGCGGCGCCTACTCGGCCTTCGACTATTGGCCGGCGGTACTTTGGATGCATTCCTACTCCAATTTCGCCAGTGGTTCCTTGACGGCCATTTTGTCCATCCGAATCGGCTACTTCAACCGCCACAGTCCTTGGCGCAGCCGGGTACTGGTGGGATTCGCCTTGCTGTTTCCCTTGCTGGCGCTCCACACCTTCCTGTCGCCGCCGGAAGAGCGGTCGCAACTGTTGGCCTGGTCGGAATCGCTACTATTCCCGCTGGAAGTCATTGCCTTATCGGCGGCATGGACCGGCTGGCGGCGGGATGCGCCGGGTTGTGCCTTGCTGCTGTTCTCCATCCTGCCCCAGGCCGCTTTCCACTTCCTGCTCATGCTGATGAACCTGTCACAGCAGGGCATGGGTTCGCTCTTGCCCGACTTCGCGGCGCCAGGTAGCTGGTTTGCCCAATTGCAGAGCATGTGGCTGCCGCTGATGTTCTTCCTCAGCCTGCTCTTGGCCAGCAAACAGCTGATGGAAAACCTGCAGTCTTCCGAACGCCTGCTGGAGGAGCGGGTCGCGCGGCGGACCCAGGAGCTGAGCGAAGCAAATGCGCAGTTGCGTGCCCATGAACAGGCGCTCAGCCGGGCAACCCGGATCGCCGAAAATGCCTCGCGCCTGAAAAGCGAATTCCTGGCCAATATGAGCCACGAGATCCGTACGCCGATGAATGCCGTCATCGGTATGGCCTATCTGGCCCTCAAGACAGACTTGAGCAGTAAGCAGCGCGACTACGTCAGCAAGATCTACAAGGCCGGCAATCTGTTGCTGGCGGTGATCAACGATGTGCTCGACTTCACCAAGATCGAGGCCGACAAGCTGGAAATCGAGCATATCGAGTTCACCCTCGATGAAGTCCTTGCCCACGTCGCCGGCATGACCAGCCAGAAGGCGCAGGACAAGCAGCTTGAGTACCTGTTCCAGGTACCCGCCGATATCCCCCGCCATCTCGTGGGCGATCCGCTCCGGCTGGGCCAGGTTTTGATCAACCTCACCAACAATGCCATCAAGTTCACCGAGCACGGCCATATCTGCCTGGCTTGCAAACGGGTAACGCAGGACGCCGACAGGATCAGGCTGGAATTCAGCGTGCGCGACTCCGGCATAGGCATGACCCGGGAGCAGGCGGCCCAGCTATTCCAGCCCTTTACGCAGGCCGATGGCTCGACCACGCGCAAATACGGCGGCACCGGCCTGGGGCTGACCATCAGCAAACGGCTGGTCAATATGATGGACGGCGAAATCGGTATGGAGAGCGAACCCGGTCGCGGCTCCGTCTTCCATTTCACCGCCAGCTTCGGCACGGTCAGCGAAGTTGCCCCGCTGCAAGGAATGGCCGCGCTAAGCAAACTGCGGGCACTGGTGATAGACGACAGTGTGATCGCCTGCGAAGTCCTGGCCCTGATACTGCAGGACATGGGTATGGAAACCGATATGCTGAGCCGCGAAACGGAAGCGCTAGCCAAGATCAAGCTGGCTGACCGTGGCAGACCCTACGATCTGGTGTTCTGCGATTGGAAAATGCCGGTCCTGGATGGCATGGAAGTGGCCGCCAGCCTGCGGATGGCCGGCTTGCGCCAACCCCCGAAATTTATCCTGGTGACGGCCTTCGGCGGCGAGGAAGTCCGCCACCAGACCGGCGCAACCGCTATCGACGGCTTCCTGGTGAAGCCCATCATGCAGTCCAGCCTGCTGAGCGTGTTACTGCCGCTATTCGAATCAAGCCGCCCCGCCAGCCTGCCGATTTTGCCGCAAAGCAGCGCCGTGCGCTGGCAAGGTTGCCGCGTCCTGCTGGCGGAGGACAATGAAATCAACCAGCAGATCGCTATCGAATTCCTACAGCTGGAAGGCTTCCAGGTGGATGTAGCCACCAACGGCAAGGAAGCCCTGGCGAACCTGCAGGCGCAGCCGGCCGGTTATTACCAGTTGGTATTGATGGATATCCAGATGCCTGAAATGGATGGCCACGAAGCCACCCAGCTTATCCGTGGCATGCCGCAGCACGCGCAGCTCCCCATCATCGCACTGACCGCTCATGCGATGTTGGAGGAGCGCGAGCGCTGCCTGCGCGAAGGCATGTTGGATTGCATTACCAAGCCGCTGGAGCCGGAACAGATGTTCCGCATCATCGCGCAGTGGCTTCCGCCGGTCGATACAACGCGCGCCGGCACGACGGTAGAAAGTGCGGCAGCGGCAGGGGCGGAACCGGAGTCCGTCATGCTGCTGGAAGGCTTCGATACGGTGGCCGCCTTGCACCGCATGGGCGGCCGGCTGGGATTCTATTACCGGATGCTGGCCAAGATCCCGAGCACCCTGGGCGACACGCCGGCCAAATTGCACGATGCACTCTCCCGCCAGGACAGGACCACCGCCGAACGGCTGGCGCATACGACCGTCGGCGTGGCCGCCAATGTCGGCGCGGTTGAGTTGGAAGCGGTCGCGCGCAAGCTGGAATATGCGCTGCACGAGGGCAGTGAGGACGAGGTGCTGTTGCAGGATTTCGATCATTGCCTGGCACGGGCCTTGGCGCAGGTCGAAGGACATTTCAAAACCGTCTAGGGCGCAGGAACGGCAGGTATGTTCCGCGACAAGCGCTTGCGAATGGGCTCGAATTGCGGTGTCGCGCTGCGCTTGACCGGGTCGGGCAGGCCTTTTTCCATCGCCTCCCAATACTGCCAAGGCACATTGCTGCCGCCCAGCTCGTAATCCATGGCGTCCCAGCTGTCTTCGCGAAAGCTGTAGAAGGCCCAGTGGGTCTTTTCGCGATCAAGTACCGCCAATACATCCTCGAGGTAAGTCTTGCAGCCGGCAAGTTTGCGGATGCAGCCGAATTCGCCTGCCACCATTCGGCTGGGCGGCACCCCTTTCGCCCTGGCCCAGTCGAACACCGGCTGCAGATAGGCGGCGACGCGTTTACCGTCCCAATACTCGGGGGGCTGACCGTCCGCGAACGGCACCTTGCCCGGATAGCGGTAGGGCTTGGCCCGCTTCAGGTTCGGTCCGCTGGTGGCGGCATAGGGCTCGTACATATGAAAGCTGTACAGCACCTTGTCGTCGGGTAGCCGTGCCGGCCAATAGCTGAAGGCGTCCGCCGCGCCATACCAGCCGGCATCGACCATGACGGGGGTCGCCGGATCGACTGAGCGGATGGCGTCGATAACTTGTTGATAGAAGGCGGGCAAGTCGCGCGCGCCGCCCCGATGGGCCTGGTACCACGCCTGCATTGCCGCCGGCTTGCCGTGCTCCACCAGGCCGGCCTGCTTCTCGGGGGCCGGCTCGTTGACCAGGTTGTAGGCAGCGACCGCCGGATGCGCTTTCAATTCCTCGGCCAGATCACGCCAGAAGGCGACCGCCGCCGGCCAGTGCTTGCGGTCCTGCCAGAGGCGGCCGTCGAACTTGCCGCCATTGTTCTGCGACCAGCGCATATAGGGCAGCGACAGCGGCGCGATAACGACCTTGAGACCGGCCCGGTGGGCACGATCGAGTGCCGCCTTTAGCGTTCGCAGATCGTCCTGGGCAAGGCCGGCGTAATGATCGGCATCCCCCAACAGGAAATCGCGTTGTTCCGGCCGCCATTTGTCGTAGGCCAGGCGGACCCAATCGGCGCCATAGCCGCCAAGTGCATCGAAATAGACCTGGTCGGGCGGCAATCGGTTAAAGCTATTCCCGCCGCGCCGAGGCTGGTCCCAAAAGGTGATCAGGTCGGCCGCGAGCGCATTGCCCATCGTTGCCAGGGCCAGGCCGGCGGCCAGCAAGGCGCGGCGCCAGGGCGCGCCAGGCGCATGCGGGTAAGGAATCGTATCGTTCATGGAGTCTGCTTCTTTTCAGGCGGCCTGGATACTCGCCGGGACGCTTGGGCGCGGCATGCGCCTGGAAGTTCCCGTTCAGCCCCTTTCCGCCGCGTCTCCATTATTACCTTTCCGCCACCGCGTCGAAGCAAGCTATACCTAATTAGAAAGTGGCAGGCCGGCAGGAGCGCATGATGGATTTCGCACGCGAGGCAGATAAACCGTTCAAGCGTTTTTCCGGTTTGCTGATCGCCGTGCTGATCCATGCCGCGGCCATCCATGCCCTATTCAATGGCCTGGCCAAGCGCGCCGCCGAAGTGTTGCTGCTGCCCATCGAGACACGCATCATCGAAGCGCCCAAGCCACCGCCGCCGCCGGTTGAGGAAATCTTGCTGCCTACGCCGGCCTTGCGTACCCCGCCGCCGCCCGCTTACGTACCGCCGCCTGAAATCCGCGCGAATCCACCGCCGGTCACTACGGCCATTACCACCGTGACCACGGTCAAACCCGACACCCCGGCGCCGCCCCCTGCCCCACCCGCGCCGCCGGCGCCGGTAGTGGTCGCCGCCCCCGTGGCGCCGGTAGTGCCTGTCAGCACCAAGGTAGGCGTGGTCTGTTCGAATTTCGATGCCATCAAGGTCGGCTTGGGCGATAAGTTCTCTACCCTGGCCGATGAGGAAGGGATACAGACGGCCGAGGTCACCGTCCTGCTCAATCTGGCGGCGGATGGCCAGGTGGAGAGCGTCACGATCAAGGCCAGCACCCATCCGGCGGCCGCCAGCCTGGCGCGTGGCGCCGCCCGGCGATTGCAGTGTATCGGCCAGGGCCGGCCGATACAGTTGCTGGTGCCGTTTTCGTTTCGGTTGCAGGATTGAGCCAGGTATTCGAAAAACAGAAGGCGCGTCGGCCTCACCATGCCGGGTCGCGGTATTTCCACTATGGTAAGCGGTGGTCTGAAGTTCTCTCCGCTCACTTCCCCTGGAATGCCCTATGCGATCATCCCACCGTCTGCCCTGGCAGCTTGCCCTCGCCTGTGCCGTCCTTCCACTAATTGCCCAGGCGCTGCCCAGTGCCGGCAAGATCAGCCCGGCCCGGCTGCTGGCCCATACCACCGTACTCAGTTCCGACGCCTTCGAAGGTCGCGCGCCAGGCAGCGCAGGTGAAATCGCGACGGTGCGATACCTGACCGATCAATTCAAGGCCCTGGGCCTGCAACCTGGCAATCCGGACGGCAGCTACGTGCAGAAGGTGCCCTTGCTGGGCATCAGCAGCCAGCCGGCGCTGACTTTTGGCGGCTGTGCCGCCGGCCTCAGGCTGCAAACACCCGCCGACTTCGTCGCCACCTCCAGCCTGGCGCGCGAGCAGGTGGCGGTTGCCGATTCGCCGCTGGTTTTTGTCGGCTATGGCATCCAGGCGCCGGAATACGGCTGGGACGATTACAAAGGTGTGGATGTACGCGGCAAGATCCTGCTGATGCTGGTGGGCGATCCGCCCCTGCCCGATCCGGCCGATCCCGGCAAGCTCGACGAGCACATGTTCAGGGGACGGGCCATGACCTATTACGGCCGCTGGACATACAAATTCGAGATCGCCGCCGCCAAAGGCGCGGCCGGCGCCATCATCGTGCATGAGACCGGCCCGGCCGGTTATGGCTTCCCGGTGGTGGTCAGCAGCTGGTACAAGGAAAATTTCACCCTGCGGACGAACGACGGCAACAGCGGCAATGTACCGGTGCAATCCTGGCTGCAGCGGGAATCCGCACAGGCGCTTTTCAAAGCCTGCGGGGAGGATTTCGACGAGCTGAAGCAGGCGGCCCTGCGGCGCGACTTCAAACCGCTGGAACTGGCCGGCAGCGCTGCCTTCAAGCTGGATCAGATCCTGCGGCCCATCGACTCGCAGAATGTGGTGGCCAGGCTGGAGGGCGCCGATCCGCACCGCAAGCGCGACTGGCTGATCTATAGCGCGCATTGGGATCACCTGGGACGCCAGGGCGACCAGATCTACCATGGGGCCGCCGACAATGCCGCCGGCGTGGCCAGCCTGCTGGAAATCGCCCGCGCGTTCAAACAGGACGCCAAGGCCGGTCGCGGGCCGGCACGCAGCGTATTGTTCCTGGCAACCACCGCCGAAGAGAGCGGCCTGCTCGGGGCCCGTCACTACGTCCGGCAACCGCTCTATCCGCTGGCCCGCACGGTGGCCAATATCAATATCGACGGCATCAACAACTTCGGTCCTACCCGCGATATCACCCTGGTCGGCGCCGGCCAATCGGATTTGGAAGCGCGCTTGAGCCAGGCAGCCGCCAAGCAGGGACGCCGAGTCGTGGCAGAAGCCAGGCCCGAAACCGGTAGCTATTTCCGTGGCGACCACTTCGAATTCGCCCGCGTCGGCATTCCGGTCCTGAATACCAGCAGCGGCAACGATTTCCAGGGCCGTTCGGCTCAGTTCGCCAAGCAAAAGTTCGACGAGTACGTTGCCAACGATTATCACAAACCCAGCGACGTCATCAAACCGGACTGGAACCTGGCCGGTGGGGCGCAGGACATGGCCTTGCTCTATCTGCTCGGCCGTGGCCTGGCGAACGGCAATAACTGGCCCCGCTTTGCGAGCGGATCGGAGTTCAGGCCGCAGCAGGATAGTTTGCTGAAAGCGCGTTGAGCGAATCCGCCGTGGGCATGCCATGTGCCGCTACAATGCGGGCTTGGCATGCCTGACGGATCAGATCGAAAATGACGTACGAAGAATACCTGGATGAAGTAACAACCTTGATCGTCGAGCTTTACGAGCTGTCGGACGATGCAGCCATCAAGCTGGTGGTGCGCGCCCAGAGCGAGGGCTACTTTATCGAACACGACGATGTCGCCGCCATGCGTACGCAGTCGCGCGCCAAACTGGATGCCAAGACCCTGTTCGAAAAGCATAAGCCGGCGGCGTCGACTAAGCCCAAAACCGCGGCCAAGCCGGTAAAGCCAGCCAAACCCAAACGTTAGCCTTCCAATAGGGCCTTTTTAAGGTGTTCGGGCACATTCGACAGCACCAGGGTATCGGCATGCTTGTCATAGATCACCGCGCCGGAACGTAAGCTGCTACGGTCGAATTCCAGTTTCCATTGCGGCGCGTTGGCCTTGAAGCGCACCAGCGGCTTGATCGCCCGGCGGTCCGGCACGAAACCGGTGGACAGCGCCAGACTCTCGTCGTTGAGCGCCGCCTCCAGCCGCTCGGGCGCTTCCGGCCAGACCTGGCGGGCAACGGCGTCGATACTGAGCGGCTGACCTTCGCCGCCCAACTCGTCCAGGTAGCCATGGGCGCGCTGCAACAGTTGGTCGCGCACTTCCGGCGGCAGTTGCTGCCGTTCGGCAAACTGACCCAGGCCCTGAACCAGTTTCTGGGTCTCTTTCAGGGCGATCACCACATCATTGCAGCCGAGAAACAGCTTGAAGTAGTTGGCCACCTCTCCCCGGCCTTTGAGGAAGCTGATATAGCGTTCGGCGCCATGTTGCCAGGCTGTCAGATCGACCCGGCCGGCCACCCGCAGATTGCCCATGTCCAGGTGCAGGCTGTCGACGATATCGAGGCCATTGGTAATCGCGGTACCCACCACCTCGGTGATCAAGGCCACCATCAGGCAGTCCGCCGCACCGTTGTGCACGCGGGCGAACAGCACGAAGCCGCCGCTGGCCAGCTGCTCCTGTTCCGCCCGAACCTGGAGATGCTGCACCATCAATTGCGCCAGGGTGGCGAAATCGATGCTCTGTTCGATCACATGCTGGCGGATAAAGCGCGGCATGGGGAAGTTGTCTTCGTCGTCTTCGAACTTGCCGTAGCCCTTGCCCAGCCGCTCGGCGTAATAGTGGCATAGATAATCGATCAGCCGCTGCGCCGAGGCGGTCACCGGCATGGTGCCGGCACGTAGTTCGACGCTGGCCGGACCGTGCTGGTCCTTGATCAGTTTATGAACGACAAGATCGGAGATGGTGTGCTGGAGCATGGGCGGACGACGCGGGCAGGAAGGGAACAGGCGGCATTGTCCCATGCCACGGGGTCGTCAGGTGGGGGATACGGTCCTGCCTGGCAGTCTCCTTGCCTTGTACGGCCATCCGTACCAAACTGGTCTATCCCCCCGGCCTGGAGCCTGTCATGCCCCTGCCCTTCCAGCTTGGCTTGCGCCAGCATCGCCATATGGTGGGGCTGATAAGGAGCGATCACGGCGGTCGCGTCCGCAATGTGCTGGGCATGGCCTATTCGGCCGATATGAACCCTCGCCACCATATCCTGGAGCAATGGGGCATGGACCAAGCCTCGCCGCGCCGCGCGATGGCGGCCACGGTGGACCAGCCCCTTCCCCGCCGCCATCAGGTGGCGTTGTCCGCCCGCCTGAACGAAGACCTGCGGCACAGCTTGCGCAGCGGTTTCGTCGCCCAGGCGGTGGGCCGCCATGAACAGGTGTCCGGGGTAAAGGGGCGGATACACCTGGGGCCGCAACATCCCGTGCTGACGGCCGGGCTGGAACCGCTGGGCGGCCCGCAGCGAGGGGCAAGGTCCGGGATAGCCGATACCGGCCCTCACTCTCTCCGTGCCACTAAGGGCAAGCCATCTCCCGGTAAGGCTTGATCGGCCGCAAGGGTTGGCCCAGCACACGACAGAGTGCGCGCAATTCGGGCCAGCCGGCGCCGTGGGCAGGGCTCGCATAGAACAGCAGCTGGTCATCCGCCCCCCGCAAGCGAGGCCGCGCCAGCGGCAGGAAGCCGGCCCGCTCCAGGGTACGGCGTGAGCGGATATTGTTCGGATAGATCGATGTGTACAGCGCCACGATGCCTTCAGCGCGTGCCTGCTCCAGCAACATCGCCAGGGCCGCCCCGGCATAGCCTCGGCCCTGGTGGTCGCAACCCACCCAGAAACTGACAAAGGCATGGCCGGCTTGATCGTGGTTGTAGCTGAAGACGCCGACCAGGCCATGCTCACTGTGCAGCACGGCGAAGTCGCGCTGTCCGGCCTCCACGTCCTTGATCCAGTTTTCCACCTCGGCGATCTCCGCCATGGCCGGCATATCGGCCATGGCGGAGATCGCCGGGTCGCGGAACTGCCATAGAAATGCCGCCGAGTGGTCAGGATGCAGCGTTTCAAGACGCAGCCAACCCGTATGGACCGCACGCGGCTGCACAGCCAGGGCTGCCTGGGCGGCATGGCGCGGCAACAGTTGTGCGTATAAGGCTGCCACGCCGGCATGGTCGGCTTGCAGCTGCCGCGCCCGCAGCAGGCAGTCCATGGCCTGCGCCAGGCGACCGCAGGCCGCTTCGGCCACGGCCATGCCATATAGCCAGTCCGGCATTTCGTCGAACTCCGCCATGGCCAGTTGCAAGGCTAGTCGCAGCAGGCCCCAGTCCTCGATCAGCCAGGCCAGGTCGGCCAGTCGTAGCGCCAGGTGGGCATGCTCCTCGCCGGTCGGCAGCTTCGCCCAGGTCTGCCTCAATGCCTCGCGCCAATCCGCCAGCAGTTCGACACTCCAGCCGTCGACTTGTCGGCCGAGATCGGCCGGCAAGGCAGCCAGCAAACGCGGATCGTAATCGGCCAAGGCCAGCAGGCTCGCCAATTGCCCGGGCGAGGCCAAGGCCGCTACGGCCAGCAGGGGCGGCGGCAGGCTATTTGCCGATATTGGTGAAATGTTTGCCATTGGAGGTGAATTTCATGCTGTTGCCCTGCCTGGGATTGACTTTTCCGCCGCTGACATCGAACACGCTTTCCACCGGCAGGCTCAATCCATTGCCCTGCGGTTGGGCGGTACTCGGATTGGTCATATCGACAAACCCTACCGTGTTGGTCTTCACCGGGTTGCGTAGCAGGGAGGCTTGCAGGGAGGCGCTATGCTGCTGAACTGGGGACAACGGCTCGTGCGAGGTGACGATATGTTTGTTGACCGCACTTAGTGGCAGCCCCAGCTGTTGCGCTTCGGCGGAGGTAGACTCGAGCAAGCTGACGGCACCGTTGTTGTCGACGCTGGCGCGGTAGCCGCGCCGCCCGGTAAAGGAGAAAGTGCTCAGGTTGGCCACTGATCTTGCATTTGCATATCTTCTCATGCGCGTTTCTCCCATTGATTTTCCATGGCCGGCTGGTCCACTGTCGCCACGGCCTATTTCTGCTCGGTTTCCAATCCCAGCAATTCGAATACATTCAGCTGCCCGCCCGATTTAAGGAAAAGTTCGTGGTACAGCTCGGCGGTGTTCATATTTCCCCACTCCACCGCGCGCATGACCAGATAGGGCACCGGGCTATGGGGCTCCAAGCTGGCCAGGTAGTCGGCGATCACCGCCAGCTGCTGGTATGCCTCGGCACGGTTGCGGAGGGGGCCGCCCGGCGCTGCGCCGCCGCCACCACCACCATCACCGCTGCCGCTTTCCGCGCCGGCTGCTGCCGAGATGATGTCGGCGGCCGGTTTCTCGTCTCGCCGCGTGGCGCCCAGGCGCACGCCACGCTTGTATAGCTCGCCGGCGGTAAGCGCCTGGATCTGTTCAAGCAGACCGGCCAGCCCGTTCAGGCTGGGGGCTTCTTCTCCCCACAGCCGGTCCAGGCTGGCGGCCAATGCCTCGATGCCTTCCAGCGCATCGACCAGCAGACGATATTGCGCACCATGGGCCTCGGTGGGGGTGGCCGACATGGCCGCCTGGAACTCCTGCACCGTCACGCCTTCGATTTCGTGCTGCCCATGCCGGCCCTTGGCGCGGATCTGCTCATTGCGCTTGGCCTGTTCGTAGTCGGCCCAGCCATACTCGCGCGAACCGCGTCCGCTGCTGCTGATGGGCAGCAGCCGTATCTGCGGCAACAGCTTTTCGTTGACCCAGCGCAGGATATTCGCGCGGTATTCCTGGTCGCCCTCATCGATCCGGGGATAGAGGGTGTCCCAGTAGCGTTCGCACAGCGACTGCATCAGCAGCATGCCGGCCGGAATGGCTTCGAAGCCGGCAATGGCGATTTGCGCTTCCAGCAGCCAGGCAGCCAGTTGCAGATCCTTGCTCTTGCTGACCAGTGCATGCGCGGCCAGGTCGCTGACCTTGTCCCAATCGGCCTGCTTCAGCTCGTAGGCCCAGGCACCCAGCGGCAGGCTGGCATCATCTTCGCGGCGGGCTTCGCGGATGGCGGTGTAGACGCCATTGCCGCGGACCGACTTGCCGCTGGGACGTTCGCTGTCTATGGGCAGCAGCAGCTCTTCCAGCGGAATGCCAAGCCGGCGCTGGAAGAATTGCTGCGCTTGCTGAAGAAGTTCGGGACGCATGGGTTCCATCCTGTTACCAATACAGCGGCGCGGCGCGTGGCCATTCGCGCGGCACGACCAGGGCTTGCGCCTGCTGGTTGCGTGGGTCGAGCACGGAAAGACCGAGTGCGAGATAGACCCGTGCCTCGGTGGACTGTGGCGGGTTGCCGCCGTCACTGAGCGGCACGACGAATTCCAGGATATTGCGGCTGGGGTCGAGCGGGTCCTGCGCGGGCGCTTGTTGCGGCCGGTGGGCGGCAATCAGCCGCAGCGCACCCCATTGGCCCATGGCCGGGAAGCTGGCGCTGACGCCGTCCACCTGCAGGTCGGCCTGGCGCGACAGGGCGCGAGGCCGCCAGGCGGATTGGCTGGCCCAGGCCAGGTCGAGCACGATGGCTTCGCCCCATGGCCAATCCAACTGGCGGCCTTTGCCTGGATAATCCAGCTGTCCGGCGCCGGCGGCCAGCCGCCAGTTGATCAGCTGTTCGGCGCCCCGCTCCAGCTTGGGCAGGACGCGGAAGCCGGCCTCCAGGCGCAATGGCCGGCTGGCATCGGCGGCGGCCAGGCTGGGGGCGAAGAAGTCGGCAGCCTTGTCGAGCCGGTCGAGGAACTGGCGGATCTCGCTCCAGCGGGCCGGCTTCAGTCCGGCAATGGCCTGGTGCAGCGGCGCGCGCTCGTCGGCATAGTCGCGGAAGAACTGGCGTGCCACAGTCAGGTCCAGATCGCGGGCGGCAAGATCGGCAAAGGGATAACGCCCGGCCAGGTCGCGGTTGAAGCGGTTGGCCAGCACGCGGTAGCGCTCATACGCCTCCGCCTCGCGGCGATCCTGGCAGCGCCATTGGCTCTGCCCGGCCAGCGCGCGGCGGCGCTGGCTGAATAGATCCAGGCCGTTGCCGGCCGATGCGGCCTTGCCCAGCAGGGCGGCGCAGTTGTCATAGTCGAGCACGGCCAGGGTCTTGCCGAAGAAGCCTTCCAATTCTCCCAGCGCGGCCGTGCCGTCCTTGCCCTCGTTCAGGCGCTTCAGTTCACTCAAGGTACCGCGCCAGTAGCCCGGTCCCGCGCCGACGGGACGGTCGACCGCCGCCAGCGTCCCGCTTCGTTCCAGAAAGCGCACAAAGGGATCGGCGTAATTGGCCAGTACGGCCGTACGGTCGCGCTGGTTCTGTAGATAGTCGCGCACCTCGGCCTGGTCGCCGATCTGGTAGAGCTTGCGTACGCCGCCCGGCTCGGCCATGCCCGCTGCGGGGGCTGGTACCGGTGCCGCCTGGTAGAGCCGGCTGGCATCGGCCAGGGTATCGATCCGCGCCAGCATATCGCCCGCATAGTCCCGTCCGCAGCGGCTGAAACGATTGGCGCCGTCGGCATAACCTATGCCCTGCAATTGTTCGCCAAGCTTCAACAGCGGATCGATCTGGCGGCCGAAGGCGGCGCTGCGCTCGGCCACCAGCGCTTCGGCATCGGTTTCGCCGCCGGTGGTGGCGGTGCGTTGCGCCTCGACCAGGGTGTCATCGAGGACAGCCTGCAATTGCCGCCGCGCCAAACGGTCGTAGAGCGGCGCGGCATCTTCGCGGTTCAATTTACGGGTCAGGGAGAATTGCTGGTATTCGCGCAGATAGGTGCTGGCCTGGCCCAATTGCTCATCGCGCCAACCGGCCAGCGCGACCTGGCAATTGAAGGTCCGGCGCGGCCGGATGCGCATGATGGGCAGTTGCTGCAGCACGGAGAAGCCGGAGATATCGGCATGCACGGCCGGATTCAGCTCGTAGGCGCTGCCGCGCGCCGTGAACAAGGTGCCCTTGGGCGCCAGCCGCAAGGCTTCGATGCGGCTGCGGGCCGGCTGGTAGCAGCGGCGATCGTCGAATTCTTCGGCGGCCCGCTCCAGATCGACGGGGTAGCCATGCCGTTCGCGCAGGCGGCGTATCTGTACGCCCAGGTGGCTGCCGATGCTGTGGCAGGGATTGCCGCTTTTGGCACCTTCCAGCCAGTTTGCCCGCATCCAGCCCAGCCAGTCCTGGAAGCCGGCCACGCCGTCGGCGGTTTCGATGTTGCCGCGATCCAGCTCGGCCAGCAGCGTGCCACCCAGCTCGATGCGGCTCAGCAACTGCTTCTGCATGCCCGTGGCGATCTGCAGTATCCGCGCCGACACCGCATGCTTGAAATCATCGGGCAGATCCAGCGGCTTGTCGTATTCGACATGGATGATGGCGGTGTAATAGATGCTGTCGCGATGCCGCAGTGCGGCCGGCGGTGGAGTCTGGTAGGCGTACAGCAGCAGCGCATCGAATTCGAGCGCCTGTCGCTGCGCGTCGTCATCCTCGCCAAGCCGTGCCAGCTCATTGAAGGCAGCGATCTGCCGCTCGAGCTCCACCACCCGCAATACGTAGCTGCGAAAGGCGCCGCGGGCGGCGCCGACCGAGTTGCTGGTCAGCAAGGTATCGCTCTGTTGGGCCGGATCGTAGGCAGCCAGTAGGCGGGCCTCTTCTTCCAGTCGGCAAGCCAGGCCGGGCATCAGGACATCGCGAAAGGCTTTTTTCGCCAACCATTGGCCTTCCTGCTGCACCACGCGCGAGTCGAACCAGGAAGCCGGTACGGCCGGGTAGGTCATATTGGTGCGGATCGCGCTGATTTTCTCCAACACCTGCGATACCGCGGCGCGCGAGACGCAACGGCCGCTGGCATGGCTCTGGCGGCTGACGGTCGCGACCGTGGCGACGGCGCTCTGCAGTTGTTCGGCCTGATCCTCCAGCCGCACGGTACTCCAGGCCAGGGCGGCAAACAGCAGCAGAAAGGTCGCGACGGCCCCCAATTGCACGCGCTTGATCAGGCGGTTGCGCGACCAGATGCTTTGCCGTACCGGCCGGGCCAGTCCGCGCTCGCGGAAGATCTTGTCGACGAACAAGTTGTTGGCAAAGTCCACCTGCTCGGTCGGCGCGCCGGACGGCGTGCCGGCGGCGGCCAGGCTGCCGCTGAAATAGACGCCCCGGAAATAGACGCTGGCGTGGTAGCTGCTGGGTTTGAGCAACACCGCCAGCAGGCCTGCCAGGGGCCGGCGCAACTGGCCGAAGCGCTGCGGAAACAGGAAGAAATCGTCCGCTTCGGCAATCTGCTCGCTGCCGGCCGCAGCTTCGAGCTGCAACTGGCGCAGGCAGGTGGCCATTTCCTCGAATACGAGCCTGGCCAGGGTATCGGCTTCTTCGTGGTCATTCAGCGAGGGATTGGACCAGCCCCATAAAACCTGCCGCCGCTCGGCCGGCTGGGCCCGCCAGAACGCCGTATAGCCGGTGATCATGTCGCAGCGGCTGATGGCCAGGTAGACCGGCAGGACAAATTCGAAACGCTTCTGCAATTGCCACAGTTGCCGATAGCAGCGTTCGGCCAGGGCTTGCAGCGCGACGGCGTCAGCGCTCAACAAGTAGTCGGCTGCTATGGTCAGGACCACGGCATCCACCGGCCGTTCCGGCCGGCGTCCATCGATGGCGGCCAGGATACCCTGCCAGCGTTTGCCCTCGGCGCTGTCCGGCTCGGCCTCCAGCAGGCTGCCCTGTGGATCGATCACCACGCCGCCGCTACAGAAATGCCAGTGGGTACCGGCCAGGGGCAATTGCCGCTCGCGCAGCAACATGGCCTCCCGGCGACCATCCTGCAGGGACAGGGCCAGGCTGGACTTGCCGGCGCCCGTTTGCCCCAGCAGCAGTACCCAGGGGCTGTGGTAGCGCCATTCGCGCCGCGTACTCAGATAGCGCAATGCCTGCATGGCACTGTCCAGCCAGCGCAAGGGCCCACCCGGACCGGTCTTCGCGGCGGTTTCCGCCCGGGATGCGGCCGGCGCCGCCGCCGCTGGCGCCGCGCGCAGGATGACCGGCCGGCGGGCCCGCAGCAGCAGCCAGCCGGCCAGCACCACCAGCAAGGCGGCGACGGCCAGCAGCAATAGGGGCGACAGCAGCCCGTCCAGGCCGGCCGGCGCGGTCGAATCGAAACTCAGGTTCATCCCGGCGGACTCCCCATCAAGGTGCCCAGCAGGGCGGTAAGCGGCAAGAGGGCTTTGAACCAGACCGCGCTGGATATCAGCAGATAGGCCAGCAAACCTAGGCCCACCGCCTTGTACCAGGGCGTCAGCGGCGCCAGGCGGCGATCGTCCGCATCGCTCAGGGTGTAGGCGGCGGCCTGCGGAAAGGCCGGTGCGGCCAGCTCTTCCGACGGCCGGCGGGCGGCGATAAAGCGCAGCAGGCGCTGGCGGTATTCGGCCAGGGCCGACTGGCCCAGCCGGCCGCGATACTCGCCTTTGAAGCCCAGCTGCAATGCCAGCAGGAACACCGCCGCCAGCTCCAGTTGCAATTGGCCGCGCCCGCGCCCGCGCAGCAAATCGGCCAGCAGTTCGAAAAACATCCGGCCGGCCTGGTGGCGGCGAAACAGCGCTTGTTCGAGCAGATGCGACAGCCAGTGCTCACCGGCCGGCCAGTTCACTTCCAGGATGAATATCTCGTCGGCCAGGGCAGCCATGGTGAATTGCGCCACCCGATAGGCGCGCTGCTCCGCCTCGGTGCCGGTGGCCTGCACCTCCCGGCTCTGCGCCTGCAGTTTTTGCGCCAGCCGGCCGCTGACCAGGGTGGCCAGGTCGTGGGCATTGGCCTGGGCAGGCAGTGCCCCCCCGAACAGCAGTGCCAGCCGGCCGTCGGCGATCGCCTGCTTGCACAGGGCCACCTCCTCGTAGAATTCGGCGAAGCGGGCGATCAGCAGGCCGTTCGACCAGTTGGCGTCATGCATTCGCGTCTATCTCCTGCTCGGGTGTGAGGAGTGGTGGCCCGGCAGGTGTGGCGCGATCGCGATGCAGTACGATTTCGCGCGGGCCTCCCCCGTCGGCGGGACCCTGGATCATCAGCGGCTGGCCTGCCTGCATCACATCCACCCGCCGGTCCTGGTGATCGAGCGGCTGGTTGATCAATTCGTACAGCAATGCGCCATCCGAGACGTTCAGGCCACCGGCCCGGCGAGGATCCAGCAGCACCAGCCTGGCGCCCGGCAGGCGCCGTTGTGCCAGCACCGGCATCAGCGTCTCGCTGCCCACCCGTGCTTGCGCCATCCATTGCCGCAAGGCGCTCTGGGCCTGGTCCTGGCGTGGCCGCAATTCGATGATCAGCCGGTCGGTGCGCATATCGGCCGGCAGCGAGCGGCGGAAGCAGCCGGGCGATACCCGTTCGAACGACATCGCTTCGAAAGGCGGGCTGATCAGCCCCAAGCGCGCTTCGATAAAGTCCAGCGCGGCCAGGAAACCCGCGCGGCTATCCTCGTGCCGGTAGGCATCCAGCACCGGCGGCGATGGATTGGTACCCAGCGCCGCCAGCTGTCCCACCATGGCCGCCAGTGCCAGGTAGATATCGTGCGGGTGGGCCACGCCGCTGCGCAGGCGCAGTTCGAACAACGGCAGCATGGCAGCCAGATGGCGCGCGACGAACAGCTGCTGGCGCGATTCCTGATCCAGGCCGGCCAGGGGATCGTCCACCCGCCGGCCGCCCACCAGATCCCGGATCTTGGCGCGCAATGCGTCCACCAGCCGGCACATGCGCCGGTCCAGCCAATCTTCGCCCAGGAAGGCGCCGGCACACATGCGCAGCAGCGGCGGTTGATAGGGTCCCAGCCGGTCATGGCCGCCGGCATCGCGGACGATTTCCAGGAGCGGGCAAAGCACATAGCGGGGCGGAATGCGGCTACCGGCCTGCAGGGACAGCAGCGGCCGCAAGCGGCCCACCGCCAGACGGTTCTCCAGGGTGTTGTCGTCCACCTCCAGCATGCCGGGCACCGCTTCGAAGCGCTGGATGGGGCTGCCGACACTGGCGGCACCCTTGTCGCGCACCGGTACGGCCAGATAGACGCGTAGCGGTGCTTCTCCACTCCAGTCGGTCTGCTTCAGATCCAGCACCAGGGTCTGCTGGCCGTCGCTGCCGGGGTATTGCACCACCAGGCCGTCCGGCATCACCGCGTGCAGCCGCTCGATGCGTACCCGGCCGGCGGCCAGCGCGCTTTCGTCATAGTCGAAGGCGACCAGGCCCCAGTAATACGGCTGTACCGCCATCAATTGATGGCGCAGCTGGTTTTGCCAATAAATATCGTTCTGTTGCAGATGCTGTGGCGACAGCAGCATGCCTTCGGACCACTGGATGGCTTCGGGCAACGGGGCGGAGATGTCCATGGCGGTCACTCAGGGCAAGGGTTGGAAGCGCATATCGTCGGCCCGCAGCCGCAATTCGACCGAGCGGCTGGTGCCCAGCTCGACCACGTGCTGGCCTTTCGGATTGCGGTGGTCGGCGTAGACACGCACATGCAAGGCGCGCTTGATCCCGGCCGGCAACGCCACCCGCTCGATCAAGGTGGCCGGCGGCAGTTCCAGCTGCAGCACCTCGATGCCGGCCGGCATGCCGTCCAGCAAGGCCTGCTTGCGCTCGAACCAGGCCGGCGCGGTATCCGGCAGCATGGACAGCGCACCTTGCTGGTAGACCAGCACCAGGTCCAGGCGGATGGCACTGTCCTGGTTGGCGTCCGCTTCGGCTACCACGCGCAGCTGGCGCAGCTGGGCCTTGGGCGGTCCATCCCAGCCCATCCAGCCGGCCACGGTGCCGCAGGCGGCCAGCACCAGGCAGAGCAGCGAGCCGGCCAGGCGCTGGTAGAAGGGATGCTGGCGAAGTGCGATGGATGGCTTCATGGCGGTCAGCTCAGCAGCAAGACGCAGATTTGCGCCGGCGTCAGCGATACCCCGACGGTATTGGTACTGTTCTGTATGGTCAGGGTGGTGAGGCGGGTGGCGAAGGCTGCACCGAACAGCACCTTGATACTGCCGAGGACGGGGCGGTCCGGCCCGGCAACGGTGCCCGAAGCCACGCCGGTCAATACCCCGGCCAGATCGCCCAGGCTGACGGTGCCCTGGGTCAGCAGGTTCTCGGCCAGCCCCCCGCCGATCAGGATGTTGAATTGCGATGGGACATGCGTGACCGAGAATGTCAGATTGGGGTAAGGCACCGGCACCGCCAGCGGCGGCGTCAGGCAAACGTCGGGAAAGCCCAGGTTGAGCACGCCGAGATTGGTATTGGCGAACATGGCGCGCCTCAACCCAGGCTGATGCGTTCGGCGTCGGCACGGATGTCCTCGTCCGCCGTCACCATCGTCTGTCTGGCATGCAGGCGTCCCAGACCCTTGGCCGTCATCAACCAGTTCTCGCAGCGTCCCACCATATTGCGGGCGCTGCTCAGCAGGCTTTCCAGCACATTCAGGCTCACGTCGCGCCCCGCCAGGGTCAGGCGGCCGCCGGCCGCGCTCAGCTCGGCATCCTGCAGGCTGGTCATCGACAACTGCCGGCTGGCTTGCAGCGTGAGCCCGACGGCGGCCACGGTCAGGTCGCCGCCATCGGCCGGTTCGATATGCAGGCTGCTGCCGGAAGGTCTTGCCAAAACATGCAGCACATAACGTTCGCCATCGCGGCCAGCCAGCCACAACACCCGGTCGCCCGGCTCGGTCCGGACCAGGCAGCTCAGCGCCTGCCTGGCTTGCCCGCCGTCATCCAGCAACAGTCTGCCTTCGCCCAGGGCCAGCGCCACGCCGGCTTCCTGCAGGATGGGGAGGATAGGCGCCACGGGCAGGCGATGGGGACGGGTAGCGGTCATCATGTCGACTCCAGACTCAAAAGGGTTTGCTGTGCCGCGAGCAGGTCGCGGTCGGTGGAACGCGCGTGCCGTAGCCGCGCGCCGGTGAAGTCGCTGTCGTCGAACTGGGCGTCGTGCAGGCTGGCGTGGTCGAAACGCGCGCCACGGGCATCCACGCCGATGGCGCGGACATGGTCGAAGCGGGCATGGTCGAACAGCACCTCGCGCCAATCCAGGCGGCTTAGCCGGCCGTGGTCCCAAACCGATTGGCACATGCTTGCCCCATGGAAATCGCAATCACTCAGCCGGGCGCGCACAAACAGCGCGCCGTCCAGTCGCGCGCCGGTCAGATTGCAAGCGCGTAGATCGGCCTCCAGGAAAAGCGCGTTGGGCGCGTTGAGCTGCTCCAGGCAGGCGCCATCGAAGCGGCTGGCATGCAGATTGGCACTGCTCAGCTCGGCGCCCCGCAGATTGGCCGCACCAAAATCCACGCCGTCGAAATTGCAGCGCGGCAGTTGCAAGCCAGCCAGATCACGGTCCCGCAGGATGCAGGCCATGAACAGCACGGTATCGGCGGCCAGGCCTTGCAAGCGGGCCGCGCTCAGGTCCAGGCCGTTCAGCGCGCTTTGCCGCAAGCGCGCATGGGACAGGTCCAGCGCCGGGGCCTCGCTGGCCGCGAAGGCACAGCGCGTTAGCTGGCTGCGACTGAAGTCGGCGCCATGCAAGCGGCACTGCATCCAGCTTGCCTGGCTAAGCTCGACCGCTTGCCAGCTACTATCCGCCAGATCGCAATCGATCCAACCGGCGTGATCGCTGACGATGCCGTCGAAGCGTGCGCCTTCCAGGCGGCAGCGGACGAAGTGGGTTGCCTTGAGCCGGGCGCCCCGCAGGTCGGCGCCGCGCAGATCGCACTCTATCCATTGGCTGCTGGCCAGATCGGCTTCTCGCAGATCGGCATCGGCGCAATCGCATTTTTGCAGCGCCAGGTCTGCCAGCTTGCGGCCCCGCGCCTGCCAGCCCTGCAGATGCAAGTGCTGCAGGGGCCGGCACAGCCGCCGCGCGCGGGCAATATCGTCCCACAGGGTGCTCATGCGATCGCCTCCGAACGGTGGTTCAGTCGTTGCACCACGACGGCATCCAACAGGCTGCCAGCCAGTTGCGCGCCGCGCAGATCGGCGCCATCCATGACCGCCTGGCGCAAGCTGGCATCGCGCAGATCGGCCCGGCGGAAATCCGCGCCCCGGCACATTGCCTGCAGAAAATTGGCCGCTTGTGCCTGGCAGTCCTGCAGGCACGCACCGTGCAAGAGGCAGCGGGCGAACAGGCCGTGCGCCAGTATCGCGCCACTGAAATCACCCTCGCCCAGATCGCAATCGACGAAGCGAACCGCACGCAGATCGGCCGCTTGCCAGTTCACTTTCCGCCAGCCGCAGCCGCGCGCCTGCATGCCGGCCGCGCGCAAACCCACCGCGCTGGCGCCCAGGGCAACGCAACGGTCCAGGCCGCTGGCTTCCCAGCAGCCGCCATCCAGGACAGCGTCAAGCAGCACCACCCGCTGCAGTTCGGCTCCGCTGAAATCGGCGCCAGCCAGTTGCGCCTGCATCAGAATGGCCTGCACCAGCTTGGCGCCCTGCCACTGGCTGGCATCGGCACGGATTTCGGCCAGCAAGGTGCGGACCAGGGAAGCACCGCATAGCGACGCCGCCGTCAAGTTGGCCTGGCGGAATAAGGCATCGTCCAGCTTGGCCCGCCGAAAGCTGGCGCCGCCGAAATCCCCGCCCAGGCCCAGTGCCCGGCTCAGGTCGGCATCGTCGAAGCAGGCATCCGCCGCCTCGCAGTCGCTGAAATTGGCCCCTTGCAGGCGGCAGCCGCGCAGATCGGCCGCCTGTAGTTGCGCACCGGCGAACCCTGCCGCGCGCAGGTCGGCGCCGGCCAGCTGGGCACCCCGTAGATCGGCCCGCTCAAAGCAGGCTTCGCGCAAATCGGCGCCGCGCAGATCCATGCCGGCCAGGTCGGCGCCAGCCAGGTCGCGGCCCACCAAGGGCACGCCGGCCAAGCGCCATTGCCGTACCTGGCCACCCAGCCAGGCGGCGAGTTCCGGCGAGGGCGCCGGCTCGGCGGCGTGCAAGCGCATGCAGCGCCCCTGCCGCCGCAAGGCCGGCAGCCTGGCCTGGCCGGCCAGTGCGGCGGCGTGCTGCCGCGGCGTCAGCGCCCCCTGCCCCAGCGCATGATCCAGTTGGGCATTCAAGGGACCGGGCGGTGCCGGCTCGCCCAGTAGGTCCCAGGCCGGTTCCGCGGCACGTGCGTAGCGACGCCGCCGTTCCTCTTCCGGATCAAGCGGGGCCGGCGGCGCTTGCTGGGCAGCCTGCTCGGCCAAGCGCGCCTCGCCTTCCCGCTTGGCGCGTTCCGCCAGCTCGGTGGCCTGGGCGATAAAGGCCGCCGTGTCGGCTTCACCAGTGGCGATCGCCTCGAAATCGATCTCCAGTTCGGCCAATTCCGCCAATAGCGGCGGCAGGGCCGGCTGCGGTTGCACACCCGCCTGCGCCTGCGCTTCGGCCAGATACTCGTCGCGCAGTGCCTGGCGCCGTTCGCGCCGGGCAGCCAGGCGCGCGGCCGACTGCGCGGCCCGCTCCTGCTTGATGTCCTCCGGCCAGGCAGGCGCCAGCTGATCCTCGCGCAGTACTTGGTGAATGGCACTATCCAGCGCGGTCCGCAGTTGCAATACCGCCTGGTAGTGCGCCGGCTCGCGCGGCGCATCCAGCGGTTCATAGCCGACCATCACGGCATCCAGGTCGAGGCCATCGATATGCGTAATCGCCAGCTCGCCGTGAAAGACGGCGACGCCCAGCAGCGCATCGGGCAGGAACCAGACCGTATCCAGCCGCATGCCTGCTTCGCGTACCTGACCGTCGGCCTGGTCGCGGACAAAGGCGCGAGCGGCGAAACCGGGCAGTTGGCCTTCTATCAACGGGTGGTCGGCATGGAGGTTTTCCAGGCGGTAATGCTCATCGCCGCGCCAAGGTCCGTCCTGCCACTGGTCCGCCGGCGCGGTCTGGAAAAAGCGTGGATCGAGGTCGCGCGCCAGACCGGGCGCCTCATCCAGCAGCCAGGCCCGGTCGTATTGGCCGGCCCAGCCCAGGCGCGGCTGCCGGCTGGGATCCAGCGGTCCGAAGCCGGCCGGCGGCAGGGGCCGCACATGGCCCCGTACCGGTCGCTGCAGGTCCTCCACATTGGGTAGCTCGCCCTCATTGCGGCCTAGCCAGCCTGCCAGGGGGTTGCCGGTATAACCCCGGCCCAATGGGTTTTGCGGATGGCCAGGCCCGCCATAGGCATGCGCTTCGTCCAGCGGCATGCGGACAAAGGCCTGCGGTGCGGTCTGCCGATACCAGGGACCATAAAACCAGCGCCGCTCGCCCAGCACGGTCAAACGCTTGTCCACCCCGCCCATGCCGACGCGGACCTGCAGGCTTTCCACCGGCACGCCGCCGGGGGCATAGGCGGCCCCGGCCAGCAGCAACTGGCCGTTCGGCATGGCGAACAATTCATCGATGGGCTTGCCGGGCGGCAAGGCGGCCAATACCGCCCGCCATTGCGCCGCCTCGTCCAGGAAACGCAGGGTCGGCCGGCCCAGCGGGAAAAATCCCAGTGCCGCGATGGCCAGCCTATCCTGCCCCTGGTAGCGGTAGGGTCGTTGCAGCAGGCCTAGACTGGCGGGTTTGACGATCTTCATGCCGGCCTCACAGGATAATCAACAAGGCCGACAGGAGCTTGAGCGTGGGACCTTCTTGCTCCATCTTGGGTTTGAGCAGTTCGTCCTGGTATCTGTAGCCGATCACGCCCAGCGAAATCTCCGACGAAATGCCGTAGAGATTGAGTTTGTCTTCCACGCCGGTAAGCGATAGCTGGGTCGATACGCCGGTGATATTGCAGGCATCCGTGACGCCGGTCAGGCTGGTGCTGTCGCTGACGCCGACCAGGTGGGTCGAACTGCTGATACCGGTCATGCCGGTCTGGCTGCTGGCGCCGGTCAGGTTGACGTTGACGCTGGCGCCGATGACGTCGTTGCTGTTGCTTACGCCGATGGCGCTGCTATTGCTCTGCACGCCGATTTCATTGCGCGAGGTGCTGACCTGGCTGATACGGGTGAAGTTGTCGACATTGCCGAAATGCTCGGTGCGGTTGGAGGTATCGGCATTGACCGTGGTAGTACTGCTGAGCTTGCCGTTATGGGTGGTCTCGGAGGTGGACTTGCCGTCCACCTGGGTAAAGTTGTAGCTGTCGGCCTGCATCACGGTACGGTTGCTGACGTCGCCGCCATGGGTAGAGGACGAGCGGGCGGTGCGATCCACCTTGGTCAGGCTTTCGGTCTGGCCGAAATGGCTGTCGTTGTAGCTGATATCGTGCTGGGCGATGCCGGATTGCACCTGGCCCACGCTGCGGCTGAAGCTGGAGCCGAAGGACTCGTTGACCGACAACAGATCGTCGGCGTGCGACTGGTAGGGTCCGTAGGTCGCGGCCAGGTCCTGGCTGGCGGAAGCGGCCGTGCTTTCCGAGGTGGAGAAGCCATAATTGGCGCCCTGGTTGTAACCGGCATCGCGGAAGCGACCGGTCTCGTAGGCGCCGCTGGCGATGTTCACGGCCTTGCCCAGGTCGGCGACCGAACCGGCGCCGAAACCCAGGCTGATGCCATCGCCGTAGCGGGTGCTGTAGCCGCTGCCCACCCGGGTATCGGCGGTCCAGGTCGAGGGCGTCACCACCTTGTTGCCGCCGGCCTGCACCACTTGCTGGAGTTCGGGCAGCTCGGATTCGTCGTTGGCGCGGCTGACGATGACCTGCGCACCGATCTCGGGTGCGGTCTGCATATGCGCTGCCAGCTTGACCCAGCGGCGGGTGGCGGGTGCATCGGTGGCCAGTCGCACGTAGACGCCTTGCGCCTTGACCTGGCGTTGGTCGCTGGCGCTATCCAGATAGCTTTGCGTCTGCGGATCGAAGTCGCCCTTTTCGTAGTATTTCCAGCTCTTGGGCACCCGTTCGCTGGCGTGCTCGACCACCACCGCCAGCACCGAACCCTGCTGCGTATCGGCCAGTGAAAATGCCGCCACCAGGCCACTGGCTTCGGTTGCTTCGAATTTATTGCGGTAGCCGCCGTCCTGGCTGGCCTCGTGCTCGACCCGGGTCAGCACGAAAGGCCGTCCTTCCAGGCTGGGCCGAACCGGCGAAGGCTGGCAATCGGCTCGATCGGCCTCGCTCATGCAAAAGCGGAAGCCGGCGCGGAACAGGGCGCAAAAACTTCCGCCGCTCAACTGGCTAGCCGCCGTGCTGCTGGCTTGCATGGTCATGCGGGCGAAATGCTCGGCGGCCAGCTTGTCGTTGCCGTACTGATAGACCTTGTGCTGCATGAACACCTGGTCGCCCGCCTCGGCGCTATGCGGCGGCGCATCGAACTGCAGAATGGGCGGTACCCCGTCCACCTGCCAGGCCTGGTACTGGCGGGTGAAGACGGTATGCACGGCGCTGATGCCCAGGCTTTGCTGGTAGCGGTAATCGCCGATCACATCGAACTGGCCGAGGCCGTTGGCGTCGGTATCGGTAAAGGTGTAGCGCAGCGGCTGGCCCGGCAGCACCTGGTCGGGATAATCGGGCCGATTGGCGAACACCAGTTCATGGCCACGCGCACCATGGCGAAAATAGAAATACAGATGCGCCTTGCCCATCAGCCGGCGCAGGAACTCATAGTCCGACTCGCCGGCCTGCAGCCAATCCTGGCTGCGCGCGGTCGCCAGCCCATCCACCGCCGCCATGTCGGGCACGATATGGTGATAGGCCAGCACATCGACCACCGCCTGCGCCACGCTGCGGTCGTCATAGATTTCGTAGCGATTGGCCAGGGTCAGCCGCCACAAGGCCGGTCGCACGGTCAGGTGATAGACCCCGGGGCCCGCCATGGCAAAGGCCGCCACCATGCCGTTGAACAGCGACAGGCCGGCGGTCGAACCGCCCGTGAGCGCGGCCTGGAAGCGCAGGCTGGAGCGCATGATGGCGGTGGTGGGCGGATCGTCGCTGATATCCGGCAGACCCACGGCAAAGGTGACCGGCTTGCCGATCAGGCTATCGAAGCGCAGGGTTTCGATCCGTGCCTTGCGCTGCGGGTCGGCCTGCCATTGGTCGTTGCCGTGCAGTTCCAATTGATACTCGAACGGCTCGGACACGCTTTCGTTGCCGGTGAAGCTGACCAGGCGAAACGTCTCGTCGCCGATCAGCTGGCGATTGTCGATAAAGATCGCCAGATGCAGGAACAGCGCGGGTGCGTCGACCACTTCGATGCGGGTGATGCCCGTCGTATCCAAGGGCGCGTTCATGTGACTATCCTCTTAATCGTTGCTACGGGCCAAGATCCCGTGGGTGCCGTTGCTGCCTGCCGCATTCAGGTTTCTCCATACGCGGGGACCAGGAACTCCGCCGTCCGCTCGCCATCCGTTGGGCCCGCCAGCCAGGCGGTCTGCCCCAGGCGCAGGCCGTAATAGATGCCGCAAGCGGGGTCCAGCCGCCGTTCGCGCGCGGTCAGCGTGGCGGCCGGCGCCTGGCCGGGCGCCAGCCGCAGCCGTATCCAGCAATCCTGCCGCCGTTCCAGCAGGAAGCGCAGCAGTCCGCACAGCTGCGGGTGCACATCGCTGCTGTTGCTGCGCGACTTGGGCAACAGGCAGCAGTAGCGGGTGTAATCCAACGGGCCCAAGGTCAGCCTGATCCGCGCCGTCGGCAGCCAGGCTTGCCGGCCCAGCCGCGTCTGGCTGCCCAGACCGTGGCAGGCGCGGCCCAAGCGGGTGGCATCTTCATCGCAACGGTCACGCCAGGCGCCCAGCAGCGACTCCAATTCAACCGGCGCGCCGATAAAGCGGGCGACCACCCGGGTCAGCGCCGGCGCGCTGCGGCGCGGATCGGCGAGCAAGCCGGCCAAGCCCAGCCAGACCCGGCGCGGCAAGGGCATCTGTTCGGCCAGGCCGGGCGCCGCCATGCCCATCAGGGCGGCCAGCATGGCGGCCAGTTCGGTGCGCTCCGGCCGCAGCAGATTCAAGCCCAGCCGTGGCGCCGCCTTGAGCTGGTAGCGCAAGGCATTCAGGCGGTGGTTGAACAGATCGAGAAAGCGCGGCATGGCGTGGCTGCCTGCCCGCATGCGCGCCAGCATCTGTTCGACCAGTGCTTCCGGCAGCGGGCCGAGGTAGCCGGCCAGCGCATAATTGCCGGTTTCTATGCGCAGCCGCCCGGCCGAACCGCCCGGTTCGCTGACATTGCGCACCTCCTGGCCGGGAAAACCCTGTTCCAGATTGGCGCGAAAGCACAGCTGCGCATCCAGCGCGGCGCCCAACGGGTCGCCCCCGGCGCCCCGCTCGTGCAGCAGCAGGCGTACCAGCTGATAGAAATCGAATCCGGCGCAGTCCTCGCGCAATTCGCGGGTCAGAGGACGGTTTGTGCGCCAACCATGGCTGGCCATGTCTTGAGCTTCCCTTTGACATCCTGCGTTTCAAGGCTGACTTCGATCAGGGTGTTGACGCTGGCGTACAGCGCGAAAAACCGCCGCAACAGATCGGCGAACAACACCGGGCTACCGCCTTCGAAGCGCTGTCTATCGATCTTCAGCGTGATGGCCAAACCTTCGACCAGCACATGCCGGCCGTCGCGGTACAGGTCCTTGACCATGGGACGGGTGCGCAGGCCGCTCAAACTGTCGATCTGCTTGGCGCCCACCAGGCTGGCGCGGCCCAGATGCAGGCCCAGCATGCTTTTGAGCGCATTCATCGCCTCGGCGCCGCCGCTTAGCGACAGGTGGTTCAGCAGCAATTGCGAGATCAGCGCCCAAGGCTGGCCGCCCAGCAGCGCGGGCGTCTGGTGCGGCGTGGGTTTGGCCGCCACGGTGGCGGCCTGGACGGGACCCGGCCCCTCCAGCTGCAGCCGGTCTCCCAAGCGCAGCTGCTCGGCCAGGCGCCGGTTGGTACACAGCGCCCGGCCACCCAGCGTCTCGTCGGCCGGACGGCGGGTTTCGAAACCCATATCCAGGAAGGACACGTAGCACTCGGTACCCGGCACGCCGCGCAACAGGCTTTCGACCCGGCGGACCACGTAGAAGTAGTCCTGCCGCTCCAATTTGCCGAAACCATCCAGTGCGAAATACGGCGCGATGGGACGGGCTGCCTCGCCGGGCCGGATCGCTTGCAGGGACTCGACCCGATAGATCTCCGTATAGCGGTGATGGGCATGGTCGCCGCTCAGCCGGTACTCGTAATGGCGATGGTCCAGCGCCACCGGCTCCAGCCGCTGCATAAACAGATTGATCAGCGGTACGCAGTTAAGACGCATGGCGCTTTGGCCGGGGTCCAGGGTCTTGTCCACGCTGCTGCGCAGCAGAAACAGCACCTCGGCCTCCGCTCCGGCAGCGCTGAAATCCAGCTCATCCAGCTCGAAGAACAGGAATTTTTCCGGGAAGGCGAAATACTCCTGCACCAGCCGATAGCCGGGATGGGTAACCAGGTCGGTATCCAGGGCCGCCTCGTCCTCGCCGAAACCCAGCCAGCGCAGTGCGCCGGCCGGCTTGCGGCACGGCTTGCCGCCGCCACCGGCCGGCAGGGTGGCCAAGCCGGCCAGGTGGACCGCCAGCAATTCATACAGCCGCCAGACCTGGGGATTCTCGATATCGAGGTAGAAACGCAGACGCGACAAGTCCAGTGCCGACATAGGCTCCGGGCCGATGGCACGCAGGCGTAGCTTCAGCACCGAATGCACTTCCGGCGCATCGCCCAGGTCATAGGCGGTGGTGGAGACCATGCCCAATTCGACCACCTCCAGCGGCACCAGCGGCGTGCTGAAGCAGCTGCGCAAGCGGCAGCGCACGGCACGGCCATCGTCATCCTTGGCCAGGGCATGAAACTCGCGGCCCCGCTCCAGCACCACCGGCGCGGTGAAATTGGCGGCATCGGCCCGTACCGCCAGCTCGGCCACCGTCAGGCTGGGGATGGGCGCGGCCAGGTGCGGGTAAAGCTGTGCCATCAAGGCATTGGGCAACAGCGCCTTGTCGCGGTCCAGCTGGTGGCGCAGCCGGCCGGTCAAAAAGGCAAAGGACTGCATCAGCAATTCGATATGCGGATCGCCGGAGCGGCCCTGCCCTAAAGCCAGGGCATGGGCGGCGGCCGGATTGTCTTCTCCGAACGCCACCGCCTGTTCACGCAACTGCATCAGTTCCGCTTCGAAATAATCGCGGAAATCGCTTGCCGCACGCATGCCACTCCCCCCTGTCGCGTACGCCCGCCTAGCCTATCTAGGTCCCGCGTCGCGCTCGAAATACAGCATCTGCTCAGGCCCATCCGTCGCCAGGTTGCCGCTGACCACCACCCGGAACGGCGACATGGCACGCCCGGTCGGTTCCAGCCGCAACTGCATATTCCGCAGCCGTGGCTCGTGCAGCGCGATCAAGCGCCGCAGCCTTTGGGCATAGCGGGCCAGGTCGGTACCGTTGGCCGCCAGCCCGGGCGGCTCCGGCATGACGATATCGATCAGGGCCTGGCCGCTCTGCTCGGCCAGCCATTCGCGGCTACCGACCAGCCAATCCAGCTGGTCCAGCACCGCCTGGCGCAGATCGATGTCGTCCCGGCCGTTGGCCGCCAGGCGCTCGAACAGAAAAGCCATATGCTTTCACCGGCTTGCCTTGCGTTAATCGGTGAACCCACCGATAGGCCGGTTGCGGGCGATACTCCAGCCGGCCGGCACCACCCCGGCGGTCACGGTATCGGCCCGCTGGACGGTGTATTTCCACAGGATTTCGGTGAAATTGAGCTTGAACTGCTCGGTGGGCATATCGTCCGGATTGGACTGGAACTGGATCTCGCTGATCATGGCGTCACGCAAGGCCATGGTGAGGATATTCGCGGTCTTGTCGCCGGAATTGCGCATGATATGGATCATGGTGGGCTGTTCCTTGCCGGCACCCATGGGCTTGGCCCGCAGACACAGGTCGAAGAATTTCACCGACAGCTTGTCCACATACTTGACGCAGGTGAACTCGGTCACGACCGGACGGCCGGAGGTCCGCGCCGAATTCGATACATCGGTGGTCATCTGCTGCTTGATGCCCTGGTGTACCGATACCAGCTCGATCGCCAGGGTGCCATTGAGGCCTTTCAGGGTGTCGTCCACTTCGCCGCCGACCTCTTTCCAGGCGGATACATCGATCAAACTGCCGCCCTTATCCCAGCTATTGGGATCGGCGCCCTTGGAGAAAAGGGAGGGGTCGCCGGGTTGCAACAGGATTAAATCCATGATGGGTGTCCTTTATAAACTGGGTGGTTCATGCCGTTCAGCGTCGGGTCCGGCCTATGCCGGTAATTCGGCCACCAGGCGGATCGAGGTAGTCAGCTCTTCCAATTGGAAGTGCGGCCGCAGGAATAGCGTGGCCTTGTAGCTGCCGGGCTTGCCGGGCACTTCGGTCACGCTGATCTTGGCGGCGCTGAGCGGATAGGCGGCCTTCACCTCTTGCGCGGCGTTTTCGTCCAGCAGCACGTACTGGCCGATCCAGCCGTTCAGGAAGGCTTCCACATTGCCCCGGGTCATAAAGGAACCCACTTTCTCGCGCATGATCACCTTGACGTAGTGGGCGAAGCGCGACGCGGCCAGTATGTAGGGCAGCATGGCCGATATCTGGGCGTTGCTATTGGCGACATCGGACAGGTATTTCTTCGGTAGATTGGTGCTTTGGCCACCGAAGAAGGCCGCCTTGCTGGTGCCCTTGCAATGGCAGATGGCCATAAAGCCCAGGTCGTTCAATTCCTTCTCGCGCCGGTCGGTGATGGCCACCTGGGTGGGACAGATCATCTCGACATCGCCGTCGTCGCTCTTGTAGGTGTAGACCGGCAGTCCCGCCACCAGGCCACCGCCCTCCACCCCGCGAATGGCGGCGGTCCAGCCGTAGAGCGAGAAGGCATTGGTAATCCGTTCCGCCAGGATCAGCGCGGCATTCCCCCACAGGAAATGGCCGGACGCAGGGGCGATCAGACGGGCATCGTCGCCAGCCTGGCTGGGATCGATCCGGCCGACGTTTTCCTCGTAATTGACACCCTCGCAGGACAAGGTATCGCGGCCATAAGGGAGCCGGATCAATACACGCGGCAAGGCCAATGTCACATAACGTGAATCTTCGCTTTGGCGAAAGGCTCGCCAGTTTTCCAGTTCGACACTCTCGAAAATCTTCTGCAGATCGCGCGGCTTGGCCAGGCTCTCGAAATTGTCCAGGTCGAACAGCTTGGCATAGGCCGAGGCGATAAAAGGCGCGTGGCCGGCAGCCGCCACTTCGGCAAGCTTGGCCAGCAGCAGCATATCCTCCGGATGGCGGCCGAACTCGTAGTCGCCCACCAGCATGCTGAAGGGCTGGCCGCCATAGGTGCCGTACTCGGCCTCGTAGATCATCTTGAACAGACCGCTCTGGTCGAATTCGACCGCCTTGGTCAGGTCGTCGAGCAGATCCTTCTTGGAGGCATTCAACACCCGCAGCTTGAGCAGCGCACCCGTCTCGGTCCGCGACACCAGGTAATGCAGGCCACGCCAGGTCGCCTCCAGCCGCTGAAAAGCGGCCGAGTGCATGATCACATCCAATTGCAGGCCCAGGGCGCGGTCGATATCGGCCACCCGGGTATCGATCAGGGCGGCAGCACCCTTCATTTGGGCTTCGCTGAGCGGCGCGGCGACATCCACGGCGAACTGGCCCATCAGTTCCAGCAGGGTCGCGCTGGCTTCCGGGTCCAGATTAAGACCCTCCGGTCCGATCAGCTCGGCCAAGGCACCCGTGGGCGCTACCTGGCCCCATTTGGCGGGGTCGTCCACGGCCGGGTCGAACAGGCCCACCAACTCGGTGCGGGCGGCCGTACCTTCCGGCCCCAGATCGACCACCAGGTCCAGGTACTTGGCCAGCCGGTCGGCGATTTCCGCCTTCGATTGCAGGAAGCGGATGCGGGCGCGGCCTTCATACAAGGCCCGCATCGGCGCGACCTGCTGGATCACCTGCACCGGACTGAAATCGTCCATCTTCTGGAATACCAGCATGCCGCTGAGATTGCCCGTACCGCCCGGCAGTACATTCGGCAAGGTTCCCACCTTCACCTGCGGCGCAATGCCTTCCAGCACCTTGTTGAAGTTGTCGCGGTCGATCTCGATCAGCTTCCGCTCCTTCAGCACCGGCAGGGGTTCGGCCAGAAAGTCGCCGCACAGATCGGCCAGGATGCCGACGATGAATGGCAGCTCCTTCTTCTCCAGCGCACCACCCGTCTCGACGTCGTAGGTAATACGTACACGCGGTGGACGAACCCGCAGCAACTTGTCCTGGATGCTTCCCAACATGGTTTCTCCGCTCCCGTTTACTGAAACATCACATCACGCGCGACGCGGCCATAACGGGCGCGCCAGACTGGTAAAGGTGGCCATACCGCACGAAGCGGCCGTACCACGCTGTGCAAGCAAGCGACCGTAAGGGCGTGGGCAGGCTTGCGACCGGGGTGATGTATACAAGAGGCATGCCAGTTGCTACGCAATCGCATATCGTTGATTTATTTGATTATTTCTATTTACCAAGTAGGTAGGGCGGGACAATAAACACCCGTCGAAAAGGCCTGGTTTCCGCACGAGGTACTACGGAACCGCACCAGGCAAGGTGCTGGGGGGTGGGGAGAATCGGGCCGCGCGCGGGTGATTTCCTACCCATCCGCTTGCCGCTGCCTCGGGGCAATCTCGAATATCTACCGCGCAGCCGGTCGCGCTGACGATCCGGCTCTCGCAAGACGTGTTGGACTACGTATACGATTGGGGATCAGCCGAAGGGGCGTAGGTCGGAAAACAGGAATGCAGCTAGAGAGGAAGAAAAGTTACGGGGACTTCAGTCCCTCGGAAGTCAGGCATGCTCAACGCGACGTGGCTCGCCAAATCTCCCGCCCACCCATCACAACACATTCCATCTCGCCCTGGGCAGCCAGCCATTGCAAGGCCAGCTCGGTCGATTCGCAGGCTTGCTCGCCGTCGTCCCAGTCCATCCACCAGCGGTGGATGCCCTCGACCGTATCGGCGGCATGGGGCCGCAACCGCACATAGCGCCTGATGGCGTCCGCCAGGGTTTGTATCAGGGCGTCGTCGCTCATCGGGCCGGTTCCAACCGGATGAGCAACCGTGCAGGCGAGCCGTCCGGGCGCCGTGGGAGGGAGGCAGAACGGTGGCGCCTCAACCCAGCGACAGCCCGTTCAATGGTTCGGCAATGCCGTACTTGCGCACCAGTTTGCCGAATGCGCTTCTGTCCTTGCCGGCGAGCCGGGCCGCTTGGGTGATACTGCCGCCGGCTTGTGCCAGCAGCTCGCGCACAAAGCGCCGTTCGAAGTCGGCGATGGCATCGGCCTTGGCCTCGCTGAAGCAACTGCGATCGGCACCGTTCAATGCTTGCGGGAGCAACTGCCGGCAAGCGTCGATGCAACGCAGGGCATCGCCGTCGCACAGCAGGAAGTCGCGATGGATCAGGTTCTCCAGTTCGCGCACATTGCCGGGCCAGTCGTAGCGCTGAATAAAGCTCAAGGCATCCTCGTGGAGATATTTGTCGGGCTTTTGGTAGCGGCTGCACAGTCGCACCAGAAACAGGCGGGCCAATTCGACGGCATCGCCGGGACGCTCGCGCAGCGGCGGCATCTGGATATGCAGCACATTGAGGCGGTACAGGAGGTCCTTGCGGAATTGCCTGTCCTGCGCCATGGCTTGCAGATCGGCATTGCTGGCCACCACCACCCGCACATCGGCGTAATTCTGGCTGCTGGCGCCCACGCGACGATAACTCTTGTCCTGCAGGAACCGCAACAGGCTGCCTTGGCCACGGGGGCTGAGTGTATCGATTTCGTCCAGGAACAGCGTGCCGCCTTGCGCTTCGCTGACCAGGCCGGCATTGCTGCGGCGCGCGTCGGTAAAGGCGCCGCGTTCGTGCCCGAACAGCTCGCTTTCCAGCAGGTTGTCCGACAGGCCGCCGCAATTGACCGGAATAAATGGCCGGCCGCTGCGCGGGCCGATGTAATGCAAGGCGCGTGCCGCCAACTCCTTGCCTGTGCCGGTTTCGCCGCCGATCAGTACGGTGGCATCCACTTCCGCCAAGCGGTGCAGGCTGCGCAATACCTGCTGGAAAGCCGGTGAAGAGCCCACCAGGTTCAGGCGTGACATTCCTTCCATACTTCCTCCATACCGCTGACGGGGCGTGAGCGGCTTGGGGCTCCGCACCGTACTTTTTTGTAGACGACCTGACCGGCTCGAAGCCGGCAAGGCGTACCCTGGCTCAGACCAATAGCAATGCCCTGTTTTTTAAAGGACATTTATGGGCCGCTGTCAAACGCGCGGAGCAAAAATAATGCCGCCGGCTTTTGGCCGGCGGCATGGAGGGGATATGGCGAGCCGCTATCTGGCGCCCAGGGTTGCGCCCCCATCCACGCAAAGATCCTGCATGGTGATATGGCGGGCCCGGTCGGAGGCAAGAAAGCACACCGCCTCGGCGATATCGTCCGGCGCGGCGATGCGGCCCAGCGGGATACCCAGCCGATAGCTGTCCAGCGAGCCGGCAATGACCGCTTGTTCGCTGGCCGGACTGGTCCACAACTGTCTTTGCATGGCGGTGTCGGTCGAGCCGGGCGAGACGACATTGCAGCGTATGCCATGCTGCGCCATTTCCAGCGCAAGGCAGCGGCTGAAGTGTGCCGAAGCGGCTTTCGAGGCCGCATAGGCGGCCATCTGCTGGCGCGGCACAGCCGAGGCGTTCGAGCCGACCGTCACGATGGCGCCGCGTTTGCGCGGCGCCATACGGTTCGCCACCGCGCGGCTGACGCGGAACACGCCGCCGACATTGACCGCGAAAGTGCGGTCCCAATCCTCGTCGCTCAGGGTCAGGATGTTGCCCATGCGCAGCAAGCCGGCGACATTGACCAGGATATCGATCGCACCCAGCTCTTGTTCGACCTGGGCCACCGCCGCTTCGACCGCGTCGGTCCGCGCAACATCCACTGCCAAGCCCAGCGCGGGGCGGCCCAGATCGCGCAAGGCGGCGGCCGTGCCCGCCACCGCCTCGGCCTGCAGGTCCAATACCGCGACCGCCGCGCCGCCGCGTGCCAATGCCATGGCTACCGAGGCGCCTATGCCTTGCGCCGCACCGGTAACCAGCGCGACCTTGCCTTGAAATTCCATTTTTTGCTCCTTGAAACGACCAGCCGCTGGCCTAGACCCGCACGGCGTCGGCTGCCTCGTCCATCTCGTCCATGATCTGGTAACGCTCTTCCTGATAGGCCTCTTCGGCGCAGCGTTCCTTCCAGTAAGGCACCGCATACATGGCAGTGCGCGGTACGCCCTTGGTCAGCAGATGGGCGTGCAAGGCCACCACCTGCTTGCTTTCGCCGGCCAGGGTGACCGAGGGCATGCCATCGAGCCAATCGAGTTGCCGCAGCGCCGTCAGTAGCAAGGTGCTGGAGGCGGCCGCCGCGCCATCGCGCGACAGCCACTGCAAGCTAATCCCCGGCGGCCGCGTGAGCGGCTGGATTTCCGAGGCTGCCGGCACCTCGATCAGGGCATGGCCGACCGCATCCTCCGGCAAGGCGCGCAACACCGCCGCGACGGCGGCCAGGGAGCTGGGATCGCCCAGCAGCAGGTACCAGGCGGCGCCCGGCCGATAGCGGGCCGGGCCGCTGGGACCGGCCAGGCCGATACTGTCGCCGGCCTGGGCCGCGCTGGCCCAGCGCGAGGCGGGTCCATCATCGCCATGCAGTACGAAATCCACATCCATTTCGCCGGTCAAGCTGTCGAAACGGGCCACCGTATAGGTGCGGGTGATGGGTTTGTCCTCCGCTGCCGGCCAGACCAGGCCTTCCGGCCCCGGCACGGGCAGCAGCGGATCGGCCTGGTGCGGGCGGGCCAGCATCAGCTTGATATGGGCGCCTTCGCAGTCCGCCGGAAAACCGGCCAAGCCCTCGCCTACCAGGGTAATACGGCGCATTTGCGGACTGAGCTGGCGAATGCGGCGGACCCGCAGCAAATGCGGGCGGGGACGGACACGGGAAGTATTCGCCACCGCCTACTCCTGGCCCCGCAGCGCGGGTGCGAGCAGCTCCCACCAATCCGCCAGGGTCGGACGTTCGGCCAGTTCGACGAAGGTGGCCGTGGCACCGGCACGGCGCCAGCGTTCCACCAAGCTCATCAGGCGGATCGAATCCAGGCCGCAATACATCAGGTTGTCGTCGGCCATCAGATCGCCTACCGGCACCTGCAGTATCGCCGCGACTTCGGCTTGCAGGGCCGCCTGGCTGGCGGGCAGGCGCGGCGCCGGGCGCAACGATTCGATCAGCGCAGCGCTACTGTCCACCACGCCGCAACGCTGGGCAACGTAGTCCAGCGCCATGGCATGCTGCTCGGGCGAGAAATCGGCCAGGGCATCGCCCGCGAAGAATGGCTGGATATCGTTCATAAAGGCATCGGCCGCCGTCAGCATGCAACCGATGTGGGCGTATACGCCGCAGACGATCAACTGGTCGCGGCCTTGCGCCTGCATACGCTGCAACAAGTCGCTCCGGACAAAGGCGCTGTAACGCCATTTGGTCAGCACGGTATCCTGCGGCCGGGGCGCCAGCACGCTCGCCACCGAGGCGCGCTCGGGCCGCGCGGTGAGGCCGGGGCCCCACCAGTCGGTCAGCAGGCCACGGTCGGCCAAGGACTGCTCGGCGGGCTGGGCGGTGTACACCACCGGTACGCCCACGCTGTCGCAGGCGGCGCGCAATTGGCCGATATGGTCCAGCAGTTGCGGGATCGGCGCCGCATCGACGGCGTAGAAATCCAGGAAATAGTCCTGCATATCGTGGATCAGCAGGACGGCGCGGGCCGGGTCGGGCCGCCAGTTCACGCGGTTGGCGGGCATGGCCGAGGCGAGCGGCATGGGGTAGCTGGCGATTCTTGGGATGCTCATGGGTGTCGTGTTCGTCTTGAATGATTGAAGGTCGATCAGACCGGCTGCGCCTGCAACAGACCGGCAATATGCTCACGCAGCGCCCGCTTGTTGACCTTGCCGACGCTGGTCTGCGGGAAACGGTCGATATATTCGATCCGGTCCGGAATCTTGTACTGGGCCAAGCCACGCTCGCGCAGGAAGCGCAGTAACTCGGGAGCGCGGACCGGCTGGCCACGGGCGATCACGAAGGCGCAGCTGCGTTCACCGAGATAGGCATCCGGCATGGCGACCAAGGCGACGTCGTGGACAGCCGGGTGGGCCAACAGGTGGTTTTCCACTTCCTCGGCCGCCACCTTGTCGCCGCCACGGTTGATCTGGTCCTTGGCGCGGCCTTCCACCACCAGGTGGCCCGTGGGCAATTGCCGCACCATATCGCCGGTGCGGTAGAAACCATCGCTGGTAAAGGCGCGGGCGTTGTGTTCCTCCGCCAGATAGTAGCCACGGATGGTGTAGGGTCCGCGCGTCAGCAGGTGTCCCACCTCCCCGGCCGGCACCGGCAGGTCTTCGTCATCGACCACCCGCACTTCATCGTCCGGCGAGATGGGCCGGCCTTGGCTACCGACCACCAGCGCGTCCGGATCGTCGTCGCGGGTGTAATTGACCAGGCCTTCGGCCATGCCGAATACCTGCTGCAAGGCACAGCCCAGGATAGGCCGGACCCGGGCGGCGGCTTCGTCGCTCAGTCGGGCGCCACCGACCTGCAGCAAGCTCAGGCTGCTCAGATCGAAACGGCGGCTGGCGGCGGCGTCCAGCCAGACCATGGCCAAGGGTGGCACCAGGGCGGTCAGGGTGACCCGCTCGGCCGCGATCAGCGGAAACACATCGTCCGGGCTGGGCCGGCGTGCCAGCACCACGCAACCGCCGGCATAAAAGACGCCCAGGCTGCCGGGCGAACTCAGCGGAAAGTTGTGCGCCACCGGCAACGCGCACAGATAGACACTCTGCTCGCTCAAACCGCAGATATCGGCACTGGCCCGTACGCTGTATAGATAGTCGTCATGGGTCCGGGGAATCAGCTTGGGCAGGCCGGTACTGCCGCCCGACAACTGCAGGAATGCCACCTGCCCGGCATCCGGCTCGGGCAGTGCGCGCGGCGTACCGTAGAGCGAGTCCAGCGCGGTGAACTCGGCCGCATCGCCGACGACCACCACCTGTAGCTCGGGCTGCTCGGCCCGGATCTCGCGGGCCAGGCCACGGTAATCGAAGCCACCGTCCTGGTCGGCGATCACATAGGCGCGGGCGGCGGCAAAGGAGCAGAAGTGGCTCAACTCGGCGCGACGGTGGGCAGGCAAGGCGAAAACCGGAATGGCGCCCAGTCGGAACAAGGCAAAGCAAACCGCGAAAAACTCGGCCATATTGGGCAGTTGCACCACCACCCGGTCCTGCGGCCCGAGTCCCAGTCGGGCAAAGCCGGCCGCCAATTGATCGCTGCGCCTATCCAGCTCGGCATAGCTCCAGCGCCGGGTACCACAGACCAGGGCCAGCCGTTCCGGCCGGGCAGCCGCCTGCTCGCGCAACATGCCGCCCAAGGTCTGGCCCTGCCAGTAGCCGGCAGCGCGGTAACGTTCGGCGAAGTCGGCCGGCCAGGGGGTGAATCCATGCAGGTGCGAGTTGCTCATGCGCCTTGCTCCACTGCGCCGACCAGGTCGCCCAGGTTCTTGTCCAGCTCGATCATTTCCAAACCCATGGCATTGAGCATGGTCCGCAGCTTACCGGCGGTTTCGCGCAATTCCAGCTCCGGGTCGGAGCCGGCTACCACGCCGGCACCGGCATACAGCGTAGCGGTCTGCTCGCCGACTTCGGCGCAGCGTATGGTCACCGCCCATTCGCCGTCGCCATTGGCATCGCACCAGCCCACCAGGCCGGTAAAGAAACTCCGGTCGAATCCTTCCTGCTCGTCGATAAAGCGATGCGCGGCTTGGGTCGGGTGACCGCAAACGGCCGGCGTGGGGTGCAAGGCCAGGGCCAGGGTCAGCGAGCTCGTGGCCGGATCGTCCAGTTCGCCGCGCACTTCGGTGCCCAGGTGCCACATGGTGGGCGTGGCGACCAGGCTGGGCGCGGCCGGCACGTGCAGGCCACGGCAATAGGGCCGCAGCGCGTCGGCTACCGCATCCACCACCAGGGCGTGTTCATGCAGGTCTTTTTCCGATTGCAACAGGCCCTGGGCCCGGCGCTGATCTTCGACCGGATCGGCGCTGCGGGGAATGGAACCGGCCAAGGGATGCGAAGACACCTCGCGGCCATGGCGCGCCAGCAGCAGTTCCGGACTGGCGCCCAGCAGGGTGCGGCGTTCGCCGGCCATACCGGGGAGATCGACGGCAAAGGTATAGCCGTGGGCGTTGCGGCTGGCCAGGCGTTGGAGCAGGGTTGCCACATCCACGCTGGCGGCAAGCGTCAGCGAACGTGACAGCACCACCTTCTCCATATCGTTTTCGGCAATGCGGCTCAGCGCCAGCGCCACGTTGCGGCGATATTCATCCGGCGTCGGCTCCATTCGCAGCACGGCCGGCATGCCCTTGGCGGAAACCGGCATCGCCACCGTCTGCAGCACTTGCCCCGCCGCACCCGCCCCCAGGTAGACCTGGCCAGGCAAGACCAGCCGCGCCGGCGCATCGGCCTGAAAAGGCACCGCCCCCATCAACACCGGCAAGTGCCAACTATGTTTGCGCGCCTCCTCCAGCATGGCGGCGGCCCGCGCCGCGAGTTGGTCCTTGCGACATGCCGGCAGCACCGCCTCGATACCGTGCGCCAGCAGGCTGCGGCGCGGTGAAGCGAACAAGGTGGAACCGGGCTGATATTGCGCCAGCAGTTCGGCCAGACCGATGGGGGTGGTCTGGGTTTCTCGGAGTCTGTCGTTCATGGCTTAGGTCCTATCGAGCGGTGCCGCGTGGTTCCGATCGTGTCGGTTGACGGCGGGTTATTTAGCATCACTCGGTAGCGGCACCGGGCGTGCCAACCGGGTGGGGCGGCAGGATGCTAATGCAAAACGAGATCGAAATACAAATGATAATGATATTGACTCTCATCTTTGATAGCCGGCATTATGCGCTATCGGTAAATTTTCAAAAGAAGATTCCAAGAGTTTCAGGTATTGGCCTTCCGCAGGACGAGACGGGCAAAGCGTTGCGAACGCCCGCGAACAGACAGGATGAACAGGTATGAAAAGAGACCTTCCCAGCGCCGTCGAAGGCCACCACGCCCACCTGGCGGCGATCGACCCCATGCCGTCGCCAGTCGAATTGCGGGCCGCCTTGCCCTTCAGCGACATGGCGGCCCGCACCGTGGCGGCCGGCCGCCGGGCGATTCGCGACCGGCTCGACGGCCGCGACCCGCGCTTGCTGGTGATCGTCGGCCCCTGCTCCCTGCACGATCCTGTCGCTGGCCTGGAGTACGCTCGGCGCTTGCGGCGGCTGGCCGACGAAGTGTCCGAGACACTCTGCCTGGTGATGCGGGTCTATTTCGAGAAACCACGGACCAGTACCGGCTGGAAAGGCCTGATCAACGACCCCGGCATGGATGACTCTTTCCGCATCGCCGACGGTATGCATCTGGCGCGGCGCTTTCTGCTGGACATCAATGAGCTGGGGCTGCCTGTCGCCAGCGAGGCCCTGGACCCCATTTCACCGCAATATCTGGCCGAGCTGCTCAGCTGGGTGGCCATCGGCGCCCGCACCACCGAATCGCAGACCCACCGCGAGATGTCTTCCGGCCTGGCCATGCCGGTGGGATTCAAGAACGGTACCGACGGCGGCACGCAGACCGCCGTCAATGCCATCCTGTCCGCCAGCCACCCGCACGCCTTCCTAGGGGTCGATCCCTCGGGCCGCGCAGCGGTGCTGCGTACCCGTGGCAATCCCTACTCCCATCTGGTCCTGCGCGGCGGCAGCGATCGGCCGAACTACGACAGCGTCAGCGTGGCGCTGGCCGGCAAGGCCTTGCAGAAGGCCGGCCTGGCCAACAACATCATCATCGACTGCTCGCACGGCAACTCCTATAAGAACCACGCGCTACAGGGCACCGTGCTGCGCGATGTGCTGCAGCAATTGGGACATGGCAATCAATCCATTGCCGGCGTAATGCTGGAAAGTTTTCTGGAAGACGGCAATCAAGCCATCCCAACCGATCTCTCGCAATTGCGCTATGGTTGTTCGGTCACCGATGCTTGCCTGGGATGGTCCGCCACCGAAGCTTTATTGCGGGAAGCGCATGCCACCTTGCTGGCTGGCAAGAACGCCGAAAAGGGCCGCCAGACCCTGTCGGCATGACACTGTCCTTGGCCAGTAGACACGTCCGCAACACTTCCAGCCCGCGCCGCGCTTCGATCTGTCCATTTCGGCATGGTGCGGCTTATTCTTCTATGCTCATAAGCCTTGTCAATCGCATTCATCCCAGGAGAGAAAATGCAACGTCGCACGCTACTGAAGGTCATGGGAGCCGGCACGGTCATGGCCGCGCCAATTGTCGCCGAGGCAGCCAAGCCAGGCGCCGGCAAGACCGCCCAGCAGCTTGATCCGGCTCGTTGGTCCGCGTTCAATCGTGACACCGTCAACCAGCTGTTGCAGGCCGTGGGCAAGCATAGCCCGCGCTACAATCCCAAGAAGAAGCCTTACGCGGTGTTCGACTGGGACAACACCTGCATCATGAACGATTGCGAAGAGGCCTTGATGATCTATCAGATCAATCATCTGGCCTACAAGATGACACCGGCCGAGTTCGCCCAGGTGGTTCGCCAGGATGTCCCCAACGGCCCGTACGGCAAGGACTATCTGACGGTGGACGGCAAGACGGTCAAGCAGGAAGACATCGCCGCCGACGTGGAAGAAGACTACCGCTGGCTGCACGCCAACTTCCAGGGCTTGGCCGGCAGCATGTCGCTGGAGCAGATCCAGCAGACCGAGCAGTTCAAGGATTTCCGCGCCAAGATGTTCTTTATGTATGACGCCATCTGCGACAGCCATCCCATCGAGATCGGCTACAAATGGATCATCTATTTCTATAAGAATTTCAGCCGCGCGGAACTGCAGGCGATGGCCGAGGCATCGAACGACTACAGCCTGGGCGACGCCCTGCGCAAGATCAAGCTGACCAGCTCCGAGCAGCTGCCGGGCAAGGCCGGCGTGGTCGCCATCAATCACTCCAGCGGCATCCGCATCCATGAAGAGATGCTTAATCTGATGACCACGCTACGGGCCAATGGCATCGACGTGTATGTCTCGACCGCCTCGATCGACGACGTGGTGCGCGTGTTCGCGGGCAACACCAAGTACGGCTACCATGTGCCGCCGGAAAACGTGATCGGCCTGCAGCTCGAAATCAAGGACGGCAAGTACGACAACGTCTACAAGAAGGGCTACCACTTCAACTGGGGTCCGGGCAAGACGACCGGCATCCAGAATGTGCTGGTGAAGGCCAAGGGCTATGGCCCCTTGTTGGTGGCGGGCGACAGCGACGGCGATGCCTGGATGATGCGCGATTTCGCCGACACCAAGCTGGGCGTGATCGTGAACCGCCTGAAGAAGGGCGAGATCGGTGCGAACAGCCAAAAAGCCGCCGCCACCATTGGCCAGGCGCATGCACGCTTTATCCTGCAGGGCCGCAACGAGCATACCGGCCTGTTCCTGCCGGACGAAAAGACCCTGAAGTACGGCAAGACCGAAGCCAAGTTGCTCGCGTAAACGGTTCCGGCCAAAAAAGAAGCGCCCTTGATCACATCTTGGGCGCTTTTTTCTGGCTTAAAAAAACAGTTTATGCTCTTCCGTCTCGCCGTCCGGGAGGTGATGTCACTCTTGGCCTGGTGTGCCAAATTTGCGGCCAGAGCAAGGGCCGGAACACACGCTGATGGTAGCGATCTTCCAAGAGGCGGACCTTGAGGCAAGCTAGTAGGGGCAAATTTTGCAAGAACTGCCGATCAATGCGGCGCGAACACCTCATCAACACTGCTGGCGGTCAAAATCTGGTCACCCCAGCTTTCCAATTGCTCGGTGCTTGCGCCGCTCAGCCGCTCTTCCACCCAATCCGGTAGCGGGTCGAATTTGCGCAGGAGCTGACGGCGCAGCAGTTTAGCCTCGCCCTTTTCCAGCCCCTCTTCCAGGCCTTCCGCCTTCCCCTTCTGTACCCATTCTTCCATCCAGCGCTCTACATCGTTCGCCAACATCGTTTCTACTCCTTGCAAATCGCTTACCTCGTTCAACTGTGCCACCGACCAATCCAATTGCTTGAATTTGGTGGGTATCAATACCCGGGTGAGCCAATTTGTCAGGGCCCGCCGCAGCCCTGCATGCTCCGGTGCCGCCAAATAGCGCAGAAGCCCGCATAGAATGCCGACCATGGCATCCGGACGTTTCGCATTTTCCAGCCGAAAGATAGCCACCGCGACGTTATCCAGCTCCGTGAAATCTTGCTCCCGATAGGCGCCCTGGTCCAATAGAAAATGACGCATGTGAGGCCTGTAATCCGGTAAGCAGCCAGGGCCGGCTTCGATCAGTTCGTCCAGTTCAAGTGGCGCGCTCCAGCGCGGCTCGCCGTTGTACAGAACGATTGGGAGGACCGGCGGGAGCTTGCCGCTGGCGGTCAGGGGCAGTGGCTTCGAGTCCTTGCAAAGGTCCAGATACAACTGCAGCACGTAGCTGGCTACCCGCAGCGCCATGATGGGATCGATCGAGGATTGGAATTCCAATAGCAGGCAGACGTAAAGATCCTGATCCGCCAGCCGCACCTTCCAGACCACATCGCTCATCTGCCGGCGCCAGCGGTCGCTGACAAAGCTGCCGTTGATGCGCTCCAGAGAGGCGAAATCCAGCTGTTTTACCCAGTCCTCGCGGATAAACTCACGCAGCAGCTTCTCGACCGAGTGCGGATAGGAGAACAGGCACTTGTAGGCGGCATCGTTATCTAGCATCTTTAAAAGACTGCCAGTACCACACCGGGCTGGAAATACGGCCTTTGCCTGAATCGATATACGGCAGTGGCAAGTCTTCAAATGCTGTTCGGTTAGATATCCATGCCTGCGATGCTTCTTTGCCACGGCCATGCAACGCAGAGGCTGATCGCAGAATCCAGAAACAAGAAAGGCACCTTGGGTGAGGTTCCCTGGGTGCCTTTCTTCATTTCCGGAACGTGTTCGCTCAGCTTTGAATCTTGAAGACCCGCGGCAGCGGCGAGGTGGTGGTGGGACCGAACCAGCGATTGAAGATGCGCTCGGCATCACCGGCCCGCTCCATTTCACCCAAGGTATCGTTGATCACATTCACCAGGCGTTTTTCGCCCTTGAATACGGCGATGCCATAGGCCTTGACCGACACCGAGACCGGGCTGATCTCGTATTGCTGCTTGCCCGGCATCTGGCTCAATTTACCTGCCAGGATGGGCTCGTCATAGGTCACCGCATCGATCTTGCCCTGCTGCAGGAACTTGAAGGCTTCATCGATATCGACAAAGCTGATGACGGACGTGGTCGGCAATTCTTGTTTGATGGTCTTTTCCGCCGTGGTGCCACGCACCGCGCCGATGGAAAGGGCTTTGGCGTCGTTCATTTCCTTGATCTTGCCGATCTTGGCGACGAACTTCTGGCCGGTAACGAAATAGCCATTGCTGAAACTCACCAATTTTTCGCGTTCGAAGGTTTTGGTGAAGGCGGTCAGGATATCGATCTTGCGATTGTTCAAGGCGGCCACGCGGTCTTCCGCCTCCAGTTCCAGTACGACCGGCTTGACGCCCAGCTTCTTCGCGATGGCGAAGGCGAAGTCGACGTCGTAGCCGGATATGGAACCATCCTTGTTCTTGATGCCGAACGGCGGATCGATCACTACGCCTACCGTCAGCACGCCACGGCTCTTGATGGCATCCACGCTATCCGCCTGGGCATTTACCGCCGCCAGCAAGCCCATCAGCGCAAAGCCACGCATGGCCGATTTCAGTAATTTCATTCTGCCCACCTATGAATTGAAGAAGTGTAAAGCGGAGAGTCGAGCTCGATCCGATTGCCGCCTGTTTTCAGGGTTTCGGTAAGCGCGAATCCATTCTGGCCAAAGCCTGATCACACAGGCAAGACTTTAGCATTTTCAAGGCCCGAGGCGTTATCGGCGCAGGCGAACCGTGCTGTTTCAGCCACGTCCGGGCGACCCTCCCCGCCTTGCATGGCAGGTGAAAACGAGCGCCATGCACGAGAAAGCCTTGATCTACCGCCATCGGCCGGCAAGACGCGGGGCTCGCGCCGTATTCACACATTTGCAACGCCTACCGGGGACGCACGGAAATGTTGCGCGTACTCAAACTTCGGTTCACCACCCGGCAATCCCCGCAAGAAGAAGGCAGGAGCCGCCCGGGCAAGGGTGGTAAGCCCTTGCGGGGCAACGGCTCCGCACCGCTGGGTGTTCAAGGTCCGTGGCAAATGAACCGTTCCCTCGCTTAGTTTAGAGCCGCTAACAAAAACAGCGAAGTGGCTCCGGCCTGCAAGCGCAGCCAGTACTTGGGTATGGCAAGCTCGCGCGACAAGGCCGGAAAGATTCTGTTAGCCGCTCTTGGCTGTGGGCGATATGCATGGCAGAGAACTGCCACGGCGCCGGGAGAACTGCTTATGGACTTCAACCGATTTGATGCACAACGGCTCATCGCGAAGACTTGCCGCTATATCGCCATACGAGCGTGCTGTAAGTAAGCGTGGTTACGCCGTTTTCTGGTACTGCAGCGCGGCAAGGCGTCTCACGATACTCTCAATCCGCCACCAACCACTTACAAGGTAGAGCCAAGTAAAAAGCGTAAGCACGCCGACTGAAATAATGACATCCGCATCAATCGGCTGAACCTCAACCTTTCGTGACACTCGGGTGCAAAGCCCTGCCAAGCCTTATCATCTTGTCTAATTCCCACAACCTTATCATAAAAAAATAAGAACATTATTGCCAGGCATATAAAATCATCATAGCTGATCGCATTTAGAAAGAATTTCCATGCATACCACAATACTCTGCCAAAATTACAACTCAGTTTCCACGACGCTATATGAAAACATGGCTGATTTACTAGAACAAGGAGAAAGCTATATTCTGCATCTTGAAGATGAAAATCGCGAATATTTGATTCAAAAAGCCGACAACGGCTCCTTTTCCAGTACACGATATCTTGAAAACGAAAGCAGTATTAGAAAATCGAAGGCAGGGAATTTTTTCGCAGGTGTGTACGATTTTTTTAGCCGCGGCTTCAGCGGCAATACGTGCGCACATAAGCTTGCGCATAGATTCGACACGCTCAAGGATGCCAACACGCTCAAGGATGCCAAACAGGTCGTTGACGCTTGCCTAGGCGACGCACAAAAAAAACGGGATCGCAAGCCTCCCGAATGGTTAATCCGCATAGAGGCGTCAGCGGCCGTTCCGCTTGTAACGAACGACAATCAGTCCAGTACACCAGGCTTCGCCGAGAAATTTCAGACCGGGACGCTTGCCACGTCGATCCATTACACGACGGGCAGTACTTTTCGAAACCCCAAGCCAGATGCAAGCCAAGCCGCGAGGAAAACCCATAGTGCCGACTGTGTGCTGGGAGGGAAGAACAAAAATAATTACCCCATGGCTGTCATATTGGATGGGTGCGGCGTGACAGCCCAGCATGCCGAGGTTGAATATATAGGTACATTCGCCATGATTATTCTGAACCACGTCATTCAATTCTGTGAAGGAAAAAATAGAACGCCCGCAGAAATCAAGCAGCTGGTCGTGGAGCCCGCTTTTGAACGCGTCAACGCCCTGCTAGAAGGCGCAATCGCGTCAACAGCATCATTCTCTGCCGTTGGCTTCTACAATCAAGCCGCAAAAAAGGGAGAAGCCCCGGAAATTCACGCGGTGGGTTTCGGGACCGGCGACACCATAGCGATAATACAAGGCGAACGGACAAAGACGCTGCTGGAAGCGAAAAATCTCTGTATTTATGACGAAAAAACCCTTCAGCCCGTGTTCCGCCCCCTGCCCTTCCCTGCAACACGGGATGCATTTTCCGGCCTGAAGCGCGGCGAGGAAAAACTCTCATTGGCCGTAGTCGCCAAGGAACTACTCTCATTCAATGATATAAAAATGGAAGAAGGCGACCTTAAGCTAACGCTGGCTACCGACGGGCTCTTTACCAAGGAACATCCCGAGCGAAGTACGAAAAAAAATGGCAGTACTCTGGTCACTACACATAAGCAGATTCCGCTACCCGAAAATGCAAATTTCAGCACTTCAAAGGCTGCAGAATTCGCCGACAATCTGACGAACGAGCAATTCCTGCGCAATAGAAAAGCTGAAGTAATGGAATGCGTAGGCGACGACTTGACGGTCCTAAGTATTGATATACCGAAGTAAGCTTGATATATTCCGGTCGCTTCTATTCTTCACGCGCAGTCCATTTTCTGAATTTATGCGCCTTCCAGGCATTGAATTTGGATAATTTCCGCTGCGTCGCATTTTTCCCGGTCAAATCCAGCCCAGTCTCCCATGGCCGGGCCGCTTTTTGCGAAGCATGCGAGTTATAGATTTGCTTTAGTGACGCAAAGCCAGATGCAGACGATCCCAGGTACTGGGGGATTGCCAGTCGCGCAGACGCCGCCAGCAGGTCATGCCGCTGTCGAAACCCGGTTCCTGAGGCCAATCCTCCCACGGGATGCCGGAGGTGAGCACAAACAACACACCGTTGAGGCGGTGCGCGGAGTAGGCAGTGGCCGCCCGGGCTAAGGTTGTAAGCCCTAGAGGGGCAACAACCACGCACCCCACGCTCGTTAGCGCATCAAATCAGTGCATCCCTGGACCTTCGCTTTTGCCGCAAGCCCGACTACCCTGATAGCAGCGGGGAGACCACAATGAATAGCCAGGACATGTCGTTGGGCGAAAGCAATCCCAGTATTGATCCAACGAGCCCGAACGAGGCCGTGCTGTTGCTGAATCAACGCCTGGCACAAATGCAAAGCCAGTTGCTGCAATCGGAAAAAATGGCCTCGATCGGCCAGCTTGCCGCCGGCGTGGCGCATGAGATCAATAATCCCATCGGCTATGTCAATTCCAATCTCAACACCCTACAAGCCTATATCGACGATCTGTTCAAGCTGCTGAACCGCTACGAACAATTGGAAGAGCATCTGCCGGCAACGGTGCGGGACGGCGAACTACGTTTGGCCAAGCAGCAAATCGATGTGCAATTCCTTCGCGACGACCTGGGCGCGCTGCTGAACGAATCCAAGGAGGGCATCCTCCGGGTCAAGAAGATCGTGCAGGACCTGAAAGACTTTTCGCGCCTGGATGCGAACGACACATGGGAAGTGGCCGACCTGCACCATTGCCTCGATAGCACGCTGAATATCGTCCACAGCGAAATCAAGTACCGGGCGAAGGTCATCAAGGAATACGGTGACCTGCCGGAAATCGTCTGCCTGCCGTCGCAGCTGAACCAGGTATTCATGAATATGCTGGTCAACGCCAGCCATGCGATGCAGAACTTCGGCACGATCTGGATACGCACGGGCCAGGACGAGAAGCAAGCCTGGGTGGAATTCGAGGACAACGGCAGCGGCATCTCGCCGGAAAACCGCATGCGTATCTTCGACCCCTTCTTCACCACCAAACCGGTCGGCAAGGGCACCGGCCTGGGTTTGTCGCTGTCCTACGGCATCGTGCAGAAGCATGGTGGCCGCATCGAGCTCGAGAGCGAGGTGGGCAAAGGCAGCCGCTTCCGCATCTGCCTACCCAAGCAGCAGCCGGCCGTCACGGCAAACCTGGTCGTGCCGGCCAACGCAAATTGAGCGACCGAGGACTAGCCTACTCCGGCACCATGCCCAACCATACCCGGCACAGTTCGTAACCTTCCCGCAGGATGGCATCGTGCAGGTTTTTCGCCAGCCCCTCCATATCGCGGACAAACTCGGCCGTCTCGGCTAGGCAAGCTTGCGGCACGCGTAGTCCCGTGCCTTGATCGAGCAGCGCTTCCAAAGCCAGCGAAGCCTCGTCGCGCAAGTATTCCAGCAAGGCCTCCCCGTCGAGATCGTCGGCCAGATGGCGATCCATGCGGGTCTTGGCGGCATTCAGCACCTGGTCGAACGCGCCGAACAGCACACCGAATTCGGCAAATGCCGCTACCCCATCCAGCAAGCCGCGATACGGCTGCATCGCCCGCTCGAAGCGGCGCAGCGCTTTGACGTGATCCTGCAGGGCATTGGGTACCGAGCGGATCGCCAGCTCGTCCACCTTGAACGACGAGGCTTGGCGTGCTTCGTCCGAGGCCGCCGACATGGGCAACGGAAATATCTGGAAAGCCTGCGCGATGCCGCCCTCATCCCAGATACCGCTGAAATAATAGCCACCTTCTTCAAGCGGCTTGATCTGGCCGGTCAGGCCGAAACCGACCACCTGGGCGAACTGTTCGCTGGCCGTCTTGGCCGGCAAGACCGTGTATTCGCCTTCGACGGTCTGCATGCCTTCCCGCAGTTCCAGTTCAACCACGCCCTGGTAGCGCCCTTCGTCGTCGGTAGCGCCGGAGTATTCCACCCGCACGATCTGATCGGCGATGCTGACGCGATCCGCCTTGCAGCTGACGTCCTCCCATTCGGCGCTATTGGATGCCCAAACGAGTTTTACTTGCTTCATTGTGTATTCCTGATTTCGATGGCGGACGCCGCGCCTCCGCGACGTAATGGCTGTAAGGATACGCCGAACGAAACCGGTCGCGAATAGGCCGCAGAGGAAAGGTTTTCGCTGCATGCCGCCCGCCGAGATGCGATCATGACGGCCGCTCCAACCGGTACCAGGCCTTATTCCGCCTGGGCTCCCTCCTCTAGACATAGCCGCACGGGAATATCAGCATGCCGCCGTCCGTATTGACCATGAGCCAAGTCGGTAAAGCCTACCCGGGGTCGCAGGGCCGGTTTGTGCTGCGTGGCCTGGAACTGGAATTGGCGGCCGGCGAATATATCGCGGTGATAGGCGAATCCGGCGTGGGCAAGTCCACCCTGCTCAATCTGATGGCGGGGCTGGATCAAGCGGACGAGGGGGAGGTGGTGTTCGAAGGAAGACGCCTATCCGAGCAGGACGACAATGCCGCCACCCTGCTGCGGCGGCAACGCATCGGCTTTGTTTTCCAGGCGTTCCATGTCTTGCCGCAGTTGTCGGTCTATCAGAATGTACGCCTGCCGCTGGCGCTGAACGGGCTGCCCGAGGATGCGGTACTGCCCATGCTGGCGGCGGTGGGGCTGGCCGATAAGGCCGGGCGCAAGCCGCGCGAGCTGTCGGGCGGCGAGATGCAGCGGGTATCCATCGCCCGCGCCTTGATCCACCGCCCTTCCCTGCTGCTGGCCGATGAACCGACCGGCAATCTCGACCCGACCACGGCAGCCACCATCCTGGCTTTGCTGAAAAGCCGCCTGCGCGATACCGGCGCGGCGGGCATCCTGGTGACCCACTCCATGGTGGCGGCGGCCAGCGCCGACCGGATACTGCGGCTGACGCCGACCGGTTTGCAGCCGGTGAATCCATGAGCGGACCGCTACGCCGCATGCACCGGCGCTTGCTGCCGTCCCTGGCCTGGTCCGGCCTGCTGGCTCAGCCGGGCCGTAGCCTGGCTTGCCTGCTGGCGATCCTGGTGGGGGTGGCCTTGGGCTATGCCATCCACCTGATCAACCACTCGGCCGTCAGCGAATTCAGCCAGGCCGCTACCTCGTTGAGCGGCAGCGCCGATCTGAGTGTGCGCGGCGCCCTGTCGGATTCGCTCTATGCACGCTTGGCGCAAGATCGCGACGTGGCGGCCGCCAGCCCGGTGCTGGAGGTGCGCGCCCAACTGCCGGGCCAGCGCGAACCCCTGTTGCTGCTGGGCGTGGACGCCTTGCGGGTCGGGGCGGTAGCGCCGCAATTGCTCGGCCAGGCCGATATGCCGGCTGGCGACACGGGCGGCGGACCGGCCGGGCTGGTACTGCTGGAACAGGACACGGTATTTTTGTCCCCTGCCGCCATGGCGAGCTTGCGGCTGGCGGTGGGGGCAAAGCTGACAGTGCAATTTGGCATGCAAGACCTGGTGTTGCGCGTGGCGGGTAGTCTGCCGGCCGCCGGCGCCGGTCAGCGGCTTGGCGTCATGGATATCGGCGCGGCGCAGTGGAAACTGGGCCGCCTGGGCGAATTGAGCCGCATCGATATCAAGCTCAGGCCGGGCAGCAATGCCGGCGCATTCACCCAACGCTGGCAAGCCGCCTTGCCGGCCGGCAGCCGCATCGATACCGCCGCCGGTACCGAGCAGCGCACTGCCGATATCTCGCGCGCCTACCGCGTCAACCTGGCGGTGCTGGGCCTGGTCGCCCTGTTTACCGGCTGTTTCCTGGTCTTTTCCACCCAGGTGTTGTCCTTGTTGCGACGCCGTAGCCAGTTGGCGCTGTTGCGGGTACTCGGTCTTACCCGTGCCGAGCTGATGGGCTTGATATTGTTGGAGGCAACCGCGCTGGGCGTGACGGGTTCCGGCCTGGGCATCGTAGCCGGGCTGGGCGTGGCGGCCGGCGCATTGCACGTGCTGGGCGGCGACCTGGGCAGCGGTTTTTTCAATGGCATCAGCCCGCAGCTGCATATCGAACCTTGGGCCATGGCGGGCTTTTTCCTGTTGGGTTTGGCCGCTACCTTGATCGGTAGCCTGATCCCGGCCAGGGAGGCGGCCCGCGCGGTGCCGGCGCGGGCGCTCAAGGCCGGCGATGAGGAAAGCGCACTGGACCGTATCCGCTCGCCGTGGCCCGGCCTGGCGCTGATGATGGCGGCCGCGCCCTTGCTGATGCTGGGTCCGATCGGCGACCTGCCCCTGCCCGGCTACCTGGCCATCGCCTGCCTGCTGATCGGCGCGCTGTGGCTGATGCCCTGGCTCAGCGCGCGCTTGCTGGGCGCCGTGCCGGCCGCCTGGCGGCGCGGCCCGGTGTTGGGACTAGCCCTTACCCAGCTGAAAGAGGCGCCCGGTTACGCCGGCATCGGCCTGGCCGGCATCCTGGCCAGCTTCAGCCTGATGGTTGCCATGGTCATCATGGTGGCCAGTTTTCGCGTGTCGGTGGTCAGCTGGCTGGACCAGCTGATGCCGGCCGACCTCTATCTGCGCGCGGCCGCCGCCGGCGAGACCGCCTACCTCTCGCCCGCCGAGCAAGCGAGGGTGGCCGCCACCGCAGGTATCGCCCGCTATGAACTCATGCGCCTGCAGGGTGTCATCCTCGATCCCGCCAGACCCGGCGTGGCAGTGATTGCCCGCACCATGGACCGCGCCGACGCGGCCGCCAAGCTGCCGCTGGTGGGGCCGAACTTCGCTGTGCCGGCGGATCGGACACCGGTATGGGTGAGCGAAGCCGTAGTGGATTTATATGGTGTCCGGCCCGGCAGTCCGATGCTGCTGCCACTGCAAGGCAAACAGGTCGCCGTGGTGGTGGCCGGTGTCTGGCGCGATTACGCCCGCCAGCATGGCTCCATCATGCTGGCGCTGGCGGACTATCAGCGCCTGACCGGCGATTTGCGCGTCAACGATGTGGCGATGTGGTTGTCGGAAGGCAGTAGCAGCGCCGCCTTGCAACAGCGCCTACGGGCGGCAGTCGCGCACGGCGAGCGCTTGGACTTCGCCGAGCGGAGCGCATTGCGGCGTATCAGCCTGGCGATCTTCGACCGTAGTTTCGCGGTGACCTATCTACTGGAAGCGGTGGCGATCCTGGTCGGCTTGCTGGGCATAGGCGTCAGTTTCGGCGGCCAGGCGCTGGCGCGGCTGCGTGAATTCGGCATGCTGCGCCATATTGGCTACCGGCAAACGGATATCGACCGCCTGCTGGCACTGGAAGGGGCGCTACTGGCCGGGATCGGCGTCTTGGCCGGTCTGGCGGTGGGCTTTCTGATCAGCCGCATCCTGATCGATGTCATCAATCCGCAGTCGTTCCATTGGACCATGCAGACCCATATCCCCTGGCCGGTATTGGGCGGGGTATCGCTGGCGCTGATCATATTGGCGGCGCTGACCGCCGTGCTGGCCGGACGCAAGGCGCTGGCGGTGGGCGCGGTGCGGGCGGTCAAGGAGGACTGGTAATGGCTTTATTCCCGCACCGGCTGGGCCGGCTCCTTTGTCTTGTGCTTGCGCTGCTGCTGACTCCGGCCTGGGCTGGCGAGTTCGCCACCGTCAAGCCCGGCGCCGTATTGCGATTCCCTGCCGATCATGGCGCCCATCCATCGTTTCGCACCGAATGGTGGTATTTGACCGGCTGGTTGCGCCTGCCGGATGGTAAACCCGCCGGTTTCCAACTGACTTTCTTTCGCACCGCCACCGGTCTGGCGGCGGACAACCCCAGCGGCTTTGCCCCCAAACAGCTGCTGTTCGGCCACGCCGCCCTCAGCGACCCCGCCAACGCCCGCATGCTGCACGACCAGCGACTGGCGCGGGGTGGATTGGGCTTGGCGCAAACCGCAAGCGGCAATACCGATGCTGCCATCGGCGATTGGTCGCTACGCAGGCAAAGCGACGACAGCTATATCGCCACCGTGGCAGCCAAGGAATTTCAGTACCGCTTGCGTCTGCAACCCAGTCAAACGATATTGCTGCAGGGCGACGGCGGATTCAGCCGCAAAGGTCCCCGTCCTGGCCAGGCTAGTTATTACTACAGTCGACCCCATCTCAAGGTGGACGGCGTGCTGACCCGTCAGGGCCGGCAAATCACCGTCAGCGGCGAAGCCTGGCTGGATCACGAGTGGTCCAGCCAGGTTTTGGACGACGAAACGGTGGGCTGGGACTGGGCCGGCATCAATCTCGCCGACGGTGGCAGCGTGACGGCGTTCCAGCTACGCGACAGCAAGGGCCGGACCCGCTGGACCGGTGGCAGCCGTCGCTACGCCGACGGCAGCGTGAAGATACTGGCCCCGGCCGAGGTCAGCTTCACGCCGCGACGGCATTGGACTTCGCCGCGCAGCAAGATTCGCTATCCGACCACCATGGCGATCAAGCTGTCGGGTACGGTAAACGAGGAATGGCTATTGCAGCCGCTGCTGCCGGACCAGGAGCTCGATGCCCGGCACAGTACCGGCAATATGTATTGGGAAGGCGCGGTCCGGGCCGGAAAGAACGGCCAACAGGCCGGCCAGGGTTACCTGGAACTGACCGGCTACGGCCAGCCCCTACGGATGTAGCGGGGAGCTTGCATAAAAGCCGCCCTGCCTTTAATTCAACGCAATCAGGAGGAATCACCATGGCAGAACCAGTTGAAAACCACGAAACACCGCGCAGCCCGTTCCTGGAGGAAAAGGCCTTCAAGTCGCGTACCGTGCTGGTATTCGGCACCATCAACGATACGCTGGCGGCCGATGTGGCCAAGCGCCTGATCGCGCTGTCGGCGGAGTCGAACGACCCCATCACGCTATTGGTCTCCTCGCCGGGCGGCCATGTCGAATCCGGCGACGTGATCCATGACGTGGTGCGTTATATCGATGCACCGGTGCGCGTAGTCGGTACCGGCTGGGTGGGCAGTGCCGCCGTGAATGTGTTCCTGTCGGTGCCGAAGTCCGCCCGCTTCTGCCTGACCAACACCCGCTTCCTGATCCACCAGCCCAGCGGCGGCGTCGGTGGCCAGGCCTCGGATATCGCCATCCATGCGCGCGAGATCGTCAAGGTCAGGGAACGCATCGCCAAGTTGATCGCCCGGGAATCCGGCCAGCCCCTGGAAAAGGTGCTGAACGATATCGATCGCGATTTCTGGATGTCGGCCGCCGAAGCCACCGAGTACGGCTTGGTGGGCAAGGTCATCGTCAACCAGCGCGAGTTGGACGCTTGAGGGTCCGTACTGCAAAGCTACGCTGAAGTATCGTCATGCCTGCGTTTGCCGGCATGACGAAGCAACGCTGCGGTTTTCATCGCCCGCTTTAAAATGGGTGCGCATTACATTGAAGTTATTAGTCCATACAGCTTGCGTTAATATCCTTCGCTTGGCACTGACGATAGAAAATCAGTAATTCATTCTATTATTAGTAATGACTTGGCAGGATTACCAAAGCTCCGCCGGAACAATCTGCATGTATATGATTTAAAAAAGAAAAATAGAAAACAAAGACCATAATCACGCAGCCACAATATATACAAAAACCCACGCCTATCCTGTATGGTCCGAATCCGGCGGAGCGCGCTTCACCTAAATCGTCAGATTCGGCACCCCGGCAGGCGCCCCCCGTATTTGCTGACCCTGACACCCCCATTTAACTCTCCAGGCGATGGTTACGCGATGAATATTCAAAAGCTTTCTGAACAATCAGGACATTTGTATTCGGCACAAAGAAGTTACACCATTGCCTGGGAGAGGCTGACCACATTCGACAACACCGATCCGGGTTGGGGCGACTATGTGGAAGCATCGACCGCTTTCATCCACCTGGCGCACGGCATTAATTCGTCCCTGGAACTCATCGGAAGAGATCCTTTATTCCCCAAGGAAGTCGTCAGTCCGCTTGCCTCCCAACTCAGGCAGTACCAGCAGTGGCAAGAGTATTCGCATTCCGTGACGGATATGGCGTCCAGCATGGATAACTATGCCTTCAACCCTACCCATCAGAACCTGGAAAATGTGGCCAAGACCAGTTTCGATGCACTGGGCAAGGCCGGCGCCATCATCCTGACTTCCGGGATCATGGTGCAAAACCCGGCCATGATCGTGATCGGTGCCGGCTTGACCTTGCTGTCCAAGTACCTGGGCGGAGATTTCGATCCACTGCTGACGAAGATTTCGGACCTGGTCGCGGACTTGTTCAAGGAGGGCCAGAAGGTCCCGCAACGACGTGACCCGCTGGTGCTCGATATCGATGGCGATGGAGTAGAAACCGTGGGCGTCGCGAACAGCTTGGTGCTTTTCGACCATGACGCCGACGGCATCAAGACCAAAACCGGCTGGACCCGCGCTGACGACGGCTTCCTGGTACTCGACCGCAATGGAAACGGCACCATTGACGATGGCCGCGAACTATTCGGCGACGCCACGCCGCTGAACGGCAACGGCAGCATGGACACACAGGGCGGTATCGCCGCCAATGGCTTTGCGGCGCTCGCCAAGGAAGACAGCAATAACGACGGCAAGATCGACGCCGCCGACGCGCGCTGGGGCCGGCTGCGCATGTGGCAGGATGCCAACCAGGACGGGATCAGCCAGGCGAATGAACTGAAAACGCTGGCGGCGCTGAATATCACCGCCGTCAATCTGGCCAATACCGAAGTCAACAACACGCTGGCCGACGGGAATCAGATCCACCGCACCGGCACCTTTGTGCGCGGCGGTACCGTCCAGACCGCTGCCACCCTGGGCGACGCTGCCAACCTGAATTTTTCGGAAGATACCTTCCACCGCGAATTCTCCGATACGCTGCCGATCCCGACCGAGTTTGCATCGCTGCCGGAATTGACCGGCTCGGGCAAGGTTCGCGACCTGAAGGAAGCGGCCACCCAATCCTCGCGGTTGAAAGGCCTGGTCGAACAGTTTGCCGCGGCTACCACGCAGCAAGCACAACTGGCCCTGGTGGACCAACTGCTGGACGCCTGGGCCGATACCTCCGGCATGGCGGAATCGCTGGATGATCGCGACCCGGATCATTTCATCGTGCGCTACGACCGCATCGGCGATGTCCTGCGCTCGGCCAACATCATTGCCAACACCGGCCCCGGCATGGGTGGCGGTGGCTCGCAAGGTGGCGGAGGCATGACCCCCGCCACGCCAAGGGATGTGGACAATACCCAACTTAGCGCCAACTACCGGCAGTTGATCGGTGCCTGGAACCAGAAGCTGCATATCCTGGAAGCATTCAACGGCAGATACTTCTTTAACCTGCCGGAACAAACCCAGGCAGGTGGCGGTGCCGCCAGCGGCATCACCATGGTCTCCGGCCAGAACGGCGGCGGGGGTGGCGGCATGGGTGGAACGCCCATCCCTACCCTGTCCATCACCTACAGTACGCAGCAACTGTCGCTACTCGACCAGGCTTACTCCGCCTTGCGTGAATCCGTCTACGCGAACCTGGCCCTGCAAACGCGCCTGAAACCGTATTTGCTGAGCGCAACGGTCAGCATCGGGGATGATGGTTACGCTTTCGACTTTTCGGCTACGGAACAGCTGCTGCGCAACAAGGTCGTGCAATCGCCAAGCCAAGGCCTCAGCGACCTGATCGAGCTGAATAAATATGCCGGCGACCATTTTGGCAACCGTGGCTGGACCGGTTACAGCGTAATGGAAGACATCCTGCGCAATCAGGCCGCCACCCCCGAGTTGCAGGCACTGTATACGCAGCTGGGCATCCTGGTGGGAGGCCGCTATGGCGCGACCACCACAGGCAATGCGGCCGATAATGTCGTGCTCGGCGGTACGGCCGCGGAGACCGTCGGCGGCGGCGCAGGCAACGATTTTCTATTTGGCGGCGCCGGCAACGACACCCTCCGGGGCAGCGAGGGGAACGACTACCTCGATGGCGGTGCGGGTAACGACACGGTAGACGGCGGCACTGGCTCCGACACCTATCGATTTGGCAAATCCAGCGGCAATGACGTCATCGACCAAAGTTATGACACCGCCGCCAATACCGACACCTTGCTGCTCGATGCCGGCATCAAGGAGGCCGATGTGACCGTCAAGCGCGACGGTACCGGTGACGACCTGCTGCTGACCATTGCCGGCGCCAGCAATGTACTGCGCATTAAATCCTACTTCCACTCGGATGCCATCGGCCCCTATTCCCTGGAACAGATCCGCTTTGCAAACGGAAATGCATGGAATGCCGAGATCATCAAGGCCACGGTCATCCAAGGCACGGCCGGTAAAGACACCATCGTCGGCTACGGCGGTGCCGACGTCCTGGACGGCGGTGCCGGCAATGACTGGCTCGATGGTCGCGGCGGCAACGATACCTACAAGTTCGGCAAGAACTCGGGCAATGACATCATCGACCAAGGTTATGACACCACCGTCAATACCGACACCTTGCTGCTCGATGCCGGCATCGCGCCGGCGGATGTCACTGTCAAGCGTGACGGTACCGGCGACGACCTGCTGCTGACCATTGCCGGCGCCAGCAATGTACTGCGCATCAAGTCGTACTTCTATCAGGACGGCGCCGGCCCCTACGCGCTGGAGCAGATCAAGTTCGCCGACAACACCGTATGGGACATCGCCACCGTCAAGGCCAAGGTCATCCAAGGCACGGCCGGTAACGACACCATCGTCGGCTACGGCAGTGCCGACGTCCTGGATGGCGGTGCCGGCAATGACTGGCTCGATGGCCGTGGCGGCAACGATACCTACAAGTTCGGCAAGAACTCTGGCAATGACATCATCGACCAGAGTTATGACACCGCCGCCAATATCGACACCTTGCTGCTCGATGCCGGTATCAAGGCGACTGATGTCACCGTCAGGCGCGACGGTACCGGCGACGATCTGCTGCTGACCATTGCCGGCGCCAGCAATGTGCTGCGCATCAAGTCGTATTTCTATCAGGACGGCGCCGGCCCCTACGCGCTGGAGCAGATCAAGTTCGCCGACAACACCGTATGGGACATCGCTACCGTCAAGGCCAAGGTCATCCAAGGCACGGCCGGCAACGACACCATCGTCGGCTACGGCAGCACCGACGTCCTGGACGGCGGCGCCGGCAATGACTGGCTCGATGGTCGCGGCGGCAACGATACCTACAAGTTCGGCAAGAACTCGGGCAATGACATCATCGACCAGAGTTATGACACCGCCGCCAATACCGACACCTTGCTGCTCGATGCCGGCATCAAGGCGACCGATGTCACCGTCAGGCGTGACGGTACCGGCGACGACCTGCTGCTGACCATTGCCGGCGCCAGCAATGTGCTGCGCATCAAGTCGTATTTCTATCAGGATGGCGCCGGCCCCTACGCGCTGGAGCAGATCAAGTTCGCCGACAACACCGTATGGGACATCGCTACCGTCAAGGCCAAGGTCATCCAAGGCACGGCCGGCAACGACACCATCGTCGGCTACGGCAGCACCGACGTCCTGGACGGCGGCGCCGGCAATGACTGGCTCGATGGTCGCGGCGGCAACGATACCTACAAGTTCGGCAAGAACTCGGGCAATGACATCATCGACCAGAGTTATGACACCGCCGCCAATACCGACACCTTGCTGCTCGATGCCGGCATCAAGGCGACCGATGTCACCGTCAGGCGTGACGGTACCGGCGACGACCTGCTGCTGACCATTGCCGGCGCCAGCAATGTGCTGCGCATCAAGTCGTATTTCTATCAGGACGGTGCCGGCCCGTACGCGCTGGAGCAGATCAAGTTCGCCGACAACACCGTGTGGGATGTCGCTACCGTCAAGGCCAAGGTCATCCAAGGCACGGCCGGTAACGACACCATCGTCGGCTACGGCAGCACCGACGTCCTGGACGGCGGCGCCGGCAATGACTGGCTCGATGGTCGCGGCGGCAACGATACCTACAAGTTCGGCAAGAACTCGGGCAATGACATCATCGACCAGAGTTATGACACCGCTGCCAATACCGACACCTTGCTGCTCGATGCCGGTATCAAGGCGACCGATGTCACCGTCAAGCGTGACGGCACCGGTAACGATCTGCTGCTGACCATTGCCGGCGCCAGCAATGTGCTGCGCATCAAGTCGTATTTCTATCAGGACGGCGTCGGTCCCTATGCGATGGAGCAGATCAAGTTCGCCGACAACACCGTGTGGGATGTCGCTACCGTCAAGGCCAAGGTCATCCAAGGCACGGCCGGCAACGACACCATCGTCGGCTACGGCAGCACCGACGTCCTGGACGGCGGCACCGGCAACGACTGGCTCGATGGTCGCGGCGGCAACGATACCTACAAGTTCGGCAAGAACTCGGGCAATGACATCATCGACCAGAGTTATGACACCGCCGCCAATACCGACACCTTGCTGCTCGATGCCGGTATCAAGGCGACCGATGTCATCGTCAAGCGTGACGGCACCGGCAACGATCTGCTGCTGACCATTACCGGCGCCAGCAATGTACTGCGCATCAAGTCGTACTTCTATCAGGACGGCGCCGGCCCCTACGCGATGGAGCAGATCAAGTTCGCCGACAATACGGTGTGGGATTTCGCCACGGTGAAATCGAAAACGATCCAGGCGAAAGCAAGCGCTACTCCCGCCCCGAAAGTGCCGTCGCAGCAGGGCGACGAGGTCCACCGTCTGAATGGTTGGTCGCTGACTGCAGCCAAGCTCGATTTCCACCTGAACAGCATGGAGAACGCAGCGCAAGGTTTGGCCGAGCTGCAGGGCGGTGACGCTGCTACCGCCAGCCTGATCGGAGCGGGGCACGCAGCCGTGCCCGGCTCCGACGAACTGCTTCGTAACAAGGGCAAAGCGCTTGCCGCCACATCCTGAGGCAACGCAGGAGGCGTCTTTCGGCACCTCGCTCCGCCGGCCGCCCACGGCGCCGGCGGAGCCGTTCCGCCCACCTTATCTTCCTGAGACATGAACAATTCGGCCATCACCCCAGCCCTATTCCATTGGGTATTAGAGGGCATTTGCATACTGCATCAGCGCCCGTATGCCGCCGACCTGGCTCGTCAGCAATACGCCGCGCCCCACACCACTTCATCCCTGCTCGATGCCGCCGGCGACCATGGTTTCGCAGCCACGACGCACGAGATCGCAGCGGGCAAGCTGCACCGCGAAGCGTTTCCCCTGTTGGCATGGCTGGCACCCGCGACCGCCACCGCCTCGACGGACGCAGGGGCGGGCATCGAACCGGCTATCGTGCTGATGGCCGATAAGCAGCAGGTGCTGTTGATCGAGGCAGCGGACGCCGAGCCGCGCACCGTGCCGCTGGCGGAATTCACGCAGCGCTACACCGGACAGGCCACCCGCGTTGCGCCTTGCGCCGAAACAGTGGCCGACGATGAAAATCCGCAGCCGCAAGGTCCACGCCGGCCCTTTGGATTCCGCTGGTTTGTCCCCGAGCTGCTCAAGCACAAGCGCCTCTGGCAGGAGGTCTTGCTGGCCTCGCTGGTGATCCAGTTGATCGCGCTGGCCACGCCGCTGTTCACCCAGGCGATCATCGACAAGGTGGTCGTGCATCACACACAGAGCACCTTGATCGTCATCGCCATCGGCATGACCGTCTTTATCCTGTTCACGGCCGGCTTGAGCTGGTTGCGCCAATACCTGATCCTGCACACCGGCAACCGCGTCGATGCCGTACTGGGATCATCGGTCTTCGCCCACTTGTTCAAGCTGCCGCCCATGTACTTCCAGCAGCGTTCCACCGGCGTGATCGCCGCCCGGCTACACGGCGTGGAGACCATCCGCGAATTCATCGCCAGCGCCGCCGTGACGCTGGTATTGGACATGCCCTTCCTGCTGATCTTCGTCGGCATCATGTTCTTTTACAGCGTGCCCTTGACCCTGATCGTGCTGGCGATCCTGGCCGTCATCGTCGGCATGAGCCTGGTCGTGGCTCCCTTGTTCCAGGCCAGGCTGCAAGAGCAGTTCCTGCTGGGGGCGCGCAACCAGGCTTTCCTGACGGAATACATCGTCGGTTTGGAAACCGTGAAGTCCCTACAGATGGAGCCGCAACTGAACAATCGTTACGGTGCTTACCTGGCCAGCTATTTGCAGGCGAGTTTCGCCACCAAGCAACTGGCGAATACCTATAACGCTGCCTCCAATCTGCTGGAACAGATCATGAGCTTGCTGATACTGACCATCGGTGCCTACACCGTGATGCACAACAGCCAGTTCACCATCGGCATGCTGGTGGCCTTCCAGATGTTCGCCGGCCGGCTCTCGCAACCTATGCTGCGCCTGGTGGGATTGTGGCAGCAATTCCAGCAGGCACGCCTGTCCGTGGCGCGGCTCGGCGACTTGATGAATGCGCCCACCGAACCTTACTCCGTGCTGCCTTCCCGCAGCGGCAAGCGCGAAGGCCGCATCGAGATCGATCGAGTGGCCTTCCGCTATGAGCCTCACCTCGCCAACGTATACGAGAATCTAAGCATGCGGGTGGAAGCCGGCCAGACCATCGGCTTGATGGGGCCATCCGGCTGCGGCAAAAGCACGCTGGCCAAATTGCTGCAAGGCTTCTACCAGCCCAGTGCGGGCCGCATCCTGATCGATGGGGTGGATATCCGGTATCTGTCCGCGAACGAACTGCGCAGCTACTTCGGCGTGGTGCCGCAAGAGACGGTACTGTTCTCCGGCACCATCTACGACAATCTACGCATGGCCAGCCCCGACGCCACCTTCGAGCAGATTACCCAGGCGTGCCGGATGGCCGAGATCCATGAGGTGATAGAAGCACTGCCGCAAGGCTACCGTACCGAGATCGGCGAGCGGGGTGCCGGACTATCCGGCGGACAGCGCCAGCGCATCGCAATCGCACGCGCCCTGCTGAAACGCCCTCGCATCCTGGTGTTCGATGAAGCCACCAGTGCCTTGGACGGCCCCACCGCCGAGCATTTCGCCCAGACCGTCAATGCGCTCAAGGGCAAGGTCACCATGCTCTTTATTACCCACGGGCTACCGCAAGGGCTCCAGGTCGACGCGGTGTTCCGCCTGGATAAACAGGGCGCCCGCTTGCAGGCCCATGCCGCCGCGCGAGCACCAGCACCAGCACCAGCACCAGCACCAGCACCAGCACCAGAAAATATGCCTGGCTGACCTGGTACGCCATTTAGCTACCCACCCCATGAAGATACCAGCACGCATGTCGCAAGCCAGCCAGACCGATACCCAGGTCACGCCATTACGCCCGCCGTCACGCTGGCACGACCCGCTCAAGTTGATCGAGAACGAGACGCCAGGCCAAGCTAGCCGCGTCGTCCTCTGGTCGATCTGCGTACTGGTGTCGATACTGTTGATCTGGGCGGCGTTCGGCAAGCTCGACATTGTCGCGACGGCGGAAGGCACCCTTAGCTCCCAAACCTTGCTCAAGGTGGTGCAGCCTGCCGAGGCCGGCATCGTCAAGCAATTGCTGGTGGCGGAAGGCGATCAGGTCAAGGCCGGGCAGTTGCTGGCACGGCTGGACACCACGCTGGCACAAGCTGAGCATGGTGGGCAGCGAAACGCCATGGACACGGCGCAGATGCAGGTGCGACGGATCGAAGCCGGCTTGCGCAACACGCCTATGCAGAAGCGGGCCGGCGACGATTCCCTGCTGTTTGCCCAGGTGCAAAGCCAGGATATCGCGCAGCGCAGGGCTTTTCACGACAGCGAGGAACAAGCGCAATCCTTGCTGCTGAAAGCCGAATATGAACGCAAGAGCGCGCTACAAGTGCTGGCCAAGCTCGAGCAAACCCTGCCGACTTTCGAGGAAGCCGCCGACTCCTATGCACGCCTGGAGCAGAATGGCTTTCTCAGCAAGCTGGCCAGCCACGACAAACGGCGCGAAGCCATCGAACGCCGCCGCGATCTGGAAGCACAGCGGGCCACCGTCGATGCATTGCACGCTACCATCGCCGCGCAGCAGCAGAAGCTGAGCCAGTTGCGCAGCAGCTATCGGTCCGAGCTCGAAAAAGAACTGGCCGACTTGCGCAACCGGATCACCCAGTTGGCGCCTGGACTGACAAGGAGCGCCTACCAGGAAGGCCTGATGGATTTGCGTGCGCCGCAGAACGGCGTCGTGAAGGAACTGGCCACCACCACGGTGGGCGCGGTGGTACAGGCCGGCGCCGTGGTCATGACGCTGGTACCGCAGGGGGAGCAGCTGTATGCCGACGTAGCCATCAAGAACGAGGATGTCGGCTTTGTGCACGTAGGCCAGCAGGCTCAGGTCAAGCTGAGTGCCTACCCTTTCCAGAAATACGGCATGCTGAAGGCCAAGGTCATGCGTATCAGTGCCGACGCCAGCGACTCGGGCAGACCGTCTTCGTCGCTGCTCGCCGAGAGCTCTCCTGCGCAAGCCACCGGCATTTCAGTCTACCGTGCACGCATCGCCCTGGATCGCCAGAATCTGGGCGGCAAACTGGCACTGGCGCCCGGCATGCAGTTGACCGCCGAAATCCACCTTGGCAAGCGTACCGTGCTGGAATACCTGTTATCCCCGCTGCAACAGACCGTACAAGAAGCCGCGCGGGAGCGCTGAGGATTGCGGGAGAACCTGGGTTCCCTTCGAATCCGCCTGTCGCACACTTGGGTAAACCCCTCCGATCTGGCGTAGTTTTCTTGTACGCGTTCCCCCTTTAGCAAGTACCGGCCGCTTCGGCCTAGATGGAAAGGCACACAGTTGCCTCCCGTGCTTTACGGCCGGGACCATTCCCACCGTACTTGCCGGAACGTGCTTGGCACCCATTTTCGTGCATCGTACAGCCATGGCGGGCGGTCTAGCCTTTAGCCGCATACGAGCAATCAATAAGTGATCGACGTCGATATACGTCCGGCGGGGTGGGGACTTTGTCCACTCTCCAGGCGCAGCGAGGGACGGTCCTGCTCGCCACCATGGTTCTCCCCATCATCCCGCAGGAGGAAACCACCATGTATTTGTATTCCAGATTGGCCATGCTTTTCGGCGCAGTGATACTGATCGGTACCGCGCAAGCCGCCGGGCCGTCCTGTAGTCCCGATGTCAAGGAAGCCATCGTCAAGGAGTTCACCCAGTCCGGCTGGGAGAAGATGCCCGAGGACCAGCGACTTCGCTTCGAAGCCGCGATCTATGACAAGTACCAGTCCTGCTCGCAAGTGGACGATATCCTGGCGCCTGATCCAGCTTACTGCGGCAAGACTTCCTACCAGGGCAGCACCTGGTACGAGCAGATGACCTGCTGCGGCTATGATCCACAACGCCGCATGTTCAGCTGCCCGGTCAGCGTCAAGCAGACCTACGGCTTTGGCGGCGCACCGCTGCCGGGAAGTCGCGAATATGTGCTCAACTGCGTGCGCAGCGGCGCCATCTTCGTGCCCGTGGGGGTGGACAGCGTGCATTTGTCGAATGAATTCCTCGGCGCCAATCCGCCTTGGCAATTCAACGTCATCGCGGCCGCCAATACCAATATCGGCCTCTTGCAGCCGATGTCCGGCCAGACCCGCGTGGCGCGTTCCATCCTGTCCTGGCAGTTGCAGCCCACCAATTGTAACTATCGCCCGATCTGGGGCAATGTACTCGACTACCAGATTCGTCTAAACCAGTAAGGCCTTTCGATGACCGTCACGCCCGCGTGGCGGTCATCCTTCCTCGCCTATCAGGCTGCCTTGTCCAGCATTTCCAGAACAAAGGGACTCACCTGGCCCTTTTCGCTGCTCAGCAGCCGCAGCACATGCCTGGCCCGTGTCGCGGCGACGTAGAACAGGCGCCGTTCGGCGATGGCGTGTTCGCCGGGATCGTTCAAGGTGTCCTGGCGGGGGAAGGGTTGCGGGCTGATATCCGCATCCAGATGAGTCAGGATCACCAGGTCGAATTCACGCCCCTTGGCCTTGAGAAAGGTGGAAAGGCTGACGCGCGGCGCCCAGCCCTTCACGCCAGGCCGGCCAATGGCGCGATAAGCCGTGCGCAAGCGGTTGATCTCGACCAGCAAGGCATTCACGCTCAAGGCACGGCGGCTGGCCAGGGTCTGCAGCCGTTCGAACATGCCCAGGACAGCGCGGCGTTCGATCGGGTCGAGAATCTGGCCATGCAGTTGTTCGCGCAAGGCAAAACGTTGCCCCAATTCTGCCAGCACCTCTGCCGCCGGCGCATCGGCCTCGATCGCTACCAGGTAGTCCCAATGGGTATTGAAGCGCGCCAGCCTTTGATCGCGCGTGGCAAGCTGGCCGGACAGGCGGTGGGCCTGTTCGACGGCATAGCGCAGAAAACTGCCGCTGCCGTCGGTAATGGCCAGTAGATCGGCACGCGCGCGCTCGCGTTCCTCGATGGGATACTCCGGAAACAGCAGGCCAGCCAACTCGACGATCATATCGGCGCGGAAGGCGGGCGCCACCACGACCTTGCCCAGCTTCGCCAAACGGTTGCCGCCGGCCGCCAACAATCCCAGCAAGGCGGTGACGGTGGGATCGAAGAAAAAAGGCTGGCCCAGGTCCAGCTCGTAGGCGATCTTGCTCTCCACCAAGGCCACTTCGATATCCACCAGCAAGTGGCGCTCTCGGCTCAGCACCGCCGCCGTGCCCGTGGCGTCGGCCGCTAGATGCTCGGCCAGCAGGGCTACCGTCCGGGATGGGATATCGCAGGATACCGCCTGGACCTTGGTGACATGCGCGGCCACCGAGTGGCATTGGCTGGCCGCCGCGGACTGTTGCCGCACGGTGCGCTGAATACGCTTGGCCAATCCACCGCCGAAGCGGCGCGCGCCGGCCAGGGTGACATCGACCGCGCCGGGAACCCGCGCGGGAAATTCCCGCGCCATGACCTCGGGATGCGCACCCAGGCTGGTCAGCACACACTGGTTCTCGTCGCCGACCGCGATAACCTTGGCGCTGCGCAGACGGCCGGCCAGCGCGACCTGCAGCTGCGCGCTATTCAAGTCATTGGCTTCGTCCAGCAAGACCCATTCGGCTTCCTTGACCACCTGGTAGGCATCGGAAAATTGCGCCAGCAGATCCAATGGCTGAGTCAGCACGTCGGCGAAGGTCATAAAGCTCTTCCGCTCGCGGATACGCTCGAACGCCACCAGGAAGGCCATGACCGCGACCGGCTGCCTGGCCTGTTCGGCCAGCACATCCAATTCGATGGCGTCGTCGCTGTCCAGCAAGGTTCGCAGGTCAAAACGCCGCTCGCCCTTGATACGGGTGAACAGGGCATGCAGGGTAGCCAGATTGGCCGGATTGTCCTGCGGGATATCGAATTCGTCGTCGTGGTCCCGCAGGGCCAAGGCCCCCTGGTGGATAGCGCCGCTCAAGGCTTCCCGCAACTGCGGATCGTTGATGCCCAGCGCACGCGAGCCGGCCAGGCCATAGCCGGCACGTGTCAGGCGCTGCAGCAATTGGCCGGCATAGGACAGGATGGTGCGTGGTTCAGGCAGATCGATGCGATGCTGGGAAGCCATGGCGGCCAGGTATTGCCGCAGATGCTCGGTAGCGGTACGGGTAAAGGTGAGCAGCTTGATCTGCTCGACCGGCACCCCGGCCATCCGGCGCGCCAAGGCTGCATGGGCCAGCAAGGTCGTCTTGCCGCTGCCGGCCGTGGCATAGACGCGCTGCGACTGCGCCATATCGCCGACGATGGCGGCTTGCTCGCTCGATAGCGCGGCGGGGTCCAGCAGGAATGACATGATGTCGCGCATTAGGGGACCCGCTATGAGCGGCGGCGGCTCCCCGCGCCATGCCCGTTGGCCAGGGCGAGGTAGGCGCGCAAGGCGACATAAGCATCATTGGCGGCATAGCGCTGCTGCTTGACGCTCAAGGAAGCAGTCGCCCAATTGGACATCTTCACGCTCTTGGACTTGGCGTAATGCTGGCCGAACAGCAAGGCGACGGCCTGTACCGCGCCCACGGTATTGCGGTAGCCGGCCTTGCGGAACAACGGCACAAGATCCTGCACCCCTTGGCAGCGCAACGCCAGGTTGGCCGCCATCTGCGCCTTGTCGGAACGCAGGTCGAATCCGACCTTGACGACCTGCTCCGACTCCAGCAAGGCCCGCAAGGGCGCAGCGATGCTGCCGTCCAGAACGGGAAACAGAAAGGCCTGCGTCGCGGTACTCAGCTGTATCAGATGCGGCCCCTGCGACTGCTCGCCCTTTTGAAAGGTGGGCTTGGATTCGGTATCGAAACCGATGGTGCCGGCCTGGGCCAACACCTTGCAGGCCCGCTCCGCCGCCTCGCTCGTCTGCACCACCTCGATGGCGGCCAGCGGCAAGCCGGCGAACGGCGGCATGGCCAGGATCGCGGCCTTGTCGATATGGCGAGGGGGACTGCTGAGCACGGGAATGGTCGGTCCGGCGACACCCTTGCCGCCCGAAACGGCCGCCAACAAACGACCAGGTAAGCGCGACAGCTGCTTGAGCACATTTTGCAGACCGGTCATTTTCGGCCCGCCGCTGGATCTAGCCGTGGCTGCGCCGACATATCCCGCGCTTGCAAGGGGCAAGCTGAGCGGGCCAGGAAATTGAGCGATTCAGGGGAAGTCATTGGCATTCTGCGCAATACGGGTTTCACACAAGCCGCATGGTATCAGTAGCGCGCGCCTCCCGCCCCTAGGGCATTCCTGTCATTTATCGCAGTAGGCTCAGGCAGGCCACGCTGCGTTTGCTACAGGCAAAAAAACGGCCGCCTGAAAAAACTTGGCGGCCAGAGGAGGAGGAAGGCTGCAGTATCCCCCATTTGGGGGATGAAACAAAGCGATTTTTATGATCAAGCCAATAATATATCCATTGGTCATATTTTTACCGCCCGTTTTTATCGCAAAACACCCTGGCGAACAAGGAATCCTTGACCCGCCCTTGTCTCTTATATATCTTACGATATGTCTTAAGATGAATCTTACGATATAAATGGAGCACCCCATGCGACATCACCACACCCAAGCCCGCTTCGGCCACCTGATCGCCCGTCTTTCCCATCTTATCGGCCAGCGCGCCATGGGCCGCCATGGCCATAGCCACGGCGGCGCGTCCTTCGGCAGCGGTACAGGCGGATTCGGCGAAGGCGATGGCTTCAATCGCGGCCGCAAATTCAGCTCCGACGACCTCCAACTGCTGCTGCTGGCCTTGCTGGAGGAGCAAGCCAGCCACGGCTATGAATTGATCAAACTGCTGCAAGCCCGTAGTAACGGCTTCTATAGTCCAAGTCCCGGCATGGTTTACCCGGCCCTGACCTATCTGGAAGAACTCGGCTATGCCACGATTGAAGCGGGTGGTAATAAGAAGTGCTACCACCTGACCGAAGCCGGCCGGACCTACCTGCACGAAAACCGGCCCCGCGTGGATGCCATGCTCGCCAAACTGGCCCATATCGCCGGCAAGATGGACAGGATCCGGCGCGCATTTTCCGGTGAAACCGACGGCGACGACGAAGGCGCCGGCCAATCCGGGTACCGGCAAGCCCGCCTTGCGCTGAAGCAAGCCTTGTCGCAATGCGGCCACGCCTCCAGCGAAGAGCAACAGCGTATCGCCGCCATCCTGGCCCGCGCCACCGCCGAGATCCTCGGCGAGCCGGCGTCCCCTACCCCTCACTCCGCCAAGAAGGAAACCGGCCACCATGACTAGACCCGATCTGCAAGTCCAACGCGTCCGCCATGCCCTCAAGTTCCGCCTGCTACGGGTCAGCCATACCCACCGTGTCACTCCCGGATTGTTGCGCGTCACCTTGCAAGGCGACGAGCTAAGCGATTTCGTCTCCGACTCTTTCGACGACCATATCAAAGTGTTTTTCCCGGCACCTGGCGAGCAGCTGCCGACCCTGCCGGAAGCAGGTCCGAACGGACCGGTGTTCAGCGAGCACAAGCCCCGCAGCGTTGCTCGCGACTACACGCCCGGCGCTTTGACCTGGCGCGCGGGGAACTGGACATTGAATTCGTCCTGCACGGCGAGGGGCCTGCCGCCAGTTGGGCGGCTCAAGCCCAGCCGGGCCAATACCTGGGCATCGGCGGTCCACGCGGATCCTTCGTGATTCCTACCGGCTTCGACTGGTACCTGCTGTTGGGCGATGAAACCGCCCTGCCCGCCATCGCGCGTTGCCTGGAACAGCTGCCGGCCGGCAAGCAGGCGATCGTGCTTATCGAAGTCGCCGATGCCTCCGCCGAGTTGGACCTGTCCAGTGCCGCCACGCTGAATTTGCAATGGCTGCACCGGCAACATGGCGACGAGACCGGCTTAAGCCGCCTGGCGGATGCGGTAGCGCAACTATCGCTGCCAACCGGCGAGGGGTATGCCTGGGCGGCAGGCGAATCGGCCGCCATCCAGGCGGTACGCAAGCAATTGGTGGGCACACACGGCATGGATAAATCGCGCATACGCGCCGCCAGTTACTGGAAGCAAGGCGCAACGGCGGTACATGAAACCTTGGACGACTAACCGGCCGACAGCGCGCCCCCGTTGCCGTCATGGCGTTCGCACTCTCCATGACGGTTCCGTCTCACGAATGCCCTACGTCAGCGCCTCGATCGCCAACAGGTGATAACGACGGGCATCGGACAAGGGGAATCGCCTTAACTGTGTCATCGCCAATTCCGTTTCGCCGCCCGAGGCGGCCGGAATCATCAAGGCGCAATGCCCTTGCCGGGCTAAATCACGGTATAGGCGGATGTATTCGCTTTCGGTACCTACCGAGGGAAGCGAGTCCTTCTCATCGTCGATGGTCGCGGCAATCTCGGACAGGATGGCGCCGGGTTCGACGAACAGGATGTCCTGCTCCGACAGGCCGCAAGCGACCAAGGCCCGCTCAGCCTCCACCGCGTGTTCGAGGGTGGGGAACATGGCAAAGATATAGCCGGTCGGGTAGAAGACATTGAAGAGCGACAGCATTTTCGGCTGTAACAGGAATGGTTTCATGGCGGCTTCCCTCGGAGTGGATGGCTTCTATCTACCGGGGAAGGCAGCAGGAAACGTGCCTGTGGCGGCCAATGCTCACCCTATTACTCACGAGAAGCACGCAATGCCCCATAGGCAGTCCAAACTGCCTGCTTTTAGTAAGTCGTTTGGACTATTGCCAGCACCGCCCGCATGCCACAGCATGCTCCCCGGGCAGACCATGGCTTCACCGGGTGCCCAGCCTGATTTCAACCTGGAGAAACCTATGAAGAAAAGCCCTCTGTTCGCCCTATCCGCACTGGCCGCCGGCCTGATGATGAGCGTTGCTCAAGCAGCCCCCTCGATTGACCAATTCGCCAGCGGCCTCGCCGGCTTCAGCTCGCAGTGGAGCAGCGGTAGCTGGTCCGCCTCGCAAGTCCTGGGCGCTTCCAACACCTTCTCCTATGGCGACATCAGCACCGCCTGGGCGCCTAGCCCGAGGAACGGCAGCCTGGAATGGGTATCGGTCACCTTCGACCAGGCGGTGTTTGCCACGGGTGCAACCATCCGCGAAACCTATGGTAACGGCTTCGTCTACCAGGTCGATGCCATCGGCCTCGACGGCAGCCTGCACAATGTCTGGTCGGGCACCGACACCAGCCAGGCCGGTACCCCGGTCGACTTTGCCATCACCTGGGCCCAGACCGCTTTCGCGGTCAAGGGCCTCAAGATCTATACCAATACCGATCACGACCTGAACGCCTGGGAAGAGATCGATTCGATCAAGATCACCGGCGCCGTACCCGAGCCGGAAACCTATGCCATGCTGCTGGCCGGCCTGGGCTTGATCGGCTTCACCGCGCGTCGCCGTCGCGGCAAATAAACCGGGTTTTACCCAAGCCTGCTCCGTAGATGCCTTGCTGCAATGGCAAGGCTTGGGGAGCACGGCCAAGAGCCTCGCCGACAATGTTCGCGGGGCTCTTTTCTTTCCGTCTCCTGCGCTTCTCATCCGCTAATCAGACTATCAAATAAGCTAGCCTACCAATTCTAATAGCCCAAGCAATTAAGCCGCTTTTCGGACAAGCCGACTCAAGAGCGTAATTACGCAATAGACATATCAACGGGGAGCACAAAGGCGGCGCGGGAATTTAGAATCCGCGATTATCCACTTGGCATATGTGGGTTTTAAGCTAGCGTCAGCCCAAACGTGCCGAACCTCCGGCAACGATAAAAAGCTTTTACATCTACTGGATTCAGTAGGAAGACGTATTCGCCGAAGCCGGTTCTGCAACCGCCTGGCGCAACTCTTCTATCGAAAAACCCAATGAAGCGGCCGCTTGCTGCACGGCGGTCATGGCTTCACGCTTGCGTCGCAACAAATCAACCTTGGAAGAGAGGGCATTGGCATTGGCCGCCTTACGGGCGATCAGGGCGTGGCCTTCAAGTACTTGTTCCGCCGCCGGTTCGGACGAAGGGGCCGGTCCGCCGAATAGTGCTTCAAGCGCTGCACGTGCTTGCGCTGCATCGAGGTTATTGGCGTTTCTAGTTTTCATGCTTTCTTTTAACTATTCAATTTTGGAAGTGGGAAAAGAATTTACGCGGCGCGCTAATTCAGCCCAGGGTCGCCAGCAAGACCGCGCGGTGGTAGCCACGGATTAGGCCTTTAGCAAACGGGGCAATCGTTGCCGGACTGGTGGCCAGCCCGGCGGAATCCAGATCCAAATGGTTACCGCGGTTTCTTAAGAGGCACCGCTTGAGAGGAAGTTCAGATGGACCAGCGATTGGGATTTTCTAGTATAGAGAAAACCGCAGGGCAGCACATGATAGCGCTATCCCTTACCATAAATCCAGGGACGCTTTCGTCAACAGGTGATCTTCTACCCGCCGACGGGTGTCGCCGCGCTTGAGCAGGGCCTCCAGATGTTGTTCACGGGTGGTCGGTTTTTCCTGCATCAGTTTGCTCAGCGCCGTTTCTGCATCTGGTTCGCCAAATAAGCGGATGCTTCTTCTCAAAGTGCGTGCATTGCTCATGCCTGCTCCTCTTCCCAATTCGGCGGCCCCTGTTGGCAAGACCGCTCCAGCCAAGCAGGGCTCCGGTTGGCACCCTGCTGTTCAAACCCTACACGTTCAGCCCCTACGCGAGTCAGGAACTACGGGTAGTGCAAGCCCTGCTCTCGGATGATATGCCGCCAGCGAAGCGTACACAGCAAGATCACGCGCCAGGTGGCTGGACGAGCGTGGCGTATGCGCCACAGTCTGAGCCCCGAATCCCGGCTGCGCGAACAAATCCGCCTGACGGCCAGCTCCTGCTACTTTGCGCCGAATCCGTCCTTGTCCCTGTCGTGCATTGCAAGTTACTTCTCAAAGCTGCTCAGCGGTCCGCTCAAGGCGCCAGCGTAAAGTAGAACGTCGCCCCCCCGCCCGGCTCGGATTCCGCCCAGATTCGTCCGCCATGCCGCTGGACGATGCGCTGGACTATGGATAGGCCGATGCCACTTCCCTCGTAGTCGGCACCGTCATGCAAGCGCTCGAACACCCGGAACAGCTTGTCGGCAAAGCGCATATCGAAACCGGCACCATTGTCCGACACATGGTAGACGGCGGTACCACCGGCCAGTGTTCGGCAACCCACCTCGATACGGGCGGACTCGACTTGGCGGGTGAACTTGACGGCGTTGCCCAGCAAGTTGGCCAGCACCTGCCGCAGCAGGCCCGGATCCGCCAATGCGCAGCCCAATTCACCGACGACAAACTCGACATTACGGCCATGGCACTCGCTCTGCAGCTGTGCAACCAATGGTGCCACCAGGGTGTTGAGCGCTACCGACTGGGTGGATAGCTGCTGCCGCCCCAGTCGCGAAAAAGCCAGCAGATCATCGATCAGCGTGCCCATTTGTTTGGCATTGCCACGGATCACCCCTAAAAGCCGCCGCTCCTCGGCGTCGAATCGATCGGCTACCCGCCGCTCCAACATACAGGCATAGCCATCCACCGCGCGCAGCGGTGAACGCAGATCGTGCGAAACCGAATAGGAAAAGCTTTCAAGCTCCTGGTTAGCCGCGCGCAATTCGGCCAGGTTCTTCTGCTCGCGCGCATGCATGCCCAAGAGACGAGCATAAAGCATGCCGTTCTCCAGCAAGAGCACCATCAGGACAAAACTCGCCGCCAATAAGCCATACGCCCTGCCCGCATAGAAACCGAGATCGAAGCGGCCGGCATTGAAAACCGCGGAAAGCCCGATATCGAATAGCCAGGCATACATCACCACGATCAGCCACTCATCCAGCAGGGCATGGGGACGCCGAAACCACAGCGCAGCCAAGGCGACCAGGCTGAGCAACCAGACCGCGGTGATCACCGCATGCATGGCGGGCGTATAGCGGCCGGCCACCAGTAAATCGGGGAAGAATGCCTTACCCAGGGTGGCAAGCATGCCGCAGGCGGCCACCAGGCCCAGCGTTGCCAACGCGCCGAAGGCGATGGACCGATACACCGCTTCGTCGAGCTGCCTACCCTCGCGCTCACGATCTTTCAGCAGGACATAGGCGATGATGAAAAACGGAAAACCGCCGTGCCAAAACATATACAGCCAAGCGGTGCTCTGCTTCCCCGCACCCAGCAGCCCGTCCGGCGCAAACAGGCCGGGAAAGGTCAGGCCATGGAGCACGGCGATCGCCCCGGTAAAAAGATAGGCGCAGGCCAGTACCAGCAGGGAGCGGGTACGCAACATGGCGTACTGCCCCAGCAGCAGCACCACGGTAATCAGGTCATTGATCACCAGCGACGCTTGATAGATTGGGATGAAGGCCCAGACTTTCGGTAGCGGCACCTTGGCAAAGGGCACCGCCAAGAGGAAGAAAAGCAAGGAAACGCCGACCACCGCCCGCGCCAACCGCCGCTCGCGCGGCCCGGCAGGCAGAGTGGAGAGAAAGTCGGGAGAGGCGGAGGTGGGTTCGTGCACCAGACGTCCTTGAAGCATGCTCGGCCCATTGAATATAGGCCAAGGGGCATGCAGGCAACGGCGAATTCCAGGCGCACCACGAACAAGGGCGGTGCTCGATTGCACCGCCCTTGTTCGGTCGACGACTGGGTAGCGCGGGCGCTTTAGGTCGCCTCGGCTACCCAACTGATCAGGCCATAGTTTTTCTTGCCCCGCTTGAGCAAGGTAAAACGGCCGTACAAGCGCTCGGCATCGTCAAAGGCGTGTTCCAGCACGGTGGCCTTCTGGCCGTTGACGCTGACTGCGCCGCTCTGGATAAAGGTACGCGCTTCGGTCTTGGACTTGGCCAGGCCGGCCGCCACCAAGGCTTCGACCAGACCGCCGCTGGCGGGGTCCAGCACGATGCCCGGCATGCCGTCCTGGGCCAGCTGTTCGAAATCGGCCTCGGTCAATGCGGCGAGGCTGTCGGTAAACAGGCTCTGGCTGATCCGCTGCGCCGCCACCACCGCGTCCTGGCCATGCACCACGGCGGTGATCTGCTCGGCCAGGATGCGCTGGGCTTCCGGCTTGGCTTCGCGCGCCTTGTCCGCCGCTTCGATGGCGTCGATCTCGGCCGGTGTCAGGAAAGTGAAGAAACGCAGGAATTTGTAGACGTCCGCATCGGCCGTGCCCAACCAGAACTGGTAGAAGGCGTAGGGCGATGTCTTTTTCGCGTCCAGCCAGATCGTACCCGACTCGGTCTTGCCGAACTTGGTGCCATCCGACTTGGTCACCAGCGGCAAGGTCAGGCCGAACACCTGTTGCTGGTTAAGGCGGCGGGTCAAATCGGTACCGGCGGTGATATTGCCCCATTGGTCGGAACCGCCGATCTGCAGTTTGCAGCCATGGCGGCGATTCAACTCGCTGAAGTCATAGCCTTGCAACAGGCTGTAGGAGAATTCGGTGAACGAAATGCCTTGATCGTCGCGGCTGATACGCTGCTGCACCGACTCCTTCTTGATCATGGCGTTGACCGAGAAGTGCTTGCCGATATCGCGCAGGAAATCGAGCACGCCCATGCCACCGAACCAGTCGTGGTTATTGGCCATCACGGCGGCATTGTCGCCCTCGAAGCGCAGGAATGGCGCGACCTGGTCGCGGATCTTCCGCACCCAGCCCTCGATCACATCGGGGGTATTGAGCTTGCGCTCATTGGCCTTGAAACTGGGATCGCCGATCATGCCGGTGGCGCCACCCACCAGCGCGATGGGCTTGTGGCCCGCATCCTGGAAACGTTTGAGCACCAGGATAGGCACCAGGCTGCCGATATGCAGGCTGTCTGCGGTCGGGTCGAAACCGCAATAGAGGGTCACCGCTTCCTTGGCCAGCAGTTCATCGAGCGCAGCGGCATCGGTCGCCTGGGCGATCAGGCCACGATCTTGCAGATCCTGGAAAAGGGCGGATTGGGGCATGCTGAAACTCTCCACTGAGCCGGCGTGCCAGACACGCCGCGAGATTCGAAACCGCCGATTTTAACCTATACGGCCATCCTCCCAGGATTTTGCTGGCTTCTGAAAAACCTGCTTGCATTCACCTGGGCGCCGCCATAGGCTAGCCCCACTCCCCCTTATCAGCGCCGTGTCATGTCTGAATCCACTCTTTATATCGGCCTGATGTCCGGCACCAGCCTGGACGGCATCGATTGCGCCCTGGTCGATTTCTCCAGCGGCAATCCGCGTTTGCTGGGTACGGCTCTTCGCCCCTTCGAGGCTGGCTTGCATGCCGAATTGCTGGCCTTGCAGACGCCCGGCGACAACGAACTGCAACGGGTGGCACTGGCGGCCAACGCGCTGGCCGAGGCCTATGCCGCCAGCGTGGCGGCCGTACTGGCCGAAGCCGGCGTCGCACCCGACCAGGTAGCGGCCATCGGCATGCATGGCCAGACCTTGCGGCATCGGCCCGAACTTGGGTTTACCGTGCAGATAGGCAACGCGGCGCTGCTGGCGGAACGTAGCGGTATCCGCGTAGTAGCCGACTTCCGCAGCCGCGACGTGGCGGCCGGCGGCCAAGGCGCCCCGCTGGTGCCGGCCTTCCATCGGGGCGTATTCGGCGGCAAGCGGCACCGTGCGGTCGTCAATATCGGCGGCATCGCCAATATCACCGACCTGCCCGCCAAGGGTGCCGTGCGCGGCTGGGATTGCGGGCCGGGCAATGTGCTGCTGGACGGCTGGAACGCCCGCCACCATGGCCAGCCCTACGATGCCGACGGCGCCTGGGCGGCCGCGGGCAATAGCGTGAACGAACTGTTGGAACGATTATTGGCCGACGAATATTTCGACCTGGCGCCGCCGAAGAGCACCGGCCGCGATCTATTCCACCTCGGCTGGCTGGACCAACATCTGGCCGGGCTCCCGGGCCTGGCGCCGGTGGATGTGCAAGCCACCTTGCTGGAGTTCACCGCCCGCAGCATCGCCAACGAAATCGAGCAAGAGGCCGGTGAGGCAGAGGCGATCTATATCTGCGGCGGCGGCGCCCGCAACGGCGCAATGATGCGCTGGCTGGCCGCGCTGCTGGCGCCGCGCCTGGTGAGCAGCACCGAAGCGCTGGGTCTGCATCCTGACTGGGTCGAAGCGGTCGCCTTTGCCTGGCTCGCCAAGCAATGCCTGGCTGGACAGCCAGGCAATCTGCCGGCGGTTACCGGTGCCGCCGGTGCTCGGGTTTTGGGGGCGATTTATTCTGCCTGATATCCGCACTACGACATGAGTTGGGAGTTTCTCTCCAGCCCGTTAAGGGATGGACTTAGGTTGGGAGTGGACACACGATATCGAGCCAATTCCGTATAACTTTCGGTGTATCCGTTTCCGAAATTCGTCGGTCATAGACCACCTTGTCACGCATTTGAATGCGGCAAACCGTAAATGCGTCGCTCCGTTCACGGCTATTGTCCGTAAGGATAGCCGCATCGGCTACTTTAACGGCTTGCCGAATCGCCTTTTGGGTTCGCGGGAAACGTTGGACAAGTTTCTCGACATCTACATTGTGGCCGCCCGCGATAACCCGCGTGGAAACTCGAGCTATCGAGAGCTGTTCGTCTGAGAGTCCAACAAAAAACAGCAGCACAAAGTATCCAGCTTCCTGCATCTCTTCGATCTTCCGAATCTTGGATTCAAATGAACCGTCTTCCTGTCGGCGCCAATGGGAAAATACAGTCTCCATGGCAAATGGGATCCCGTGCAGCATGGCCTGGGCAACAAAAGCCTCGACACCCATTTGAGCGACTTTCATCCAGCTGGTGTCGTTGTCCCGCAGCCTGGCAGCCCAAGCTGGAAGGTGTTGGTTTTGATTAACTTCCGGGAGAATGGACAGCATCATACGATCGGCATTGACGAGCGGTACTTGCAGCTTGTCGGCCAACTGCAGGTACCACATTGTCGATTTACCAGACCCGTTGTGGCCGGCAAGAACAATCGCCAAAGGCTTTTCAGATTGACGCTGCGCATCAAGGACAGCATCCACGGCCGTTTTGAGGAAAGCATCCACGGCTTTATCCGGCGTGGTCATCAGCCCACCAGAAAGATGCCGTTCACAAACGAGCCAATCTCGCGCTTGCCATCCAGTTCGCGGACCAGTTTACCTGGGCGGTTAGGATCGGCATGAAACAGCGGCACCCCCTCCTGTTCCGGCAAATCAACACCGGCTTGGACGATTGTGTTTTTGGCACGTGCTAGCGCAGCTTGACCCACTTTGACATTACGTTGGATCTCTGCCCGGTCGAGAGCGGATACTTCAACGATAACCGAACCGAAAGTCAGCCTCCTTACGTTGGCGCCTTCTGCTTCGCGGATTTTGCGGTCAGTGCCAATCTCCTTCCACAGACGTACGATCATCGAACGCCTGTAGGCTCCTCCCTGAGGTATGCGCGCCTTCTCGGAAGTCGTAAAGCTGGGATCAATTTGCTTCTTTGTTTTCAAGCTCATGTGCGAATCCTCGCAAAGCCAACATCGGAAGTAAGACTACGCTTCTTTACAGGCCACTGGATACCGAACAGACCATTCAATTCCGTGTTTGTTCAACGATTCACTACCAAGGGCGCATGGTTCATGTTCGCATCGGCGCATGCCGCAAGCCCGCATAGAAAGTATGCATCAACCAATCGGCCTTCTCCGCCAGGTCGAATTCACGTAATTCCAGCCATTCGCGGATACAGCCGATCAGAAAGCTGTTGAGGGCGAAGGCGGCCAGGTAGCAATCGACATGGGCGGGCAGTTGGCCCAGGCGCTGGGCGGCCTGCAGCACGATGGCCATTTGCCGGCGGCAACTGGCGGCCCGCTCGGCTTCTTCGGCCATGACCTCGGCCACCACTTCGCTCAGCTCGGTCTTGAACAGGATGATCTCGAACACCCGCAATGTGCGCGGGTCGTTGGCAACTTGGCGTAGGATGTCGGCGCCGTCCTGTACCAAGCGGCCAAGCGGGTCGTCGCCCGGATCGGCCACCAGGGTGTTCAGCATCGCCTGCATGGGCAGTGACACCCGGTCGCACATGGCGGTGAAGATGGCAGCCTTATTGGCAAAATGCCAATAAATTGCCCCGCGCGTCATACCCGCATCGCGGGCGATATCGTCCAATGCGGCGCGGCTTACCCCTTTTGCATGGAAGACCCGCTCTGCTGCATCTAGCAGCAGTTCGCGGGTTTCCGCCGCTTGTTCCTTAGTTTTTCTAGCCATATCGCGATTTTATATTGCTAACGACGTGGATGTCTTAATAACCACGGCGTCATCAGTGTTTACAAACATACGTGTATGTATCTAAAATCTGGCACATCGTCAAACCCAAAGCAAGCCCGCGGTTTGGCAAATGCTTGTTTGTCATGACAAAACGCCAAACTGGCGGCTTGCTCCGGCACTTCCTATGCTGTCAGTTTGGTGTCAGCCGAAACGGCGCCCGTATCCGCTCTACCTTATCGCTCCACTTCTTCAGTATCGCGAGGACTCACCCATGCACGCCTCACGCCTCACCCCTCCCCGCGCCTACGCATTGCGCCTGGCACCGGCCCTGATAATTACCGCGCTTCTGGCCGCCTGCGGCAAGGGCCAGCCACAAGACGGCGGTGGCGGCATGCCGCCACCGATGGTGACCTACGAAGCCGTCAGCATTCGCGACATTCCTATCGACTTTGAATACCCGGGCCAGACAAATGGTTCCCGTGAAGTGGAAATTCGCGCGCGGGTGACCGGTATCGTGGATAAGCGCCTGTTCGAGGAAGGCAGCCAGGTCAAGGCCGGCCAGACCTTGTTCCGGCTTGATCCAGCGCCCTTGGCCGCCGCCGCCGCCGCCGCCGATGCCAATGTGACCACCGCCGAGGCCCGCCTCAAGCAGGCCGAGCGCGAGTTCACCCGCCTCAAGCCGCTGATCGAGGCCAAGGCCATCAGCCAACAGGAATTCGATACCGCCGCGTCGGCACTGGATATCGCCCGCGCCGGCCTGAAGGCCGCCCAGGCACAAAGCAAGTCCACCGGCATCGACCTGGGCTACACCGACGTACGCGCGCCGATCACCGGCGTGGTAGGGCGGGCGCTCAAGGTTGAAGGCAGCCTGGCCAATGCCCAGGGCGACAGCCTGCTGGCCACCATGGCGCAGACCGACCCCATGGACGTGAACTTCGCCCTGTCGGAATCCGATCGCGGCCGTGTCCAGGGCGAAGTCGCCAACGGCACGCTCAAGCTGCCGGAGAGCGGCTATGCGGTCAGGCTCAAAAGCAGCGATGGCCACTGGCTGAAGGAAACCGGCAAGTTGAACTTCAGCGACTACAAGGCCGACGCCAACACCGGCGCCTTTGCCAGCCGCGCCCAGTTCGCCAATCCACGCGGCGAGCTTTCGCCGGGCCAGTTCGTCCGGGTCGTGCTGTCCGGCGCCAAACGGCCGAACAGTATCGCCGTGCCGCAACGCGCCGTGCTCGACGATGCGAACGGCAAGTTCGTCTACGTGGTCGGTGCCGGCAAGGATGGCAAGCCGGCCGCCGTGCCCGCCCCCGTGGTGGTGGGCGACTGGGTCAGGCTGGGCGCGGACGAACCCAATGGCTGGCTGATCAAGAAAGGGCTCAAGGCCGGCGACAAGGTCATCGTCGACGGCATGGCCCGCATCTTCTACCCGTACCAGCCCGTATCGCCGCTAACGGCCGAGGAAGCCGCCAAGGCTGCCCAGCAGCCGCCGGCCGGTGCTCCGGCTGCCAAGTCTTAACCAGGGGCGACCATACATGTTTTCACGCTTCTTTATCGACAGGCCCATCTTCGCCTTCGTGATCTCGATCTTTATCGTGATCGCGGGTCTGGCGTCGATGCGTATCCTGCCCATCGCGCAGTACCCTGAAATCTCGCCGCCGGTGGTGCAGGTTCGCGCCTTCTACCCCGGCGCCTCGGCGGAGACCATTGCCGAGACCGTAGCGGCCCCGCTGGAAAACGCCATTACCGGCCTGGAAGGCATGATGTATATGTCGTCCACTTCGACCTCCAACGGTGCGGTGGAAATCACCGCCACCTTCGAGATCGGCACCGACGTGGACAAGGCCGCGGTCAACGTCAACAACCGGGTCAAGCAAGCCGATGCCCGCCTGCCGGAAGAAGTCCGCCGCCAGGGTGTATCGGTGGAGAAAGGCTCCTCGGCCTTCCTCCAGGTGCTGGCCTTCTATTCGCCGGAAGACAAGTACACCGACCTGTTCACCTCGAACTACGTCACCTTGAACGTGCTGGACAGCATCAAGAAGATTCCCGGCACGACCAATGTGCAGATCTTCGGTGCCAAGGACTACGCCATGCGCATCTGGCTCAAGCCGGATCGCATGGCCCAGCTGCGGGTGACCGTGCCTGAAGTGGCGGCCGCCATTGCCGAGCAGAACGCACAGTTCGCCGCCGGCAAGATCGGCCAGTCGCCCAACGGCGGCCAGCAGGAGATGGTCTACACCATCACCGCCAAGGGCCGGCTCAATTCGCCGGAAGAGTTCGAGAACATCATCGTCCGCTCCAATCCGGACGGCGCCAAGCTGCGCCTGAAGGATATCGCCCGGATCGAACTGGGCTCGAAGGACAATGACTTCAATGGTACATACAACGGCAAGCCCGCTGTGCTGATGGGTATTTTCCTGCAGCCCGGCGCCAATGCCCTGGATGTCGCCAGCGAAGTCAAAGCGACAATGACCGGTCTGGCCGCGCAGTTTCCGAAAGGCCTGAGCTATGCAGTGCCGTACGATACTACGCGCTTTGTGGAAGTCTCTATCCACGAGGTGATCAAGACCCTGGCCGAAGCCATGGTCCTGGTGTTCGCGGTGGTGTTCCTGTTCCTGCAAAACTGGCGCGCGACCCTGATCCCCACGCTGGCCGTGCCGGTATCGCTGATCGGTACCTTTGCCGGCCTGCATATGCTGGGTTATTCGATCAACACCTTGACCCTGTTCGGCATGGTGCTGGCCATCGGTATCGTGGTGGACGATGCCATTGTGGTGTTGGAGAACGTCGAACGGATCATGCACGAGCAGCATCTGCCTGCCCGCGAGGCAGCCCTGCTGGCCATGAAGGAAGTGACCGGTCCGGTTATCGCCATCGTGCTGGTGCTGTGCGCGGTGTTCGTGCCGATCGCCTTCCTTGGCGGCCTGACCGGTGAGCTGTATCGCCAGTTCGCGGTCACCATCTCGATTGCCGTGGTGTTGTCGGGCATCGTGGCGCTGACCATGACGCCGGCCCTGTGCGTGCTGATGCTCAAGCGCGAGCACAAGCAGACCGCCCGCTTCTTCCTGTGGTTCAACGACTTCTTCCATCGCGTCACCGACCGCTATGTCGGCGGCGTGACATTCATGATGAAGCGTTCGCTGCTGGGTATCGCGCTATTCGTCGGCATGCTGGTGGTCACCGCCGGCCTGTTCAAGTTCACGCCCAGCTCCCTGGTGCCGGACGAAGACCAGGGCTATTACATCGGCGCGGTATTCCTGCCCGATGGCGCCTCGCTGCAACGTACCGACGCAGTGCTGAAGCAGGTAGTGGGCGCGATCCAGTCCAACCCGGCCAATGAGCATGTGATCGCCTTTGCCGGCATGGACTTTATCGGCGGCGGCTTCAAGAACAATGCAGCCACCATCTTCGTCACCCAGAAGCATTGGGACGAACGCACGATGAACACCAATGAATTGGTGGGCGAGTTCTTTATGAAGACCGGGGCCATCAAGGAAGCGCTGGTCATGGCGTTCGCGCCACCGGCCATCTTCGGCCTGGACAACACCGGCGGCTTCACGGTCTACCTGCAGAACCGCGGCGAAGGCGGTGCCAAGGCATTGGCCCCTTCGGTGGGTGCGATGATAGGCGCCACCATGCAGAACCCGGTGCTGAGCGGCGGCGACCGCCATGGCGTGCAAACGCTGTGGAAGGCCAATGCGCCACAGCTGTACGTGGACGTGGACCGCGAACGGGCGAAGTCGCTGGGCATTCCGCTGACCGACGCCTTCAACACCCTGGCAGGCACGCTGGGTACCTACTATGTCAACGACTTCAATAAGTACGGTCGCGCATGGCAGGTCTTGATGAGCGCCGATGCGCAGTACCGCAAGCGGCCGGAGGATATCGGCAACCTGTATGTACGTAGCCAGCGCGGCGAGATGGTGCCCCTGTCGGCCTTTGCCAAGGTCAGCTACAGCACCGGCCCCGATACGGTGGATCGCTACAACAATCTGCCGGCGGTAAAACTGCTGGGCGGACCCACGGTGGGCCACTCGTCCGGCGAAGCCATTGCCGCCTTCGAGCAAACCGCCAAACAGGTACTGCCAAGCGATGTAGGTTATGAATGGACCGGCGCCGCCTTCCAGGAAAAGAAGGTTTCCAGCGCTTCCATCATCGCCTTGGTGCTGGCCGCCGTGATGGTGTTCCTGATCCTGGCGGCGCAGTACGAGAAGTGGTCCCTACCCTTCTCCGTGCTGCTGGCCATGCCGTTCGGTATCTTCGGCGCCCTGGTGGCGGTGAAACTGCGCGCATATTCCAACGACGTGTATTTCCAGATCGGTCTGGTCACGCTGCTGGGACTGGCTGCCAAGAACGCCATCCTGATCGTCGAGTTCGCGGTGATGAAGCACCACGAAGGCTATCCGCCGGCTGCCGCGGCGATCGAAGCGGCTCGCCTGCGCTTCAGGCCCATCATCATGACCTCGCTGGCCTTTATCCTCGGCGTGCTGCCGCTGGCGATCTCGTCCGGCGCCGGCGCCGGTGCGCGGACTTCGGTCGGCACCGGGGTGGTGGGCGGCATGATGGCGGCCACCTTCCTGGCAATCTTTTTCGTCCCGCTGTTCTTCAAGCTGATCACGGACAAGAAGCTCAAGACCAAGCCGGAAGAATTGCTGACGCCGAAAGCCGAAAGCGAATACGGCATCGTTGCAGGAGATATCCACGATGAAAAGTAAGCCCATGCAAAGCAGCCTGCTGGCACTGCTGGTCGCTGCCGGCCTGGCCGGTTGCGCCGGCACCGCGCCGCCGCCCAGCTTCGCGCTGCCGGCCCACCAGAGCGAAACCGCCCCGGCCGAACTATCGGCCTGGTGGACCAGCTTCGATGACGCCACCCTCAAGAGCTTGATCGAGGAAGCGCTGAGCCACAATGCCGAGGTCATGACCGCCATGCAAAGCGTGGAGCAGTCGCGCTCCACCCTGACGCAGGCGCGGGTGGCCTTGCTGCCCGACGTCAACCTCGGCCTGAACGCCAACCGCCGCAATCCCAGCAACGAGACCGGCCAACCGGGCCAGACCGGGACCTCGACGGTCTACAACGGCGGGCTCTCGGTCTCTTACGAGCTGGATCTATGGGGTCGGGTATGGAAGGCCAAGGACGCCGCGCTGGCCAATGTCCTGGCCAGCCAGTACGCCCGCGAAGCCACTCGCAGCGCAGTGGCCGCCCAGACCGCCCAGAGCTACTTCACGCTGTTGGCACTGGACGCCAACGTCGCCCTGCTCAGCCAGTCGATGACCACCCGCGACGAAGCCTTCAAGCTGCAACAGAAGCGCTTCGACCTGGGCGCCGCCAGCGACTATGAGCTGAAGCTGGCCGAGGTGGAGCGCTCCAGCGTGGCAGCCGCCCTGCCGCAGGCCGTGGCCGCCCGCGAACAGGCCGAAGCGGCCCTGGCCGTGCTGCTGGGACGCAGCCCCAAGGAAGTCATTGAAGGACGGGTAGAACGGGGCAAGGGTCTGGAAATATTGGCCAAGGCACCGGAAATCCCGGCCGGCCTACCGGCCGACCTGCTGACCCGCCGGCCTGATGTCCGCCGGGCCGAGGCGCAACTGGCCGTGGCCGAAGCCAGCCTGGGCGAGACCCGCCGCCGCTACTTCCCCAGCCTGTCGCTGACCGGCTTCTTCGGCGGCGAAAGCCTCAAGCTGAGCAATCTGCTGGATGCACCGGCCCGCACCTGGAACGTCGGGGCCGCCTTGCTGCAGCCGCTGGTAGGCCTGGCCAGGATCGATGCCCAGGTGGAAGCAGCCAAGGCCAGCCGCAACCAGGCCGAACTGGCCTACGCCCAGGCCGCCCGCGCCGCCTATGGCGATGCGCGCAGCGCACTGGCCGGCCATCGTGCCGCCCGCGAAGCCTTGATCGCGACCCAGACCCGCGTCGATAGCCAGAACAAGGTCAAGCAATTGACCGAGCTGCGCTACAAGGCCGGCGCCAGCAGCTATCTGGATCTGCTCAACGCGGAGCGGGACCGCCTTGGCGCCGAACGGGACCGGGTCAGCGCCTTGCAGAACCGCCTGGCCGCCCTCGTCACCGTCTACCAGTCGCTCGGCGGCGGCTGGAGCACGGCAACGCTGGTAAAAGCCGAGTAAGCAAGTGAAAGACGCCGTCCACGCGCCTGCGTGGACGGCACCGGTCCTTACCGGACCCGCAATTACGCTTTTTTCACGAACTCCGACTTCAGCTGCATCGCGCCGAACCCGTCGATCTTGCAATCTATATCGTGATCGCCTTCGACCAGCCGAATGTTCTTGACCTTGGTGCCGACCTTCAAGGCCGAGGATGACCCCTTCACTTTCAGATCCTTGATCACGACGACGGTATCGCCGTCCTGCAGGACATTGCCATTGGCATCCCGCACAATCCTGCCGGCCGCCGCGGTTTCGGTCTCCGCATTGCGCGACCATTCATGGGCACACTCAGGACAAACAAAGTTCGCCCCATCGTCATAGGTCAAATCGGAACTGCATTGGGGGCATGGGGGTAGGGTCGTCACGTTCTTACCTGTCTGGGTGTTGGGTGCGGAATGACCTGGCGTGCTGCCACGACATTTTCAGCACGTGCGATATATATGAAAAACGGGCATCCCGCCACCGGAATGCCCGTTTCTACTACTGGAAAATAGCGGAGAGACTACTTGAATGCCCCTGCCGCCTTCTTGTATTCCGCCGAATCGCGTACTGCCGCCACGGTGTTCCAGACTTCCTTGGAAAAGTCGCCGTATTTACCGATAAATTGCTTTGACAGCATCAGGTAATAGGGCTTTTCCACCAAGGGTGGGCTGACTTTTTCTACCTTGCCGGCGAACTCGGCCTGTTGGATGGAGTTATCGCCTTCCAGTGTCTGCAAGGCAACCGCCTGCAAGCGGCCGGCCGTCAATTTGCGCAAGCTATCGTCGGCGCTACGGGTACCGTCATCCACCCGCACGCCCATGCCTTTCAATTGATCGACTATGGAAAAACCCTGCTGCGCCCCTACCGCGCCGGTCACATTGCTGATCGCCTTGCCGTCGTAGCCGACATTGCTCCCCTTGAGGCGATAGAGCGAATAGCCATCCATCATCATGTACTTGCTGGTGTCGGGCTTGTCGCCGCCCCCCGGATAACTGCCCATGGCCAAACGGTCGGGCTTGAAGCTGGCGGCAAAGGCGCCATCCATATTGCCTTGGCGCAATTCGTCCAGGCAACGCGCCCAGGGAATCTTCACGAACTCCAGCTTGGTGCCCAGCTTCTGGGCCGCCATCTTCAACTGGACGATATTGAGGCCGTCGCGTCCTTCCACCGCCCAGGGGTAGACCTCGACATTGTCGTAGCACAGCTTGATGCTGGCCGGCTTATCCGCAGCCGATACCGTCAGCGCCGCCGCGGCGAAAATCAGTGGGAACAAACGCATGCCTTACCTCCTTCGAATGGCTGGACCGACTCATCCGGGCCAGGCGGAATGTAATTGAACGAAAGGGAGCGGACGTACCATCCAGGCGCGTCAACCGCCCAGATGCTTGGCCATGATGGCGTTCACATCGATCTTCTTCACACCCTCGTTGAAAATCTTGGCGATGCGCTGGCCTTCCGCATCCTTCTTGAAGCAGATGTAGAGCTTCTTGTTCTCCAGCACCTTGGCATTCATCGCCAGCTTGCCCACATAGGGCTTCAATTCCGCATCGGTCTTCATCAGGTATGTGAACACATTGCTGTCCACCACCGCCAGGTCGGAGCGGCCACTGCCGAGCTTGAGCAGGTTCTTGCCGTCGTCCATGGCCACATCCACCCGCTGCTGCTTGGCCGCCACGCGCGCGTCGAATTCGGCGGTATTCACGTAGTCCTGCACCACGCCGACCTTCTTGTTGGCGAGATCGGCAATACTGTTCCAGGTAACGGGCGCATCGATACGCTGGGCCAGCCCCAGCGGACCGGTCCCCATCGGGTCGGACAGGGTGAAATCCTTGCGCACATCGGCCGAGTCGTACTCGGGAAAGTAGCCGGCATAACCCGGGTCGGCCTTACCCAACTGCACGGCGCGGCTCCACGGGTAGAACTCGACCTTCAAGTCATAGCCCATCGCCTTGAATGCCGCCTTGGCGACTGCCACGCTGGCGCCCTGGTCGGGCAATTTGGCGCCGGTATACGGCGGCCAATCCAGCGAAGCCAGCACGATGGTCTTGCTGTCCGCCTGCGCGGTACCAAGTAAAAACGTACCGCCCAAGGCGCATAGGGACAGAATGAACTTGCGTCGAAACATAGTGACTCCCTCGATAATCAAACCTTGAACTGCTCGACCGTGGTCTGCAGCTGCACCGCGAGCCGGGCGACCTCCTCGCTGGCGATGGACGTCTGGCGGGAGCCGCTGGCCGCCTCGCTGACGACCCGCTGGATCTCCCGGATACTGTCGGTCACCCCCTCCACCACCTGCTCCTGCTGGCTGGAGGCGGCGGCGATCTCTTCGTTCAGCTCGGCGATCTTGCGGGCCGATTCGGCCAGGTGCTGGATGGTCACGCCGGCCTCGCGGGCGCGCTTGAGGCCCAGGTCGGCTTTTTCCTTGCTGCTGCTCATCACCGTGACGGCGCGGGTCGTACCCTGCTGCAGCTCGGTGATCACCTGCTGGATCTCGGTGGTCGAATCATGGGTACGATTGGCCAGCGTGCGCACCTCGTCGGCCACCACCGCGAAACCGCGGCCGGCCTCGCCCGCCCGGGCTGCTTCGATGGCGGCATTGAGCGCCAGCAGGTTGGTCTGCTTGGCGATACCGTTGATGACCGACAGCACGCTGCCGATCTTTTCGCTGTTCTTGGCCAGCTCGGCGATCACCTTGGCTGCGTTATCCACTTCGGTGGTGGCTTCACCGATGGTCGTGATGGCATCGCCTACCACCGACTGGCCCTTTTCCGCCTCGATATCGGCGTAGTTCGCCGCCTCGGAAGCCGCACCGGTGTTGACCGAAATCTCATGTACCTGGCGGCTCAATTCAGCGACGGCGGCCACCACGGCCTCGCTCTCCTGCTGCTGCAGCTGAATGCCGGCGCTGCTGTGTTCCATGATGCGACTGGTCTGCTCGGCCGCCGCGGCCAATTGCGGCGCGGTATCCGACACATGGCGCATCACCCCTTGCAGCCGCTCGACGAACACGTTGAACCACTGCGAGACCTCGGCGAATTCGTCCTTGCCATTGATTCTCAACCGGCGGGTCAGATCCGCCTCTCCCGAGGCGATTTCCTTTAGCGCGGTATTGAGCCGATTGAGCGGCCGCAACACCACCGCGGACAGGCTCATCGACAATGCCACCAGCAAGGTCACGTCGACGATGACGATCTGCACCAGCAGCACGACCAGGTTCTCGCGCAGGGCCGCGTCCACCGAATCGTGGGCGATATAGATCTGGGCGACGGCAACATTCTTTTTCTGGCCGTTGTCATCGAATTGCAACTGCACCTCGCGCAATACGCCTTTTATCTTGGCGTCCGCGCCGGCTGCCGTGGTCTTGCCGTCAGGACCACGCATCAGGCCTGTCAGATAGTCCTTGCCGTTCTGGAGGCGGATACCGTTGAAGGTCTTGGAAACCATCTCGGCCTCCAATACCTGGCCCAACTGGGTCTTGTCGAAATTCCAGATGGCGGCCGGCAGGCTGAGCTGCAGGCGGACCGACAAGGCATCGGCCTGCTCCTTCAACCCTTCCTCCAGATGGTTTTTGCTGGAGACGTAGTTGAAGGCGCCGAGCCCCGCCAGGACCACGGAGACGATAACGACGAAGAGGATGTTGAGTCGCCCGCTGATGCTCCGGGTAAAGTTCATAATCCGGTTCCCAGTCATTCATCACCCCCGAGTGTTTTCCCGATCCGCCGGCGTAGTCCCTATGCGGTGTGCAGCAGCAGCGCTCTGAGCTTAGTAGGCCGGAGGCAAAAGGCAAATGTGGGCGGTTGTCCAACGGCGGGAGCAGATCGCCGTGCCAGGGCTTCACCGGACTCAACGAGTCGGACCTCGATACCGTGAGTCAAGTCGCACTTTGATCATTGCATGGTCGAAACGTCCCTTGTCACCTTGACCGAGGGGCGTCATTTCTAAAGCCGCCGATCTGCAAGTAGTTGAACCGGCCGAGGAAATTTGAACTGGCGAATCATCGCGCCTCCCACTCCCGCTTCCCCTACAATCGCGCTTCCAACAACCGCGAAAGACCGCCATGCCCAGCTGGATCAACCGCAACTCGACCACCCGCATTCGCCGCCTGAACAGCCGCCAGCGCAAGAAATACCACCTGGCCGAATTCCAGGAACTGGGCTTTGGCCTGACCGTGCGCTTCAGGCACATGCTCGCCGAGACCGAGCAGGATCAGTGGATCAACGATCTATGTGTGGCGGCGGAAGGGCTGAACTTATTGGTCGGTGGTTTTGGCGTGGGTCCGGACAAGGACACTACCGAAGGCTTCGTGGCAGCGGAGCGGGGTTCCACCAGCACCGAGCAGCGCGATGGCTTGCTGGCGTTCGTGCAGGCTTACCCCTTGGTAGCCGAAGCGAAGGCCGGGGAATTGGTGGACGGCTGGTATGCGGACACGGACGGCGAATAAGGCTTGAACTTAAGGTCGGCAACACAACACCTGCCCGGCCGGCAACGCTGGCCGCGCAGGCTGCAAGGCCGATGCAAGCACATCCCTCGCCATGCGGGTTTTCCACCATTCATCTGAGCCTGTTACGATTCGTCGCGTCAGGCTGGCCTCCGGCTTCAGGCTCTGGCATAAAGCCGCGCCGGCTCCGTCAACCCTCAGGGCGGCGCGCCAATACATCATTCGGGATCAAACATTTCATGCAGCTCAACCGCCTCGCCCTCGCACTGACCCTAGCTTTGCCGCTAGCTACACTGGCCGCCCCCGGCTCCGGTATTGTCCAACGCAATTTCGACCCCACCGTCCGTATCCAGGACGACCTCTATATGGCCGTGAATGGCAACTGGAACAAACAGACCGAGATTCCGGCCGATAAGACCTGGTGGGGCGCATTCGGCGAGCTGCGCGACCTGTCCGAGTCGCGGGTGCGGGAGATTGTCGAGCAGGCAGGCCAGAACGGTGCGGCCGATGTGGAAGCGCGCCGCATCGCCGACTTCTATCAGAGCTTCATGGATGAACCCGCCGTGGAAAAAGCGGGCCTGGCACCGCTGCGTCCCCTGCTCGACCATATTGCCGGAATCAACGACGTCACTGCCCTGACCCGCGAGTTCGGCCTGCTGCAAAAGCATGCGGTCAGCCTGCCGATCAATATCGGCGTGGGTGTGGACGCCAAGGATTCCAGCCGCTACCTGCTGGAAGCGGAGCAATCGGGACTGGGCATGCCGAATCGCGATTACTACCTGCAAGCCGATGACCGCATGGTCAAGGCCCGCACCGCCTACACCGACTACCTGAAGCAATTATTCCAACTGGCCGGTGCCGACGAGACGCAAGCGCGCGACAAGGCTGCCGCCGTGATGGCGCTGGAGACCAGGCTGGCCAAGCTGCAATGGAGCAGCGTGGCCAACCGCGACGCGCAAAAGACCTACAATAAGCTCAGCCTGGACGGCCTGCGCAAGACCACGCCCGGTTTCGACTGGTCGGTCTTTCTGGCCGGTGCCGACGCGACGGTCGGCGAACTGGATTTGAACCAGCCATCCTACGTCCGTGCCGCCGCCAAGCTGATCAACGGCGAACCTGTCTCGGTATGGCGCGACTATCTGACCGCCCGCGTGCTGGACCGCTATGCACCGGTGCTGCCGCAAGCCTTCGTCGACGCGCACTTCCGCTTCCATCAGCAAGCCATCGCCGGCGCCAAGCAGATCAAGCCGCGCTGGAAACGTGGTATCGCCCTGGTGGAAAAGAACCTGGGCGAAGATGTGGGCAAGCAATACGTGGCCCGCTATTTCCCGGCCGAAGCCAAGGCCAAGATGGATACCCTGGTCGGCAACCTGCTGAAAGCCTACGCGCAGAGCATCGACAAGCTGAGCTGGATGAGCCCGGCCACCAAGGCCCAAGCCAAGGACAAGCTGGGCAAATATGTGGTCAAGATCGGCTATCCCAGCAAGTGGCGCGACTATAGCGGCCTGGTGGTCAAGGCCGACGACCTGCTGGGCAATGTCGATCGCGGCACCGAGTTCGCCTACCGCTTTGACCTGGCCCATCTGGGCAAGCCGGTGGACCGGTCCGAATGGGGCATGACGCCACAGACCGTGAATGCGTACTACAACCCCAGCATGAACGAAATCGTCTTCCCTGCCGCCATCCTGCAGCCGCCGTTCTTTGACGCCACTGCCGAGGATGCGGTCAACTACGGTGGCATCGGCGCGGTCATCGGCCATGAGATCAGCCATGGCTTCGACGATGAAGGCAGCCGCTTCGACGGCAACGGCAACCTGCGCGAATGGTGGCAAGCCAAGGATCGCAAGGCCTTCGCCGGCCTGACCGGCAAACTGGTAAACCAGTACAACGCCTACTCGCCGCTGAAGGACCGCCGCATCAACGGCAAGCTCACCCTGGGTGAGAACATTGCCGACTTGTCCGGCCTGCAGATCGCCTACAAGGCCTATCACCTGTCGCTGGGCGGTCAGCCCGCACCGGAACTGGATGGTTATAAGGGCGACCAGCGCTTCTTTATCGGCTTCGCCCAGGTCTGGCGCGATAAAGCGCGCGACGAAGCAGTCCTGCAAGGATTGGTCGCCGATCCGCATTCGCCGTCCCGCTTCCGCGCCATTGGCGCCGCCGTCAACAGCGACGCCTTCCATGCCACCTTTGGCACCAAGCCGGGCGACGGTATGTATAAGCGCGAGAGTGAGCGTATCCGTATCTGGTAAGTGAACGACAAGAAACCGCCTTCGGGCGGTTTCTTGCTAATCGCTATTCCCTTGGACTACGCACTACTCACGATGGGTAAGATTCGCGAAATTCCATTCATCGGTGCTCTGCATCTCTTGCCAAGAGAATTTGGCACCGGACACCACCCCACTGAATCGTTGATTTACTTCAACGCCAATACAGTCGTTGAGCACAGACACAAAATCCGCGTAGGCTTCGTAAATTGTAGTTCGTGCATCAAGTAGTCCATTCCAGACGCCTTCATCAATCACAAAATTCACTGCAATATGGTAGCTCTGGCCATCGGGAAGCTCATCGTCCTTTTCGGCAATGCCCACCCTAACCTGCGCGATATCATCCGCGAGCGATTCCAAAGCATCTTCAAGCGCTTGCCGTCCCCCACTGATCCTGTCTACGAAATTATTCGGCCATGATGGGCGCCCATACCGCAGGGCGTACCACGCCAAGATCCTATCTATTGAAAGATCACTAAGCTTCTTGTCGGGATCGGCACCAAAACCGAGTAGCACCTGTCTCGGCACGTGGTAGCGATTGGCGACCGCATGTGCAGTTAGGCAAAGATCAGGGTGGGTTTGCCGATTAGGTTTGAAATCCAAATGACGTGTCGATCGTAATTCCTTAGTCCCTTTGCGCAGCTTTGCAATAGGTTGGCAGTGGAGAAGCTCCACCAACGGCTCCTGCTCAAGCTTGGCGGCAACAACGTCGCATGTTTGGGAAACTACGACGAGCCAATCGGCCGGATCAATTTGTGGACTAGGCTGGCCCGGGAGGGTGAGGTCATTAGCGATGGCCGGCAGCATGTCTGCAGGCACCACTGCGCCTGCGCACCATCCCTGCTGTCCAATCCCCTCTCCGAACGACAAGGCTTTTCCTCCGTCAGTCGTCGGAAGGGAGCGAACGATTTCGGCGTGTGAATCCTGCCTCTGCCATTTCTTGGCTACGTGTCTTTGGCCTGTCTCCGAGTTTGGCGAACAATTCCTCAAGAGCCTGGCGAATTGATACTTCGTCCAATAATTCGCCAGTGATCAACGAAAGCAAGGTACGTCCGCCAGACAATGGCTCATATGCCACACCGCTTAGCGGAATATTGGATAGTTGCCGCCAGTGAGCTGCGATTCGCTCAACCGTAGTCAAACGCTCCCTATTGGCCTCCTGTAACTTCACGACATTCGCTGCGTCGAGCCACTTGTAATAACCCTGCCGAGAGACACGGAGCACGTTAGCCATTTCCTGGGTTGAAAGGCAGAAAACAGCTTGGATCGAAGCTAATCGCTCGACTCGAAGCCGAGCTGCAGCAGTCGGCACATGCCGCGCCGGTGTTTGAGCTTGCTGGAAGGCCGCCTTGGTGATGCCAATCCACCAGAAATCGTCTCGCCCCACCCTCTCTTGAGGAGTTTGGACTGCAGCCGTTGGCCTTCTGCACTGCTCAATAACCCTACGAGGCAGGCTGGTAGTGGTGTTAACAATACCTTTTGTGCTTAAGCCACCAGCAGTGGAAATCCCCCCCCCACCGAAAAACTCAGGTTGATAAATGTGCGATACATTGAGTGCTATACGTTCCTGGTCTCGGCTTTTTACAGCATCGATGAGGCCGCCAGATTGACCGTGTGGCACAGCCAAGCCGGTTCGGTAGCGGCTCGGCACAATAAATTCACTCATTGCCACTCCCTCCTTGCATGATCCGACAATGCTGCCCGGAATGTCTCGGACGCGAGTTTCTGCAATTCAGTGTAGATACCGACTAGCTCGGCGGCGTCGAAAACGCGACCGATCTCTTTAAGGCAGTCAGTGTCTATAAAGCCGATGGGTCTATCGTCTTTTGAACTTTCTTCTGCATCCACCATGATTGCAGGCTTTTTGAGTGGCATGGCAGAAAAGTCGGGGGGTAAGACAATGCCTTGCGGGGCAGGCGCCATTACGCGGAGGTTCACCAAAGCACTATCGAACCGAAACGCCGCTTGCCACATCGATCCATTAGCTTGGGCGCTAGCTGGCGTAACCCCATGAAGTTGGCTTACGAGGTACTCCGTTGGGAGCCTGTCACTATTTGGAACGATGAGATCGATATATCTGAGCCCTACTCTCTCCACGAATGCGCCAAGGTCAGCAGAAGCTATCGCATCCAGCACCTCAGCCAAACGAGACAGGAAGTCCTTGGAGTGTAGATAGGTAGTCGCATGCAGTGATATCGCCCTGGTCCCGAACTGAACACCCAGGTGCTGATCAGCAGAAAGAAGTTGCCATAATTGCTGCGACGAGGGTGTCTTACTCTCTACAACCAGTTCAGTAGCCTCGATAGTCTTCGGAAAAACACTCCGCAGCTGGTCTTGCAGGCCTGGAATCTTGGAGGCCAGGGTGTAGTAGGGAGAAATAACCAACTCGGCTACGACATAGGCCAGTGGCGGCTTGCGCCACGTGCCGAGCGTATTGGTGGCCATTGCTATCTCCTGGTGGGAACGGTAAGGTTTTCAGTCGAAGGCGCAAGGAGCCCTCACCTGATTAGTTTACAGATTAGTTGACACCTCCATGCAAGGAAAGGTTCCGCGCACCAGGGACGTCCGATCTCACGCGCCCCACGCCGGAGAAACAACCGAAATTCACACGCGTATTTCTTGCATCGAAGACCAGCCTTGCAAAGAGCCGGTGTACCAAGCCATAGTCGGTGCACCAGCCCCCTGCACACACCTCGAAAAACTCAACGCCATGCTCAGCTTATCCACTGCTCACAAGCATCTCCTCGCCAGCCTCTTGCTACTGTCGGCGCTATGCAGCCACGCCGCCACCCTGGAAGACGGCCTTGCCGCCTACAAGGCAAAGGACTACCAGGTCGCTGCGCCAATCTTCCAGGCACTGGCGGACCAAGGAAATGCCGACGCACAGAACAATCTTGGCCTTATCTATTGGAAAGGCCTGGGGACTACAAAAGACAATCAGCGCGCCCGCGAGTTATTCGAAAAAGCTGCTGAACAGAACCATGTAAATGCCCACGTCAACTTGGGCGTGATCTACGCCCTTGGCGATGGTGTACCGGAGGATGCCCAGCTCGCCTATACCTGGATCCGCAAAGCGGCCGACCGAGGCGATGCATTCGCGCAATACTTCATCGGATTGGCCTACTTGAATGGCGAGGGCGTCGGCGCCGACCCACGGCAGGCGCTGATATGGCTCCGCAAATCGGCTGAGCAAGGCTTTGACAAAGCACTGCTCACGCTCGGCCTCGTTTATTCCGACGATAAGCATCTCAAAGGACCAAAGCGCTTAATCGTGCCATATGCGCTGTTTATCCTCGCTGCACCCCATCAAGATGCGGCCAAGAAGGCCATGACGACCCTGGCGCAAACCATGACAGCGGCCCATATCAAGTCGGCCGAAGCCCTTGCGCGCGAGATGCAAGCACCCCGGAACCTCCTCAAGGCCCTGGATAGCTACTTGTCTTCGCGTCGCCAAGGCAGTCAAACCGTTTCCAACACCCCAACAACAAGCCGCCCGTAGGCGGCTTGTTCAGGTTTGTCGCTAAGGCATGCCAGGTTACAGGTGCGCGCGAATCACTTCCGACAGCACCTTGACGCCCTCTTCGATCTTTTCCGGCGCGGCGTGGCTGAAATTGAGCCGTAATTCGTTCGATACCCTTTCGGTGGCATAGAAAGGCTTGCCTGGCATAAAGGCGACCTTGCGTTCCAGTGCTGGCTGCAGCAGCGCGTAGCTGTCGATATTCGCCTTCAGCTTCAGCCAGAAGAACAAGCCGCCAGGCGGAATGGTCCAGTCGGCCAGGTCATGGAAATGCTTGTCCAGTGCCGCCGACATCATGTCGCGCTTCTGGTGGTAGAAACCGCGCAGACGGGCGATATGGGCCGGGTAATCGGGCGAGGTCAGCAGTTTGTGCATGGCCCACTGGCCTTGCCGGTTGGTATGCAGGTCGGCGGCTTGCTTGAGCTTGTACAGATGCGGCATCAGGCCGGGCGAGCAGGCCAGGTAAGCGACGCGCAGACCTGGAATGGCGGTCTTGGAGAAGGTACCGAAGTGTATCCACTGCGCCTTTTTCAGGCGGGCGCAGATTGGCGCCCGGTCGCATTCGTCATAGACCAGTTCGCGGTACGGCTCGTCTTCCAGCAAGACCACATTGTGTTCGTCGAACAGATCGGCGACACGTTGCCGGGTAGCTTCGTCGTAGCAGACACCGGACGGATTCTGGAAGGTAGGGATCAGATAGGCGAAGCGCGGCTTTTCGGCGATCAGCTTGCGCTCCAGTTCGACCAGGTCCGGACCGTTCGGCGTCAGGCCGACTTCCACATAACGGGCACCGAACAAGCTGAAGCATTGCACGGCGGCCAGGAAGGTCGGTGCCTCCACCAGTACCGGCGTGCCCTTGTCGACAAACAGCTTGGCGGCCAGGTCCAGGCCTTGTTGCGATCCGGTCAGTATCAGAATGTCATCGCTGCCCACCGGTACGCCGTTCTTGCTCATTTCGGCGGCGACCGCTTCGCGCAGCCATTTTTCGCCTTCGCTGGGGCCATATTGGCTGAGGCCGGCAGGTAGATCGGAAAAATCCAGCTTAGGCATGGCTTCGGCTGCGGGCAGGCCACCGGCAAAGGAAATCACGTCGGGCTGATTGGCGACGGCCAGGATTTCGCGCACCAGCGAACCCTGTAGACGATCGATGCGTTCGGAAAACATGGGATGTTCCGTAAAAGGATAAGGAGGGGGAAAGCATGCAACCCTGAAGCAAAACCGTCCCCGCGACAAGGGACGGTGCAGCATGGCTTGCGCCCAACCGTACCGGCGGGGCCCCTGCTTTAAGACGCCGACTGCATGCGCAAGACCGCCAGATGCAGCTCGGCCATCTCAGGATCGGGTGGGCAATCAAGCACACTCAATAGCGTAGCCAGCACCAGTTTCTCGAATTCCGCGCCGAAGCCCTCGATGATGCGTGATGGATCGGGCACCAGCTTCTTATCGGTCATCACTCCGAAATTGACCCTGTCGTTGTAAGACAGGATGGACACGCCCATGCCGATCTCGCCCGACTGCGGCACCCAGAACTGCAGGTCGTGCACCTTGGCGCCGGCCAGGTAGATGGGTTCGCGCGGCCCCGGCACATTGGTCATCACCGCGGTGGACTTGGTACTGAAATACTCGATGGCCGGCTGTTCGATCATATTGGGCAGGGAGCCGACCACGGACAACAGGCCCAGGGTGATGATGGCATCGTAACCACCCTTGATCTCCTCCATGCGGCGCTTGACTTCATACACCCGCTCGATCGGGTTGGCCACGCCGATGGGCAGCGGCAGAAAGACCAGGCCAAAATAATTGCCCAGCTTGTCCAGCTTGCTTTCCGGGCGCAGGTTGACCGGCACCGAGGCGCGAATGGTCAAACCGTCCACCTGCTGGCCCCGCTCGATCAAATAGCCACGCAGGGCGCCGGCCACGCAGGACAGCAGCACATCGTTGATGGAGCAGCCCAGGGCCTTGCCGACATGCTTAACCTCCGGCAGGGGTAGCGATTCGGACCAGGCGATGCGCTTGACGGTGGACAGCTTGCCCTTGAACTTGGTGCGCGGATCGGCCGGCATTGCCGCCAACCGGGCAATCCCCTGGCCCAGGCCCAGGCCGGTCTGGGTGTATTCGGCCAGCTTGCCGGGGTTGGCCATCAGCCCATAGCTGGTACCCAGCAACTTGCCATAGCTCTTGAGCACGCCGGCATACATCTTGGCGACGGGGCGGTACAAGCGCATGAAGGGATCATCGGGCTCCCGCTCATCGGCCAGGAACTTACTCTTCTTGGGCGCGGCCTTTTGGTGAGGCTCCTCTTCCTTATCGGTCAAACCCAATAGGACCTGGATCAGCGCAATACCATCGGCGATACAGTGATGGATGCGCGCCACCAATACGCTGCCGCCTTGATAGTTTTCCACCACATAGAACTGCCAGACCGGCTTGGAAAAATCCATGGGCACCGATATCAGATCGTTCACCATTGTTTCCAGCTCGGGCTTGCCGGCCTTGCCGGGCAAGGCCACCCGGTGCAGATGGTTGGCGATATCGAAATCCGGGTCGTCTTCCCAGGCGGCATTGGTGCCGGTACGCACGACCTTCTGCTTGAAGCGCGCATGCTTGAGCAAGCGTTGCTCCATCACCACACGCAAACGCTCGAAGTCGATCTCGCCTTCGAAAAACATCATGCCGGTGATCACCATCAGGTTGGTCGGCCTATCCATGCGCAGCCAGGCCGTGTCAACTGCGGACATGGACTCGCGGCCGGAACCGAATAGATTCATCAGCATATTTCCCACCCTGTGTATGGATTCTGGTCGTTGAACAAGTGCGGAGCGCCCCCCCGCTTGACTGACTCTGCGGACGATTATAGAACACAGCTTGTCGCTGAACGCCAGCACTGGCGCGGTATACAGCGGTTCGAAAAAGCATATCAGACAGCATGACCATGTGAGGAGCACACCCCAATGACCTATTTCGTGACCGGCGCCACCGGTTTTATCGGCAACAATCTGGTGCAGACCCTGCTGCAAAAGCGCAAGGGCAAGATCTATGCGCTGGTCCGCAAGGAGTCATTGGAAAAATTCGACACGATCAAGGCCCGCTGGGGCAAGGATGCGGACCGGGTCATCGCGGTGGTCGGCGAACTGGGCAAGCCCAAGCTAGGCATCTCCGCCAAGGATATCGCCGAGCTCAAGGGCAAGATCAAGCACTTCTTCCACCTGGCCGCGCTGTACGACCTGACCGCCACCGCCGAGCAGCAATTGGAAGCCAATGTGAACGGCACCCGCCATGCCGTGCAGCTCGCCGAAGCGGTCGAGGCAGGCATCTTCCACCACACCAGTTCCATCGCCTCGGCCGGCCTGTATGAAGGTGTCTTCTCGGAAGATATGTTCGAGGAAGCCGGTAAGCTCAACCACCCCTATTTCCGCACCAAGCATGACTCCGAAGCCATCGTCCGCAAGGAATGCAAGCGGCCGTGGCGGGTCTACCGACCGGGTATCGTGGTGGGTAGCTCCAAGACCGGCGAAATCGACAAGATCGACGGTCCCTACTACTTCTTCAAAGTCCTGCAGAAGATGCGCAAGATCCTGCCGCCCTGGATGCCGGCCATCGGCATCGACGGAGGCCGCATCAATATCGTGCCGGTCGATTACGTGGTGGAAGCGATGGACCATATCGCCCACCTTGCCGGCCACAATGGCGAGTGCTTCCACCTGACCGATCCGGATGCCAAGCGGGTCGGCGAAGTCTTGGCCATCTTCGCCGAAGCTGCCCATGCACCGAAGCTCACGGTACGGCTCAATCCGGCGATTTTTGGCTTCGTGCCATCCATGATCAGGCAGGCTATCTCCTCGCTGACGCCGGTGCGACGAGTGCGCGATGCAGTGATGAAGGACCTGGGCTTGCCGTCCGACATCATGAATTTTGTCTCCTACCCCACCCGCTTCGACAGCCGCCAGACCCAAAAGCTATTGGCCGGTAGCGATATCAAGCTGCCGCCGCTGGAAGACTATGCCTGGAAGCTGTGGGATTATTGGGAGCGCCATCTCGACCCGGATTTGTTTATCGACCGCACCCTGTCGGGCATGGCGCGCGGCAAGACCGTGCTGATCACCGGCGGCTCGTCCGGTATCGGCCAGGCCAGCGCGCTCAAGCTGGCGGGTGCCGGCGCCAAAGTCATCATCGTCGCGCGCGACAGGGAAAAGCTGGAAGCGACCAAGCAAGAGATTGAAGCAGAGGGAGGCAAGTGCTGGATCTACTCCTGCGACCTGTCCAGCCTGGAGGCCATCGATGAATTGGCCAAGCAGGTGCTGGCCGACCATGGCCATGTCGATGTGCTGATCAATAATGCCGGCCGCTCCATCCGCCGCGCGGTGGAGAACAGCTACGACCGCTTCCACGACTTCGAGCGCACCATGCAGCTCAATTATTTCGGCAGCCTGCGCCTCACCCTGGCGCTACTGCCCACCATGAGCGCGCGCAAGGCCGGTCAGATCATCAATATTTCGTCCATCGGGGTGTTGACCAATTCACCGCGCTTCTCGGCCTACGTGGCCTCGAAGGCGGCGCTGGACGCTTTCACCCGCTGCGCCGCCAGCGAATACTCGGACCGCGGCATCTACTTCACCACCATCAATATGCCGCTGGTGCGCACGCCGATGATCGCGCCGACCGATATCTACAAGAACATGCCCTTTATCATCAGCCCGGACGAAGCGGCCGATATGGTGGCGCAAGCCGTCATCTATAAACCGGTCCGCGTCGCCTCCGGCCTGGGCATTTTCGGCCAGATCATCCACGCCCTGGCGCCGCGCGTGGCCCAGATCATCATGAATACCGCCTACCGCATGTTCCCCGATTCGACCGCCTCCCAAGGCAGCAAGGAAGCAAGCCGGGCGCAGGAACTGAGTGCCGATCAATTGGCCTTTATGCAGATCATGAAAGGCATCCACCTCTAAGAAACAGAAAAGGCGCGTCCCTGAGGACGCGCCTTTTTGCTGCCCATCATCCCGATTCGCGCAGCTCGCCTTAACCGAATTGCTGCGTCAGGAATTTCCTCACTTCGCCTTCGATACGCGGCTTCATCGCGGACAGCAAAAAGCCCAGCTTCACATCCATCACGACTTCACCCGGTGGCAGCATCAATTGACCCGAAACGCCGGGGCGCTGGAAGTTCAATACGTCGCCGTCCCAACGGTATTCCATGGCGAACTCGTTTTTCATTTGCTCCGCCACTTGCTCGGCCAGCTTGCGAGCTTCTTCCTGGGATTTGTTGTGGCTGTGTCGGATCTGGATGGACATCAAAATTGCTCCGTTCAAAGTCTGTGGTTGGTTTCACTATCGGCCATGGTGCCGGCTACTGCAAAGGCGTTGCCGCTATCTTGCGGCACTTCCCTAGCCGTCCAATCGGAACGGCTGCGGCTCTCCTGCTTCGATACGGGCAAGTATGCTGCTTTCCCGTTCACGCACGGTGGCGAGGAATACCTCGGCGCCGCGCATATGTAGAAATGCCGCCACGCCGCGCTCCAAAAAATCCTGCAATTCGCCCAAACCGGCCAGATGGGCGGGACCGTGGGCCAGCTTGAGCGCCAGCTGCACGAGCGGCTTCTTTACCACCGCGTCCAACTCATGGCCCAAGGCATCGACCAGGACGATCTGTTCGCGCCGGGCAGCGAACTGCTTGCAGCGCCGATAGGCCTCGGCGTAGTTGACCTCGTCGATATCCGCTACACCCATCTCGCCAAACAGCATATCGGCCATGCCGATATCCAGCTGCTGGCTCAAGCGGTTCAGGTGCAAGGCGCTCTGGATGGCCGCCATGGCGCGTGCCGGCAATAGCGCGCGCATCTTGGCAACCACCCGCTCGCCATCCTGGTCGCGCCGGGAAAAATCCCGGGGTGCGTACAGATCGGCCAGGAAGAATTCGGTGGCGGGTGCATAGCGCTCGCTCGCAGCCAGGTCGGCATAGCTGCGCGCCAGACGCTGCGTCTGCCAATGAGCCAGCAGGTAGCGCGGGCGGGAAAGCCCGCTTTGGGTAATGGTGTCGTCAAGCGAAGCAAGCATGCTGTGGCATAAAAGTGATTGGCGAAAATCCTACAGCGTGGCGTGGCCGCATCGGCTTGGACCGCGCCCTATCGGGCATCCACGGCTTCCGTGGGCGAAAGTACGACGTTGCGGCAGAACAACAGTGTGGCGTAGCCACCAGTAGCGAAAACAAAATAGCGATAAAAAACTGGCACTTAGCGCAACTCCATCCGGATAATTGGCTCCAAGACAAGCCGCTATTGCCATGCAGGAGCGCTTGATTATAAAGAGCCACCGGGCTGAGTGGCACGCGGGAGTTAAGAATCCGGGCGTCATGCCCATTTGAACTTGTCATTTTCGAACCCAGGAGTCCACCATGGCAAAAGCACTGAAGAAAGCGACCGAAGAAAAGCAGTACGCGCACGTTATCCTTGAATCCGCCAACCAGATCTGGCTGGCCGGCCTCGGTGCTTTCGCCAAGGCCCAGGGCGAGGGCGTAAAAGCCTTCGATCACCTGGTCGAAGCCGGCAAGCAAGTCGAAGAGAAGAGCCGCAAGTCGGCTGAGGAGAAAGTTGTGGCCGTGACCAGCAAAGCAACCGAGACCTGGGACAAATTGGAGCAAGTGTTCCAGGACCGCGTAGCCCGCGCCCTGAACACCCTGGGCGTGCCCAGCAACAAGGATGTCGCCGACCTGAACAAGCGCATCGACGAACTGAACAAGAGCGTCCAGGAACTGCTGAAGAAGCAGACCGCCAAGCCGGCAGCCGCCAAGTCCGACGAGCCCAAGGCAGAAGCCAAGGCCGTGATCGCCAAGGCGGCCGATCCAAAAGCCGAAGTCAAGCCGGTTGCCAAGGCCTGATAAGCGCGTCTGATCAGCTGTACTGTTAGTCAAGTAGCGGGGCGGCGCGGTCAACGCCCGCCCCGCTGCCGTTGTCGGCAGGCTACGGTGCTCGCCAGGCGGCCGGTCCGGCTTTCATGGGCCGGCGGAAAGTCCCCATCGTCGCCAAGCGAGCATTTGCTCTACAATCCCCGCCCCGCCTTCCGGAGTCGTTCCCGATGCCTCGCGTCGCCCCTTCCTCCCCTCCCTCGCAGATTGGCCTGAACCTGGCTGCCGGCGGTCCGCTCGGCGCGATCTACGAGGTCGGCGCCCTGTGCGCGCTGGACGAAGCCCTGGTCGGCATGGACCTCACCGACCTGGATGTCTACGTCGGCGTCAGCGCCGGCAGCTTTATCGCCGCCGCCCTGGCCAATCGCATCTCGCCGCGCGAGATGTATCGCATCTTTATCACCAATGATTCGGCGGAGACCCCATTCGAGCCGGACCAATTCCTGCGACCCGCCTACCGCGAATACCTGAATCGCACCCTGGCCATCCCGGCGCTGCTGGTCGATGCCTTCACGCAGTTTCTCACCCACCCGCGCGAAGTGGGCCTGACCGGCGCCTTTATGCAGTTGTCGCACGCCATTCCCACCGGCCTGTTCGACAATAGCGAAATCGACCGTTTCCTGGCTCGCGTGTTCAGTAGCGGCAAGCGGACCAATGATTTCCGCGCCCTCAAGAACAAGTTGTATATCGTCGCCACCGACCTGGATACCGGCCGCTCGATCAAGTTCGGTGGGCCCGGCCACGACCATGTGCCGATCTCCAAGGCGGTGCAGGCTTCGGCCGCGTTGCCGGGGCTGTTTCCGCCGGTCGAGATCGACGGCGACCACTATGTCGATGGCGCCCTGAAGAAGACCCTGCACACCTCCATCAGCCTGGACGAAGAAGCGGCGCTGGTCATTTGCGTCAATCCCATCGTGCCTTTCGATGCACGCCTGGCGCCGAAGGGCCATCCCAACAATCGCGACCGCTTGATCCGGGGCGGCTTGCCGGCGGTGTTGTCGCAGACTTTCCGGTCCATCATCCACTCGCGCATGCGCGTGGGCATGCAGCGCTACGCCAACACCTATGAAGGCGCCGACGTGGTGCTATTCGAACCCAGCCACGGCGACGAGGAAATTTTCTTCTCGAATGTGTTCAGCTATTCGGACCGGGAGAATATGTGCGAGCACGCCTACCAGCACACCCGCGAAGACCTGCGCCGCCGGGCGGATGAACTGGAGCCCATCCTGGCCCGCCACGGCGTGCGGCTGAATCGCGAAGCGCTGGAGGAAGACCGCTGGCTATCGCACAAGGCGCACGCGCGCTATTTCCGCAAGCTGGACGACCAGCCTCGGCCGAACAACCCCATCGACAAGCTGCACGACACGCTCGACCAGCTCGACCACTGGCTGGCCAAGGACCGCTGAACTGCCACCTACCAGCGGCGCCAACCGAACCAGAAGCGGGGGCGCGAGGACCATTCGTTCATGCGCTCTTCCTTGCGCACCGCGTCCAGCTGGGTCTGCTGCATATAGTCCAGCACCGGACCGGGCAGACCATCCTGATTCAGCCGGAGGATATCGCTGGCGGACAATTGATAGGTCGAACGGCTCTCGCGCATCATGGCGATCAGCGCATCCGGCGTCACCCCTTGCTTGCTCAAGCTCACCGCCTCGTCCACCGATACCGGCGGCGGCAGCGTCGCGCAAGCGGCCAGCAGGGCCGACAAAACAAGCAACAGCATACGGCGCATGATCAAAGCTCCTCTGATGAACCTGCTTGGTGGACCTCGCCGGAACGGTTAAGTGCCCAGTCCGCGACCAACGGCCGAGGCGGCTTTTCAAGCGGCTTTCAGTGCCGAGGCCACGGCCACCAAGCGCGTCGCCAATTGCACCAATTGCCCTTGTTGCCGCTCGTTGGATAAGCCACCTTCGTCGGTAAATGCCTCATGGGCGCGACTCACCGCCAGCGTCTGCGGCAGCGTGCCCACCCCCAGACTATGCAGGATGTCGCGCAGATGGTTCAAGCCACGCAAGCCGCCCAGCGCCCCCGGCGAAGCCGCCGTGAGCAGCGCAGTCTTGCCGGCAAACCCCTCGCCGCCCTTGATGCGGGACAACCAGTCCAGCGTATTCTTCATCAGCGCCGAAATCGAGGCATTATTCTCCGGCGAAGCCAGCGCCAAGGCATCGTGGCTTAGCATCAGCGTGTTCAGCCGCGTGGCCGCCTCCGGCACGCCATGCGCGCTCTCCCAGTCGCCGTGATAAAGCGGCATCTCGAAATCCGCCAGGTCGATCAGGCTGACCTCGGCGCCGGCATCGGATAGCGCGGCGGCAAGCGCAGCGGCCAGGCGTTTGTTGAGCGAATCGCGCCGGGCGCTGCCGGCAAATACCAGGATACGTGTACTCATCGATGACTCCTCGGACTACAGGGCTTCGGTCGCGATTTCGAAGCGGCCGGTCAGGGCTTTGTGGATAGGGCATTTGCCGGCGATTTCAATCAGCTTGGCCCGCTGCTCCAGGCTAAGATCGCCTTGCAAGGTGATCTGCTGCTGGATCCGGTAGACACCCCCCTCTTCCACATGCTCGATATTCACCTGCACGTCGAGCAAAGCGATGCTTTTGCGTTCGGCGTACATACGCACGGTGATGGCGGTACAGGCGGCCAGCGCCGCATTGAGCAACTGGTGCGGATCGGGTGCACTGGCCAGGCCGCCGTTCTCGGGGCCCGCATCGGCCAGCCAGGCTGCTTCGCCGGCTTGCAGACGGGTCAGGAAATGGCCGTGCTCGGCCTTGCGTGCGGTAACGGACATGGTTAGCTCTCTTGTAAGTATGTTGTAGGCTTTAAGCCAGATCGAACACCAGAACCTCGGCTTCCCTGCCTTCGGTAATGTGCACGTCGCTTTCGTTCACCAGCATAGCGGCATCGCCGGCCTCCAGGGTTTGCCCGTTGACCTTGATCAAACCGCGCACCAGGTGGACATAGGCACGCCGGCCGATCGCCAGCGACAGATGGGCCGCCTCCGCATCGTCGAACAGACCTGCGTACAAGCGGACATCCTGATGCACCAGCATGGCCCCCTCACTCCCGTCGGCATTGGCGATCATCTGCAGCCGGCCGCGCTTGCCGGCGGCATCGAAGTGCTTTTCCTCATACCCGGGGGCGATACCGGTGACGTTCGGCTGTAACCATATCTGCAAGAAATGTACCGCGTCGTCCTGCGAGCCGTTGTACTCGGAATGCATCACCCCGCGTCCCGCACTCATCCGCTGTACATCGCCTGGCTTCAGCACCGAGCCGTTGCCCATGCTATCGCGGTGCGCCAGGCCGCCCGCCAGCACGTAGCTGAGGATCTCCATATCGCGATGCGAATGGGTGCCAAAACCGGCGCCGGCGGCAACGCGGTCCTCGTTGATCACCCGCAGCGCGCCGAAGCCCATATGGACCGGATCGTAGTACTCGGCGAAGGAGAAGCTGTGGAAGGATTTGAGCCAACCGTGGTTGGCATAGCCACGATCGGCACTGCGGCGTAGGGTGAGCATGAGTATCTTTCAAATATTTTGAAGCGACACAGGCATACTAATTACTGCACACCGTCCTATATAGCGAAGATATCTGAGCTAAACATTCGTATTTTTTGAATATTGTAGGCGCATACAAAAAAACCGCCTTTCCTTGCGGATGGCGGCTTTCTTGGCAGCGGCGTCGATCAAGCGGCGTTGCGTGCCTTGCGGCGAGCAACAAAGCCCAACAGACCCAGTCCTGCCAGCAGCATCGCGTAGGACTCGGGTTCCGGCACAGATGCGCCCATGGTATAGCCGTAGCCGTTACTCGATACCAACTCGCCACCAATGGCTTCCAGCCCCAGCTGGAAGGAGTGGGCGCCAACGGTCGAATTGCACAGATAGGCCTGTGCGCAGAACGAATCAACACCGAATCTCGCCGCTAGATCCAGGTTCGTATTTGTCTGCACATTCAGCGTAAAGCTGATCATGCCGTTCCAGTTGGCGGCGTTGGATTGGTCGGGCAATATTTCTTGGCGACCCTTGCCTTCATATGCCTCGTAATTGGTGTACCTGATATTCGAAGCACCTTCGCGCTCCGGCCGCACGAACTCGGCAAAGTGCAAGGAATCGCCGCGTTGACCACCCAATCTTTCGGTCCAGGTAGGGCCAAAGCCGCCTGGCGACGGACGATGCACTTGGGTCAGATCGATCTGGAAAGAGGAGAAGTTCTCACGAATACGCTGAGGCGAGCTATAGAGGCCAGGGTTGACGGAAAGCGCATCGGTATTGAAGACCGAATCATACTTCACCGTAAACTTCAGCTGCGCGGTCGCAGCCGAGGAGTTCACGCGCAGTCCGTCATTGACAAAGGCCTGGGAACTGGCGAACACAAAACGACGATCAGAGGTGGCATTGCCCAGCGTTGCCTGGGTACTGCCCTTGAAGGTAGTGGTAGTCGGATCGAACGTGGCGCTTGCGGACGCATCGCGCTGGATACCGGCACCTGCGATGCTGAGGGAGGAATGCGCGGTGGCGGAAGCGGTTACATTGCTGCGCGTGTCGAAGGCGTTTTCTTGGTTGCCGTCCTCGAAATAGCCGAGTTGGACGGTGGCTGAATTAGAGGCAAATGCGGCTTGCGAGGCGAAAGCCAGGCCCAGTGCCAGGACGATCGTTTTTTTCATTTCTTGTTCCCTGAATTTTTAAAGCGCAGGGATTGTACTGTAGTACTACAAATCAATCAATGCATTGTTTCCAAAGAAGAAAATCGCATTTCTCAACATCCGGAATCGCCGGTCCTGAATAGTTCGCCCGTGCTTTCCCGCAAATTTGTGAAGCGAAATTCTTGCAGAATTATATTATTCACCATTGCAAGCCGGTCTGCGGACTCGTCAGTTCCCCATCGCTCAGCCGGCCGGTATAAACGTGGTAGCCCCGTTCAACCTTCAGGCCGTTACCCAGCTTGGCTTCCAGTACGCGATTGGCGGCGTCCTGCTTGCTCGCCTGCCAAAGCGCCAGGCCTTGTCGTTCGATCCGCTCGGATAGCCGTACTGGTTGTAACGCTGCTCAAATCGCTTGGCCTTGCTCGCATCGCTGCCACGCTGATGGGTTTGGCGCAGCAACCAATGCCTTGTCGTCCCTTATCTCCGCTATATTTAATCCACTAGATCACGTATTAGCTTCGCGTCCCAAGACATTTCGCTTAAAACACGAGGTGCGACCGCATACTCTCTTGGGGAAATTTTACCCCACAGCTTAAGCACCCCAAGGTAAGCCACGCCTCTTACCTCATCATCTTCTTTTTCATCAAAAACATAATCAGACAATATTTTTGTGATTTCTGCGCACGTCCCAGCCCCGTGAATACCTAGGGCAACAACAGCGTCGATCAATGGAGGAAGTACACTTACATCGTCCTCTTCGTCACGAAGGCGATCCAAAAATACAGGATACAACTCCGCCAGTCTCAAGCGAATCCCCGCGCACGCAGCGACCTCTTCTCGCACAGCAGGATCTTCATGCTTTGCCAATCCCTTCAGAACTTGAATCAACTGTGGAGAAGCAGCATTTTTTCCCTTCGCGCCTAGCGCATAGAGTGCATCAATAATATCCCCTACATCTGACTGATTCTTCAGCTCCAGCAAATCCATCTTATTTTCCTCCTAGTGTATTGCGCATTTGCAAGACGGCTGATCTAGCCTCAATGCATTGTTTATTTCAGAACGAACTGCATTGCTTAGGTTGGGATTTTGCAAACTCCCCTCCAATGATTTCTCTCCCGGCCTCCTTGGCACCTTTATCTTCATTCAGGTCTGGCCTTGCGGCGGATAGCTGTAGCTACCCACGCCGGTCTTGCTCAGCTTTTCATCCTGATTCTTATCCTCTTTTGACTCTTCCCCGCTCTTTGTACCGACTAACCGACCAACTCCCTTCGTGCATTGCTCAGCGCATGACACAAAACCTCGAAATCCACTTTGCGCGTAATGGTGGACTCATTCTGGTCGGATCCAGGGAATTCAACCCGCAGATTGTCAACGCCCTCATCCTGGCTTACAAGCGCAACGAACTTATCGTCGATATATATCTCGGCGATGAGTTGCTCAAAGTCCGTATCACTGCACACCTGAATTTTTACTGTATTCGTCATAAATTACCTCGGAGGTTCTAAGAATCCACGGAAGGTTCCACCTGCATCGAATCGCGCCCCGTCCCATTTTGATGGTAAACATCGACGCCACCGAATCGATTGCCAGGTTCGATTCGAGCGTTAGGAGAATTAGTAATTCGATCGAGTACCTGCTGCCCCTGCTCATTCATTTGAACGGGATTACTCGGCAGAAGTTGTATCGGTATGTGCCACCGAAAGGGACGCTGCGCCCTGAACGTCAAAAGCTGCTTACATGTATCTGACCCGAAGAGTTGGTTATGAGGGATCGCCAACTCCAAATTCAGCCTATAGCCGCGGGTTAGTACGGAATGCGGTGAGCTTGGAGGGCGTAGCGGAAAAGACCCGTCGCATAACGAACAGGCTATAGATGGGGACGCTTACTAGCTTTCTGCATCAGCTACCTTTCGATCGAACCATACGTCGCTTTGGGGCGAAAAAAAGCGGTAGCCGAAAGGCAAAGCCAAGAATTTGGCAAGATCGGGCCTTCTAGCGCTGACGTGGTGAGCATGCACAGTTTTCAGCGTGCTGGTGTCACCATTGAAACGATCCGTGGTGAGCCACCAACCTGACATGTGATCGGGCGATGGATATCGAACACCTTCCACTTCGTCGCCTTCATACACTCCGTCTGAAATAACGACTAACTGGTCTAAGCGCGGTGGGGAAAACACAGCATCTACCTTTTGGCAGATCTGATGCTGGTCGCGCCAATGGGAAACAGTGCTACTCACCCCCAAAACAAAATCCGTTGCTTCGGGGTTGTACTCCCAGAATACTAGCCGCCTACGGTCATCTAAATTAACTTTGACAAGCCAATACCCATATTTAACGATTTCGCCGGATTGAATTGCATTGCCAGCAGCTACGTAGTCTCCAAGGAACTGAACAAGCTCCTTGCACTCACTCAACAGCAAAGGGTTATCAACCGTCGCACTGATTTCGTAGCCGGTTTGATCCAAAAGGCCTGCCGTTTGGCACGTCAAGCCTTCGTTAAGCACGGATATCACAATACTCAAATTACACCTCCACCTTGGCGATATTTCTCAACTCTTACTTGCCAATCTGTTTCACTTGGTTTTATTGGTGGCTCTTAATGCCCAAGCATCTCACGCAGCTCTATTAGAATGGAGTTGTCTAGCCAAGAGCGCAACCCATTGACTCCACCCTAAATGCAACATCACGTTCCGTGCCCATCAAATCGCACAAAATTTAAGAACTGCTGGTTTTCCCTCGCGATCTCTTGCTGCTGAGCGGCATTAAATAAATAGACACCCTCTCCGGCTATAGTCTTAGGTAGCGAAAAGCCAACGTTTTGCAATTTCTCAATCGCTAGCGTGCGCCAATAATTTACGGGATAAACGCCTTTCACCGAACCAGCTAACATCTCTTGAGAATTAAACATCCAAACATTTGAGCTCTCAGATTTCGTCTCCGTCGAAAAGAAACCTCGTTTGATCCTCGTCTCACTAGCGGGATTGTAGTCACTGCGAAGCTCTCGGGAATATCCATACACCAAATCCTGGTCAATTGCGAAGCGCTTCATGATCTTCAGCTCGCTGACATAGTGTTCATCAAGCCTTCCAACCACCATGCACTGATACAGATCAGGTTCATTTTTTCCAATCGCCCATTTCCCGATCGTCAGTAAAAGGGCCCCGGTCGTATCCAGCACCTCTAGATATTCAACCCCACCTGCGCTGATTGCTCCCTGGAATTTTGAAATGTTCTTATCAGCCCCATAGTTAACCGCATACGCAACAGGCTTGCTTGCCAGGCATTCGAATATGCTATCAGCAAGCCACTGGAAATCGACTTTGGATGTCGGATCGATTGCCAGATAAAGCTTGGTTAAATTTTGAGGGAGTGCTTTCTTAAATATCATTGTCAGTTACCAAAAATTCGATTTATCCAAACAGCCCAGTTGTTCACTTTTACCGAGGCATCAGTCATTTTTTCCAGATGCATTTTATCCAAATTCCTGGACGCGAGCCGGGCTGGGTTTTCCGTTTTCGACGCACCTTCGATGACTTTTACCGAGCCATTTTTAAATCTCACGCCCACGTCTGGACGAGGGCCGTGTGGATGCAGCATTTCTTTTACCCCGGCCATAAGGCGACGATATCCCAAGACGGCCGGGTATGGAAACGCAACCTGATCCTCCGCCACATGCAGGCGCTTGAGCATGGCCGCATCGGTGCTGACCAGGGCAACAGGGACCATTTCGACGGTGATGCCAATTTTGAGCCTTGCTACGAACTAAACTAGACCAATAAAAAGCAAATTGCGGGAACGCCTAGCGCGGAGAAGAGGTAACTCACGTAGCTCAGTTATAAGCTTCATCATGTTGGATGTCCGTGGAACCACACGCTCCTGTGCCAAAAAACCGAATTGACGCTATATTACTTACCAGAGTGCCAACTTAGCAAAGCTCCGCGAATCACTAATCCGTTCCGAAATGGATATGACGACCAAATTTCTTACTATTGCTTGCAATAATCTGTTTCTGCTCCTGTGCAGAAAATGCCACAACTCCTGATAACTCACCACAACTTTCAGGCAAAATCAACCCTATTTCTTTTATTTTCGTTTCTGCTTTTTTATTCCAGAAATTTATCGGATAAAGTCCCTTAATGGCTCCCGAGTCCATTTCTCCGGGACTTACCATCCAAGCATCTTCCACCATGCCTACCCGTATCGATACTGAAGAAAATAGGCCTGTTTTCATTTTCTCCTCTGTAGCGGGTAAAAAATCCCCCCCTAGAAACCTGCTGTAGCCATACTTCACATCAAAAAGGCTCAACAGCCGCTCAAACAAATTCTTTGATGCACCTGTGTCGACTTGCGAATCAACCAGCACGCATTCATACAATGTATCTGCGCGAAATGCCTTCCCTGCTCTGCCCAGTGACAGAATGGATTTACCATCCTGCCCCACAATATCCAGGTCTTCTAAATCCTCATATTTCATTTGAGCGTTCGAACTATGCAGTGTTGACATAGGCTGAAATTGAGCAAAATTAATTGCATACCGTACTGCGGGCTCTGCAAGCTCACCAAGGGCGCTTTTCACAACCGAAAAATCTACCTCTTCACCCAAAGGGCAATCGAAGTACAACTTCGTTACGCAAACCGGCGGTTTTCTTTTGGAGAAGAACATGGTTAGTTACCGAACACTTTATTTATCCACACAGCCCAATTATTAACGGAGACAGAACCGTTAATACCCTCACGAGACATTTTAACTGCATTTCTCCTAATAAGCTCCTGCGGCACATCCGTCTTTGATGCGATCTCCGTAATCTTGACAGATGTATTTTTATACAGCGCTCCAACATCAGGCCGGGGCCCGTATTTAAGGGTCATTTCCCGCACGCCTTCAAGTAGGCGACGATAACCCAAGTCCAACGTTACCCTTTCCACATTGGGATTTAAAGCATACGCATATGCCACGATTTTCGAGACTGTGGCATGCCCAACCGTTCCGGTGCTTTGCGCGTTGCCAATGATCTTAGAACTGGCATAGGTAAAACCTGCCTTCGCGCCTGCAGCGATCCCGCCGCCCGCAAGGTTAATCGTTGTCTCTGCAGCAGTATCCGGCGTCCAAAGTGACGCTACGACTCCACCTGCGTAGTATAGCGGGCTGCCCGTCTCAAGGTACTTATCGGCGTACCACTGAGCCGCACTGTCCCCTGCCGTTGTACCCGGCAAGTAGCTACCCCATGTGCGTTCTACTTGGCCTGCGCCGTTTTTGCTGCCTTCCGCGCCAGACTCGCCCCCACTTTCACCGCCACCGGTAGCCTCGTGATTCGTACTCGATCCGCTACCGCAATCTTCGGCACAGTAGACCGTTACCCAGTCTCCACCACCATTGGCGGTGAGCGAGCTCGACTCATCTTTCTGACCCCTAAACCCAGTCGGATCGGTCAGATTGGTCGGATTGTTCCAGACATAGCTGTAACGGTTATAGCTCTGGCTATGCTCAGGATCCTGGATGATGGGGTCGGCGCTCATAAAGCGCGCCACCAGCGGGTCATAGACCCGGCCGTTCATATGCACCAGGTCCAAGCCGTCCAGCATCTCGTGACCGGTAAATCCCTTGTTGTCGATCACCCCGTCCACGTTGTTGGCGCTACCATTCAGGTTACGGCGTTTGCCCCAAACGTCGTAGCTCAGCCTTTCCTTGAGCGCGCCGGTCTGGTCGCTGATGGCCACCACGCTACCGAGCCGGTCCACATGGGTCCAGTGCTGCTCGGTGCTGCTGCCCTTGTCGATTTCCACGCCCAAGCCATTCGGCCAATAGGTCTTGATGGATTTGACCGTGCTGCCGATGGTTTCTGCTTCGATTGCGCCGGCGTAGTAGATCGTGGTGCCGTCGCTCTTGATCTGCTTGGCGCGCTGGTGCTCGGTGCCGTAGGCAAATTCGCTGGACGTGCCGCTACCGCAACGACCGTCGGCGTTCAGGCTGCCCGTGGTGATGCAGTGCGGCATATCGAAGCTGGTCCAACTGAGCTTGCGGCCAGCACCTTCGACCAGGTTGCCATTGGCGTCGTAGCGGAAGGCGCCCAGGCTGCTGATGCTGCTGACCGCGTGCGGGCCACCGCTATTGGCGGCGCGCACGGCCTGGCCTTGCGGCGGGTAGGTGTAGGTACCCGCGCCGGTTTTGCTGAGCATATTGCCGATGGCGTCGTAGCTGAAGTCCTGTGCAGACGGACCGATGGTGGCCTTGATCAGGCGGTTCAACTCGTCGTATTTAAACGTTTCCGTCAAGCTGCTGTCCGCCCAAAACTGACTGCGCTGCTCGATGTTGCCCAATTTTTCGTAAAAATAGCTCTCACGCAACTGCATGCCGTGCTGCGGGCTTGTCAGATCGCTTTCACTCAACCGGCCGGTATAAGCGTTGTAGGTCTGGGTCACCTTCAGGCCATTACCCAGCTTGGCTTCGATGACACGATTGGCGGCGTCCTGCTTGGTGGCCTCCCATAGCGCTACGCCCTGCCGCTCAATCCGGCTGAGGTAACCGTACTGGTTGTAGCGCTGATCAAAGCGCTTGGCCTTGCTGACGTCGGTATCACGCTGGTGAACCTGGGATTGCAGCCGGCCCCAGTCGTCATAGGTGGTCGTGCTGGTATAAGCCTTGTCGAGCTGCAGTGTGGTGGTCTTGAGCCGTCCCTTGTCGTCGTAGACATGCGTGCGTTGGTAGTCGCGCTTGTTGTCACGCAGCGTATAGGCTTCGGCGAGTTGGCCGATGCCGTAGACCGCCGTGTCGTAGACCCAGCGGCTTTCCAGGCTCGGTTCGCTGCGGCTGGTCAGCCGGTCGAGATCGTCGTAAGTCGAGCGAGTGACCTGCTGTTTGGCGTCGGTCTGTTTCCAGACCCGGCCGAGCGGATCCACGTCGTAGTGGATGGTGCCGATATCGAGGTCGTTCAGGTCGGTCCTACGACCCAAACTGTCGTATGTGATGCGAACGATATTCTTGCCCGGGTCGATGGTCTGCTTGAGATTGCCGAAAGGATCATAGGCGAACTCGGTGATACCGACCTTGGCATCCTTGCTGACCACTAACCGGCCCAGCACATCGCGGATATCGGTCTTGCGTTGCTTGTTGGCGTTTTCCAGGACGGTTTGCAGGCCTTGGTAAGTCGTCGTACTGAACTGTTCCACGTCCCTGCCAGGCCCACTGCCTTCATTCAAAGTGGCGACCAGCGTCACTCGGTCCAGATCGTCGTAAACGTAACGGCTGGCGAGCTTAGCGACGTTGCCGAGATAGGTCGGTTGATCACTCTGTTGCAGCCGCCCGCGGCTGTCATAGCGGTTATCGGTGACGATAACGTCGCCACCGAAACCCCAGGTCTGAGTACGCAGCACATGGCCGGCGCTGTCGCTATAGACCAGCGTCGGCACGGCAATGCGGTCGGCGCCCTTATAGTGTTCGGTGATGGCGACCTGCGTGGCATTGGAAATCGGGCAGCCGCCGTTGCATTGTTTGAGGTAGCTACGGGTTTCGGTGCCGTCGGGATGCCGTTCGACCCTTTGACGTCCGAAGCCGTCCACGATCCAAAGGGTGACCAACTGATTTGCGTCAGTCAGGCCGGTTTGCTTCCCTGTGCGTGGATCGAACGCCTGCTTCTCCGCATGCCCAAGCGCGTTCTTGACGGTCTCGGCGAAGCGGCCCTTGGTGTCGTATTGCGTCGCTTCGAGTGTGCGGCTGCGGTCGGTATTACTGACTGGGTCACGCCAGGTCTGGCTCTTTCTGGTGACTAGACCATAGGCGTTGCCACTGCGGTCGAAGGTGGTCAACAGTTTGAACTTGAGGCTGGCGTCATCGGGTTCAACGGTTTCACTGGCCGGCAGACCCTTGGCGTCGTAGCCATAGGCAATGGTGCGGCTCAGCGTCTGGCCGTAGGCGTCGGTCTTGGTCGTGACTGTGCGGGCAAGCAGGCCTTGCATCCAAGGGGCATCACTGGCATTAGCGGCCTGGTAAGTATTGACGGTCAGGCTGCGGAAGGTCGTGCCGTTGCCGCTGTTCGTGCTGTCGGCTTGTTTCAGATTGCCCCAGTTGTCGTAGACGTTGACGATCGTGCTACTACCGAGGTCGCTCCAGTCCAGATCGCGGCGCACCATGTCGGACTTTTGTAGGTAGGGGAAGACCGTGCTCTGCCCATTGGGCTGTCGCAGCGTCAACGCACTCATGCTGAAGGTCGCGCGGGACAGCGCGTTGCCATTGGCGGTCAGGCTGCTTCTGGCATAGGGACGACCAATGGTCGGCCAAGCTTGGCTGAAAATTTGGGTCGTGCCGATACCAACTGCCGGGTCGTTCACCGTCTGACTGGTGAAGCCTAGAAATCCGCGGCCAAGCAGGTCGGAAGCTGCGTCGGTGTAGGTGTAGCGGCTTTCCTTCCAATTGCCTTGGCCGGTACTTTGCCGGGACACTTGGACCAGCTGGCCGACGCCATTCACACGGGTGTTTGGATAAACGACCGGATCGGCGCTAACGGAATAAACCGCCCTGTCGTTTTGCGCGGCATACTCCACCTCGGCAAGAGGCACTACGTCATTGCTAACCCGGATGATGCGATCAATGCCCTGCGGTGCCTGAACCGTGTAACGTTCCCAATTCGGCGTGCCGGCACCCCGGTAGGTAACGATATCGCTCCGGCCATCACCATCGAAATCGCCATAGAGGTAGTTATTGGCCAAGGTAGGCAGATCTGGCCCATGCCAATTTTCCGGGGCGGCGACAGGCCGGCAATTGAGCGCGCGGTTGCGGAGTATGCAGCTTGCCAATTGTCCGCTAGTGGACTTAGTCAGTAGCTTAGGCTGCTTCTCTCCCTCCAGATCGACGATATTAGCCAGACCCGGCAGGGTCGAAACGTCGCTGCAATCGACGCGGCCAACCAATCCGGTGCCATAGCAGAGGGCATAGCGCGCCTTACCAACGCTATCGAGTGTCATCACGGCGAAATCGGCATAACCATCACCATTCAGGTCGCCCACCCGGCCGCCGAAGTGATCCCCCCGGCTGAGTACAACGATTTTGAATACACCGGGGAATCGGGTCGCAATCGCTTGCCCATCGCACTGGAAGCCAGTCGGTTGGCTGAGACAGATGGTGCCATCGGACATGATGTAGTCCCTGATCCCATCACCATCTACGTCGCCACCGGTCGTCGCCAGGTCGCTGCCGCTCGGAATCACGCTGCTGAGCGGGTCGATTTCGACGGCATCGAGATCCAGCAGCGTCGCCACGCCATTGTATGGGCGGCAATTCAATCCTTGGTCCGATACGGCACAGCGCTTGCCATTGCCCTCCTTGGTCAATACTTCGTCGCGGCCACGTCCATCCACATCGGCCACCAGACCTGTCAGGGCAGGATTGGTACCCAAGTTGAATTCGGCCGCACAGACGACTTGGTTATTGGTGACCCGGCACAACTTGCCGAAATAGAGCTTGCTGCCCGCATCTTGGCGCAAATCGATAAAGGCTGTTCTACCGCTACCATCGAAGTCGCCATGAATCAGCTGATGCGGCACCTCCCATGCGCCATTCTTAGGTAGTTTGATGGCACTTGGTGCATAGGGCAGGCGGTTAAATCCATTGCCCTGGGCGAGATATACGCCATCGTCCCCCAGCAGATCGCTTTTTCCATCACCATTGAAGTCAGCTACCACGACTCGTGCCCAACTAGCTGGATCGTACGGCGTCAGTCCGGTTGTGGACGTGGCAATGGCTGGTCCTTGACCTTGTCCCTGGCTGACAAAACTTGGCGCATTCGTGGGCGCTTCTCCCCAGGTAAAGCGCGTAGCCGGCAAGCATTGACCGGCCGCACAGGCTTGAACCGACTTCAGCAGGCTGCGTCCAGAGGAAGGGCTAAGGTCGTACTGCAGCTTGAGCGCCTGCGCCGGCACGCCGCCACTGCCATCGGCGGCTGTGTCGGTAAAGGTCTGGATGCTCGCTAAGCGTTTACGAAGATCGATGCGGCTACCGGCCAAGTAGCGGATATCGGCGTCCGGCCGTTCAGCATTGCCATCGCTGTCGGTACCGTAGGCGAACACCACTTTGGCGTAATGCGCTTGGTTGGCAGCAGCATTGCCGCCCCAGCGAATGGTCGCGGGCAAATGTTCACCGGTGACAGCGTTCTCGCTGTATTGGTAATCAATGGCATTCCCGGCGCGGTCTTCGCTTCGGCGCAGCATCCAAGCATGCGCGAGCCCATCCGGCCGACCCTGGCCTTCGACGTAGCTATCGGCGCTATCGCCGTAGTACAAGGTCCGGCCTTCTTTCTCTTGCACCTTGAAGCCGCGCTTGCCATTGCTGACCAGCGCCGTGATGCGCCTGAAGCTGTCGATTTCGGTCCGGTACTCGGCGGTGTCTGCCCAGTAGTTCGCATCACTGAGCGGCAGGTTGACCAGGACTAGACGCTGTCCGTCCAGACATAGGCGGTCGGCTTGGTTGAAGCGCATGGCGCCCGGTTCACCATCCTGGATGATGGTCTTAGCGCAACGATGGATGTTGGAGAAGCCGTTCAAGCGCCAGCCCAAACCAATCAGACTATTGCCGGCCCGACTACTGTATTGGAGGCTCAGGCTGGGTACCATTCCTGCCGTGCCCGGCGGAACCGCAATCGGCAGGCTATAGCTGGCCGCGCCGTCGGCGCCGACACCGAATTCGCCTGGCAGGCTGCCGGCATCCACCCCGCCAGTGATCAGACTATCTACATAGCTGGAAGCGAAGCTGATCTTGACGGGCGTATCGCCACCGCCACCCTGGCTGGCCGTAACGGTCACCGCAACCGGCGCACTGGTGGTCACGCCACCCAGGCTATCCACCAACTTGGCCGTCAGATTGGCATAGTTACCCACCGGCACCGCCATCCAGCTGTAGCTGTAAGGGGCGCTACTGTCTTCGCCCAGCTTGGTGGAGCCGTTGTAGAACTCGACACGGGTAATGCTGCCGCTGCCCACGGTGGCCGTGGCATTCAAGGTGATGCTGGCCGGTGCCGTCAGGGTCTTGCCGGCTTCCGGGCTGCTCAGGCTGATAGTCGTATCAGAGATGACCTGCACGTTGCGATGGGCCGCATACAGCGTGGTATTGCCTTGCTGGATACGCGCAGCGATCAGATACGGTGCCGCACGAGGGGCGACCCCGCGCTTGGTGACATAGCAGGTACCCGCTTCACTATCGGCCGTGACGCCTTGCGCCTTACCCAGCCATGCCCCGTCGAACAGGAAGGACACATCGTCGCAACTCCCCGTGCCATTGCTCAGCTTGATCCGCATAAAGATATCGGACACGCCCTTGTACACCGCCCCATCGGCCGGGGTGGTCAGGGCAATGCGCAGGCTGCCCGGCATGGTGCAGTTGCGGTCCTCGCAAGGCAGTACCAGGCTGCCGCTGGGGGCGGTGGCCTGCACGAAGATCGGGCTGCCGGCGTAGCTGCTGGTATAGGGGCTGAGATCAAAGCGCAGGCTGTGGCCGACGCCGGGGGTGCCGCAGGCGGCTTGCACGGCGGCGTTGTCCAGCTCGTCGCTGAGGTTGGCCTGGGCGGTGCCGATCGGCGTGCCGCCCAGGGCTTGGGTGGGGCGTTCAGAAAGACCTGGTAGCTCATGGCTTGCGCCGTGCCGGCCTGGCAGGTCCAGCCCACCAGTTGCGCCTTGCCGTCGGCACTGCTGCGAATGCCGCTCAGGCTGCCCAATAGCGGGCTGGTGGTGATATTGACCGGGAACGGCGTGGAGTCGGTGCTGGCGCCCTGGTTGTCGGTGGCGCGCAGCTTGAAGCGGTAGAAACCGGCCGGCAGATTATGGACATGGCTCAAGCTGGCGGTGGGCGTCGTACCCGGCACGGTCTTGAGGGGGGTGGCGCTATAGCCGCTGCCGCTATCGAGCAGCAGTTCCAGCTTGGCCACTTGGCCACCGACATCGGCGCCGCTGCCGGTCAAGGTGATGGCGGCGGTCTGGCCGGCCACAATCCGGACATTGCTGGGACTGGCGCTAAGCGTGGCGGTGGGCAGGGCCGGATTGACGCCGGCCACCGTGTTGAGGATTTCGACACTGCTGGTCGAACCGCCGAGGCCCGTAGCGGTCCAGGTGCAGCGCGAGGGGTAATTGACCCAGGCCGCGCTGGCGGTGCCGGGACTTGTGCCACTGGTCGCCAAGGCCAGGTTGCTGACGGTATAGCCGGTACCGCTGGCGGTACAGGTTAACGACACGGCGGTGGCGTTGGTGGTAGACCAGCTGGAGGTATACGCCTGCCCCGCCGTCATGGTGGTGGGGTTGCGCTGTACCGTGATGGTGGGTGCCGGTGGATTGACCGTGGTCAGCGTTTCTACTCTGCTGCTGGAACCGCCCGGACCGGTAGCGGTCCAGGTGCAGCTTGACGGATAGCCGACCCAGGCGGCGCTGGCGGTACCCGGCGCGCTGCCGCTGGTGGCCAAGGCCAGATTGCTGACGGTGTAGCCGCTACCGCTGGCGGTACAGCTCAGTGATACGGCGGTCGCATTGGTGGTGGACCAGCTGGCGGTATACGGCTGCCCCGCCACCATGGTCGCGGGCTGGAGTTGCGGGGTGATCGTGGGGGCCGGGGGCGGATTGATGGTGGTGAGGTTCTCCACCGTGGAGGTGCTGCCCTCGGGACCGATAGCGGTCCAGGTGCAACGCGAGGGGTAGCCCACCCAGGCGGCGCTGGCCGTACCGGGTGCGCTGCCGCTGGTGGCCAAGGCCAGGTTGCTGATGGCGAAGCCGGTGCCGCTGGCGGTACAGGTCAAGGACACCGCGGTGGCATGGGTGGTGGACCAGCTGGAGGTGTACGCCTGCCCGACGATCATCGTCGCGGGGCTGCGCTGCACATTGATGGTCGGCGGGGCAGCCAGGACCGTGACGCCCACCAGCAAGGCACCTAAACGTGCCAGCCAATCCGTACCACGTGTGTTGCCCAGTACCGCCAAACGATGTGCCACGCCTGCTTTGCGCATTTTGGTTCTTTTCGATAAATCAATGTGATAACGCGCACAACGGGGACGACGGCACGCCCGGCCAAGCGCCGGGGCGCGGAATATATACGAGCGGGATTGGGGTGGGCAAGTGGATTATTGCGGCGCAGCATACTGTTACAAGATATCAATGCGGCAGAAACGGCCTGCAGACTGGGTTTACACCGAAAAAAAACGCAGTATGTGTCAGCGTTAAAGCGGAGATTGTCAGCCCAATCCTAGCGGCTTCGCGCATTCCCAAAAAACCACCGGCCACCCGTCCCACTGCAGCCAATGTAAGCAAACCGTGGAATAATGGAGCCATCCAACTACGCAACACTCAGGGAGCATGCCAAGTGAAAAAGACCTACGGCGTGGCCATCAAACAACGCACCGAGCAAATCAAGCCGGTTCCGATGGACTTGGGCGTAACAGAGGGCTCGCGAGTAGTATTGGGTGCAGCCAAACGAGTTATCTCGACGCACGAAAAAGTACTCAAAGCCTTGGCGAAGCGATGAATGCGAAGGCACTCATCACCGCCAGCAAGGTAGCCGAGATTCATGATTTGATCTTGGCAACCGAGCCAGGACTACAAGGCGACCATGGCATCGGACCCTTGGAAGGCGCCCTTGCCCGAGTGGAGAATCGTATCGAATACGAAGCGCTCGACGATGTGTTCGAGATCGCCGCGATGTATGCAGTCGCGCTGGCCAGGGGCCATGTGTTCAATGATGCGAACAAGCGAACCGCACTCGTCATGGCACTGACTTATTTGTCACTTCAGGGGGTCGATATGCCTCGCTCGGAGGTGCTTGAGGACATCATGGTCGATGTCGCTTCAGGCGAATTGGATCACGACGAGCTGACCGTCTTGCTGTATTCGATAGCGTCTTAAAAAGGGCATCAAGCAGGCCCGTTCGGCTAGTCGGGCGACCAATCGCGATGATTACACCAAAGCAAGCACACTCCTCCGCTGGTGAAGATGTCCACCGCCCACTATTGGTCGGGCCGAAGCGGCAGCACTTCCTGCCCCAGTTTTACCTGGAAGGGTTTACAAGCGACGGGCGGCTGGCGGTATACGACCGTAAGCAAAACAAGTTCCGGCTAGAGCAGCCGAAAAACACAGCGGTCGAGACGCAGTTCTATACGGTGCGGGATGCCGACGACCGGCCTCGGTACGAGGTCGAAGCGATGCTCTCCGCCTTCGAAAGCAAGGCCGCCCCGATAATTGGGAAATTGGTTGCCCAAAAGCAAATCGATGACAATGAGCGCGCAAACCTGGCCATATTCGTCGCACTCGCCGCAATGCGTACCCCCGACTTCTTTAACTCCCTGGAGCTTTTCAGGGAAGCTAGGATTCTCGACATTACGAAGCAGCTCTACGCCGAAGTGGATGCAGTAGCTGCCACTTTACGTAAAAATCCGCAATTCGCCGATTTGTCTGACAAAGACATTCATGAAGACGCTAAGCTCATGGTCCAGATGGCCCAGAACGATGGCTTGGAGGTCGGGGTCAATAAAAACTGGACTGTAAAAAAGGCCATCGATACGGCCTTCAATGTTGCCCCTCTTCTCAAGAGTCGCGACTGGATAGTCTTCGTTCGGGAAAGTGATAAGAAGTCCTTCATTACCTCGGATGCGCCAGTGGTCCTCATCTCCGAAGGTGCATCGGCAAATGGCTTCTGCGACGTTGGTTATGGCAGCGCCAAGGCGATCATTCTATTTCCCCTGACGGAATCCTGCATGCTCGTCATGCGTGGAAATGGAGGCAATCTGAATTGGGTGCCTGCAAATACCGATGCCGTTCGGCTACTCAATCTGAGAGTCGCTAGCCAGTGCAAGAGCTATATCGTAGGGCGCGACGAAGCGCTGTTGCGCTCGCTGGTCGAGAATCTGGCTCTCTCCGGCAAGAAATGGCAGCCAAAGATGCAGGCGCAATAAGCCGCTTCAGCCTTTTTCCTCACTCGAAGTAAGGCCTAAGCCAGAACAGCAAAGCAGCCGCCGGAATCGCCGCCAAGGCATCGTCCAGCATCACCCCCACACCACCCTTGATGCGCGCATCGAACCAGCTGATGGGCCAGGGCTTCCAGATATCGAAGAGGCGAAACAGGGCAAAGGCGGCAGTCCATCCCAGCACCGTCGGGGGAGCCAATGCCAACAAGGGCAGCATGGCAACGATTTCGTCCCAGACGATGGCGCCGTGGTCGGATACGCCCAGCGCACGCCCGGTCTTGCCACAGGCCCAGATGCCCAAACCGAACAGCGGCAGCGCCAGCAAGGCGATGGCGGTTGGCGACAAGCCGAGCGACAGCAAGGCATAGAAAGGCATGGCCGCCAGGGAGCCGAAGGTGCCGGGCGCCTTGGGTGCAAGGCCGCTGCCGAAGCCCAGCGATAGAAAGTGGGCCGGATGGGACAGCAGCAGGCGCAGGTCGGGTTGGCGGATGGCGGGCATGGCTCAATCGTTGAAATGGTTGAAACCGGCACTGGCCAGCCGCAAGGCTTGGCCATTGGCATCCAGCAAGTGGACACCCCGGCCCGTCGAAAAGTTGCCGATACGCGCCAAGGGCAGGGCCAGGCGCGCACCCAGCGCGACTATGGCCGGACGGGCTTGGACCGGTGCGGTGAAACAAAGTTGGTAGTCGTCGCCGCCGGCCAGCAGGCAGTGGTCGAATTGCGGCAGGGCGCAGGCTTCGTCGCTCAAGGGCGGCAGCGGCAGATCGGCCAACTTGACGGTGGCGGCCAGGCCGGAACGCTGGGCGATATGGCCCAGGTCGGCCAATAGGCCATCGGAGACGTCGATGGCGGCATGGGCCAAGCCGACCAGGGCATGGCCGAGGGCGATCTGCGGTTGCGGTCTATCCAGCCGTTCGGCGCAATAGGCCAGGTCGTCCTCGTCCAGGCGTAATTTGCCGTAGCGGTGGCACACCGCCATCGCGGCGGCACCGGTGGGTCCGGACAGCCAGATATCGTCGCCGTCGCATGCGCTATCGCGACGCAGCGCCTTGCCTGGCGCGACTTCGCCGAGTATCTGGATGGAGATGGTCAAGGGCCCGGAGGTGGTGTCGCCGCCGATCAGTTCGACGCCGTGCTGCTCGGCCAGCGCGAACAGTCCTTCGGCGAACGCTTCCAGCCAGGCGGCGTCGGCGCGGGGCAAGCTGAGGCAAAGCGTGAACCAGCGTGGAATGGCCCCCATGGCGGCCATATCGGAGAGATTGACGGCCAGGCTTTTCCAGCCCAAGGCGACGGGGTCCACATCGGCAAAAAAATGGCGGCCTTCCACCAGGGTGTCGGCCGAGACCGCGATCTGCATGCCGGCGGTCGGTGCGATCAAGGCGGCATCGTCACCCACGCCCAAAACACTGTTTGGGGTGGGACGACTAAAGAATCGGCTGATCAGCGCGAATTCGTCCAATGCCATGCTAGTCCCGGTCCAAGCGGCGGATCCCGGGTCAGCGCCGCTTGTTGCGGCCGGCGGCCACTTCGTCGGCGCGGACTTCCAGCGCCAGCTTGTCCAGCACGCCGTTGACGAAACGGTGGCCATCGGTGCCGCCGAAGGTCTTGGCGATCTCGATCGCTTCGTTGATGATCACGGCGTAGGGCGTTTCCGGCTTATGCAGCAGCTCGAATGCGCCGACCAGCAGGATGGCGCGTTCAACCGGGCAGACATCGATCTCGTCGCGGTCCAGATGCGGCGCCAGGGCGACTTTCAAGGGCTCGGCATCGCGCAGGGCGTTATAGAAAATCTCGCGGAACAGTGCCTCGTCGGCCCGCACGAAGCTGGTACTGCTGTCGCGCAGGAAGCGCTCGATATTGGCCACGCCGTCGCCGGTCAACTGCCATTGGTAGAGGCCCTGCACCGCGAATTCGCGCGCTCTGCGGCGCGAGGATTTCTGCGGGGTCTTCTTGGCTTCGGGGGTCTGGTTCATTGGGGTTCCTATTAAAGAGCAAGCGCGGCCGGGGGCCGCGCGGGGATTGTTCGAATCGGCCGGGCGGATCAGCGTGCCAGCTGCCGCAGCGCCTGTTGCAATCGGGCCATTTCCACCGCGACACGGGCAGCATCGCCACCCTTTTCCCGCATGCGCACCAGGGCTTGTTCGTCGTTCTCGGTGGTCAGGATGGCATTGGCGATGGGAATGCCGAAATCCAGGCCCACCTGGGTCACGCCCGAACCGGATTCGTTGGAAACCAGTTCGAAGTGGTAGGTCTCGCCGCGGACGATGGCGCCCAAGGCGATCAGCGCGTCGAAACGGCCCGATTTCGCCATGGACTGCAATACCAGGGGGATTTCCAGCGCGCCCGGCACACTGCTCAATAGCAGATCGGCATCGGCCACGCCCAGCGCTTGCAAGGCTTCGCGACAGGCGGTCAGCAAGCCGTCGCAGATATCGCTGTTGAAGCGCGCGGTAACGATGCCGATACGCAGACCCGCGCCATCAAGGTTGGATTCGATTTCGGGGATGGATGCAAAGCGGGCATGACGGACCTCGGCGGCGCGCCGGTAAGCGCTAGATCATTGAAAAAAGGGCGAAATTCTAGTGATTTAAGTCGGCGCGGTCAAAGGCTCGACGAAACCGGTCACTTCCAGACCGAAGCCGGCCATGCTAGGCATCTTGCGCGAAGGCGATAGCAGCTTCATCCGTCCCACGCCCAGCGACTTGAGCATCTGTGCGCCCACACCATAGGTGCGCAGATCCCATTTGGTCGGTGTATTGAGCTTCAGTTCGGGCAGGGCGCGAGCCAGCAGATCCTCGCCGCCCTCGCTACGGTGCAACAGGACCGCCACGCCGCGACCGGCTTCCCTGATGGCTGCCAGGCTTTCGTAGATACCCCATGAATGGCGGGTTTGGCCGGCATCCATCCAATCCAGCACCGACAAGGGCTCGTGCACCCGCACCAGCACTTCGTCTTCCGGCCCGAAATCGCCCAGGACCAAGGCCAGATGGGTGGCCGTGCAACCTTGCTCGCGAAAGGCCACCAATTGGAACTCGCCGGCCGGCGTGGTGATCTGCCGCTCGCCAACCCGCTCCACCAGGGACTCGGTACGGCTGCGGTATTGGATCAGGTCGGCGATGGTGCCGATCTTCAGGCCGTGCTGGGCGGCAAAGGGCAGCAGCTCCGGCAGGCGCGCCATGCTGCCGTCGTCGTTCATGACTTCGCAGATCACCGAAGCCGGCAGACACCCGGCCATCCGCGCCAGGTCACAGCCCGCCTCGGTATGGCCGGCCCGGGCCAGCACGCCACCCTCGCGGGCCATCAACGGAAAGATATGGCCGGGCTGGACGATATCGGCGGGCACGGCCTCGCGCGCCACCGCGGCCAATACCGTACGGGCACGGTCGGCCGCCGAGATGCCGGTACTGACGCCTTCGGCCGCTTCGATGCTCATGGTGAAATTGGTACCGTGCGATGCGCCGTTCTTGCTCACCATCAGGGGCAGGTTGAGCTGGCGGCAGCGTTGCTCGGTCAGGGTCAGACAGATCAGACCGCGCGCATGCTTGGCCATGAAATTGATGGCTTCCGGCGTGACATGCTCGGCGGCCATCAAAAGATCGCCCTCGTTTTCTCTGTCCTCGTCGTCCATCAGGACAATCATGCGGCCAGCGGCGAGTTCGGCGATCAGGTCGGGAATGGGGGAAATGGTCATGGCGGGGGGAAGATCCGTGGTGAGGCTATTCGAGCACGACAGGGTGTCCGGCGATTATACGCGGAGGCCGGCGCTTTAACCCTTGCGCTTCTTCAGCGCCTCGAACGGGTCCGCTTCCGGCAGCATGCGCTCCAGGTAGCGGGCGATCAGGTCGATTTCCAGGTTGACCTGGTCGCCGACCTTCAAGTGTCGGAGCGTGGTCACCGCCACGGTGTGCGGAATCAGGTTGACCGAAAAAATACAGCGGTCGTTGACATCCTTGACCTGGTTGGTGGTGAGCGATACCCCGTTGATCACCACCGAACCCTTGATGGCGATGAATTTGGCCAAAGCCTTCTCGGCCTGCACCACCAACTGCCAGCTTTCGCCGACCTCGGCGAACTTCAGCACCTCGCCCAGGCCATCGACATGGCCCGATACCAGGTGGCCGCCCAGCCGGTCGCCCATGCGCAGGGCCTTCTCCAGATTGACCTCGCGGCCCGGATCGTCCAGCCCCACGGTACAGCGCAACGATTCGGCCGAGATATCGAACTTGAAACTATGTTCGGTCTTGGCCACCACGGTCATGCAGGCGCCGCTCACCGCGATGCTGTCGCCGAGGACGACATCGTTCAATTTCAGATTTTCACTGACCACCATCACGCGCAATCCTTCGCCTTCCAATGGTGCGACGGTGGCGATTTTGCCGGTGGCTTCGATAATGCCGGTAAACATAAGATCCTCTTTTCCCCAAGGCAGCCGCGGTTCGCGGCTGCGCTGCAATTATTCAGGCCGGTTTGCGGCAGGCCTGCACCGTCAACGGCCAATTGATCCGCCGGGTGTGGGCGGGCTCGCCCCAGGCGGCGGCCAGGCGGTTCCGTATCTCCGGCAGTGGATCGTGCTGCCTTTCGTCCCGGTAACGCTGAGTGGCGGACCAGCTGGCGAGATAGCCCAGCAGCATGTCCAGGTTCCAATCCAGCGCCATGGTGAAGGCAGGCGTGGCCAGGCTGGCGTAGGGCAGTGCCAGGCCGGCATAGCCCTGTTCCAGCCAGCGCCGCTCCGGCGGCCAATAGGGACCGACCGTGCCGTGATAATAGTCCGCGACGATGGCATCGATATCGGCGTCGACACTGAACAGCTCATAGCACCAGACCGCCAGCACGCCTCCCGGCCGCAACACCCGCGCCGCTTCAGTCAGGAATGCCGGCAGATCGAACCAGTGCAGGGCTTGCGCCACGGTGATCAGATCGGCGCTGCCATCCGCCAGGGACGCGCGCTCGGCCGGTTCCTGCCGGTAGTTGATATTGGGCCGGCGTGCGGCGTTTGCAAGCTGGGCGGCCGAGGGCTCGGTGGCGATCACCTCGGTAAATCGCTGCGCCAACGCCACCGCCGACTGGCCGCTGCCGGTCGCGACATCCCAGGCCAGTCCACGCCGGCTCGCTTGGCAGGCCAACCAGTCGAACAAGTCTTCCGGATAACTGGGCCGATACTGTGCGTAAGTGCTGGCCTGGCGGGAGAAATGATCCTGAAAACGCATGCCTGCCCTCTTGTAGCGATCGATTCGCGGGTATGAACTAAGACTTACCGTCAAAGCGCAGACAGTAGCGGGTATCGGCGCCCACCTGGCGCACCTCCGCTACCCTGGGCGCCAATTTGTCGGCCAGGCTGCCCAGACTGAAATCGGCCATGCCGCTGGCCGCGTTGCCCAACAAGACCGGCGCCTGGTAGAGCACCACTTCGTCCACCAGGCCACTGTGCAGACAGGCGCCGTTGAGACGGGCGCCCGCCTCTGCCGTCAGTTCATTGATGCCACGCCGCCCCAGCTCGGCCAGCAAGCCCGCGAGATCGACGCGCCCCTGCGCATCCGGCAGCGCGATCACTTCGGCCCCGGCGCCTTCCAAGGCTGCGATATGGGCGGCTTGCGCCTTCGCCACCACCACCAGGGTGCGGCCGGGAGCCGCCAGCATTTTGGCGGTAACCGGCATTTGCGCGCGGCTGTCCAACACCACCCGCAGCGGCTGGCGGCCGATATCCAGGTCCCGCACCGTCAACAGGGGGTCATCCTTCAAAACCGTGCCGCTGCCCGTCAGCATGGCGCAGGAGCGTGCCCGCAAGCGCTGTACGTCGGCTCGTGCCGCCGGCCCGGTGATCCATTGGCTTTCGCCGTTGGCCAGCGCGGTACGGCCGTCCAGGCTGGCGGCGATCTTGAGGCGGAACCAAGGCCGGCCACGCTCGATCCGCGACAGAAAACCCACCAGCGATTCGCGCGCCTCGCCGGCCAGCAAGCCCGCCTCCACCACGATACCGGCCTCGCGCAACATGGCCAGGCCTCGGCCGGCCACCAAGGGATGCGGATCGACCATGGCGGCCACCACCCGGGCGATGCCGGCCTCGATCAGACCGTTGGCGCAGGGCGGCGTGCGGCCATGGTGCGAGCAGGGTTCGAGCGTGACATAGGCGGTTGCGCCGCGTATATCCTCGCCCTGCTCGACGGCGTCACGCATGGCCATGACTTCGGCGTGCGGGCCGCCAACCGGCTGGGTATGGCCCTGCCCTATCACCCGGCCTTGTCGCACCAGCACGCATCCGACGGCCGGGTTGGGCGTGGTCAGGCAGCGTCCCGACTCGGCCAGGCGCAAGGCCTGTGCCATATATAAATGATCCTCGGCGGAGAAACTCATGGCTGACGCGAGCCGATCAAGGCGGCCAGCTTAGGCGAAATCGCTCGCCGCCAGCGCGCGCCCAAGGCTTCGCCATGCTTGTTCCACCAGACACCGGCAAACACGATGGCCAGCCCGATCAAGGACAAGGCAAAAGCGAACAGCAGGCTATCCTTGAACAGGCCGTAGGCCAGGTGACCCAGATAGGCGGTGACGCCCAGGCCGCCAAACACGGCGAAGGCGCGCCGTGCCAGCACGGCGCCGATCAGGATCAGGCCTACATTGATGGCGCAGTAAATGGCTTTGCCCAGCTCGCTGCCCGAGTTCATCGAACTCAAACCACCCCAAAATGCGAGCAAACCAAACAGGTACAGCCAGAAGGCGTAGTCCCCACGCGTATGCTGGCTTTTCAGATCCACCCGCAAGGCCAGTGCCAACATCATCAAGCCGACGACGACGGAAACCCATTTCCGTAGCAGCCAATCGTCCCCCCAGTCATCGACGCTCAGGCCGGTCAACAGCCAATCGGCCATATCCATGCTCAAGTACCAAAGCGTGACCGCCACCGGCATCACCATGAAGGGCAAGCGATACCGCCACAACATCACGGAGCCGGCCAGCAGGGTAGCCAGCTCCATGCTCAACCAGCGCCAGTCGACATAATGATGGTAATCACTGTAGCGCCCGCCTACTTCCCAATGCCCCAGGGCCGCTTCAATACCGTAGACCGCCAAAGGCACCAACGCGATCGACAATGTAAACAGGATACCGGCTGGAATGATCAATTGCCTGCCCAGGAAAAACACCCCCAAACGCCAGGCAAGAAAGCCGTAGCAGACGGAGAAGACAGTCAATACCATCGGCCCCCAGGTTTGGTAACCGACCGACATGAACAAGGTCATGGCCGCGATCGCGATCATGCCACCCAGGTAATAGAGGACGTGGGCAAAACGGAACGAGGGGTGGGCGGCGGCTTCGGCCGCCAGGAATCGCCATAGCGCATCGGCCTGGCCCGCTTGCAGCACGCCGGCGGTTTCGGCGCGGCTTAGATCGGCGGGATGCAATTTCATGCCTTGCTCACTTCACGGATCGCATCGCGGAAATCATCGACATCCTGGAAGCTTCGATAGACCGAGGCAAAACGGATATAAGCCACCTTGTCCAACTTGGCCAATTCGGCCATCACCATCTCGCCGATACGGCGCGAATCGATCTCGCGTTCACCCTGGCTGAGTACCCGCTGGTCGATGCGGGCGATGGCCTCATCCACCAGGGCGGTCGGCACCGGCCGCTTGTGCAGCGCGCGCTGGAAGCTCACCCGCACCTTTTCCCGATCGAAATCGGCGCGATTGCCGTTGACCTTGACCACCTGCGGCGAGCGGATCTCGGCGGTTTCGAAGGTAGTGAAGCGCTTGTCGCAAGCCGCGCACTTGCGCCGCCGGCGAATGCTGTCGCCTTCCTCGGATAGACGGGTATCGACGACCTGGGTGTCGGCCGACCCGCAGAACGGGCATTTCATCGTGCCTCTCCTACTGCGTGAACAGCCAGCATTCTACCCGGCACGGGACATAATCACGCCGCAATTGCAATACGGTGTTCCCGATTATGGAAAGCGCCAATATTTTCGGATAGATCGGCGCGGCATGATTTCGTCATGAGCAGACAAGGTGGTCGTTCCGGGACGAAAGACCGCCCAACGCTACGGCGTATCCACAGAATTTGTTGCTCCGCGCTGTTTCTCCCCTGAAACAACAGCGCTTGTCAGGGCCGCCAATGATGCATCACGGGCGGCCCGATTTTTTTCCGCCAGCGCCTGCGCCGCCCGGTAGAAGGCCTTGAAGTCGCTACCCTGCTGCCGAAACAAGGCGCGCAAGGCCGGTACCTTATCGTGATAGGTCGCCACCGAGGCAAAATGGGCATTATTCGGCACCGGGGCGAACCACTCGTCGTAACCGATATAACCGCCCCATTCCGCCTTGAGCAGCCAGTAGTTCGCGGCTACCTCAGCCAGGATGGCCGCCTTGGCGGCCTGTTGTTCCGCTTCGCTTCCTTCACCGCCGTAGACCGTTTCCAGCCGCGCCCGCCCGCTCGCCATCAGTTGGCGAAACGCCGTCCGGCGTCGTTCGGCGGTGCGGTAGGCCACCATCGCCGCAGCCTCGCCGCGAATGCTCAGCCAACGCTCATAACCTTCCAACTCCACCGTGGTGGCGAAGGCCTCATTGAAGGCGCTGTCGTCGCGCACATAGATCACCTGGTGCGCCAGCTCGTGAAAGATCAGCCGCGCCAAGGCAGCGTTGTCGTAACGGATGGTGGTATTAAGCAAGGGATCGGCGAACCAGCCCAGGGTGGAATAAGCGGGAATGCCATAGAGATAGACATCCTCACCCAGCTTGCGCCGCTGCTCGGCATAATTGGCGGCATCGCCTTCGGCGTAATAGCCGCGATAGGCCAGGCAACCCGCCACCGGAAAGCAGCTTTCGACCGGCCGCAGAGACAGTGCCGGCGTGCTGACCACATTCCACAAGGCGTAAGGCCGGCCCAAGTCGGCATACTGGGTATAGCTGCTGTTGTCGGGCAGCTTCAGTTCCTTCACCGCGAAGGCGCGCAAGGTCTGCGCAAGCTTCAGCTTGTCGGCGAGTTCGGCCGGGGTGGCAGGATCGGCGAGCAACTCGGCAATGGGCCTGGCTTTGCTCATCACCTCGGCCTGGCCGCCGGCCGCCTGACCGACGTAGCGCACGCTGCTACAGGCCGACAGGCCCATGGCGACTCCCACCAACAGCATGGTCCGCATCATCGTCTCCCCCGGATGGCCGACGCCCTTCCTTTCACTTTGGCACTATCCTCAGCAATCCGCGCGCCTACGATTTCGTGCGTTGTCCGCCCGCACCCAGCAGCCAAAACGCCAAGCCACCCGCCAGCAGCCCCCAGAAAGCCGAACCTATCCCCGCCAGGCTGATGCCCGAGGCGGTGACCAGCAAGGTGATCAGCGCCGCTTCGCGCTGGTTTTCCTCGCGCATGGCCAAGGCCAGGCCGCTGCTGATGGCGCCGAACAGGGCAATGCCGGCGATGGCCAGTACCAGCGCGGCGGGAAAGGCTGCAAACAGTGCCCCCACCGAACCACCCAATAGTCCCAGCAGCAGATAGAAGCCACCCGCGGCCACGCTGGCCCGATAGCGCTGGGCCGGGTCTTCGTGCGCCTCGCGGCCGGCACAGATGGCGGCGGTGATCGCCGCCAGGTTCAAGGCGAAGCAGCCGAAGGGGGCCAGCAGCAGATTGAGCAGGCCGGTCCAACTGACCAGGGCCGACACCGGTGGGGTATAGCCGGAGGAACGCAGCACCGCCACGCCCGGAATATTCTGCGACGCCATGGTGACGATAAACAGCGGCAGGCCCACCCCGACCAGCGCCTTCCAGTTGAATACCGGCGTGGTCCAGACCGGCGTGGCGACGGTCAAGCTCAGCGCCTCGAACCGGATCAGGCCCAGCCAGGCGGCCAGCCCGCTGCCGACCAGCAACACCGCCACCACCGCATAGCGCGGCAAGTAGCGTTTGAACAATAGGTAAGTGAGAAACATGGCCAGCACCAGGCCGAACTGCGTCTGCATGGCGGTAAAGACATTCATGCCGAACTTCAGCAATACCCCTGCCAGCATGGCCGCCGCGATGGAAAGCGGAATATGGCGCATGGCGCGTTCGAACCAGCCGGTCACGCCGCTGAGCAGGATCAGCACGGCCGAGAATACGAAGGCGCCGATCGCCTCCGCCATGCTGTAGCCGGCCAGGCTGGTGACCAGCAAGGCGGCGCCAGGCGTGGACCAGGCGGTGGAGATGGGCATGCGATAGCGCAAGGACAAGCCGATGCAGCTGATCCCCATCGCAAAGCCCAGCGCCATCAGCCAGGAGGCCAGTTCGGCCGGCGTAGCGCCAGCGCTCTTGGCCGCCTGGAAGATGATGGCGGCCGAGCTGGTATAGCCCACCAGTACCGTGATGAAACCGGCGGCGAGGGCGGGAAGTGGAATCATGCGTGACATGGGATACACCTGTAAGAAGGTGCCAGGACGATAACCGCCCTGGCCCACCCCAACCCGGTACAGCTGTCAGCCTATGGCCGGCACACCGCCGTACGGGACCGCTTCAAGCGAACAGCTTGTCGTACGCCAGCAGCAGATTTTGGTGCATCTCGCTGCCTTCCATATCGCGGCCAAGGGTGCACAGGCCGAAGAAGCGCTCGCTACGGTCCAGCAGGGCTTCGGCTTGGCGCAGCGTGCCGGCGCCATACAAGCTCGCCAGCGCGCGCCGATAATTCTCGCGGTCATCCAGGTTCAACAGGCTTTCGATACAGCGGTAGACCAGGCGGCGGGCCGGATTCAGCTGCTTGTAGTGGTGGATCCAGTCACAGCCTTCGCGGATGGCGTCCTGATCGCCGATGGCCAGCGCCAGCAGCGTCTTCAGTTCACCGATGCGCAACTCCTTCCAGGCGGTGCCCAAGGGCACGGCCAGGCCCAGGATCTCCCACAGCGGCCGCTCGTCGCCCAGGTTCAGCGTCTGCAGATCGGCCAGCAATTCGGCGCATTCGTCGTCGTCGAGATTGGGCAGGTCCACCATGGCCGGGCGGATATCGTTGCCCACGCTATTGTTTTCCCACTCCAGGTCCTCGACCGGATAGATCTCGGACATGCCCGGCACCAGGATGCGGCAGGTATAGACGCCCTGCTCGGCGAAGTCGGCGACGTAGATATCCTTGCCCTCGGCATGGATGCACTCGCACAGCCAGGCATAGTCCTGCTCGGTGGTGGTACTGAAATTCCAATCGACGAAATCGTAGTCCGGCTGGTCGCCCAGGAAATTCCAGCTGACCACCCCGCTGGAATCGACAAAGTGGATTTCCAGATTGGCCACCGCGGTGATTTCGTCCATATCGAAGCCGGGTTCGGGGAAGCCGGCCAGCGAGGACAGCGCACGGCCTTGCAGCAGCTCGGTCAAGGCCCGCTCCAGCGCGATTTCGAAACGCGGATGGGCGCCAAAGCTGGCGAAGCAGCCTTGGTCTTCCGGATGCAGCAGCGTCACATTCATCACCGGGTAGCAGCCACCCAGCGAAGCATCCTTGACCAGGATGCCGAAACCGGCGGCCCGCAACGCTTCGACCCCGGCGGCGATGCGCGGGAAACGGGCCAGCACCGCGTCGGGTACTTCGGGCAGGCACAGGCCTTCGCTGATGATGCGGTACTTGATATGCCGCTCGAGGATTTCCGACAAGGCCTGGCTGCGCGCTTCCATCAGGGTGTTGCCGGCCGACATGCCATTGCTGACATACAGGTTGCCGATGATATTGACCGGGAAATAACTCAGCTGCTGGTCGCGTAGACGGGTATAGGGCAAGGCGCAGATGCCGCGCTCGACATTGCCGGAATTGAGATCGACCAGGACCTCGCAGTCGATCTCTTCGTCCGGGTTGTAGAAGGCCTGCAATTCGGGATTGAGCAATTCGGCCGGCCAACTGCCATCCGCCGTCGGCGCGAACCAGCGCTCCTGCGGGTAATGCACGAAAGCCCGCTCGGCCCGGGTCTCGCCCAGGTGGAAGTGGGTCCAGAAATAATGCGTGCCCAGCCGCTCGCTGAACTCGCCCAGCGCGCTGGCACGGGCGGCCAATTCAGTGGCCCCCTTGCCGTTGGCGAACAGCATGGGGCACTCGCGGTCCCGCACATGGACCGACCAGATTCCCTCGACCGGATTGAGCCAGAGCGTTTCATCCATCTGGAAGCCCCGCGCCGCCAGCTTGTCGGTGAGGGTTCGGATGGAGGACTCCAGCGAGGCATCCTTGCCGGGAATGAAACTTTCGGTTTGTGCTGCGCTATGCATGGGCTCTTTACTTTTTATCGGAATAGGCGTGGCCGCAATGTACACGTTGAAGGTGCAAGGGGTTGTTGCATTTTTCGCTTTGCCCTTTGGCGTATCGCCATTCGCTGTAACAAAACTGGACAAGAAAATGAACTGCGCCCATTGCTGCGCACCCTTAGCGGCTCCCTTGCATGGCGCCCCGGTGCTGGCTGTCACCAGGCTTTCATGCAGCGACGATATCGTGCGCCCTTCCATACCAACAGCATACGAGGCGGTAATGCATTCCCTTCCCTTCAACCCCACCCCACTGCGGCTGACCTTGCTGGCAGCCGGACTGCTGGCGCTTGGCGCCTGCAGCGAGAGCGATGAAGCCGGCTGGAGCGATCCGACCGTCATTGGCCGGGCCGTGCTGCCGGCCGCCAGCTTCGCCGATGGTCCCCGCTCGGGCAACTACCTGGGCGGCGACCTGAACGGCCAGGCCGCGCCATTCGCCAGCCAACCGATCCAGGGATTTTCCGCCACCCTGAAGAACGGCGACGGCAGCTACCTGGCCATGGCCGACAACGGCTACGGCACCCTGGAGAATTCGGCCGACTTCAACTTGCGCGCCTATACCATTCGCCCGACCTTCCAGACCCGTACCGGCGGCGATGGCGGCATCAAGGTGGAAGGCCATATCCAGTTGAAGGACCCGAACAAGCTCATCCCCTTCGCCATTACCAACCACTTCAGCGCCGAACGGGTATTGACCGGTGCCGATTTCGATATCGAGTCCATGCAACGCGCCCCGGATGGCACCCTCTGGTTCGGCGACGAATTCGGTCCCTTCCTGCTGCATACCGATGCCGGCGGCACCTTGCTTGAAGCGCCTATCCCCCTGCCGGACCTGGAACACCCCGGTAAACAGATCCGTTCCCCGCAGAATCCCTACAACGAAGAAGCCAGCGCCGTGCGCATCATGAATGCGGTGCGTGCCCACGCGCAGTCATACGGCGGCAAGCGCACGCCGGTGTTCTCGCCCTATAACGTGATGCTGAAGTACGACGTCAATGGCGTGAAATCCAGCCCCGACGCCCACTATGCCCGCGGCACCCATGCCCAGCCGGGCCTGACGCCGGCCACCAGCGAGGTATTCGACGTCGCCTCCCTGAAAGCCGCCGGCTACCCGCTGGTGACCTGGACCGTCAATGACAAGCCGCGCATGCTGGAACTGATGAAGGCAGGAGTCAGCGGCATCATTTCCGATCGACCGGACCTGCTGCTGCAAGCGGTGCGCGAATTCGACGCCGACGGCAATGGCCGGCCCGGCGACCTGCTGGGCGCCGACGGTCTGATCGATATTGCCCGTTTCGACGCCCAAGGCCATCGCGGCGGCCGCAACCTGCGCCCGGAGAACACCCTGCCGGCCTTCGAAGTGGCGCTGGACAACCTGATGACCACGCTGGAAACCGACTCCGGCATCAGCCAGGACGGCATCGCCATGCTCAAGCACGACCCCTATATCGAGGCGCAGAAATGCCGCCGTGCCGATGGCCAGCCCTACGCCGTCGCCGATGAACAGTTGATCAGCCGCCTGAGCGCCGCGCAGATCCAGGCCAACTTTATCTGCGACAAACTATTCCGCGATCCCGAACAGCGCAACGACCCCGCCCTATCGCCGGTATCGGCCAAGCTGGCCCTGGCCAAGGGTTATCAAAGTCCCTACGTGGTGCCACGGGCGCAGGATCTGTTCGACCTGGTCACCGCCTATATCGACTACTACGGCAGCGGTGCCGGCAGCGCCCACCCGGAAGCGGCCAAACGGGTGGCGAATGCCCGGCGGGTCCGTTTCAATATCGAGACCAAGCTCAATCCGCGCAGCGACAAGGATAGCCATGGCAATATCTACCGCGACCGCACCGTCGGCTTCGAACAAATGGCCGACACCCTGGCCGGTTTGATCGTCAGCAACGGCATGGCGGAGCGTGCCGATATCCAGAGCTTCGACTTTCGCAGCCTGCTGCGGGTCCAGGAAAAATTTCCGGCTATCCGCACCGTCTATCTATTCGGCGATTTCCCCATCTATGCCGATCCCGCCAGCGACGACGGCACCAATATGCAGGACGAAGGCGGCCGCAACACCCCCTGGATGGCCGGCTTGTACTGGCCCTATCGCAGCACGGTCACCACTCAACCCTTCCGTGCCAAACGATCGGGCGGCTTCGAGGGCATGGCCCTTTCGGCCGATGGCGGCAAGCTTTACCCCATGCTGGAACAGCCGCTGGCGGACCATGACGGCAAAACCCTGCTGATCAGCGAATTCGATATCGCCGGCCGCCGCTACACCGGCAAGCAGTTCAAGTACCGCCTGGACGACAAAGGCAGCAATATCGGCGATTTCGTGCTGTTCAACGGCACGGAAGGCATCGTTATCGAGCGCGATGGTTCGCAGGGCGATCTGCAAGGCTTCAAGAAGCTATTCCAGATCACCCTGGGTGCAGCCGGCGAATACGTGGGCAAGTCCGAACTGGCCAACCTGCTGGCCATCCACAACCCCGACCTGATCGGCGGGCAAGCCGCCAACGGCGATATCGGCCTGGGCAACCCGTTCGCCATGCCATTCAACACCATCGAGAACGTCGTGGTTATCGACCCGCAGACGTTGGGGGTCATGGATGACAACAATTACCCGTTCAGCGTAGGTCGGCATATGGGCAGCAAGCGGCCGGACGATAGCGAATTTGTGTTGATCCGCCTGGCCAAGCCTTTGCGGTTGGGGAAGTAGGGGTGTAGTGCACCTGGCGGCGGCTCAATCGCCGCCGGGTAGGCCGCCATCGCTGTCCGGCAGGTATGGCGGGGGCGGTTCATGCTGTCGATACGGCGGGTATAGAGCGGCAATATACGCTGAGTGCATTTTTCGAAAGTATTCGATTAATACAAAAGGCGTCAGGTTGAGTTTTACATACACTCTAATCTTCCAGATACCATTTGAAGCATATTCCCCATATGGATCAAATAAAAGCCCAATCCCCCTCGCAACACAACTGCGGCGTTGTTAAAAACTCACCTCAAGAATCCGGCCGGATTAAAGATTCTGCGGTTTCGAAAATCAATCCTCTAATAGAAGCAAACAAAGTCAGCACCCCCAGCCGCTTCAAACGGTTCTGGCAGTGGCTGTGTAACTTTTTTACCACTACAAATAAAAATAGTGCGCCTCTAAACAAGTGGAGAGTAGAAAATCAAGCCCCCTATTCTTTTGAGGCCAACGAAAAACTAGCGGTTAACAAAAAAGATCCCCCCCCTTCAGGAGCCGGCACCTGCGTTAACGGAAATCCCCTCAAGGCTGGGCCTGCGCCTTCCCCCGAAGATTTGGTAACGCATCCATCGGGTCAGCTCGCCTATAGCCTCGAGTTATCAGAGTCCGTGCAAACTAGCCACACTCCATCAAAAACAAATATTGCCGGAGCTAGCGGGCACACCGAACAGGGAAACTCACTTAAAAATAACTCTTCATCCATAAACACACGGAACATCCAAAATAATACTGATAGCGAGGCAGCAATACATGCAGAGTCCCCCGCTTCTCACACGCAAGTAGTTCCCAAAGAAATCGTTAACGCCGCCCCTGCCCCCAGCACAACGGTAACAAACGAAGTCACCCCTAAAACTCTCACTTCCGTCAGCACGGCTCCCACGCCTGCATCAGTGGGTCAGCAAAAGGAAAGCTTAGAAAAAATTGATGCTTTACTCGATAAGTACAAGGAACTTAAATTTGCCTATTTTCAACTAAACACCAGTCTCCTCCCCTACTATACGAAACACCAAGAAGCCGACGAAAAGCAATCAAGTCTTGAGGCTAAGAAAGACTATCTTCTAGGTGAATTAGACATCATTTATGAAAACTTAAAAAATGAGGCCACTCGATACTACTTCCAACGATGGGACGATAGCAAACTCGATACGTTATTCGACAAGTACAAAAATTCAGTAGCCACCGAGCGCAATCGGCAGAAATCCAGCCTGATGGCTTCTAAACTAGCTGCTCAAGCGGAGCATCCCGAGATAGAAGGGGATAAAGCATTCGCTGCCGCTAAAAAAAAGAAAATTGCAATTTTTGATGAACAAATCGCATCATTTGAAAACAATGACACTACGTTCTCAAATTGGAAAATATCATTAGCCCCGAAACTGCGCCCAAGTGTAGTCCCCGCAGAAGTTGCCCCCTCCCCTGACAAACAATTTCAAAAGGATGACCCAGCGCCCTCCCTCGTAGCTTCGGTATTGCTCCCAGCGAGCCTCTCCCCGGATAGCGTTAAACCCACCCTTGCCCCCAGCGCACCGGTAACAAATGGAGTCACTCCTGAAACTCTCACTTCCGTCAGCACGGCTCCCACGCCTACATTAGCGGATCAGCAAAAGAAAATTTTAGAAAAAATCGACACCTTACTCAATCAGTACAAAGAAAATAAATGTGAATATTTTCACCTAACCGCCCTCCTCCGCCCCTACTATATTAAATACAAAAAAGCCGACGAAAATAAATAAAATTACGAGGAAAAAAGAGGAGAATTTAATAGTAAAAGAGCCGACATATTAAAAGAAATAAAAACTGAAATCAGTCGATACATTGCCAATAAAGGGGGCGATGGTGAACTCGATACGTTATTCGAAGAGCACAAGAAATCAGTAGTCACCGAACTCAGTCGGCAGAAATCCAATCTGGTAGCTTCTCAACTAGCTACTTCTGCTCGAGCAGCGCGTTTCGAGAGCAAAGGGGATAAAGAATCCGCTGCTGCTCAAAAAAACAGAGTTGCAATTTTTGAAGAAAAAATCGCATACATTGAAACAGTTGAAAAAAATAGCTATACGTACTTAAATTGGAAAATATTATTAAATCCGGAACTACGCCCAAAGACACCCCGATCAAATCAGCTGTCTAAAAAGGCCCGTGGTACGGCCCTTTGAATTTGATGCTTCAGGCCCAAAGCCGGCGAAATGTTTTCTCGTGCCGACGGAAATGGGGAAATTTCACCCCAAGTCCGACAGTTGCAGACGATGCCGTTCAACACCATCGAGAACATCGCCGTTATCGACCCGCAAACGGTGGGCATCATGGACGACAACAACCATCCGTTCAGCGCAAGCTGCCATATGGGCAGCAAGCAGCCGGACGATAGCGAGTCCGTCCTGATCCGCCAGGCCAAGCCGTTGCAGCTGGGGAAGCAAGGGCATGCCACATACCCGGCCGCCCCTCCTCCAACAGCCGGGATGCATCTGTCCCGCTCTTTACCGCACCAAGGGCGCGAACCCGTCCGCCTTGATATCCAGCTCGGTCACTTCGCCATACTTGGCGGCGATCGGGCGGATGGTCTCGGCCTTGCCGATCAGCACCATCTGCAGCTTGTCGCGGGGGAAATGCTTTTCCACCAACTGCTTGGCGCTGGCGGTGGTCAGCTGGTCCACGCTTTGCATAAAGCTGTCCAGCTGCGCCCGCTCAAGCCGGTAGGCGAACATATCGCCCAGCAAGCCCGCCAACTGCTCGTTGGTTTCGAAGCGGGGTGGATACTGGCCTTTGACATAGGCCTTGGCCGATTCCAGGGTGGCTTCGTCTATGCCCTTATCCCATAGCCGCTGATAGGTCTTGCTGGCCAGCGCCAAGGCTGCTTCGGTCTTGTCCAGGGCCGTGAAGCTCGATACCAGGAAGGTGCCGGTCTGCGACAAGCTGCTGAACTCGCTGCGGGCGCCATAGGTCAGCCCGGAATTGACCCGCAATTCGTCGTTCAGCCAGGAGGTGAATCGGCCACCCAGGATGGTATTGACCACCTGCAAGGGAATATAGTCGGGATCGTTGCGGGCGATGCCGGCCCCACCGAACATAAAGGTGGTTTCCACCGAGTCGGGCTTGTTGATCAACCAGACCCGCGCCTTGTCGGCGCGCACCGTGCCGTAGGCCAGTTCCTTTGGCGCTTCGCCCTTGGCCTGCCAGTTGCCGAACAGTTTTTCCAGCTGCTGGCGCAGTTCGGCCGCCTTGAAATCGCCGACCACCACCAGGGTGGCATTGTCCGGCCGGTAGTAGCGCTGGTGGAAGGCCTGCACATCGGCGCGCTTGAGGGCGCCGACGCTGCCTACCGTGCCTTCGGCCGGATTGCCATAGGCGCCTTCGCCGAACAGCATGCTGCGGTAATAGCTCTGCACCACATTGCGCGGGCTTTCCTTGGCCTGCTTCAGGCCATCGACGCTACGCGCCCGGAGCTTGTTCAATTCGCCGGCATCGAAGCTGGGGTGTTGCAGCACCTCGGCCAGGATGGGCAGCAGCGCGGCGGTATCGTCGCGGGCAAAGTCGGCCGTCAGGATGGCTTGTTCCGCGCCGCTTACACTGCCGATATTGGCACCACGGAAGTCGAAGGCTTCTTCCAGCGCCTTCTTGCCATAGCGCTGGCTGCCCAGCAGCAAGGCCTCGGCAGTGAGGTTGGCCAGGCCGGCCTGCTTGCCGTCCCACACCGAACCGGCCTTGACCACCGCGCGTACGGCGATCAGCGGCACTTCATGCCGTTCCATCAACTGGATGGTCAGGCCATTGGGCAGTTTGCTGGTCTCATAGGCCGGCAGGCGAAAATCCGCCGCATATACCGTGCCGATCAGCCCCAGCAGGCTGCTTAGCAAGAGTCGTTTCATGCTCAATCCTCCTTCGCGGCCAGCACACCCACGGTGCGATGCGCCTTCTTCAAATAGTTGGCCGCCACGGTGCGGATATCGGCCACGGTCAACTTGCGGTAGGCGGCCGGGGCATCGAACAGCTTGCGGTAGTCGCCGAAGAACACCTCGTACTGGCCCAGCTGCGAGGCCTGGCCGTTGATGGTTTCCTGCTCGCGATACAAGCCGATCAGCTTTTGGTTCTTGACCTTCTGCAACTCCTGCTCGCTCACGCCGTCGCGCACCAGCCGGTCCAGCTCGGCCAGCAGGGCTTTTTCCAGCCTGGCGGCCGACACACCGTCGGCGGCCACCGCGTAGAACTGGAGCACGCCGGGATCAAAGGTCTCGCTGCGGAAGGCTTCGACCTCGCTGGCTAGCCGCTTATCGACCAGGGCGCGGTACAAACGCGAGGTATTCCCGCCAGTAAGCAGGCTCTGCAACACATCCAGGGCGTAGAAGTCGGCGTGTTGGGTCGCGGGAACCTTGTAGGCGATCATCAGATTGGGGGTGGTAACCGATTCCTTGCGCACGAAGACGCGCCGCTCGCCGGTCTGCTCGGGCTCCACCGTCCGCACCGCCGGCGGCGTGGCGCGCGCCGGGATGGCACCCAGATATTGTTCGGCCAGGCGCTTCACTTCGTCGAACTTGATGTCGCCCACCACCACCGTCAGCGCATTGTTGGGCGCGTAATAGGTGTCGAAATAGCGGCGCAGATCTTCCTGCGTCCAGGCGCGGATATCGGATTCATGCCCGATCACCGGCCAGGAATACGGGTGGGCGCTGAAAGCGGCGGCGAGCACGGCCTCGTCCAGCACGCGGGAATTGGAATTCTCCAAGCCGGTCGACCGCTCGGAGGCCACGACGCCGCGTTCGCTTTCCACGATCTTGGGATCGATATTCAGGCTGGCGATCCGGTCGCCTTCCAGTTCGAATATCGTTTCCAGCGAGGAGGCGGGGAACCAGTCCTGGTACACCGTCACGTCCGAGCTGGTATAGGCGTTGTTGGAGCCGCCCTTGGCTTCCATCACCCGGTCGAATTCCTTGGGACCGAATTTCTTGGCGCCGTTGAACATCATATGTTCGAAGAAATGCGACAAGCCGGTAATGCCGGGCGCTTCATTGCGCGATCCGACCTTCCAGAAGGTATACATATTGGCATTGGGAATGTTGCTGTTTTCCAGCACCAGAAATTTCATGCCATTCGGCAAGGTAAAGGTCTTTACCTGCTCAGGCGCGACCGCCTGTGCCTGCCCGGCCATGCCGAACAGCAGGCTGCCGGCGGCAAGCATTGTTTTCCACTTCATGGGATGGGTCCTCTCGGGATGGTTCATTCTTGTCGCGGGCGACAGGCGGGCATGATGCCAGCTGCGGGCGGACTGGGCGAATGACAGCGCCGGCACTGTTGTTGTTTTGCCGGCGGCCCCGGCGGGAGCACCCGGGGCGGCAACCGCACACAAAAGAAAACGGCGGCGCATCGTTACCGATTGCGCCGCCGCCTGGCTTGCACGGGTAGAACCAGGAACTTACCTGGCGTACACCGGGAAGCGGCTGGTCAGGGCATGGACCCGCGTTTTGACGGCAGCGATATTGGCTTCATCGGCCGGCTTTTCCAGCACGTCGGCAACCAGGTTGGCCACTTCGATCGCTTCGGCCTGCTTGAAGCCACGGGTGGTGATGGCCGGTGCGCCGATACGGATGCCGGAAGTCACGAACGGGCTTTCCGGGTCGTTTGGAATGGCGTTCTTGTTGACGGTGATATGCGCCAGGCCCAGGGCGGCATCGGCGGCCTTGCCGGTCAGGCCCTTGGGGCGCAGATCGACCAGGAACATATGCGATTCGGTGCGGCCTGAAATAATCCGCAAGCCACGCTCGGCCAAGGTCTTGGCCATGATGGCGGCGTTGTCCAGCACCTGTTGCTGGTAGACCTTGAACTCGGGTTGCAAGGCTTCCTTGAAGGCAATGGCCTTGGCCGCGATCACATGCTCCAGCGGACCGCCTTGCAGGGTGGGGAAGACATTGCTGTTCAGGCTCTTTTCGAACTCGGCCTTGGCCAGGATCAGGCCGCCACGGGGACCGCGCAGGGTCTTGTGGGTGGTCGAGGTAACGAAGTCGGCGTGCGGTACCGGATTGGGGTAGACACCGGCGGCGATCAGGCCGGCGTAATGGGCCATATCCACCATGAAATAGGCGCCGACCTGCTTGGCGATGGCGGCCATGCGGGCGAAGTCGAAACGCAGGGCAAAGGCGGAAGCACCGCCAATGATCAGCTTGGGCTTGGTCTCGATGGCGATGCGTTCCATCTCGTCATAATCGATCTCTTCTTGCGCATTCAGACCGTAAGGCACGATATTGAACAACTTGCCGGACAGATTGGCCGGCGATCCATGGGTCAAGTGGCCGCCATGGCCCAGATTCATGCCCATCACAGTATCGCCCGGCTTGAGGATGCTGAAATACACCGCCTGGTTGGCTTGCGAACCGGAATGCGGCTGCACATTGGCATACTCGGCGCCGAACAGCTGCTTGACCCGGTCGATCGCCAACTGCTCCACCACATCGACAAACTCGCAACCACCGTAGAAACGCTTGCCGGGATAGCCCTCGGCGTACTTGTTGGTGAGCTGCGATCCCTGCGCCTCCATCACAGCCGGGCTGGTGTAGTTTTCCGAGGCGATCAGTTCGATGTGCTCGTGCTGGCGAACAACTTCGCCTTGCATGGCGGCGGACAATTCGGGATCGAATTCGGCGATGGTGAGCGGCTTGAACATGGCGGAGGCTTCCGAAGGAACGTGGGGGGAGTGAGGGCGCGGATTTTACCACGACGCGCGTGCCAGGCCAGGTGAATGGAATGCATGAGCATATATGGTTACCCGCATATAGATCAGCTCGCTTAAACTGCCGCATATGGAACGCCCAGTTTGCCCAAAATGCGGTTACACCCGCCGAGCCCACGACCCCGCCGACGGTAGCGCCTGCCTGCATTGCGGTATCGTATTCGCCAAATACGCGCAATATCTTGCCGACCAGGCCGCCGGTCTGCCACCCCTGCCCGATGTCACCGTACGAGACGGAATCGATGGCTGGCTGGCCACGCTGGGCAGCTACCTGTGCGCCCCCCCGGCACGGACGACCGCCCTCACGCTGGGCGTCCAGTCCCTTGCGCAACTTGTGCTATTGATCTGGGGACTGAGCTTTATTGCCGGCGGCTGGCGCCAAGCCGATGCCAACCAGTCCTTTTTGCACCTGGTCGACCTGCCCTTCCATGAATTCGGCCATGTGTTGTTCATACCCTTCGGCCAGTGGATGACCTTTCTGGGGGGCAGCCTCTTCCAATGCCTGGTGCCCCTGATGCTGGGCGTGGTCTTCGTCTGGCGCGAACACAATCCCTTCGGCGGATCGGTCTGCCTGTGGTGGCTGGGTCAGAATATGATCGATCTCGCACCCTATATCGGCGATGCAAGCACCATGCAGCTGAGCTTGATCGGAGAGTGGAGCGACGAGATCGTGGAATCGCGCATCCTGCGCCATGACTGGCACAATATCCTGGAACCCCTGGGCATGCTGCACTGGGACAATGCCCTGGCGATCCTGGCGCACGGCCTGGGATCGATGCTGATCTTGCTGTCCTGGATCTGGGGCCTGTATCTGCTCTGGCAGGGCCGCCAGCAGTTCCTGGAATCGAAAAGCTAGTGCGCGGGGGCGACGTGCGCCCCCATCTCCGGCTTAAAGACCTTTTACTGCATAGATGCCCAGGGTATTGCGCCAGAAACCCTTGTAATCCATGCCGCAGCCAAACAGGAAGCGGTCTTCGACATCGATGCCGACATAGTCGCCGGTCATGCCGGGGATCGCCTTGCGGTCGTGGCGCTTGTTGACCACCACGGCGGTCAGCACCTCGCTGGCACCCTGGGCGCGGCAATATTCGAGGACGGCCACCAGGGTATTACCTTCATCCAGGATATCGTCGATGATCAGCACGGTGCGGCCATTCATGTCCTCGGTGGGCTTTACTTTCCAGTTCAGCCGGCCGCCCTGGGTCTTGTCGCCGTAGCGGGTGGCATGCAGATAGCTGACCTCCAGCGGGAAACGCAACCGTGGCAGCAGTTGGCCGGCGGCGATAATGCCGCCATTGAGCACCACGTAGACCAATGGATTCTTGTCGCACAGGTCCGCGGTGATGGCTTGCGCCATCTGATCGAGCGCGGCGGATACCTCGGCGTCGTCGTGCAGGCAGTCGGCCTCCTGCATTACCTTTACCATCTCGTCCCGGTTCATATCCATCTCCCGCATCCCACCCAAAACTTGAAAAGGCGCGAAGGGTATCGATATAGACGCACATTTTCAAGGGCTTGCAAGCAGCATAGACGAATTGGATGTGCAGGCCAGCCGAGCATCGCCTAAGCTTCGCGCCGTCCCAGTTATTTAAATAAGGGTTATCCCATGGCAGTTCATGAAATCCATCACCCCCTGGTACGCCACAAGATCGGCCTGGCCCGCGAAGCCGATACCAGCACCAAGAAATTCCGCGAACTGACCGCCGAGATCGGCCGCTTGCTGGCCTATGAGGCCTGCCAGGACTTCCCCTTGGAAAAGGTGACCATAGCCGGGTGGTGCGGTCCGGTGGAGATCGAACAGATAAAGGGCAAGAAGGTCACCGTGGTGCCCATCCTGCGCGCGGGCATCGGCATGCTGGACGGCGTACTGGATATGATTCCCAATGCCAAGATCAGCGTGGTGGGCCTGGCCCGCAACGAGGAAACCCTGCAACCGGTACCGTACTTCGAGAAATTCGTCGGCGACCTGGCCGAGCGCACCGCACTGATCATCGATCCCATGCTGGCGACCGGCGGCTCCATGGTAGCCACCGTCGATATGCTGAAGCGGGCCGGCTGCCGCCATATCAAGGCGCTGGTCCTGGTCGCCGCGCCGGAAGGCTTGCAATTGATGCAGGACAAGCATCCCGACGTCGAAATCTATACCGCCGCCATCGACAGCCACCTGAATGAGCACGGCTACATCATTCCCGGTCTGGGCGATGCCGGCGACAAGATCTTCGGGACCAAGGCCAGCGCATGAACGACACGCTCAAGACCGCCATCGGCGGTGCGCAGATCCTGTTTGTCGCCTTTGGCGCCACCGTGCTGGTACCGCTACTCACCGGCCTCAACCCCAGCCTGGCCTTGCTGGGCGCCGGCATCGGCACCCTGCTGTTTCAATGGGTAACCAAGCGCCAGGTGCCCATCTACCTCGGCTCCAGCTTTGCCTTTATCGCGCCGGTCATCTATTCGGTGCAAACCTGGGGCATGCCCGCCACCCTGGGTGCGCTGGCATCCGCCAGCTTCTTCTACTACCTGGCGGCCGGCATGGTGAAGTGGCGCGGCGTGGAGTTTATCCATCGCATCTTGCCGCCGGTCGTCATCGGTCCCGTGGTGATGGTCATCGGACTGGGCCTGGCGCCGGTCGCCGTGGGCATGGCCAGCGGCAAGGCCGGTACCAACCAGATCATGGCCAACGACACCGCCTTGCTGCTGGCCGGCATTTCGCTGTTGACCACCATGCTGGTTGCCATCAAGGCACGCGGCATGATCAAGCTGGTGCCTATCCTGGCCGGTGTGGCGGTGGGCTACGTCTGCGCCATCTTCATGGGCGTGGTCGATTTCGGGCCCGTGCTGGCGGCGCCTTGGCTGGCGCTCCCAACCTTCGGCCACGCCGAATTCAACTGGGCTGCGATCCTGTTCATGATTCCGGTCGCAATCGCCCCCATCGTCGAGCATGTGGGCGGCATCCTGGCCATCGGCTCGGTCACGGGCCGCGACTACACCGCATCACCCGGTCTGCACCGTACCCTCCTGGGCGACGGACTGGCCGTCAGCGTGGTAGGCTTGTTCGGCGGCCCGCCGGTCACCACCTATGGCGAAGTCACCGGCGCGGTCATGCTGACGCGCAACTTCAATCCGGTGGTCATGACCTGGGCGGCCTGCTTCGCCATCCTGTTGGCCTTTGTCGCCAAATTCGGCGCCCTGCTCCACTCCATTCCCCTGCCCGTGATGGGCGGGATCATGTTGCTGCTGTTCGGGTCGATTGCCAGCATTGGCCTCAAGACCTTGCTGGAGGGCAAGGTCGACCTGGCCGATCCACGCAATCTTTGTATCGTCTCGGTGGTACTGGTCAGCGGCATCGGTGGCTTGGCGGTGAACTTCAGCGCCAGCTTTGGTTTTTCCGGGGTGAGCCTGTGCGGCATCCTGGCCATCCTGCTGAATCTGCTGTTGCCCAGGTCGCATCGGTCGGCATAGCCAGGACCGGAGCCGGTGAGTTGTCGCGCCGGCCCCACCCGTAGTAAACTCGCACCCGTCTTTGGGGAGTAGCCGTTCCGCCGCCCCGGCGGAAGTCCATATCAACATACTTGTCGTTGCGACGACATGGTATGGATAGCGAGATCGCCCGATCCCGCCTGGCAAGACCATAGACGCAAGTAGCGGCCAAGGGGCCGCGCTATTTGCGTCTATCGGTTGCCGCCAGCCCCTGGGAAATACCATGCAAGCTTTCTTCGTCTCCACCGGCATCGTCGCGCTCGCCGAAATCGGCGACAAAACCCAACTGCTCGCCCTGCTGCTCGCCGCCAAGTTCCGCAAGCCGGTCCCTATCGTGCTCGGCATCCTGCTGGCCACCCTGCTCAACCATGCGCTGGCCGGCGCTGTCGGCAGCTGGCTGATGGCAGTGATCGGGCCGCAATGGATGCGCTGGATACTGGGCGTCTCCTTTCTCGCCATGGCCGGCTGGATCCTGATCCCCGACCAACTGGACCAGGACGACACCCGCTTCCATGAAGGCTTGGGCGTATTCGGCGCGACCGTGCTCGCCTTCTTCCTGGCCGAGATGGGTGACAAGACCCAATTTGCCACCGTTGCCATCGCCGCCCGCTACGCCGACGACTATTGGTGGGTCATTGCCGGCACCACCGCCGGCATGATGCTGGCCAATGCGCCGGTGGTCTGGATAGGCAACCGTGCCGCCCAGGCGCTCCCGGTGAAATTGGTGCATCGTCTTGCGGCCGGTCTTTTTGCCGTGATGGGCATATTGGCCCTATTAGGCGTGGGCGGCTGAACTAATGGTCAATATATTCAAATAGTAGAAATAATGAATGTGCGAACTGCCAATCACCTATTAAGCAGTCTCCGTATTAAATCGGCATTTGTTCACAGCGCGCCGGAATCGAAGCCGGCTATGATTTGGCCCAATTTAATTCCTTCGATAAGGGTCATGATGCATACCAAAGCAATATTGCGCACTATCGCGCTTTCGCTGTTGCTCGCCGGATCCGCCGTTGGATCCGCCCAAGCCGCGGGGAGCACCCGGATCGACGGCAAGGCCACGCAGCTAAAACGCACAGCCGCCTCGCAGACCGGCTTCGATGGCAATGGTTGGTATTGGAACCCGGCCGAAGCGGGCACCGGTTTTTTGTTCGAAGCGCAGGGCAATAATGGATTTGCCGGCTTCTTCATGTATGACGAGTCCAGCGGCAAACCGGTGTGGTATGTGGTTTCCGGCCCGTTCACCGCCAACGGCAACGGCGGCTACGGCTTTAGCGGCACCCTGCAACGCTATCAGGGCGGCCAGCCGGCATCGTCTACCCAATACACCTCGCCCACCGCTACCTCGGTGGGCAATGTGCAAATCACCTTTTCCGCAGCCAACCAGGCCCATGTGCAATTCCCGGGGCGGACCATGGAGGCGGTACGCTTCAATTTCTCCGACCTGAGCAAACCGGCGGGCGCCAGCCAGCCCGAGGTAGGCTGGTTCTGGAACCCGGCCGAAGGCGGTCGTGGCTATGCGGTCGAGGTACAGAACAATCGGGTCTTCATGGCCATGTTCCACTACAACAGCGACGGCTCGCCCACCTGGAACGTAGTGCAGGGCGATATCGGCAGCGGCACCCTGAGCAGCAGCTTCGATACCTACTCCGGCGGCCAGAGCCTGTCCGGCAACTATCGCACGCCTACCTTGCCGGTGAGCCAAGGCCAGTATGTGATGCGCTTTGGCGACCCCTGCGTCGGCCAAGTGCAGTATGGCAATGTGCCGACCGTAGCGGTGCAGCGCTTCGCCTTTGGCGGCCTGCCCGCCGGCTATGAGTGCCGCGCCCGCGCAAATGCCGTATCGGCCTCCATCCCAGGCCGCTACACCGGCACCTTCAGCGGCTCGGAGCTTGGCACTTTCGATGTGAATATCGATACCTTGGGCAGAGTGACCGGGGGCGGATATTCGAATACCTTTCAGCTCCGCTTCGGCACCGTCGGCCAAGTCACCCCGGATGGCCGCCTGAGCCTGACCGCAACGGCCAGCGGTGTGGCGGGCGCTTCAAACTACACCGGCACGATTGGTGCGACCTGCACCATCAACGGTACTTGGGCCTACACCATGATGAGCGGCGGCGGACAATTCGCTGGTGCCAAGAGCGGTACCTGCCCATAAGCTACGCGCGCCTCGGTTCCGCACCCGGGGCGGTTAAGCGCACCAGGCTGAAATCAGGGGCATTTCGCCTCCTGGCGGTACAGGCGGTAAGCCAACAAGCAAGCGATTGCGCGCCGTAATGCTATGGATCACCGCCAGGGCGGCGCAGTGCTTGCGTCCCGTCAATTGCAGCAAGGTCATATGGGTGTTCTCTCGGATCCCGACGGCCAAGGCCCACAAACCCTGCTCGCTGATCGGATTGCCGATCAGGTTGAGTTCCGCCAGTCCAATATTGCGCGCCAGCACTTCGGCCAGTACTTCCGCGTCGGCATTGCAGAACAGGTTGGCCGGCAGACTGAGGCGTACCAGGCTGGCATTGTGCGCCAAGGCATCGGCCAACACGGCAACGCACGGGCTTGCCAATTTATTGCCACCCAGGCAAATCGACGTCAGCGCGGTCTGGCCTTGCAAGGCCTCGGCCAAGGCCGCAACGCCGGCGATGCCGAGCCCGGTGTGGAAAAGATCGAGCGAGCGCAGGCTGGTATTGTGTTGCAGGGACTTGGCCAAGGCCGATATCCCTTCATCGCCAAGCGGATTGAACTGTAGGCTGAGCTTAACCAGGCCGGTATTCTCGCGCAGTGCCTCGGCCAAAGCCTGCGCGCCGACCGGGCCGATATCGTTGTTGTCCAGCTGCAGGCTGCTTAGATGCCTGTTCGCCCGCAGCGCATCGGACAGCCCCTGCGCGATGGCATCGTTGATGCCGCTCCCCACCAGCCAAAGATCGTTCAACTGCGGGTCATTGTCGCGCAGGCGGACAATTGCTTCTCCTGCCGCACGCGTGTGCACGACCTTCGCTTCGCCGATCACGGCGGAACTCGCCACGTCCATATAAATCGCAGAGGGTATTGAACACCTATCCATATCGTGCCTCCCGATATAAGCGTCTGGTTTTCAAGAAGCTCCCGCCCAAAAAACCGACGCCACATAGGGAAGGAGCACACTGATGACAATGTGCCCAGGTTCTTTTTAACGCTCTGTCGAAATATCGGCCGTCCTTCTGTTTCGGCGGTCGCTTGCAAAGCCGCCAGCCAGCGGCGGTGCCAAGGAGAGAAGACAGCGCCGCCGAAGGCTTCAGTCCGGAAACACCCCGGTGGAGAGATAGCGATCGCCCCGGTCGCAGACGATGCTGACGATGGTGGCATTTTCCAGCTCTTGCGCAAGCTTCAGGGTGGCTGCCATGGCGCCGCCGGAACTGATGCCGGCGAAGATGCCTTCCTCGGCCGCCAAGCGCCGGGTCATCCGCTCGGCTTCGTCCTGGCCGACCTCCATGATGCGGTCGATCTTGCTGAAATCGCAGATGGCGGGCACGTATTCGACCGGCCACTTGCGGATACCGGGGATTTGCGCGCCGTCCACCGGCTGCACCCCGATGATCTGGATAGCGGGATTCCGTTCGCGCAGATAGCGCCCCACCCCCATGATGGTACCGGTGGTGCCCATGCTGGAAACGAAATGGGTGATCCGCCCGCCGGTATCGCGCCAGATTTCCGGGCCGGTCGTTTCGTAGTGCGCCAGCGGATTGTCGGGATTGGCGAATTGGTCGAGGATGATGCCGCGACCTTCGTCGCGCATGCTTTCCGCCAGATCGCGGGCGCCCTCCATGCCCGCCTTCTGGCTGACCAGCACGATCTCGGCGCCAAGCGCCTTCATGGTCTGGCGCCGCTCGATGCTCAGATGCTCGGGCATGATCAACACCATCTTGTAACCCATCACCGCCGCCGCCATGGCCAGGGCGATGCCGGTATTGCCGCTGGTGGCTTCGATCAGGGTGTCGCCCGGCCGGATGTCCCCGCGCTGCTGCGCCCGCCGGATCATGCTCAACGCCGGCCGGTCCTTGACCGAGCCGGCCGGATTATTGCCTTCCAACTTGGCCAGCACGATGTTGCTGCCGGCACCAGGCAGGCGCTTGAGGCGCACCAGTGGGGTGTTGCCGATAAAGTCTTCTAGCGTGGGATACATGCGGCTCTCCGGGGAAGCAGGCATTGTAACCGTGCGGCCGGCGGGGCAAAAAAGCGCATCTGGCTATTTGCATATGTTGCCGGGACGACGCCGCGGGACTGTCCGGACCGGTGGGCAAGCGGGGCGATACGGTCGGCGGCGCATGGATTGAATGATAGGTGCTGCGTACGGGCCTGCCGACGGATGGGGAATGGGTGGACGGCTTTGCTGGATGCGGTCGTGCTTCATCCATGCAATTTATATCGACAACTTCTGAATTTTTTCGGTAGAAAAGCAAATGACAATGCTTGTAAATAAGCACCTAAATCAATATCAACTTTACACAATCAGGTATTTTACATATGTTCCATACAAAAAAACCCAACGTTCTTTCAGAAGCTCAGCAAATCACCCTTCTTGATTGTTACGACAAAGTCGGCAGCCTTCAGGAGGCTAGCAGACTGGTAGAATTCGAGGGAAACTTCTATAACGTGGAAAAATCTAGCGACAGTTTTAAGTGCACACGCTACTACGGCCCTCCAGACCAGCCCCCTCTCGATCAGAGCGCTTTATATCCGGAATTAACGATTTTTTTGAGCGAGGATGTAGCTTTACCACCCGCGCCAGTAAAATTACTGAAGCGCTTACTGCCAAAAAAGCGGTCGAGGATGCCATAGCGCACAGCGTTACGTTTGCACAAAACCCGACTTTGCCAGGATCAAATTTAATACATTATATTGACTCTGACCTGCTTGCAAGGCACTGGAATAAGACGCAACAAACCAGCAATTGCAAACCCGGCAAAATTACTTATGAACAGACAGCAGACACGAGAGCCATGCCATACTTGGTATCGGCCAAGTGCCCCTACGAGCTAATTACGGTATTGGACAATTACAAACTCAAAGATGACAAACTCACTCCGGAACAAACTGCGCTGATCCCCACAGTGGTTTTAAAAAATACGCTTAAGATAGCCGAACAGCGCAATTGGACTTCCACGGAAGCATTTGACACAATAATCAAACCAACACTTGATGAAATTAAAACCAAAACTGCTTTAAATCTCCCGCCTTTCGCCACCGCTGGGTGGTATACGAACGCACAAGGCCAAGTGCGTTGTATGGGTTTTTACTACGGAGAAGTCCAAGTCAAAGTAGAAAATCCCAAGCACCGTAACTCGCCACTCACAGTAAGCAGCAATCCGGAAGGCGAACAACCTGAGCTGGCGTTCTTTGAACTCTCAGTAAAAAAAGGTGACCATTTGCATATCGGCATCAAGGATAAAGTTAATGCAATATATGCATGCCCAAATCCAAAAACATCATGGTGGAAATTTTGGGCCTAAACATCAAAAGCACCGCCCCCCCGACCATTTCCACCAATAGGCAGGATTCGCCAGCAATTGGCAAATCCCGCCCCGGCAACCCGTCAGCTCAAGCCTCCGCCCAATCCAGAACAACCTTGCCCGACTGTCCCGACAGCATCGTTTCGAAGCCGGTCACATAATCATCCACATTGAAGCGATGGGTGATCATGGGCGATAGATCCAGCCCGGACTGCAGCATGGCGGCCATCTTGTACCAGGTCTCGAACATCTCGCGGCCATAAATGCCCTTGATGACCAGGCCCTTGAAGATGACCTGGTTCCAATCGATGGCCATATCGCCTGGCGGGATGCCCAACAGGGCGATCTTGCCGCCGTGGTTGATGGTATCCAGCATGCCGCGGAAGGCACTGGGGTTGCCCGACATTTCCAGGCCCACGTCGAAGCCCTCGGTCATGCCCAACTCGCCCATCACCGTGCGCAGATCCTGCTTGGCGACGTTGACGGCACGGGTGGCGCCCATCTTCAGCGCCAGTTCCAGCCGGTATTCGTTTACATCGGTGATCACCACGTGGCGGGCGCCGACATGCCGGGCAATGGCGGCTGCCATGATGCCGATGGGGCCGGCGCCGGTGATCAGCACGTCCTCGCCCACCAGGTCGAAGCTCAAGGCAGTATGGGTGGCATTGCCGAAGGGATCGAGAATGGCGGCGATATCGTCGGGAATATCGTCCGGAATCTTGAAGGCATTGAAGGCGGGGATGACCAGGTATTCGGCGAAAGCGCCGTCGCGGTTCACGCCCACCCCGGTTGTATTGCGGCACAAATGAACCCGGCCGGCACGGCAGTTGCGGCAGTAGCCGCAGGTGATATGGCCTTCGCCGGAGACTCGGTCACCCAGTTGGTAACCCTTTACTTCCGAGCCCATGCCCACCACTTCGCCGACATACTCGTGACCCACATGCATGCCGATGGGAATGGTCTTGGCCGCCCACTCGTCCCATTTCCAGATATGGATATCGGTGCCGCAGATGGCGGTCTTGCGGATCTTGATCAGCAGGTCGTTGTGACCTACCTCGGGTTTCTTGACACGTTGCAAGCTCAGGCCGGGCGCGGCTTGGGCTTTGACGAGTGCTTTCATATTCGCTTGTCCTGAAAATGGGAGCGGGCCAAGACGGCCCGATCCTGGTACCGATTTAGTTCGCCAGCACGCCGAGCTCGCGGCCCACCGCGATAAACGCGGCGACGACCCGTTCGATATGCTCGGTCGAATGCGCCGCGCTCATCTGGGTGCGGATGCGCGCCTTGCCCTTGGGCACGACCGGGAAGGAAAAGCCGATCACATAGACGCCATGATCCAGCAGCTTGGCGGCCATCTCGCCGGCCAGGCGGGCGTCGCCCAGCATCACCGGCACGATGGCATGTTCGCCCGGCAGCAGGGTAAAGCCGGCGGCGCTCATCTTGCTGCGGAACAGCTCGGCATTGGCCTTGAGCTTGGCCCGCAAGCGGGCGCCGTCGCTTTCCAGGATACGGAACACCTCCAGGCTGGCCGCCGTGATCGAAGGCGCCAGCGAGTTGGAGAACAGATAGGGGCGCGAACGCTGGCGCAGCAGGTCGATAATGGCCCGGCGACCGGCCACATAACCGCCGGAAGCACCGCCCAGGGCTTTGCCCAGCGTGCCGGTATAGATATCGACACGCTCGGCCACACCGCAATACTCGGGCGTACCGCGACCGTTCTCGCCGATAAAGCCGACCGCATGCGAGTCGTCCACCATGACCAGGGCGCCGTAGCGGTCGGCCAGGTCGCAGACCGATTTCAGGTCGGCGATATAGCCGTCCATCGAGAACACGCCGTCGGTGACGATCAAGGTGAAGCGCGCGCCGGCTGCCTTGGCGGCCTGCAGCTGCGCTTCCAGATCGGCCATATCGCTGTTCTTGTAGCGATAGCGCGCCGCCTTGCACAGGCGCACGCCATCGATGATGGAGGCGTGGTTCAGCTCATCGGAGATCACCGCATCCTGCTCGCCCAGCAAGGTCTCGAACACACCGCCATTGGCATCGAAGCAGCTGGAGTAGAGGATCGTATCGTCGGTACCCAAAAAGCCCGAGATCGCCGCTTCCAGATCCTTGTGCACCGACTGGGTGCCGCAGATAAAGCGTACCGAGGCCACGCCGTAGCCGTAGTCGTCCACGCCCTTTTTCGCCGCCGCGATCAGGCGCGGATCATCGGCCAATCCCAGATAGTTGTTGGCGCAGAAGTTGAGCACTTCGCTGCCGTCGCGCAGGCGGATGTCGGCGCGCTGGTGACTGGCAATCACGCGTTCGGGCTTGAAGAAGCCGGCTTGCTTGATGCCGGCCAACTCGTTTTCGAGATGCGTCAGAAATGCGGAATTCATGAGTCTCCTCGGGTGGCCTCGTGAGCCGATGGGATTGCCGGATGGACAATGGCGAAATCGATAGGCGGGGATTTTACACGCTAGCAGGGTAGTCCGGCAGCGAGCACGCTCGTCTCCTTTGACCAATGAGTCCAACTATTCGCAGCACGAAAGAATATATATATCTTCTCGCTTTGACATAGTATTGGTACAAATCATTCATATTCACATATATGCTATTGACATGCCTTCGCGGGAGAAGAACATGATCAACTGGATTGCCACACTCATGCGCCGGCTCAGTTACCCGGTCCGCTTCGGCCTGATCGGCGCCGTGGCTACCCTGGCCCTGATTTATCTGGGATACGGCCTGTATCGCACCAATCAGGACAACGTCGACTTCTCGGCCAAGGAAAGGCTGGGCGTGCTGTATCTGGATAGTGCCGTGCACGTCCTGGCCGCTTTGCTGGAAGCCCGCAATGTGGCCGCCGAGCCGGACGGCCCCGCCCGGATGGGCGCCGTCTCCGGCAAGGTGGACGCCGCTCTGGCCAAGGCGGCGACTATCGAGCAGACCGTGGGTGCGGAATTGGGGACCGCCAAGGGCTTCGCCACGCTCAAAACCGTCTGGGAGGCGGCCCGCGCGAGCGACAAGGCCCCCGTCACCGAGCGCATCGTCCGCCATAACGGCGCCATCGAGCAATCGCTCGGCCTCTTGATCACCGCCTGCGACAATTCCAATCTGACCCTGGATCCGGATATCGATTCCTACTATCTGATGGATGCGGTGTGCGTCAAACTGCCCTCCCTGGCCGCGCGCCTGGGCGAACAGACGGCCCTGCAGCTGCAGGCGCTGGGCGACAAGGCGCTGGATGACGTTATCCGAACCCGCCTGGTCGAGCTGCGGCCCCTGGTCTTCGATGCGCATGCGGGCCTGCGCGGCGATCTCGATAAGAGCTTTGCCTACAACAAGGAACTGGCGGGCAAGCTGAAAGACAAGCTGGACCCCATGGTGCCCGCCATGAAGGCGGTGGCCGATGGCGTGGACAAGCTGCTGGGCAACCAGCTCGATGCCGAGCCCGCCGCCGCCGCGCGGCAAGGCATGACGGCCCTGTCCCAAGCCATCGCATTGACCATGGCATCCCGGGTGGAGCTGGATGGCTTGCTGTCCGCCAGGCTCCAACGCATTGCCCTGCAACGGAATACCTATGTGGCCGCCAGCGCCGGCGCCATCCTGGCGGTGTTGCTGCTGTTCGTCGCCCTGTACCGCTCCATCACCCGCCAATTGGGCGGCGAGCCGTTCTATGTCGAAGGCATCGTCAAGCGCATCGCCGACGGCCGGCTCGATACCCAAATCGATGTGCAAGCCGGCGACGACAGCAGCCTGCTGGCTACCATCGTGCTGATGCGGGACAAGCTGCGGGCAATGGTGACGGACATGTTGCGCCTGTCCGATCTGTCCGCCAAGGCAGCCCGGCAATTGGCCGACAACGTCGGACAGGTCGCCCACGCCAGCACCGCCCAAAGCGATGCGGTCGCTGCCGCCGCAGCCGCCATAGAGCAATTGAGCACCTCGATCATGCACGGCGCGAATACCGCCGACGATGCACGCCGCCAAGGCGACAACAGCAGCAATGCCGCCAGCGATGGCGGCAAGGTGATCCGGCAGTCCATCGGCAATATGGGCGATATCGCGAAAGATGTAGAGATGGCGGCGCGCACCATCGAAACACTGGGCCAGCAATCGTCCGCCATCTCGACGGTGGTGAACGTGATCCGCGACGTCGCCGACCAGACCAATCTGCTGGCCCTCAATGCCGCTATCGAAGCCGCCCGCGCCGGCGAGGCCGGCCGGGGGTTTGCCGTGGTGGCCGACGAGGTACGCAAGCTGGCGGGCCGTTCGGCCAATGCCAGCAGCGAAATCGCCAACTTCGCCGGCACCATCCGCACGGCCGCCGATGAAGCGGTGGTGCGCATGCAGGCCACGGTACGGGCAGTGGAATCCGGCCGCACCGACGCCGACGCGGCCAGCGATGCGATCGGCCATATCCACACGGCAACCGATGGCATGGTGCAGGCCATCCAGGCCATTGCCGAAGATCTGGGCGAGCAACGCAGCGCCAGCCAGCAGCTGGCGCAGCATATCGAGGCTATCGCCGCCATGAGCGAATCGAATGCGAATTCGGCCAGCCAAGGCGCGGCCGCGGCACGCGAGTTGCATACCTTGTCCAGCCAATTGGCGGAAACGGCGCAGCGGTTTACCGTTTAACTTATATAAGCGATGTGAAAATACGATAGAGCAGCTTGTTGAAACGTAGCATGATCCTATTGTCTACCTTAAAGACACACTTATTTCTTTAAAAGGTTAAGTTATGGAAACCGATTCTATAATTCCTAAATCAGGGTTGCCCAGTAACCTCGCCACCCAGCAGGATGTTGGCAAAACTGCAACACTTGAAACCCCGAGCGGTCCAATTACCGTAGAGTCATCTTGCGAAGGGAATTTTATTAAAAGATTCATCAGATCATTGTGGGATTATTTTTTTGGAGTTTCTGATAATACAAAGAGCAATGTATCGAATAAAGCAGTGAGCATTTCAACAACAAATGAGATTGAACGCAATCTACCAGCTGAAGATAAAACGCCGGATAATAATAATTCGCCGCTTTCCGATCAGGCCTCGCTGGATGCGGAGCAGGAAGAGTTCAAAAAAACAGCTGATGCGGCGATTGGATGTGTATTTGGTTTTGTCACAGTAGCGCTCAATTTACTCACCGTCGTCACACAGCCTCGTACTTGTAGGCACGCAACGGGCTTCGACTACCAAACTGCGCGCGGTCATTGGTCCTAAGCCGCCAATAGCCGCAAGGGCCGTGGCTGTACGGCGCTGAAGCGCCTACAACCACGCCCTGAGATCGACATAGCGACACTTTGTCATGTAGGCAATCGCCGGTCAGCCTGCTACGCTGCAACGCGTTACCCTATAAGTCGCCGACGATGAGCCACGCCAGCCAGTTCGACCTGCTTAAGACCCGCCGCTTTCTTCCCCTTTTCGGCACACAGTTCCTGGGGGCCTTCAACGACAATCTGTTCAAGTTCGCCATGATCGCGCTGATCACCTTTTCGGGATTGCGCGTCGGGGGGATGGATTCGCACACCCTGGTGAATGCGGCGGCCGGTATTTTCATCCTGCCGTTTTTCCTGTTTTCCGCCACCTCCGGCCAGTTGGCCGAAGCGATGGACAAGGCGGTGCTGGCCCGCCGCATCAAGATCCTCGAAATCGCCATCATGCTGATCGCGGCGGTGGGATTCCTGGGCGGCAACGCCTTGCTGCTGCTGTGCTGCCTATTCCTGATGGGCGTGCATTCGGCCCTGTTCGGCCCGCTCAAGTATTCCATCCTGCCGCAGTATCTGAACGAGCGCGAGCTGCTGGGCGGCAACGGCTTGATCGAAATGGGCACCTTCGTCGCCATCCTGCTTGGCCAGATCGGCGGTACGCTGATCATGGAAAAAGTCGAAGGCGGCGCCTGGGTGATTTCGGTCGCTTGCATCCTGGTCGCCGTACTGGGCTACTTCGCCAGCCGCGCCATGCCGGCCGCGCCGCCAACGGCCGGCAAGCTGACCATCAACTGGAATATCTTCACCGAAACCTGGCGCATCATTGCCCATGCCCGCGGTAATCGCACGGTGTTCCATTCCCTGATGGGGATATCGTGGTTCTGGTTCTTCGGCGCCGTTTACCTGACCCAGCTACCCATCTATGCCAAGGACGTCCTGGGCGGCACGGCGGATGTCTATATCCTGCTGATCGCCTTGTTCTCGGTCGGCGTCGGCAGCGGTTCGATGCTGTGCGAGCGGCTGTCCGGCCGCAAGGTGGAGATCGGCCTGGTGCCGTTCGGTTCCATCGGCCTGAGCCTGTTCGGTATCGACCTGTTCTTCGCCACGCCCAGCCACGCCGCCGGTGCGGCCATCGGTTTCCTCCCCTTTATCAGCGACCCGGTCCATTGGCGCTTGATGGCGGATATCACCTTGATCGGCGTGTTCGGCGGCTTCTTTATCGTGCCCCTGTACGCTTTGATCCAGCTCAAGAGCGAACCGGAATATCGCTCGCGCGTGATCGCCGCCAACAATATCCTCAACTCCTGCTTTATGGTGGTGGCGGCGGCAGCCAGTATCCTGATACTCAAGGCCGGCGCCAGCATTCCGCAGCTGCTGTTGATCGTGGCCATCATGAATATCGCGGTGGCAACCTATGTCTACCTGCTGCAGCCGGAATTCCTGATGCGTTTCCTGGTGTGGCTGGCGACCCATACCATGTACCGCGTCAAACATATCGAACTGGACCACATCCCCGACGAAGGCGCCTGTGTGCTGGTCTGCAATCACGTCAGCTTCATGGATGCCTTGGTGATCGGCGGGGCGGTGCGCCGGCCCGTGCGCTTCGTCATGGATCACCGTATCTTCAAGGTACCCGTGCTCAACTTCATCTTCCGCACCGCCGGCGCCATTCCCATTGCCAGCGCCAAGGAAGACGCGGCCATGAAGGAACGCGCCTTCTATAAGGTCGAGGAGTACCTGGCCAATGGCGAGCTGGTTTGCATCTTTCCGGAAGGCCGGCTGACCGCGGATGGCCAGATGAATCCGTTCAAGGCCGGCATCGAGGAAATCATCGCCCGCTCGCCGGTACCGGTGGTGCCCATGGCGCTGCGCGGGCTGTGGGGCAGCTTCTTCAGCCGCAAGGATGGCGCGGCCATGCTCAAGTTTCCCCGCCGTGCCTGGTCGAAGGTCGATCTGGTCGCCGGCAAGCCGGTGCCGGCCGGGCAAGTCACTGCCGCCGACCTGCAGCAGCGCGTGCAAGCGCTATTGGACCAGCCCGCCCCATGACCGCCGGCTGGCCGGTGCTTCGCCGCCTGCTGGCGCCCTACCGGTCGCGCATGATCGTCGCGGCCATTGCCCTGTTGGTGGCGGCGGCCTGTATGTTGCTGGTCGGCCAGGGTCTGCGGGCGGTCATCGACCGGGGCTTTGTCGCCAGCGATGCGGCCCTGCTCGATCAAGCCCTGCTGGCGCTGTTTGGCCTGATCGGGCTGATGGCGGTGGCCACCTACGCCCGTTTCTACACGGTGTCCTGGCTGGGCGAGCGGGTCAGCGCGGATCTGCGCAGTCTGGTATTCAAGCATCTGCTGACCCTGCCGCCCTCCTTCTTCGAAAGCGGCCGTACCGGTGAAGTGATTTCCCGCCTGACCAACGACACCAGCCAGATCGAGACGGTCATCGGCTCGTCGGCATCGATGGCCATCCGCAACCTGCTGCTTCTGGTGGGTGGCCTGGCCATGCTGGCGGTGACCAGCCTCAAGCTGACCCTGCTGGTGCTGGTCTGCGTACCGCTGGTGGTGGTCCCCATCCTGTTGTTCGGCCGGCGGGTGCGCAAGCTGTCGCGCGCCAGCCAGGACAGGGTGGCCGATATCGGTGCGCAGATCGACGAGACCGTGCACGAAATCCGCACCGTGCAGGCCTATAGCCACGAGGCCGCCGACCAGGCGGCATTCGATGCACGGGTGGAGGCGACCTTCGCTACCGGTAAACGCCGCATCCGCCAGCGCGCCTTGCTGATCGTGGCGGTGATGCTGCTGGTCTTCGGTGCGGTCGCAGCCATTCTCTGGGTCGGCGGCCACGATGTGCTGGCCGGCCGTATCAGCGCCGGGCAGCTGTCGGCCTTTGTCTTCTATGCCGCGATGGTGGCCGGCGCGGTCGCCACCTTGTCCGAGGTGATAGGCGATGTGCAAAGGGCAGCCGGCGCGCTGGAACGTTTACTGGAATTGCTGGCCACCCGGCCCGATGTGGCCGAACCCACCGAGCCGCGCCCGCTGCCCGAACCGCCACGCGGCGAAGTATGCTTCCGGCAGGTCGAATTCCATTATCCCAGCCGCCCGCAGCAGGCGGCCCTGAGCGCCTTCGACCTGACCGTGGCGCCGGGCGAGAAGCTGGCGCTGGTCGGCCCGTCCGGCGCCGGCAAGAGCACGGTCTTCCAGTTGCTGCTGCGTTTCTACGATCCTCGCCAAGGCAGCATCGCCATCGATGGCATCGACCTGCGCGAAGCCCGCATCGCCGATCTGCGCGGCCGTATCGCCCTGGTCTCGCAGGACGCGGTGGTGTTCGCCATGAACGTTCTCGACAATGTCCGCTATGGCCGGCCGGACGCCAGCGAAGCGCAGGTGAAAGCGGCTTGCCGGGCGGCCTTTGCCAGCGAGTTCATCGAGCAGCTGCCGGAAGGCTATGCCACCGACCTGGGCGAGCGCGGCGTCAAGCTGTCCGGCGGGCAACGCCAGCGTATCGCCATTGCCCGCGCCATCCTGGCCGACCGTCCCATCCTGCTGCTGGACGAAGCGACCAGCGCACTCGACTCGCACAGCGAACGCATGGTGCAGCAAGCGCTGGAGACCCTGATGCAGGGCCGCACGACCTTGATCATCGCCCACCGGCTCTCCACCGTGCAGCATGCCGACCGCATCGCGGTGATCGACGGCGGCCGCATCGTGGGACTGGGCAGCCATGCGGAACTGCTGCGCGACAGTCCCCTGTACCAAGGTCTGGCCAGCCTACAGTTGCAAGCTTGACACGTACGCCCATGTGGCTTCCCTAGCGCTTGCTCGTTCTGCTAGCCTGTAGCTGAAACCGCGCAGACGGTTTGTCCTCAACGCCACGGAGACACGCAATGCGTATCGGTATCGCCACAGACTCGGCCTGCGACCTGCCCCGCCAGTTTCTCGACAAACACAAGATCGTCATCCTGCCGGTGTCCATCAAAGGCCCCCAGGGCGAGTTCGTCGATAATCGGGAACCGGCCGAGACCCTGGCCTTCTACCGCTCGGTGGCGCAAAACCCCGATGCCGAGTTTTCCACCCGGCCCTTCAGCCCGGACGAGATCCGCGATCTGTTCCTCAGCCGGCTGGTGTTGGAATTCGACTACGTTTTCTGTATTACCGTGATGAAGACCCGCAGCCTGATCTTCGAGAACGCCAGCCATGCTTCGCTGCGCATTCTGAGCGACTACCGCCCCATCCGCGAGGCGGCCGATATCAAGGCGCCCTTCTCCCTGCGCGTGTTCGACAGCGCCACGGTAGCCACCGGCCAGGGCCTGGTGGTAGGCGAGGTAGCGAGGCTGGTGGCGCTGGACACCTCCACGCTGGATATCATCCGCCAGATCGAAAGGCTGACCCAGCATACCCAGGCTTTCCTGATGCCGGCCGATCTGGGCCAACTGCGCAGCCAGGCCCGCCGGCGGGGCGACAAGAGTGTGGGTTTCCTGACCTATGCGCTGGGTTCGGCGCTCGATATCAAGCCCATCCTGCGCGCCTATCGCGGCGACACCCACCCCATCGGCAAGGTGCGCGGCTATGAAGTCGGCTGCAATAAACTGTTCGACGCCGCCCGCAGCCAGATCCGCGACGGCCAGCTGCTGGCCCCCCTCGTCAACGTCAGCTACGGCGGCGACACCGCCGAAGTGGAAAAAATGGCGGGCTATCAGGCGCTCCTGGCCGATGCCCGGCCACGCGGCATCGCCGTCCATCTGTCGGAAATGAGCAGCACCGCCTGCGTCAATATCGGCGTGGGCGGTTTGTCGGTGGCGTTTGCTTCGGAACGGGAAACGACTTTCGATTGAAAACGGCCCGCTGGTGGACGCCAGCGGGCCGTTTACCACTATTTGACGGAAATAGCCGTTAAGTCGCGTCCGGCAACCCGCGCAGCAAATCGCGCTTCAGGTCGTCGATATGCTCCAATCCCACCGATATCCGCACCAGCCCCTCGCCAATGCCGGCCGCTGCCTTGGCCGCCGGCGTGACTCGCCCGTGCGTGGTGGTATAAGGATGGGTGATGGTGGTCTTGACGTCCCCCAGGTTGGCGGTGCGGCTCATCAATTGCACCTGGTCGATCAGATGCCAGGCTGCGGCCTTGCCACCGACCAGTTCGAAGGAGACGATCCCGCCTCCGCCCGATTGCTGCCGCATGGCAAGGGCGTGCTGCGGATGGGACGGCAGGCCCGGATAATAGACCCGGCCGACTTCCGGCCGCGTTTCCAGCCATTGCGCCAATAGCAGTGCATTGGCGCAATGCGCCTTCATGCGCAGGCCCAGGGTTTCCAGGCCTTTGAGCAGCACCCAGGCGTTAAAGGCCGACAAGGTGGGGCCGGCGGTGCGCAGGAACAGGTAGATCGGTTCGATCAAGGCCTGGCTGCCGACCACCGCGCCCCCCAGGACCCGGCCTTGACCATCGATATACTTGGTCGCCGAGTGGATCACCAGATCGGCGCCCAGGCTGAGCGGTTGCTGCAGGGCGGGCGAGCAGAAGCAATTGTCCACCGCCAGCAGGGCGCCATGCGCGTGGGCGATGGCGGCAATGGCGGCAATATCCGCCACCTCGGTCAAGGGGTTGGAAGGGGTTTCCAGAAAGAACAGGCGGGTCTGGGCCTGTACCGCCGCGTCCCAGGCGGCGGGGTCGGTCGCCGATACATAGCTGACCGTGACGCCGAATTTGCCCAGCCAGGTATTGAACAGCTGGATGCTGGCGCCGAACAGGCTGGCCGAGGCGACGATATGGTCACCCGCCTTCAAATGCCCCATGCACAGCGCCAGGATGGCCGACATGCCGCTGGCGGTGGCCACGGCCGCTTCGGCGCCTTCCAGGGCGGCCAGGCGGGTCTGGAACAGGCTGACCGTGGGGTTGGTGAAACGGGAATAGATATAGCCGGGCTCTTCGCCGACAAAGCGGGCGGCCGCCTGGGCCGCATTGTCCGCGACAAAGCTGGAGGTGAGATAAAGCGCTTCGGCGTGTTCGCCATACTGGCTGCGTTCCTGACCGGCCCGTACGGCCAGGGTATCCAGGTGGTAGTCGTGCTCATCGATCATGGCGGGCGATTCCGTTATCGGTTGGATTGCAGAAATAATGGGAGGTGGCTCGCCTCGATGCCCCTCAACCGAGGGCCAGGCGCAGGCCGAACAGGATAAAGACCGCGCCCAGCAGGCGATTCACCCACAGGGCGTAATGCGGCGCCGAATCGAGATGGCGCAGGATAAAACCGGCGCCGATGATCAGCAGGGTCTGGTATAGACAGTTGAGCGCGATAAAAATCCCCCCCAGCACGGCAAAGGTCCAGCCGCTGGCGCCGGGGCTGACGAACTGCGGGAAGAAGGCCATGAAGAAGATGATGGCCTTGGGATTGAGCAGGGTCACGAACAGACTGCGCTTGAACGGGCTACCCTGTTCCGCCTGGCTGAGGGCGATCCCCTGTTCGCGCGACAACAGGCCCTTGATGCCCAGCCAGACCAGGTAAGCGCCGCCGCCATACTTGAGCAGATCGAAAGCCATGGGATTGGCCGCGAGGATACCGGCGGCGCCGATGGCCGCGGCGGCCAGCAGCAGGGCATCGCCGGCGCTGGTGCCGGCCAGCGCGGCAAAGCCGGCCCGGCGCGAGCCGGTGGCGGAACCCAGGATGGCCAGCGTACCGGGGCCGGGCGACAGGATCAGCAGCGTGGAGGCGACCAGGAAGGTGGGGAAATCAATGATACCGGGCATGGCGCGGAGTTCTTTCAGGCGTGGCCCAGCAGTTTAGCCTAGGCAAATGCAAACAGGACACCCGAAGATGTCCTGTTTATAACCACCCGACCGGCGATTCAAAGCCTCATGGCATATGGTTTAACGACGACGGGGCATATGGCTGCCCATCTCGCGCCGCATGAACTCATGAAAATGCAGCATGCCGTCTTCCATCGGGCTTTGGTAAGGCCCGAACTCATCGCGGCCTTCCCGGAACAGGCGCTGGCGCCCTTCTTCCATGCGCCGGATGATTTCGGCATCTTCCACCGCCGTCTCCTGGTACGCCGCCTGCTCGGCCGCCATGAACTCGGGCTCGAACAGGGCGATTTCCTCGGGATAGTAGAACTCGACGATACTCTTGTAGCGGCGCGGACCATCCGGCAGCAAGGTGGAAATCACCAGGGTATGCGGATACCACTCCACCATCACGTTCGGATAGTAGGTCAGCCAGATCGCGCCATGCGCCGGAAGCTCGCCGCGGTAATAGTCGCGCACCTGCTTGTGCCATTCGGCATAGGACTTGGAACCGGCGCGGGCCAGGCCATTGTTGATACCCACGGTCTGTACCGAGTACCAGTCGGCGAACTCCCACTTCAAATCATCGCAGGCCACAAAGCGGCCCAGGCCCGGATGGAACGGTTCGACGTGGTAGTCCTCCAGATAGACCTCGATAAAGGTCTTCCAGTTGCCTTCATAACTATCGACCTGCACGTCCTGCAGCATGTAGTTGCTGAAGTCCAGCTCGCGCGCCACGCCCAGGTCCTTTAGATCGGCCTCGATATCGCGGCCACCGGTACCCAGCTCGAACAACATGCCGTTCCAGGACTGCAAGCGGGTTTCCGGCAGGTTCAGGCAGGGCTTTTCCGGAAAATGCGGGGCGCCTTGCAGCATGCCCTGGTTGTCATAGGTCCAGCGATGCAGCGGACAGACGATATGATTGTTGTTGCCGCGCCCATCCAGCATCACGGCCTGGCGGTGACGGCAGATATTGGACAGCAGCTTGACGCCCGTGTCGGTACGCTTGAGCAGGCGCGAGCGGTCGTACATCTCCAGCACCTGATAGTCGCCCCGATTGGGCACCATCAACTCATGGCCGACGTACTTCGGGCCTTTGGCAAAGAGGATTTCTTGTTCGAGCCGGTAGAATTCCTCATCGAAATACACCGAGATCGGTAGTTGCGCTTGCGCCGCGTCAAGCAGATTGGCTGATGCCAGGTTGGACATATCCCACACCCCCAAGTAGCCGGGATCGGGAACCGCAACGCCCGAGTGGATAGAACACCCAAGTTGGTTGTAGCGATACCCCAAACACCCGAAGGTTTCCCACGTCCGTAGGTCTGATTACATCTTGCCTTGATGGATTGCGAGTCGGGTACGCCTTGCGGGTATCCGGAGCGGGTAGTGCCTGCTCCCTAGCCTCATGGCCCTTTGGGCAAGCACCGAAGTGTCTTCGACACCTCAATACCCGCATCGGGCGAGGTGCCGCGACGCTAAAAAAGAGGCGGGATTGTGGCGGAAATCGCCGTCCGGGGCAACCATTTTCGGGTCGTTTTTCGGCTTTTTTGCCTTGGCGGTCAACAGCATAGAAAACGCTTGCGACGGGCGGCGACGGATGCCGCCCGTATATACCGCCTTTACTTCTCGACGAAGGCCCGTTCGATCACATAGTCGCCCGGCACGCCGATACGCGGCGACACATGAAAACCGCGCGCATCGAGCAGGGCCGCGGTGTCCTTCAGCATGCTGGGGCTGCCGCACATCATGGCGCGGTCGGTCTCCGGATTCAGCGGCGGCAGGCCCAGGTCCTCGCACAGTTTGCCGCTCTCGATCAGGTCGGTAAGCCGGCCCTGGTTGCGGAATGCCTCGCGCGTCACGCTGGGGTAGTAAATCAATTTCTCGCGGATGATTTCACCGAAGAATTCGTTTTTCGGCAGCTCTTCCTGGATATAGTCGGCGTAAGCCAGCTCGCTGACGGTACGCACGCCGTGGAACAGGATGACCTTGTCGAAGTGTTCGTAGGTTTCCGGATCCTTGATGATGGACATAAAAGGCGCCAAGCCGGTGCCCGTACCGAACAGGAACAGGTTCTTGCCCGGCTTGAGGTCATGGATCACCAGGGTACCGGTCGGCTTGCGGCTGACCAGCAACTCGTCGCCCACCTTCAGGTGCTGCAGACGCGAGGTCAGCGGGCCATTCGGCACCTTGATGCTGAAGAATTCCAGATGCTCTTCGTAGTTGGCGCTGGCGATCGAGTAGGCACGCATCAGCGGCCGCTCCCCCACCTGCAAGCCTATCATCACGAAGTGGCCATTCTCGAATCGCAAGGCCGGGTCGCGCGTGGTGGTAAAGCTGAACAGGGTGTCGTTCCAGTGGTGGACACTGAGAACGCGTTCGGTGGCGATGGTGGACATAGATGAGAATGACTAGTGATTAGGCAAGTTGGCGATTTTAGCAAAGTATGGGCGTTTTCCTCCAGCCATCGGGGTATTTAGCTGGCACCGAAATGGCATAATGCCGCCGCTTCTCGGCCATAGCGGACAAATTTATTAGGTATCGCATAGGCCAGCACACTTCTGGAGAAGTCGGCGCCTCTTCACTTGGCACGCCATCGATGAAGGACTGAACGCCGTCTGGGCCTATATGATGAAGGTGCTGGAGATCTTGTCCGAATGAGTGAAATCGAAATTTACGCAACCGGCGAAATGGCACTCGAGGTGCGTTTCCGCTCGGAAACTCTGTGGCTGACGTTGCCGCAGATTGCCGAACTGTTCGGAGTGCAGAAGCCGGGTATTTCCAAGCACCTGCGCAATATCTTCACCGATGGCGAGCTGGACGCCGGGGCAACTGTTTCCAAAATGGAAACAGTTCAAACCGAGGGTGGCCGCAGCGTGCGGCGCCAGCGCGACTACTACAGCCTCGACGCCATCATCAGTGTCGGCTACCGCGTCAATTCGACCAAAGCCACCCACTTTCGCCAATGGGCCACTGGCATCCTGCGCGAGCACCTCACGCGCGGCTATACGCTCAACCGGCAACGCTTCGAAGCCAACGCCAGCGAGCTGGGGGCAGCACTAGCGCTCATCCGCAACACCGCCCGCTCGCCCGGACTGGGGCTCGATGCCGGGCGCGGCCTAGTCGATATCGTCAGCCGTTACGCCCAGACCTTTTTGCTGCTGCAACGCTACGACGAGGGCCTGCTGACCGAACCAGCCACCCAGCCCGGTGGCAGCCTGCCCAGCCCGGTCGAGGCACGCGCAGCGCTGGCCTCGCTCAAGACCGAATTAAAGGCCCGCAACGAAGCCAGCGAGCTGTTTGCCCGCGAGCGAGACGACGGCCTTGCCGCCCTGCTGGGCAACCTCGATCAGAGCACCTTTGGCCAACCCGCTTACCCCAGCATCGAAGCCAAGGCCGCACATTTGCTGTATTTCGTCGTTAAGAACCACCCGTTTGCCGACGGCAACAAACGCGGCGGCGCTTTTTTGTTTGTCGATTTCCTGCACCGCAATGGTCGTCTGCTGGATGCAGCAGGTACGCCGGTTATCAATGACATCGGTTTGGCCGCACTCACACTGCTGGTAGCCGAATCCGCCCCGACGCAGAAAGAGGTGCTGATCCGGCTCATCATGAACATGCTGGCCGGATCAGTGGAAGGAGAGGTGCAATAAGCTTGCCGAGTCAAGGGAAGTACACGCCCCCCCACCGAACCCAGTCAATCCAACGAAGGCGGCTCGAAGAACGATGCCACCAAGGCCTCATCCACTTCAGCCAGCGAAGCCGGCGACCAATGTGCCGCCCCATCCTTGTCGATCAGCAGCGCCCGCACGCCCTCGGCGAAATCGGGATGGCGACAGCATTGGCGCGATAGGGTCAGCTCCATCTCGAAGACTTCCTTGAGCGACAGAAGCCGGGCGCGGTGCTGGGCCTCCACGATCAGGCGCATCGAAGTGGGCGAGCCGGCCATCAGCTTGTGCGCCCCACCGCGCAGCCATTCGTCCGCGCCGTTGTAGCCGGTGATGGCGGCAACCATATCGTCCACCGTATCGTAATCGGTGAGCGACTGGATGGCGTCGTAGTGGGCGCGGATGGCCGATGGCGCCAGCTCCAGCGAGGCACTGCGCCCCAGCTCGCGCAAGTGGCCCGACAACAAGCGCTTGTCGGCGCGTTCCGTCCCTTGCCAGGGCAAGCGGGCCAACTCCGGCAGCAGATCGGGCCGCAAGCCGGACGGCAGTACATGGTCGGCCATGCCGGTATAAAGCGCGTCGGCGGCATTGAAGGACGCGCCGGTCAAGCCGAGATAGATGCCCAGCCGCCCCGGCAAGCGGCTCAGGAACCAGGAGCCGCCGACATCGGGATACAAGCCGATGCTGATTTCCGGCATGGCGATACGCGAACGCTCGGTCACCACCCGGTGGCTGGCGCCGGCCAATAGCCCGACGCCGCCGCCCATCACGATGCCCTGCGCCCACACCAGGAAGGGCTTGTTAAAGCTATGGATGGCATAGTCGAGCGCGTATTCCTCGCGGAAGAAGGCATCGGTGGCGGCAAAATCGCCGGCGCGGATGGCATGGTGGACCGCGACCACATCGCCGCCGGCACAGAAGGCCTTTTCGCCGGCGCCTTGCAGTACCACGCAGACCACGTCGGGGTCTTCGCGCCATTCCGCCAGCTTGGGCGCCAGCAAGCGGATCATCGCCAGGGAAAGCGCGTTATGCGATTTCTCGGCATTGAGGGTGGCTACCGCGATCCGGCGGCCGTTTTCGGTGGGATGCAGCTCAAACAGGACAGGTTCGGTCATGGCGCGCCCCTCAGGCATTCTTCCAGACGGGGGTGCGCTTCTCCAGGAAGGCATTGACGCCCTCCTGCTGATCCTGGGTATCGAACAGATCGACGAACAACTCCCGCTCCATCGGCAAGGCGGTCCACATCGGCTGGCGACGGGCCGCCTGGATCAGTTTCTTGCAGGACGCCACCGCGGTCGGGCTCTGGCGGGCGGCCTTTTCGGCCAGCTCCAGGGCTTTTTGCTTGGCGGTGCCACTCACCACCACCTCTTCCACCAAGCCGATGCGCAAGGCGGTCTGCGCGTCGACACGTTCGCCGCAAAGAATCATGCGCTTGGCCCAGCCCTCGCCCACCAGCCAAGGCAGGTGCTGGCTACCCAGACCGGCGGGCAGCAAGCCGACGCTGGCCTCCGGCAGGGCCAGCATGGCATGTTCCTCGGCGATCCGGATATCGCAAGCCAGCGCGGCTTCCAGCCCGCCGCCCATGGCATAGCCATTGATGGCGGCGATGCTGACGCCGCGGAACTGGGCCAAGGTCTCGAAAGCCTGGCCGAAGAAAGCGATCATCTGCCGTGCCCGCGCCTTGTCGCCACCGGCGAATACATTCAGGTCGGCGCCCGCGCTGAAGAATTTCGGCCCCTGCCCGGTGATCACCAAGGCATAGATGTCGCGGTCGGCATTCAATTGCTCGACCATGGCCTTCAATGCCGGCAGGCTGGTTTCCGTCCAGGTATTGGCGGGTGGGTTATTGATGGTGAGCAAGGCGGTATGGCCGATACGCTCAAGTTGGAGTTGGTCGCTCATGGGTGGCTCCTGGGTGAGTAATCGCCGCCTACTATAGCGCCAACCCAACACCGCGCCTTGTCTTGATTGACGCACGCGTCAACTTATCGCCACACTCGCGCATTTTCCACGACCATAGGAATGAACCCATGAAAGCCCTTGCCCTGATTGCCGCCACCCTGTTGGCCTCCAGCGTCTTTGCCGCCGAACCCGCCGCACCCGCCAAGCACAGCTGCACCGCGCCCGAACATCCAGGCAATCTGGCCAGCGAAAGCCAGCAGAAGTCCTTCAACAAGGCCAACAAGACCTACGGCGAATGCATCAAGCAGTTCGTCGATGCCCAGAACCAGATCGCCAAGGCCGCCGCCGATGCCGGCAATGCCGCCATCAAGGAATACAACGAATACGCCAAGCAGATGAATGCTTTGGCCGGGAATTGATCAAGCTATCAATCCCATGATCGGGAAATGACTGGCTAGGGTGGACTACCCAGCCGCTTCAGCGTCTCGCTGGCGGCCAGGGTGCCGCCCGACCAGTCGCGCAGACTACGGCCTGCCAGCTCGGACCAGGACTCGACCATCTCGCCGGCGAAGGATACGAAATCCGCCGTCGCCGGACGTAGCTTGGCAGTGCCCTGCCCCTCTCCCGCGCTCAGTTTCATCGACAGCGTCTTGGCTAGTTCGATCAGCTCGGTGTTGTAGGGCAGGAAATACATCGCCACCTCCTCCACCCCGACATTGCGGGCGTGCAGGATGGCCCGTTGCAACATGCGGCCGGCGATGCCGCGCCGGCGCTGGTCAGTCGCGACGCTGACGCCCAGCTCCGCCATTCGATTGGCGGGGTCGATGGCCAGATGGGTCAAGCCTGCCAGCACCAGCCGGCAGTCGATTTCACGCCAAACGCCAAACAGCGCATCCTGCGTAAAATCCAGACGCCGAACATAGGCGACGATGGTTTCGTCACTCGCCGGACTGGAGAAGCGCTGTAAGCGGTCGGTCCCGTCCAGCGCCAGCAGATGCGCCTGGATGGCTGGCAGATCAGCTAGTTGCAGGCGGCAGACCAAGTTTGCTTCGGAATTGGGCATAACGGACTCCTGTGGTGATCAGGTGCCGTGTCGTCTCCTGCGCAATGTGGCCATTCTGGCTTTGTGCATTGCACCATTTCCTTTTTATGCCCGCCGGCAGCTAAATGCAACCCTTTTCGACCAGGGAGCCGCACCCGCTTCGGTGAGGCGATCTTTCAGTGTTGCCGTGGCGATGGTGTATTTCCGCCGGATATGCCCGCCGTCCACCTGCTCCTCGCCGATCTCGCGCATCCCCAGGCCGGTCAGAATCTTGACCGACGCCCAATTATCCAGCCGGGACGTCGCCACGATGGATTCAAAAGGCGCGCCTTCCAGTTTGTATCTGAAGCATTCGCGCGTCGCCAATTCCGGCGCGTAATCGTTCACCACGGCCGTAACCGCTTCCGTACCGTAGTGCTGTCCCCAGGCCGATGGCTCAAAGACGTAAGCCAGTTCGGATTGGCCCGGTCTTTCGCCGTGGCCGAGCACGACCTGGCCGATAAATTGATTATCGCCACGCTTCCTCACGGCCAGCGAGCTGAAGGGGTCGTGCTCACGCCAGCGCGTCTGCCAGATGTCGAGCCGCGCCCCTGTTCGCTCCACCGCCCAAGGCTGGCCATCGCGGTATTTTTCCATTGCCGCAGGATTGCCGAACAGGCGGCAATAATCAGGGACCAGCGGCTCGGGAAGCGACTCGAGTTCGAGTCGCTCGGTACGGATCTTGACGGTGAGGCGGTCGCGCTCGACGAAGCTAATTTGCGCGCTCGGTAAAATATGCATGGATGTCCATCCTGAGATCAATCGATAGGAAGGATTAAACCTACATAGGCCGACACGGCTTGCTGGTTGTTCTGTACCGGGAGTTCCGGTTTTTTGCAGGCTGTGCCGGGGGGTCAGGCTGCCGGCAGCGGCTTGCTCATCTGCTGGGAGGTAGGCTGAAAGCCCAGGCTGCGGTACAAGGCGGCTGCCGCGTCGTTATAGGCGAACACATTCAACCCCAGGCTGGCGGCGCCCAGGCGGATGGCTTCCGCCTCGAAGGCTTGCATGGCGGCGCGGCCCAGGCCCTGGCCGCGATGGGCCTCGTCGATCAGGATATCGTACAGCCAGGCCTGCTTACCCGCGCCATGCCGGTTCAGGGCGAACCACACCACTCCCACCGCTTCGCCTTCGTCGGAGATGACGTCGAAGAAGTGATGCTCGGGCGTGGCCAGCCCCTGCGGCAGCAGCTTGGCCATCTGTTCGGCGGCCTTGGCGGGCGCGTCGGCCGCGTCCCAGCGGCCGGAGCGGATATTGCTCGCCACATAGCCGTCCAGGCTCAACCGGTAGAAGTCGGCATAACGCGAGGCCGTCATCCGCCTCAGGCTGATGCTCATGCCGTGCCGCCCACCGTCAAACCACCATCGATGCGGATGGTGGGCTGGCCGACGCCGACCGGCACGCTCTGGCCATCCTTGCCGCAGGTGCCCACGCCGGCATCCATCCGCAGATCGTTGCCTATCATCCCGACCCGGGTCAGCACGTCGGGGCCGTTGCCTATCAGGGTCGCGCCCTTGACCGGGTATTGAATCTTGCCGTCTTCCACCCAGTAGGCTTCGCTGGCGGAAAAGACAAACTTGCCGCTGGTGATATCCACCTGGCCCCCGGCGAACTGCACCGCGTACAAACCGCGCTTGATCGAAGCGATGATTTCTTCCGGCGAGGTATCGCCGTTCATCATCACGGTGTTGGTCATGCGCGGCATGGTCAGATGGGCATAGCTCTCGCGCCGGCCGTTGCCGGTGGACGCCACGCCCATCAGGCGGGCATTCAGGCTGTCCTGCAGATAGCCCTGCAACACGCCGTCCTCGATCAGGACCGTGCGCTGGGTCGGCGTGCCTTCGTCATCGACATTGAGCGAGCCGCGCCTATCCTGGATGGTGCCGTCGTCCACCACGGTCACACCCTTGGCCGCCACCCGCTGGCCCACCTTGCCGGCGAACGCCGAACTGCCCTTGCGGTTGAAATCCCCTTCCAGGCCGTGGCCGATGGCTTCGTGCAGCAGGATGCCCGGCCAGCCGCTCCCCAGCACCACCGTCATCTCGCCGGCCGGCGCCGGCCGCGCATCCAGGTTGACCAGGGCTTGCCGCACCGCCTCGCGGGCATAGCCTTGCAGCACTTCGTCGCTGAAATAGGCGTAGTCGAACCGACCACCCCCGCCGACATGGGCCGATTCGCGCCGCCCGTTCTGTTCCACGATCACCTGCACGCCGACCCGTACCAGGGGGCGCACATCGGCGGCGCGGTGGCCGTCGTGGCGGGCGATATAGACCACCTCGTATTCACCCGAGAGGCTGGCCATGACCTGGCTCACGCGTGGATCCAGGCTGCGCGTATAGCTTTCCAGGCGTTCCAGCAAGGCGACCTTGCCCGCTTCGTCCAAGCTGCCCAAGGGGTCGATGGGTGCATAGAGCTGCCGGCCAGGCACGGCTTGCACGGCGCGGCTGGTGCCTTGCCCACCCTGCCGGCCGATGGCGCGCGTGGCATGGGCGGCGGATTGCAGAGCGGCCAGGCTGATATCGTCCGAATAGGCGAACGCGGTCTTCTCGCCGCTGACCACCCGCACCCCGACTCCCTGATCGATATTGAAGCTGCCGGATTTGACCATGCCCTCCTCCAGGCTCCAGCCTTCGGCCCGGCTGTACTGGAAGTAGAGATCGGCATAATCGACCTGGTGGGTCATGATCTCGCCGAACACCCGGTCCAGCGCGGCATCATCCAGTGTGTAAGGGCTCAGCAGATATTGATCGGCGGTAGCAATGGCCGATGAGTTGGCAGCAGTCATAAGGATTTCCGTCTTGGTTGCGGGCCGGCCGCCCTGGCGGGCACCGGCCGAAAAGCGGTAGGGAGCCGTACGAGTGTGCCACTGTCACGCCGCACCCACACTTTTTTTACACGAAGAGCACTTAACCCGTGTGAAGGCAGATCGTTTTGTTCAGCCCCTACCCGGCTGCTTCAACTGAATACTCTATGCGACAAGGCAGGCAGGCTTTGCCGCAGGCGGGCCTGGTAGTCGCGGTCGATCTCGGCCACCACCACGCCGGAGCCGCGCGGCAACCGGTCCAGGACGATGCCCCAGGGATCGACGATCATGCTGTCGCCATGGGTTTCGCGTCCGTTGCGATGAAAACCGCCCTGGGCCGAGGCAATCACATAGGCCAGGTTCTCGATGGCGCGCGCCCTGACCAGGGTCTCCCAGTGCGCCCGCCCGGTGGTCTCGGTAAAGGCGGCGGGCACCACCAGCACATCGACGGCCTGCATGCGCCGAAACAGCTCGGGGAAGCGCAGGTCATAGCAGATGCCCAGGCCGACCCGGCCGAACGGCGAGTCGAACACCACGATTTCGTCGCCGGCGGTGATGGTGGCTTCCTCGCGGTAGGTTTCGCCGCCCATCTCGAATCCGAACAGGTGGATCTTGTCATAGCGGGCCGCCAACTGGCCCTTGTCGTCGAAGACCAGGGTGGTATTGCGGACTTTGACCGGATCCTCGGTCCAGAGCGGCACCGAGCCGCCCACCAGCCAGATGCCCAGCTTCTTGGCGGTGCGCGACAGGAAATCCTGTATCGGACCGTGGCCGGGCTGCTCGCGCACCGCCACCTTGTCGCTATCGCGCAGGCCGAGGATGGCGAAATACTCGGGCAAGACCACCAGCCGGGCGCCTTGCCGCGCCGCCAGCCGGATCAGTACCTCGGCTTCCGTCAGATTGGCGCTGACCGTGGGTCCGGAAGCCATCTGGACGGCGGCGACGCGCAGGCCGCCTTCAGTGGCGGCCCGGGCGGCTGCCTGTTGTGTCGAATGCGCACGGGTGGACATGGCGAATCCTTTCTTATTTTGTCGGCGTCGCGCCTACTCGCGTCACCTGTGGGTCGTCCCATTGGCCTGTGATGTCGTACTCGTAGGCGATCAACTGGCCAAGCGGGTCCTTCAGTACGCGCTGCAACAGGAATGCGCCGACCCCGACCACCGGATTGGCCAAAGCCAGCCCGGCGCCGACCGCCAGGCTGTCACCCACGGTAGGGACGATGCGCACCCTTAGCTTCTGGGTTTCGCGCGCGATATCCGCTTCGCCGCGAAACAGGACTTGGGCGGCCGGTCCGACGATGACCAGATTGTCGGTCGAGACCACGCCCTTGCTGATCTTACTATCGCCCTCGATGCGATCGAAGGCAAAGCCCTCGCTGAACACATCGCGGAAATCCAGGCTCAGGCGCCGCTGCAGCGATTGCAGGCTGAGAATGCCCAAAAGCCGGCCGACGCCCGGTTCGATCTTGGCGAACTGGCCATTACTGGCCTTCAGGTTGAAATTACCGCTCATGCTGGGATAGTCGGGCGCCAGCGGCGAGCCGCGCCAGACCAGTTCGCCTCGCAAGGCTCCCCCGCCGCGCCGCATCGTTTCCGGATAGCCGAATCGGCCCAGCAGCTTGCCGACATTGTCGGAAGCTATATCCAGCTTGACGCGCGTTACCCCGGCCTCGCCGCCGGCCTGCCACACGCCCTGCATATTCAACCGTCCGTCGGGATTGACCAGGGTCAGGCTGTCTATCAGCCAATTCTCCCGCTGCTGTTGCGCTTTTACGTCAAGTCGGCCCAAGGCATGATCGCGATAACGAAAATCCTCCGCCACCACATCGAGCGCCGGCAACTGCCGCTCGCGCTTGCCGGCGGTGGCCGCGGCGCCGGCGACTTCGGGCAGCGGCAGCACCAGCCGTCCCAGGCGCGCATGTAGACGTCCCTTGCCGGCCGGCGACCAATCGGCCCTGCCTTCCACCTGCTTGCTGACCGCGCTCAATTGCCAGGCGCCGTCGGCTTGCGGCACGGCGCGCAGCGATAGATCGTCCAATTGATTGCCGGCCATCGTCAAACGGTCGGTACGCAGTTCCACGCCCGTCAGTAGCGGCGCGGTGCCTCCGGTAGCCGCGCCGCCCATGCCGCCCTCCTGCAACAGATCCAGCCAGGGATCCAGGGCCAGCTCGGGCAGATTGGCCGTCAGCCATAAGCCATGGCCGGCGGGCGTGGGCTTGCCGCTGCCGATATGGATACCGCCTCGTTCGATACGCCAGCCGGCAGGTCCTGGCGTGCGGCTGAGATCCACATTGAGCACGTTACCCAAACTCACCTGCCACGTCTCCAGGCTATCGCCTGCATCCAGCATCAGCTTCAGCGGACGGGGCTCGCCTGTCGGTTTTCCGAATGGCGCGGGCAGATCGATGCGGGTTTCCCGCAGCGGGGCCTCCAGATTCATTTGCCAGCCGTGCTTGGGTAAATCGAGCTGCACGCGGAAATCGGTGCTGCCGCTGATCCGCTCGGCCAGCGGCAGCCCGTAGCGGCGCGCGGCTGCCCCGCTATCGGCCCGGCCATTGGCAAGGATCTGCACGGCGCCGTCCACGCCGCTACCCACATCGGCCCGCAGCGACCCGCCCAGCGCCTTTGCCTGCAAGCCGCGCCCGGAGATGCCTTGCTCGCTGAAACCAAGCTCGCCATTCAGCTCGCTCAACTCGGGCATGGCTTCGCCGATTTGCAGCCGGTTACCGGTAAAGCGGTAACGACCCGTCACACGGGTGGCATCGGCATTCTCGAAGGGAATATCCAGTTTCAGGTCAAGCTGGCCGTTACCGCTGGCGCGGGCCGCCTTGCCCAATCCGTCCAAGGTCGCATCCAGGGGACTCTGCGCGATAAAGCGGAAAAATTCGGCGCTCGGGCCGCTGACCGCGCCATTGATGCGGATAGCGGTACTGGTCTCCAGATCGTCGATCACGGCATCGGCCCGTTCGACCGAGGTATCCAGGATTTTACCGGCGGCGGCGATGGTCAAGCGGCCGCCCTTGATGCGCACCTGCCCGTTCAGTTCGCGTACGCCCGGCCAGTCGGGCGCATAGTCGAGCGTGACGGCATGCGCTTGGGTGACGACTTCCCAGTTACCGGTCTTGCCATCGACGAAGGGAAAATCCGCCAACGGCCCGTTCAAGGTGAAGCGGGCATCGCGCGCCTCGCCCGCGGTCAGGCTGTCGCGCAGCCAATGGCGGGTTTCGGCACCGATGGCATTGGGTAGGTAGGCCGCCACCTTGCCCGCCGTCAGGCGCGGCACCTGCGCCGCCAGTTGCAGATTGCCCAAGCCATGGCCAGGCCAGCGCCAGGTCGCGGTGGCATTGGCTTCCAGATCGGCATTGCCGGCCGCGAAATCGCGCAGGTTCACCACCCAGGCGGCGCCCTCGCGTCGCCAATCGGCAGCCAGGCGTATCCGGTCCAGTGCCAAGGGCTGCTCGAACAACTCGTCCGACACCAGCTGGAAGCGCTGGCCCCGTACGGCCAGCCGCCCGCCCTTCTCGTCCAGGCCCAATTCGCCATCCAGGGGGCCCACGGTCGGCCAAGGCGCCGGCGCCCGCAAGCCCAGGCCGGTAAACGCGACCCGGCCGGTATAGCTACGGGGTTCGCGCCAATCGCCCTGCCACGCCGCGCTGAGCCGGTCGATGCGGCCGGAAGGCTGCATGCCTTGCAGCGCCTGGCGTACCGCATTGGGCATAGGCAAGGCCGGCGGCAGGCCGGCCAGGGCGGGCAAGGTCAAGCCGCTGACGTCGAGCTGGCCGCCACCGCCGCGATGGAGCAGCAGGCTGGCCTGGCTGCCATCCAACAATTTGCCGCCCTCGGCGCTCAACTTCAGATCGCCCAGGTTCAGCTCCCGCTCCCCTTCCCGGTCGCTCCAGCGCAAGCGGCCCGACAGACCGTCCACGTCCAGCCAGGCCAGCTCGGGCGCCAGGCGCAAGCTGGTATCCCGCAATGCCAGGGTGGCATCCACTTCGGTCAGCTGGGCGCCGTGAAAGTCCAATGCCAGCTCAAGTTGGCCGTTGCCTTGCCGTACCTCGACCGGGTACGGCAGCCAGTCACGCCAGCGAACCAGATCGATCACGTGGAGATCGGTCTTCAGACTGCCGCGCCAATCGGAAAAATGCGCGACTTCGTCGCCTTGCCAGGTAACGCTCAGATTGAAAGGTTTAGCCAGGCTGGCCGGCGGCGTCGCCGACAACTGGGTGGCATGGCGACCGAACAGCAGGTTTTCCAATTTGAAATCGACATGGTCCAGCACCAGCAAGGGGGCCTTGCGCATATCGTCACGCCAGCCGACCCGGCCATCGACGATGGCGATATCGTGCTGGCGCAGGATCCAATTGCCCAGGGCGCCGTCGCCGCTACCATGATTCAGCGCCAATCCAGCCAGGCTGATGGTGCCGTCGGCAGCCCGTACCAATTGCAGATCGGGTCGTCGTAGCGTCAGGCGGTCGAAGCGCAAGTCGCCTATCAGCAGTGGCCACCAGGACAGGGTCGCCTCCACCTGGTCCAGCTTGAGCGCCAAGCGGCCATCGGCCTGGTGCAGCGCCACTTGGCGGAAATCCAGATAGGGCAGACCGGCGCGCCAGCCGCCATCGATGCGGCCGATCTCCACGGGCCGGCCGATGCGCTGGCTCAATTCAGCGCGTACGCGCGGCCGATAGTCTTCCAGATGTGGGAAAAACCACCACTGCAACCAGGCGGCGGCGCCACCGGCAGCCAAGACAGCCAGGGCCATCAGCCAGACAAGGACACGACCGTGCCAGTGAACGAGACGGAAAATTTTACGGCGTAACCAGACCAGACGGGCGTACAACGGATGACGGGACATGTGCAACAGCGAATCAACGCCCGGGCAGGCGACTAGAATGGTGGAATACAATTTTAGCCGTCTCGCCCCCCCGCGTCTTGCGCGATTATTCCAGCTGCCCAAATTACGACATGACTTCTCCCCTCGCCCCCGCCATTGCCCACAGCCGCTACCTGCAGCGGTTGTTCGCCGCGCAACCGGCCTTGCAGACCGACACCGAAGCACAATTGCAACAGCCGTTCGGACGCGAGGCCATGCAGGCCATGCTGCCACCCGATGCCGACGACGCTGTGCTCAAGCCGGCCTTGCGCAAATTGCGCCAAGCGGTGATGGCGCGGATCTTCTGCCGCGACCTGCTGGGGTTGGCCCAGCTGGATGAAGTGATCGCCACGGTCAGCGACCTGGCCGAAGTCGCCATCCTGGCGGCGCTGGATTGCGTCACCCGTCCCGATGCCCGCCATGGCCGGCCGATAGGCGAGGAGTCCGGCCAGCCCCAGCAGCTGATCGTGGTGGGCATGGGCAAGCTGGGCGGGCGCGAGCTGAATGTATCGAGCGATATCGACTTGATCTTTGTCTATCCGGAAGACGGCGAAACCGACGGTCCGCGGGTGATTTCCAATCACGAATGGTTCGCGCGGGCCGGCAAGCGGCTGATCGCGCTGATCCACGATGTCAGCGCGGACGGCTTCGTATTCCGGGTCGATATGCGGCTGCGGCCGTTTGGCGACAGCGGTCCGCTGGTGGCCAGTTTTGCCGCGCTGGAGAACTATCTGCTGACCCAGGGCCGCGAATGGGAACGCTATGCCTGGATCAAGGGCCGCCCGATCACGGCCGGCGAAGGCTTGGGCGCCGAAGCGGCCGGCCTGATGCAATTGGTTACGCCCTTCGTTTACCGCAAGTACCTCGATTACGGCGCCTACGCTTCCATGCGCGATCTGCACGGCCAGATCCAGCGCGAAGTGGCGCGCCGCGATATGGCCGACAATATCAAGCTGGGGCCGGGCGGCATCCGTGAGGTGGAATTTATTGCCCAGGTCTTTCAGCTGATACGGGGAGGCCGCCGTCCCGCCCTGCGCATCCGCCCTACCCGCGAGGTCCTGCGCGAACTGGCCGGCATGGGCCAGCTCGAGGCCTTGACGGTGACCGAGCTGACCGCCGCCTATGTGTTTCTGCGCAACCTGGAGCACCGCTTGCAATACCTGGACGATGGCCAGACCCAGATGTTGCCGAGCAATGAAACCGACCGGGCCTTGATTGCCTGCAATATGGGCTATCGCGACTGGCCGGCTTTCATGAGCGGCCTGGACAGCCACCGCGCCACGGTGGCGCGGCATTTCGAGCAGGTCTTTGCCCTCCCCCAAGCCGAAGGGGATGCCGTCCACCCGCTGGCGGGGGTTTGGCTGGGCATCGCCGATGGCCAATCCGGCCAGGTCAAGCTGGCCGCCCTTGGCTACCGCGACGCCGCCGAGATGGAGAGGCTGCTGGCCGCCATCGCCCAGGGCAACCGCTACCAGACCCTGGCCGACAAAAGCCGCCGCCGGCTGGATGCGCTGATTCCGCCCATGGTCGAGGTATGCGCCCGCCAGGCCAACCCGGATGCCGCGCTCAGCCGCATCCTGCGCTTTCTCGACGCCATCGCCCGGCGCGAATCCTACCTGGCGCTGCTGGCCGAACATCCGCAGACCCTGTCGCGGCTGGCCGCGCTGCATAGCGCCAGCGCCTGGGTGGCCGATTATCTGCACCAACACCCTATCCTGCTCGATGAGCTACTGGATGCGCGCCTGCTCTATAGCCCGCCCGATTGGCCGGTCCTCGGGGCGCAGTTGCGGGCCGAACTGGCGCTGCACCTGGGCGATACCGAAGCGGAGATGGATGTGCTGCGCCATTTCCAGCACCAGCAGGTATTCCGGCTATGCGCGCAGGACTTGGCCGGCCAGTATTCCCTGACCACCCTGTCCGATCATCTATCCGACCTGGCCGACCTGATCCTGGCGGTGACCCTGGAGCGCGCCTGGGCCGAACTGCCGGGCCGCCACCGCGAGCAGGCGGCCTTCGCGGCAATCGGCTACGGCAAGCTGGGCGGCAAGGAGCTCGGCTACGGTTCGGACCTGGATATCATTTTCCTCTACGACGACGACCATCCCGATGCCGCCGAGCTATACGCCAAGCTGGCCAGGCGGATGATGACCTGGTTGTCCACCACCACGGCGGCCGGCGCCCTGTACGAGGTGGACCTGCGGCTGCGGCCCAATGGCGCCTCCGGCCTGATGGTATCCAGCGTGGCGGCCTTCGAGCAGTACCAGCGGGAAAACGCCTGGGTCTGGGAACACCAGGCCCTGACACGCGCCCGCTTCGCCGCCGGCGACCCGGCGGTAGGACAGCAATTCGAAGCGGTACGCCGCGCCATCCTCAGCCGCCGCCGCGAAACCGCGCGGCTGGTCGAGGAAGTAGCCGGCATGCGCGACAAGATGCTGCTGACCCACCCCGCCAACCCCGACGATGTCAAACATCGGCGGGGCGGCCTGGTCGATGTGGAATTTATCGTCCAGTATCTGATCTTGAACGATGCGGAACGCCTGCCGGCCCTGCTGGCCAATAGCGGCAATATCGCCCTGCTGGGCGTGGCTGCGGCGGCCGGACTGATCGCGCCTCCCTTGGCCGAAGGCGCGCAAACGGCCTACCGCCGGCTAAGAGAGTTGCAACACAAGCAGCGACTTGACGGCAACCCGCCCAGCGACGCGGCGCTGGCCGAGCTGGATCCGTATTGCGAGGCGGTGCGGAGTTTGTGGCGGTTGGTGATGGGATAGTGGCCGCCCCTAGCCCACCATTTGGCGTAAGCACGCAGGGTGGGCCAGGGAAGTGCGGCTAGGGACACAATAATATTGTGTGCATACTCAAGCGTCAGTTCAATACCCTGAGGTTCTGGAATGGATTGAATGGTCCATAAAAATTGTTCATCATATCTTTGACATGCCGTTCGCAACCTTCATCCCCCAGGGGTGCCAATTGCTCAACTTTAAATTGCTCATCGAATGACTTCATCGCTTTTTCTAATTTATTCTCGCCATACTTTCCCACCACCGCAAGGCAATCGCCCAGCTTGTCGATATCCATAACCTGCTTCAGCCTGTTAGGTGAGATACAACGACTAATCACATCCACTTCCCTAGGCGGACACGTCACTTTCATTTTCTTTAAAATTTCTTCCAACTTCCGATGAAATCCAGCATCCGTCTTCGCCTTGACCAATGCCACCCTCAACTCCGCATCCGTTATTGCAACGCCCTCCGTCATTACTTCATACTGAACCAACAGCTCCCTCACCGCCGGATTTGATTTTACCGCATCAATTTCAGCAACGCTCTCTTTATAATAATTGGCTTTAGCAGAAAATGATTGCCATTCACTCAGCAAGCGATCGGTCATTGTTGCATTCGCATTTCCGGCCAGCCCTTCGATTGGCACATAGGGCGTATAAGTAACTTTAAGTACCATCACCCTGAATCCGGGAGTTTTATTTTTATCAATATGCCTGACGAGATAAGCCCCAGCCTTTCCCTCCTCAACCCATTTATCGCGCTTCAGGCGCAGAAGGTCGTTGAGATGCCCAGGCCCACTCAACTCCTCGGCGAATTGATATTTCTCCAAGGCTAAAGAGTCTCGCTCGACCCGAGCCGCCAAATCTTCTTCTGATTTATCCTTACGAGGCTCACCAAGCGCAGCTTGGCCATTATCACCCGGTGCGAATAGCTCCACCCTTCTTTCCACTTTAGGCGCTGAGGCCCGGGAGAGACCTGGAACACTTTCCTCCCATTTTTTTTTAAGATTTGAAGCAAATCGATCCAGTCTGCTCGGAGGATTTTGTTTTTCCGCACCACAAGCCAACCCAACAAGAGAAGCACCACCACCAACGAAAACTCCCACATGCTGCGAACCCGTTTCCGTGCCCTGCGGACTCATATTCGCCGCCCTATTCTGCACACTCATTTCCATAATTCAGAACATCCTTCACAATCAATGAAAATAATCCATTCAACGCAAACCACCACATCAAACGATACCAGCGGTTTGTCGCGCAACTAATAAATCAGCTTTTTCATTTTATCTACAACTTAAATTCATGTATCTCGAAAAATTTCATCATCTTCTGCTTTCCCCGCTACGAAGAGCAGCACAGGTAAGCGCCGCCCCTTTCAAGCAATATTGCCAAGCCAGAAAAACCCATAATTAATATATATCTCTACCCGGCGATAGCAGGCAGACATCAACGCACCGGTCCTGGCCAGGCGGCGTTGAGCCGCCTGGCCAGGACCGCGCAGACTTTATTCGTGGGCTTCGGTGTGTGATTGGCTGCCCCACACGGGGCTGACAACGATGGCCGCGCTTACGGGTAAGGGTCCAGCTACTAACCCGGCTTGCCCGCCGGCTTCCTGGCCGCCAGGCGCGGCGATTTTGGCTTGGTGGACGGTGTAGCCTTGCCGGCTCCCCGTCCGCTTGCAACCGCCTTGCCCCCGGCAGTGGGCAGGGCCGGTTTCGGCTTTTTCGGCTTTTTCGGCTTTTTCGGTTTTTTCGGTTTTTTCGGCTTTTTCAGTAACTGCCCGCGCCCATCGGTCTGGGGTACGCGGTGCTCGGGCTCGAATCCGGGCTGCTCGTCACGGCGCAGGGACTGTCCGGTCATCGCTTCGATCGCCGCCAGCAACGGTGCCTCATCGGCACAAACCAGCGAAATCGCCTCGCCCGAAGCGCCCGCGCGCCCCGTACGGCCAATACGGTGGACATAGTCCTCGGCCACGATGGGCAGATCGAAATTCACCACCACCGGCAGGTCGTCGATATCCAGGCCGCGCGCGGCGACATCGGTCGCCACCAGGATCTGTACTTCCAGCGCTTTGAACCGCTCCAGTGCGCGCAAGCGGCTAGGCTGGGATTTGTCGCCATGGATGGAGTCGGCCCGAATCCCCTGCGCCTGCAAGATCGCCAGCAATTGCTCGACGCCCTTGCGGGTCTTGACGAACACCAGCACCTGGCCCCAGCGGTTTTCCCGCAGCAGTTCGCCAAACAACTCGGTCTTGCGCTTCTTGTCCACCGGCACTACCCATTGGCGCACTGCCTTGGCGGTAGTGTTGGGCCGGCTGATTTCAATGCTGACGGGATCGACCAGCATGGCCCCCGCCATACTGCGGATTTCCGCCGAGAAGGTGGCGGAAAACAGCAGGGTTTGCCGCCGTTTGGGCAGGGCGGCGAACACCGCATCCAGCTCGCGTGAAAATCCCAGGTCCAGCATACGGTCGGCCTCGTCCAGCACCAGCGTCTGCAACTGGTTGAACTTGACGGCATTCTGCCGATACAGATCGAGCAAGCGGCCCGGCGTGGCGACCAGCACATCGATACCCTTGCGCAGCTTCATCATCTGCGGATTGATGCTCACCCCGCCATAGACCGCGTAACTGCGTAAAGGCAGGTGCTGGCCATAGCCGCGAAAACTTTCGTATACCTGTTCGGCCAGTTCGCGGGTAGGCACCAGCACCAGCACGCGGATCGAATTGGCCGCCACCGGCTGGTTCGCGGCCGCCAGCCGTTGCAGCAAGGGCAAGGCAAAACCGGCGGTTTTGCCGGTACCGGTCTGCGCCGCCGCCATCAGGTCGCGCCCTGCCAGCACCGCCGGGATAGCCTGCTGTTGAACCGGCGTGGGCGTGTGATAGGCAAGCTGCTCCAGGACAAGGAGCAAGGGATCGATAAGGCCGAGCGAAGCGAAGGTCATGAGCGGACAGTGAAGGGCAAAACGCGTAGTTTAAGGACATATTGGCGTCGGGGGCGAAATCCCTTGGCCGCACGTTTTGCCCATCGTGTCCGCACACTGCCACGCAACATGGTCAAACCCCAAGGTGGGTCTTGGCGATCTCCCAACGTCGCAGCCTATCGTCGATACCGTTGGTACCGCCATTGATGCGCTTGGTCAGCGCAGTGAAATCGCCGCCGTCGGCCAGTGAATTGCAGCCATGCTGGCTCCACCACCAAGCCGCCGACAGCGCCGCGCATTCATCGCCGGCCAGCAGCTCCGGCTGGTCAAGCAAATCCAATCCCAGTGCCTCGCCGCATTGCCGGTAGTTGCTGCGACCAGTGATCTGGATCAGGCCGCGGCCACGAAAGCGATGGCCGTCACCCGCGGCGACATTGCCGAGCTGGGCGGCTTTTTTCGCTGGCGGCTCATACGCCTGCTGCGCCGGGGTGGGGCCCCAGATCTCCTGGGTATGGGTGAAGCCCAGCGTTTCGTGCCCGGTCTGGGCGATAAAGGCCGCGATGCGGACCGGGTCATCGATTTCGAAGCGCGCCATGGCCGCGCATAGCGGCGCATACCAGCGCTCGGCCATTTTTTCCGACAGGCTTGCCGCCAATGCAAAATCATCTCGTGTCATGGTGATACTCCTTTGGCTGTGGAAAGCATTGCGCGCGGTGCTTCTGCCGGCCGAGCCTGGCCGGCCGTCAGTGCATCGAGGGCTTTTCGGAGCGGTGCCGCGCTGACGCTTACCTCGCCGGCATAGGGGCGGTCGACGGCCAGGATAAAGAAGAAGGTCAGGCCCAGCGTGGCCGCCCAGGTGGCGATCAGCGCCACATAGAACGGCGTGGGCGGCAGCACGTACAGCAGTGCGAACGACAGCCAGCTGACGATGATCATGACCGCCCACAAGGTGCCGGGCATGGTGACTTGCAAAGTCATCAACCGCTGCTGGCGGTACGCAACCATCTCGTTGGTACGCGACAGGATTTCGCCCAGCAAGACCACCTGCCGAGGGGTAGCCGGGTCGATGCGGTTGGCCAGGGCGAACATCGCATCGAATCGCAGTGCGGTCTGCCGATCGGGCAGCAGCGCCTGTTGCATCGCCGGCCATTCGCGTTCCACCACATCCTGCAAGTAGGCGCGCAAAGCCCGTCCGGTCGCCTCGGCGGCGGGACTGCCGAAGACAGCGAGATTGCGCGCCAAGCCATCGGCGCAGGTGGCTTCGGCCGCCACGGTGCGGTCGGCATCGTTGTAGGCATCCCATACGCTGACCGCTGCGAAGGCCACCAGCAGCGAATTGATGGTCGTGATGATGGACACCATGCCCAAGGCCATGGCGCGCTGTTCGGCGTCGATGCGGATCAGCTTGAACCGGGTGACGCCAGCGTAGCCCAGCAGCACCGATAACAGGGTCAAGCCCACCACGATCAGTCCCATGCAAGCGATGGGCATGTTGTAGAGAAACAGCGTCATCGCTTTACTCCTTGCGCTCGGCCGTGGTGCCGGCGCTGCCCGATTGCGGCGACAGCATGGCGCGCGTCAATTCGGCCAGCCGCTGGCGCACCACCTCGGGCGGGGTATCGCTATCGAGCGACTGTTGCAGCGCCAGCAGTTCCGCCACCAGGTCGTGCTTCGATTGCGTGCGTTCGCTGGCGGCATGCACCTTGTGCATGTCGATCGAATGCTTGATCCGCGCCGACCCGTCGCCGCGCACCAGGGTTTCCAGCGTCTCGACCATGCGCTGCAACAAGCGATGCACGGCGGTGGCGGAGAATCCCCCCAGCATGGCCAGGGTCGGTTTGCCGAAACTGCCCATGCCGGCGTCGCTGAGTAATTCCGCCGGTAGCATCTCGACCAGGATCAGGCCGGCGATAACGCCAAGGATCAAGCGCGCCCCATAGGAAGCGTCGTACTTGGGGTCGTAACTGGAGTTGGCGATATAGCGATGGGCTTGGAACAGCGTGGCGAACGAGGCACCCAGCCCGGCGCAGAACAGGAGGAACAGCATATTGATCAGCAAGGAGGTGCCGGAAGCGTCGAGCCAGCTCAAGGAAACATTCTCGACCGTGACCTCGTCGGATAGCCCCGTAACCAATACGCCCAGCTGAAAAAAAATGGCCGCCAGCGTCAGCATGCGAATCAGCGGAACCGGCCCCAGCCAAGCCCAGCGCTGACCGCGCAGCCTGTCCTGATCGAGCAGCGTGATGCCTTGGGGCGTAGCCGGTGCGACGGCATCGGCAAGCTTGCGGTGCAGGGCTGCCAATTCGCCGTATTCGGCGACCGCCGGCGCGGAATCGGCCGGCGAAAGCAGGGTAGCAACGCGGGCGAGCTGCTCGGGCGGTACGCCGAGCCCCTGGCGCAAGGCATAACGCGCCATGGCTTCGCATTCGATCCGAAGTTGCTCGCCGAGCGGCCGCCGCCCGCTTGGCATCGGTTCGGTAAAGTCGAGCGAGCCCAGGCCCGTCCGCCTGGATCGATTGCTGAAAATTGGTGGGATATACATGGCAAGCCGCCTTCCGATCGAGCCTGAAGCCTTGGAAAACCCCCGTCGTCCGGGCACAGGCCGGAACCCACCGGGAACGACGGGAGGACTGGGTAGCGAATCGAGCCGGCTTATAGATCACGCGCCTTGAGGATCCGCACATGGCCTGCACCGCGAACAGCGGTGCCGCTGTTCCAAAGCTCCGCTGCATCGACCTGGCGGCCGGCGACAGGCAACAGCGCCGCAACAGCGACGACGTCCGTGCCGGGCTTGATCTCGCCGCTACAGGCTTCCAGCAGCCGATTCGCCGCCGGGACCGGCGCACCGTTGGCGCCATTCCAGACCTGCGTATGGCTACCGATACCGGCGCACTCACCGTTGGCGTCCAGCTTTGCCAGGCCATCGCAGTTGAAGGCGTAGGCGCGCGGGGTCGGGCCGGCAGCCGGCAACAAACGGATGGAGTCCGCTTTCAGGTTCATCCCGCCCGAGGGGATGAGTTGCACCTTGACGTGCTTATTGGCGGTGCGTATCCGGCCAAACTTGTTTGCCCAGTTACCGCCGCTGTAGCTATGGTCCACGCAGATTTCGATGCCGAAATCGATCAGCTTGCCGGCGCCATCGCACACGCCGGGGATCTGGAAAAGCGCGCTACCCTCGGACACGCCGCGTGCGTCGTTCGGAATCAGGGTGGCGGGATCGAGCGGTTCCACCCTGTCGTCGCGGTGTGCCCTGGTACCGAGGTTCCAGTCGAGGAAATCGATGCCCGATTTGTAGTGCTTGCGCGAGGCGTAGTTGTCGTTGCGATGCGCCCCACCGCGCTGTATCAGCGCCGTGTTATAGATTTCACCGGCCTGGCGCGGGTCGAGCAGGTACTTGCCATTGACCGCCTTGGCGGTGGGAAAGGAGGCACTGATGGCGGTACCGAAGACGAACAGCCAGTTCTCGAACTTTGCGTTGGCCGCCAAGGTCTGCAGGCCGCCGAACAGGCCACCCCAATTGCGGTTATATGGCGCCGCCAGGCCAAAGGCAGCCGGTGCGTCGCCGCTCCAGCCATTGATCAGGTCATGCAGGTACGCGCCGCCGGCGCCGCGAAACAGGAATTCCGGCGCCATGAACAGCTTCAGGGTGGTGGGCGCGGGGTCGGCCTTCGCCAAGGCCTTGCTCATGGCATCGGCGGTGAAGGCCAGGCGCGCGTTGATATCGATGCACTGGTTGCTCACATCGAGGCGTAGATCCTTGGCCGTAGCGCCTTCGATGCCGCTGTAACGGCTCAGGTTCTTGGCGTGGTCGCGAAAGGGGCCGGTGTGGATTTCCCAGGAGATAAACTGGACTTTGTTGTAGTTGCTCATGACTTTGCTCCGGATGACGTAGATTCGGTAAGGGGACGTGCCAACGGGGATGGGGATGCGTAAGGCGTGCTTGGGCACGGACCGGTCGGCGTGCCGGCCGGTCCGTGGTCACGCGCAAGGACTGATCAGGCGATCAGCCCGGATCGGCCTGCGCGGGCGCAGGCTGGGCGGCGGCGCCGCTCTTGCCGCCGCCCGCGCCGGTGTCGTCACCGGAAATGGTCAGGTAGCGATCGGGGAAGTACTTCGCCACCCACATCTGCGCCAACTGCGCGCGGCTGAGGTTTTTGACGTAGTAGTTGATAGGCACGCCGATATCGCCGGCGATCGCCCGGGTGACATAGTCTTCGAAGGCCGTCATCAAGGAATTGACGTCGAGCATCTTGTTGGAGCCGTCATCGATCTGGGACAAGCCGAGCATGACGTTGGTGACGGTCGATCCCTGGATCGCCATCATCTGCTTACCGGTGCGCGCCGCAGCAGCGGAAGCGCCGACCGAAGTCTTGTCGCTGCTGTTGCTATTGGCGAGCGTTGCCAGGTTGCCCATCATCTTGGCCGGATCGAAATCGGCGAATTGCTTGACGCCGATCTGGACCTGGTTGGATTTGATCGAAGGAATGGCGCCCATCGCGATGACCGACACGTGCGAGCTGACGGCTTGCGTGCTGAGCAGGTTCTTGATGTCGTTGGCGAAATTGGTATCGACCCCGAAGCCGCCCGACTCGTTGGCGAACCAGCAGCCGACCTCGAACTGCCCTTGCAGGCTGGCGGCGACCGAGGACATCTGCTGGCTGGACTTGGTGGTTTCCGAACGCAGCACGTGGACCATGCCGACAAAGCTGGAGCCATAGGTCGCGCCGGACAGGATGGGCAGGAACACTTCCTTGCCGGTGCCCTCCTCCAGGGCGATCTTGGCCAGCTTCGACGGATCGTTGACCTTGATCTTGTCGTTGTCCGAGGGAAACACCGAGTTCCACACACGGATGGCTTTGTCCACGTCCAGCACGAAGGGCGCCAGCAAGGCCGCATCCTTGTGGGTACACGAGGCGGTGATCACCAAGGTACCTTCGATATTGTGGTTTTCCACCTGCTTGCTGACTTGGGTCGAGGCCGCCGTACTGGCCTGCATGGAATAGGAGTCGCCGAGAAAGCTGGTGGACTCGGATACGAAGGCCTTGATCGACGCAATGGTGTTCTGGGCGCTTTGCTTGTTCTCGTCGAATGAGAAGTACTGTGCATCCATCTTCAGCGAATCGGACGACAAGGGCATCTTCTTGATCTGGGTACGCACATAATCGATCGGACTCTCGATATCCTCATGCACCGCACTTTGCTTGCTCTTGAGGCCCTTGATGGTTTTTTCCTGGTCGATGCGGACCTTGGCGTAATCGGTCGCAGCCTTGGAGATCTGCTGGCCGACCGTGCCGATTTCCTTTTGCAGCGAACCGGGGTCGATATGCATATTCAGCAGTTCCTGGGTGGTCATATCCAGGCTGCGCTTCATTGCGATCAGCGAGTTCAACTCATCTTGCGCCGCATCGATCGGCGCTTGTGCATCGGCAATCTGCAGCAATATCTTCATCGCTTCGGGATGGACGATATTGCCCAGGACCAGGGAAGGATCGTAGGGGATGGAGGTAGCCATGGCATTTCCTTTGGTGTGCTGAGGAGGGCGGGAATAACCGTTTCGCCGGCGCCCGGTTGCATAAAGAACGTCGGCAAGGTCATTCTGAAATTCGGCCTCCCCACAAACCATTCGGCAAATGCGGTAGTGGTGCGATGGCTTTGCAGCAGCAAAAAAAAGGCGGTGAGCACCATGCTCACCGCCGCAATAAAGAACAAATGCACCGGAACAAAATGCACCGCTCAACCGATTTCCCTGGCCTGCGTTTTCATTGGCCACACGCCGCTCAATTCCAATTCACGGCGCCCGGTCAGCCACTGGCCTAGCGGGGTGGGCCAGTGGAAGCTGTATTTATCGCTATTCGCGACACCCTGGAATTTCACCTCGACATGGATATTGCTTGCGTTCAAGGGGATGTTTCCGACTGTTTTGGACAAGCCGCCGGTGAGGGTAAATGCCTCGTTGTAAGCACCCTGCGGCGTATCGTAGCGAAGCTGAATATGGGTGATGTAGCTGCATCCGAGCTTGTTATTGAACAGGATTTCGAACGCGCCCAAACGGCCGGTCCAATTCGGGATCAGCAAGTTGCCGTCATACGAAGCGAACGTATAGGCGATAGGTACGACGCCTTTTACCCGCGCACCGGCCTGGTGGGGCCATAGATGCTGGTCGATGTTTTTATTGTGGCGAGTGGAAAGGAACGCGCCCTTGCCCTGCACCCCACCGAGCATGTCCTGGACGGCGCCGGCCGAGCCGGTCAGCGAGAAGGACGAGCCACTTTCCTCCGAGCCGACATTCAGCCCGCTACGCGCATAGATCACGCTGGTGACGACGCCGAAGCCCTGCGAGATCTGCGTATCCGTCCCCATATTGATGTGCTTGGCATGCGCGGCCAACCAATTGAACACTTCCGGCTTGGACAAGGTCGTTAAATCGCTGACGAACTCCTCCAGGGAAATGCTGAACTCGGAAGCGATCGCCCCGGCCGCGGAGAACTCCCATTTGACCTCGACACCGGCGGTGATCTTGGCGCCGGTGTCGGGATCCATGGCCGAGCCGTCCAGCGCGGCATTGACTTCGGTGCGGTGCACATTATTGGAGTAGAGACTCCATTGATTCGGCACATCGCGGTGACTGATTCTCAGTTCCGGCGTGGTTTCGTTCACCAGGGTAAATTCGCCGCTGTCGGGCGAGACGAAGCCGACCGCCCCGGTCTTCAGCTTGGGGTTCAGCGTCCAGTTACCCCAATAGGAGGGCCGGCCATTGCGTATACGATCCGTGAATGCGCGATTCCAGTTCATGATTCCGTTCCTTGCATTTTGATTGGGCGACCGAGTCCGCCGGCGGACCGGTTAGGGCACCGCGTTGATAAACTCGAGTGGGTGCCACGTACCGTCCCATACACCTCGGTGAAGGCGGCAGAGACCGGAATTGGCAAGGCCATTTTGTTGCCCGGCCGCGCGACTAGCCATTCGGCAAATGCAGTACACCCACGCGTGCATCACGATTTTATATTCCACCCGCAATAGGACGGCCGTACCGAATAAAACCCGGATCCAGCATATGACTTTTCAATTCGCCTATTAAAAGCACAGCAAAAAAGGTACACGTCCCCCATTTGAATGACGATTATCGGAACCAAATAAAGTAGCCTCACTACGCCCCAGTAACTTCTTTCCCATTTTCAGCAACAGGGCGCTTGGCCGTGTGGTTCGAACACGGTCGGGCTTACCGTGCCTTGGCGGATCGACGCCGGCACGGTTCCGTCATCGTGCAGCCGAAATAAAGCATCTGTTTAAAAAGCCGGACCCCGTGTGACTTGTTTCTGTCGCAGGTTCAAACACGTGCATTGCTACGGAGGCTAAAAAAACGATCCAGTAGAGATGTGTCGATACCCATCCTGCGATAGAGCGAGATAACTCAATCATCGCAGGAGTAAACAATGCATCTCACCCCTCGTGAGCAGACCGTGCTCGCCCTAATTGCGCGCGGCCATACCGATCGCGATATAGCCGAACGACTTTCATTCTCACTCTCCACCGCCCGCAAGCATCGCGAAAATCTTTTGCTGAAGTTTCACGCCGGCAAATCCACCCGACTCGTCATTCAATACTTCGCCATTTACGGCGTTGCGCTTAAAAAAACCCATTAATACCCATCGACCTCGCCATCTCGCCCCGTGAGATGGACGTCCTCCAACTGCTTGCCCAAGGCATGAGCGACAAGCAGATCGGCCGCCACCTCGGCATCAGCGACCAGACCGCCCGCAAGCATCGCTCCCATCTTCTCGACAAGACCGGCGTCGGCAACGTCTGCGCACTGCTGTTCGAAGCCTTTACATCGGACTGGTTGACGCCCCCGCCGCTACAGCCGCTACCCGAACCGGAACGCCAGGCACGGCCATGACGCATTTGCCGAATGGCGGGACTCGCCCGCCACGCCAAGAATCGGCGCTGTCGCATCCGGCTTATCGGAGCGAGGCAGGCAATGGCGAGGGCCATGGCCAACGGGCCGGTGCACCGGCCTTCCTTTACTGGTGTAGCGGGCGGCCGCTTGGCCTTGGCCCGCTGGGAGGAATGAAATGACCAATTTGTCGAATCGAACACAGCTACTCAAGCATCTGCTGGCGGGTGCGCTTTGCTTCGCGCTGCTGCCGCGCAATCCGGCGCATGCTGAAGGCTTGGCCGCCCTGGGTGCCTATGGCGCCGACCTGAAGCAGACATCGGTGTCGGGCCTCTCGTCCGGTGCCTTTATGGCGGTGCAGTTCGACGTGGCCTTCTCCAGCGAGCTGGTCGGTGCCGGCATCATCGCGGGCGGGCCATTCTATTGCGCGGGGCTGTTCGCACCGACCTTACCCGCCGTGGCGGCCGTCACCGAATGTATGAGTCCGCTCGGCGACAGCGGCCCGCTCGCCGCCGATGCCCTGGCCATCGCCCGCAGCTTTGCGGACAAAGGCAAGATCGATGCGCTGAAGGGCTTGGCACGCCAGCGTGTCTATGTATTCGGCGGCACCATGGACAAGACCGTCACGCAGCGCGTCGTCGATCAGACCGCCCAGTTCTTTTCCCAGGCCGGCGTAGCCCCGGCCAATCTCAAGTACGTCAGCAATCTGGCAGCCGGGCACGCCATTCTGACCAATAACCCCGCCGATGTACCCTGCGCCTGGTCCAAGGATCCCTATATCAACAACTGCGGCTTCCTGCAGTCCCACGATATCCTCAAATGGATCTATGGACCGCTCAATCCCCCCAGCGTGACGGCCGGCGGCCGGTTGCTGGCATTCGACCAGTCGCGCTTCGATCCACAAGGCAAGGCAACGCTGGGGCCGATCGGATATGCCTACGTACCGAATGCCTGCACCACCAAACAGTGCCGCGTGCACGTGGTGTTCCATGGTTGCCATCAGGGCGAACGCCGCATGGGCGATCGCTATGCGCGCACCACCGGTTACAACGAGCTGGCCGACACCAACAATCTGATCGTCCTCTATCCCCAGGTCGCGGATTCGGTGCGCAACCCGAAAGGCTGCTGGGACTTCTGGGGTTATACCTCGCAGGATGACCCACGCTATCCCGACTTCTATTCGCGCAAGGCTCCCCAGCAGGCCGCGGTCATGCAAATGGTGAAGCGCCTGGGCGCGGCACGCACAAGCAATCGTCCCACTCTCTAAGGAGCCACCATGCAAAACCTGTACAAAGCACAGTACGAAACCATGCAAGGTATCGCCTCGGCCTGCCTGGCCTCGGCAACGGCGACGGCGGAACAGTTCGCCGGCCAGGCATGCACCGGATTCGCGCCGACGGGCTGGAAGACCAGCGGGCGGGAAATGCTGCGATTGTTCACCGACTTCAGCGATGCGAAGACGGCAATGGGCAATAAACAATGGTGCACACAGCGCGACGCCCTCGACTTGGCATCCGTGGGACAAAGCGGCAAGCAGCTGCTGCACCTGCAGGCTGATATGGCGGACGCCCTGTGGGAGAGCAATCTGCAACAGCTGCGGGATCTGGGCGAAGCCGCCACGCTGCTGCTCGATACTCTGGCAAAGGCGAGAGACAAGAACGATCTTGGCCTGGCCGCGCTAGCGTATTGCACTGCCGCCGACGCCATCACCAAACAATCGCTCGGCCAGACAGCGGCAGCACTGGGTGAACTGGGCCCTGCCCTGCTGCGCTGGCTGCAGAGAAGCCTGGCCGAAGCACCGGCGCCGGCAAAGGGAAAGGAGGCTTCGGCGAAGCAAGCTTGATCGGGTTACGGGCGCTATCGTCCGAGAGGACTGGCGCTTCCACTCCGCACCCGGCACAGCCGGGTGCTATCTCGGCGGGGCCGGCGCGTGTGCGCTCCTACGTCGCGCAGTCTATGGCCTGAGTCCCCGTGGCTCGTCGTCTGGATCTGAATCCGGGATAAGCAAGGCATCAACCACTGCATCCACTACGTCCTGTGACATCCCCATCGTACTGGCGCAACTGAGCAGGTATTTGGTATCACCTATCCTCTGTTTCGCAGCGTCATAGGCACTTCGAATGGTCTTGCCATAGGCCGCCTCCGCCTTGTGCCAAGCGCTATCGGGGATACTTCCCCAATGCAGTTCCATCACCAGCAGGTCGATGATGTCCCGGTTCATCACGCTTCGGTCGTAGTACCGGTCGGCGTTGGCCAGCAGCTTCTCGGCAAAGGAATCCGACCGGGTCAGGCACAATACCGGGATACCAGGCACGGCCACCCCATCCAAAAGTATCCGCGATTCCCGCACTATCTCGAACTTGATAGGGGCCCCGTCCATTTCGAGTACGGTACGTACCCCATCCTGGTCGGTTCGAGGCTCTCGAAGCAGATTGATGGGTTGCCTGAATAAGGTCTTCAGGTGTGGATCGCCGAATATGGCTTCCCGGATGCTGCGATATCCACCTTGGTCGGCGCATAGGAAATCGATATCCACGGACTCCCGGTATTCGTCCAGCTGCAGCGCAATAGCGGTCCCTCCACCAAAATAGCATCGTGCATTTGCCAGAAACTCGGCATTCATCGAGGCGAGCACTCGTTCAATACGCTGATGATGTGTGCGCTTATACATTCAGAACTCCATGCCCGAATTTCTTCTTCAGGCGATCGATTAGCTTCGCTTCCTTGTCACTCAATGCGTCGACATCAACAAACCGCCAGTTGCGCTCGTAAAGCGACAGCGCATCCTCCGCATCGATGTCCTTGGTCGTACGGTTCCACGCAAGCTGTTTCAATTGGGGATAAGCCTCAAGATTCAGGCGGCGAGGAATGCGCACGCCCCCAACTCGGCGGCGGGGTATGGCCGTCTCGATAAGCGCGCCCCCCACCTTGGGGTGTAGCTGGGGCTCGCAAAAACCCTGCAGTCCACCCAACGCGTTCAGCGCACAGGCGAGCACGGCTGTCGTTACCCCTGCGTCGCCTGCTTCCAGACGCACCAGCGTCGACTCGTGCACCCCAACACGCTGTGCGAACTCTCGCTGCGTCCAGCCTCGCTGAATACGCGCCTCCCGAAGCTTTGCTCCTAGTTGCTTCAGCGCGTCCTGGGCTACGTGGGGGATATCGTCTTTCGCTTTCGTACGCATGGGAGATCTCATTCAATATTGCATACATGCATTCTTATGGAGAATATACTCGCATATATCCATGATTGAAGCTTATACGTGCCAATTGGATTGCATTTATCAAGTATCGGCCTTAACGCTCGCCACCCAACCCAAACAAGCGCCGCGCCAGCAACCGGTTCAGCCCGTTGTACCAGCTAGCCGGCAGGCAAGCCATCAACCAGCCGGCCGCGCGGGCATCGAGGCCGACCTGTTGCCGGAACGGCGCGCGCCGCCGTGTGGCGGTGCGCACGATCACGGCGGCTACCTTGCCGGCCGGCTGGGCACGGCCGGCCAGCCGCAGGCGCAAGCTGGCGAAGCGCGTACCCGCGGCTTGGTACAGGGGAGGCAAACTGGCGATGCGCTGCATATGGCCATCAAAATCACTGGCGGTGGAACCCGGTTCGATCAGATGTACCCGCACGCCCTGCCCCTGCGTCTCCAGCATCAAGGCCTCGCTCCAGCCTTCCAGGCCGAACTTGGACGCGCAATAGGCGCCTTGCCAGGCGTAGCCGCTGCGACCCAGTATCGACGAAATATTGATCACGCTGCCGCGCGCCAGGCGCAAGGCCGGTAGCAGCGCGGCCGTCAGTAGCGCGGGGGCGATCAGGTTGACTTCCATCTGTGCGCGCCAGCCCTGCTCATCGAGCAACTCCACCGGTCCGCTTTGCGCATAGCCGGCGTTGTTGACCAGGCAATCGAGCCGCCCACCGTATTCCTGCTGCAGCAACGCGACCATTTCGGCCCGCTGGCTGGCTGAGCAGGGATCCAGCAGGACGGCGCGGATACCTGCGGCCGCTGCCAGCCGCTCGGGCGTGCGGCTAGCGGCCAATACCGTCCAGCCCGCTGCGGCAAAGGCTTGTGCGCTGGCCAGGCCGATGCCGGTGGAGGCGCCGGTGATCAGTACCACGGGTGAATACATGGTGAAGCCCTGCAAAAGTGGAACGGTTGCGGTGCCGCATGGTCATGAACACGCCAGGTGGCGGCGGCATCGATATACTGGGCAAGGGCGGATTATGCCCATGCCCGGAACTCGCTGCCATGCGGGCCTGTTCGGCGAGACCACTCGACCACACTTCATACACGCGACAAGACGAAGCCAGTCATGCAAAAGGCAATCAAATACACTCTCCTGGGATTCGGCGGCGTCGTGCTGCTGACCTGCGCCGGCGCGGCCTATCTGGCCGCCACCTTCGATCCCAATGCGCTCAAGCCGCAGATCGAGGCCCTGGTCAAAGAGAAGAAACAACGCACGCTCAAGCTGGGCGGGCCGATCTCGCTGTCATTCTTCCCCAGCCTGGGTGCGCGGATGTCGGATCTATCGCTATCCGAATACCAATCCGACCGCGTCTTCGCCTCGGTGGGGAAAGCCCGGGTCGCCTTGCAGCTGTGGCCGCTGCTGAACAAGCGGGTGGTGGTCGATACGGTGGAACTGGATGGCGCCGATATCCGTCTTGCGCGTGATGAGCAGGGCCGCTTCAATTTCGCCGACCTCCTGCAGAAAGATCCTGAACAGGTGGATGCGCCGGTGGATTTCGATATCTCCACCGTCCGCGTCAAGCATGTGCAACTGGCGTTCGACGACAAACTGACCAAGCGCCAGATCACGCTGAGCGAATTGGCCCTGGCCGCCGACGGCTTGAATCCGCAAGGGGCCAAACGGCTGGATTTCTCGACATTCGTCAAATCGTCCCAGCCGGCCATGGATATCAAACTCAGCAGCCAGCTGGGCAAGGTAGAGTTCAATCGGCAGGCGCAGCGCTATATGCTCGCCAATTTGGCGGCCAGCATTGAAGGCAAGCTGGCCGGATCGGCCTTGCGCTTGAATCTGGATGCCCCGCGCCTGGCCCTTGAGGGTGAGCGCGCCGATATGGAAGCCGTCAGCCTGAACGCCACGCTGGACGGCGATGGCCGCAAGCTCAATGCCAAATTGAAACTGGCCGGCTTGAGCGGCGATGCCAGACAGTTGGCCGCCAAGAGCCTGAAGCTGGAGCTGGACGCACGCCAGGGTGCGCAGACCACCAGCCTGGAACTGGAAAGCCCGCTGGCCTTGGACCTACGGCAGATGGCCGTCTCGCTGCCCAAACTGCAACTGCGGGGCAAGGCGAGCGGCGGGGCGGCCAAGGACGCGCCGTTCGAGTTGGGCGGCCACCTTGCCGCCGCGCTACAGCAGGGCACCGCCGACGCGGTGTTGCATGGCCAGGTGGATGGTGCGGATTTCAAGCTGGACGCCAGCGCCAGGACTGGCGCCAAGGGCGCCGGATCGACAGCGGTCAAATTCAACTTGCGTGCGGGCAAGCTCGATCTCGATCGTTATTTTCCGCCCGCCAAAGCCGCTGCCGCCCAGGGTGGCCCGGCCGCCAAGCTGGATCTGTCCGCTTTACGTACACTCGATCTGGACGGCAAGCTCGCCATTGCCTACCTGAAGAAGGCGCCTTTCGAGATACGCGATCTGCAAGTCAGCCTGAATGCCAACAAAGGCTTGTTGTCCATACCCAGCGCCAGCATGAAGATTTTCGGTGGCCAAGTGACGGCGAGCGCCAGCGCGACCGCCACGGCCAACCCGCGCATCACCCTCAGGCCACGGCTGGAGAACGTCGATATCCAGGCCGCGCTGAGCCAGCTGGCGCATTTCGACCGCCTGGAGGGCCGTGGTTTCGTCAACGCCGAACTGTCCATGCAGGGTGGCGATGCCAATGCCTTGAAGGCCAGCCTGGACGGCACGCTGCGCGCCAAGGTGCAAAACGGCGCGCTGCGCGGCATCAATCTGGCCAAGACCCTGCGCGAAGCCAAGTCCACCCTGGCCAATCTGCAGGGCGGCCAGCAAACGGTCAATGCCAGCCAGACCGAGAAAACCGACTTCACCGAATTAAGCGCCACCTTGCAGTTTGCCAACGGCATTGCCCATAACCAGGACCTCAGCATCAAGTCGCCGCTGCTGCGGGTGGGTGGCGAGGGCCAAGCCGATCTGCCGCACGAAACCCTGGACTATCTGATCAAAGCCAGCCTGGTGAATACCAGCAAGGGCCAGGATGGCAAGGAGCGGTCGGATTTGAGCGGGCTCACCGTGCCGGTGCGGGTCACGGGCCCGTTCGCCCAGCCCAGCTACGCACTCGACCTCACCGCCGCGCTCAAGGAGAATGCGGGCGCAAAACTGGATGAGCAAAAGGCCAGCCTGCGCGAGAAAGCCGTGGACCAACTGAAAAAGGGTCTGGGCAATCTGTTCAAGTGAGTTCAGGCCAGCCATCGACCTCTTTCCTGCCGGGCTTGCCCGGCAGCTTAACTTGCAAACTGCCCATGTCTATTCCGATGAAACCTGCCCTGCCCCTGCTCCTTTCCTGCTTGCTGGCCGCCTGCGCCACCACGCCGCCCCCCTCGCCGACCGTGGCCGTCAAGCTGTTGGCGTTCAACGACTTCCACGGCAATCTGCGCACCCCCAATAGCGGTGTCAAGCAGCCCGACCCGAATCGGCCAGGCAAGACGATCAATGTCCCGGCGGGCGGCTCGGCCCAGCTGGCGGCCTTGATCAAGCGGCTGAAAGCCGCCAACCCCAATCATGCGGTGGTGGCGGCCGGTGATCTGATCGGCGCCAGCCCCTTGCTGTCGGCGCTCTTCCATGACGAGCCCACCATCGCCGCCCTGGATGCAATGGGACTGGATTTCAGTGCCGTGGGCAATCACGAGTTCGACGAAGGCGGTGCGGAATTGTTGCGTATGCAGCATGGCGGCTGCCATCCCCAGGATGGTTGCCAGGCTGGTCCCTTCACGGGCGCACGCTTCGGCTATCTGGCCGCCAACGTGATCGACGAACGAACCGGCAAGCCCTTGCTGCCGGCCTATGCCATCCGCCGCTTCGAAGGCGTTCCGGTTGCCTTTGTCGGCATGACGACCAAGGCAACCCCGGCGGTGGTGAATCGCAAGGGTGTCGCCGGCCTGCAATTCCGTGACGAGGCGGAGACCGTCAATGCCCTGGTGCCCGTCTTGCGCGAGCAAGGCGTAAAAGCCATCGTCGTCCTGCTGCACGAGGGCGGCACGCAGACCGAGGGGGCGGGGATCAACGATTGCAAGGGCTTTTCGGGTGAAATCGTCGATATCGTCAAGCGCATGGATGCCGAAATCGACGTGGTGGTCACCGGCCACACCCATCAGCCCTATAACTGTGAATTGTCCGGCAAGCGGGTCACCAGTGCCTACTCCTTCGGCCGCGTGCTGACCGAGATCGACCTGAGCCTGGATCGCAGTAGCGGCGATGTGATCAAGCACCGTGCCGAGAATCTGGTGGTACGGGCCGATGGCCCGGCCGACCAGGCGCAACTGGACCTGATCGCCAAATACGCCGCCCTCACCCAGCCGCTAGAGGAGCGGATAATCGGCAAATTGCCGGCCGCCATGAGCCGCGAAGCCACGCCAGGGGGCAATACGGCGCTGGGACGGATGGTGGCGAATGCACAATTGGCCGCCATGCGCGATGCGCGCTACGGTGCAGCCGAGATCGGCCTGGTCAACCTGGGCGGCTTGCGCGCCGACCTGCGTCCCGATGCACAGGGCCAAGTCCGCTACGGCCAGCTTTTCACGGTGCAGCCCTTCAATAACAATCTGATTACCTTGAGCTTGACCGGCGAGGAACTGCTCAGCCTGCTGGAGCAGCAATTCGATGCGAAGGGCGAGATGTACGCCTGGCAGTTCTCCAGCAATGTGGCCTATCGCTGGTCAGCCAAGCGACCCGCCGGGAAGCGGGTGGATGTGGCCTCCCTCCGCATCGACGGCGCGGCATGGGACGCCAAGCGGCTGTACCGCATTGCGGTCCCCACCTTCCTGGCCGACGGCGGAGATGGTGCGAAGATGCTGACGCACGGCCGTGATCGCCATGTCGGACCGATCGATCTCGATTCCTTGGCCGACTATATCGCCTCCGGCGAGGCCGGCAAGCCCTTGGGCGAACAGGGCATCGTGCGCGAGGACTAGCGTCCCGCTAGCGCCTGCCAAGAAAAAACGCCATACCGGCCAAGACCGGTATGGCGTTTTTCATTAGGTACCGCGTTTATTGCCGGCGCCAAGTGGTGCCTTGGGCGCTGTCCTCCAGCACTACGCCGTTCTGCAGCAATTCATCGCGAATACGGTCAGACTCGGCGAAATTACGTGCCGCCCGAGCCGCCAGCCTGGCCTGGATCAAGGCTTCGATCTGTTCAGCGCCATAATCCCCTGCCACCACCGGGCCACCTTGCAGGTATTCGGTGGGTTCACGCTGCAACAAGCCCAGAATATTCGCCAAACCCTTCAACTGAGCAGCCAGCGCCACCGAGTGGTTGCGGTTCAGTTCGCCCGCCATCTCGAACAGTACCGCCACCGCATCGGCCGTATTGAAGTCGTCGTCCATCGCGGTCTTGAAACGCAGGGCATAGTTGCTCTGCCAATCGATGGCGATCCGTTCCTGCGGCGGCGTGGCCTTGAGCGCGGTGTAGAGCCGATCCAGGCCGGCCTTGGCATCGCGCAGCAGTTCTTCCGAATAGTTCAGGGGACTGCGGTAATGCGCCCGTACGATCAGGAAGCGCACCACTTCGCCATCGACGGCCTTCAATACATCGCGGATGGAGAAGAAGTTGTTCAGCGACTTGGACATCTTTTTGTCGTCGAACTGCAGAAAACCATTGTGCATCCAATAGTTGACGTATTGATGGCCATGGCAGCCCTCGCTCTGGGCGATTTCGTTCTCATGGTGAGGGAATTGCAGATCCTCTCCCCCGCCATGAATATCGAAATGGCTGCCCAGATGATGTTCGGACATCACCGAGCATTCGATATGCCAGCCAGGCCGGCCATTGCCCCATGGGGACGCCCAGGACGGCTCGCCTGGCTTGGCCGCCTTCCACAACACGAAGTCCAGAGGGTCGCGCTTGTGGGGGTCCACCTCTACGCGCTGGCCGGCCTGCAGGTCATCCAGGGACTTGCCGGACAACTTGCCATAGCCGGCAAAATTGCGCACGGCGTAGTAGACGTCGCCATTGGCCGCCGCATAGGCCTTATCGTTGGCAATCAACTTGCCGATCATGGCAACCATGCCGTCCACATGATGGGTGGCGCGGGGTTCATGCGTGGGCGGCAGCAGATAGAGCTGCGACAGGTCGGCATGCATTTCGGCGATGGTGCGTTCCACCAGTTCTTCGGCGCTGATGCCTTGCTCGGCCGCGCGCTTGATGATCTTGTCCTCGATATCGGTGATATTGCGGACATAGGTCACCTCGTAGCCGGAGGCATGCAACCAGCGGTAGATGATGTCGAAAGCAGCCAGCATGCGCGCATGGCCTACGTGACAGAGGTCATACACCGTCATGCCACACACATACATGCGCACCCGGCCGGGTTCGATGGGTGTGAATACCTGCTTTTCGCGGGCGAGGGTGTTATAGACGGTGAGCATGCAGGACTCCGCAAAGAATAAATCGGGCGCCAGGTCGGCGCGACCGGGCCGATGATTGTAGCAAGCTAGTCCGGCAAGGCGAAATCCGGCGATGCTTCGAAACGGTGATATGGATCGGCAATCAACTAATATAATTTTATAAATCAGTAGAAACTGATATTCCAAACAGTTAGAATTACCAATCCATGATGCCATTCGCATTAGCAATGGCACGACAAAAAGAGCAATACATATAACGAGTTACCCAAGGATCTGAGCAAAATGAACAAATTTATCGCAGCCCTGTTGGCCACCGTCGCCGCCCTCCCGGTCGTCGCCGACGATGCCGACAAGATCAAGGAAAAAGGCGAAGTTGTCATCGGCGTACGCGACAGCTCGCCGCCCTTCGGCTTCTTCGACAAGGCCAAGGGCACCGTGTCCGGCTACGACATCGATTTCGCCAATTTCGTTGCGCGCAAACTCGGCCTCAAGCCCGTCTTCAAGACGGTGGATCCGGCCGACCGCATCAAGGCGCTGAAGGAAGGCCGCGTGGACCTGGTCTTCGCCTCCCTGGCCAAGACCGCCGAGCGGGAAAAGGAAGTGGATTTCAGCGTGGGCTACTATGTCTCCACCCAGAAATTGCTGGCCAAGAAGGGTAAGTTCAAGGATCTGCTGCAGCTCGACATGCTCACCGTCTGCGCCCCCAAGGGCACCACCAATGCCCGCTACCTGCAGGATATTTCGCAGAAGGTGAAGATCGTGGCGCCGGCCGACTATGCCGAGTCCTTCGCTGCCCTGCAGGATGGCCGCTGCGAAGCCGTCTCCGGGCCGGAGGCGACCCTGCTGGGCAATCTGTCCAAGCTGCCCAACCGCGGCGAATTCGAAGTACCGGACGTACCGGTCGCTTCCGAAGCATTGGGCGTGGGCATCCGCAAGGGTGAAAAGCGCCTGCAGAAGATGGTGAACGACGCGCTGGCCGATGCGGAAAGCAGCGGCGAGGCCGCCAAGATCTACGAACGCTGGTTCGGCGCCAATTCGCCGGTACAGATCCCGCGTTCATTCAAGATCAATCGCTGATCCGTCCCGTCAGGTGCTGAAGAATGCCGGAGCAGATGCTCCGGCATTTTTATTTGCCGGTGGCGCACATGCCGATCCGGAACCACAGCTCCTTGCGTGCCAAGGGTGTTTCCGGCGGCAGGATGGGGTTGTTCAACTCGACGACCTGGCGGTGCTCCAGTCTCGCCTGGGCGATCAGCTGGCCGTAATGTGCACAGAACAAGCGATCGAAACTGCCATCGGCAACAGCCTGCTCCAGCCCGCTGCGGAGGGTATCGGCCAAGGCGGTATCGTTCTTGTTGACGAAGAAATAGAAGGCGGTGGGATAGCGAACCAGCAAGTGCGGGTCGATCACGATCCCGAGCTTGCGGTACTGCTCCGCTTCGGCCCAGATTTCGGGGACGGAACGGGGAAAATAGTCGAAGCGTGCCGAGGCCAGCATCCGAAACAGGCTGTCGTAGAGGGGCACGCCAACCACCCGCACCCCGTTGCTGCGCATAATCTCGGTATCCGGCCAGTCATGCCCCTGACCGGCGACAAAGCGGCGCAGGCTGGTCAAATCCTGCACGGCGGCCAACGAATCGGTCCTATCCTTGCGCACCAAGGCCAAGCGCCAGCCGACCAGGCCCTTGAAGATCGGAACGCGAATCGGCAGCAGTGCGGACTCGCGCTCGATCGACGTCATGCCCCAGCCCACGCGTATCCTGCTGCCATGGGCCAGCTCGGCCAGGGCGCGTCCTTGCAGCATGGGAATATCGGTAGGGCGCAGTGAATACTGCGTCGTTCCAGCCTTGTCCAAGGCCAATTGCAATAGCTTGAGCGGATAGACATCGCGGGTATCGCCCACCGAGCCGGACCACGGATAGGGAACCGTTTCGGCGCGTGCGGACCAGCCGGCGCCGCAGAGGCATAACAGGATGAGCAGCCTTATTCCCTGGTCTATCGCCATTTCGCATTCCCGCCGACAAATCAGACGGCGACCCGCCCGCCATGGGCCGGTCGCCGCCGTCCAGCGGCCTGGCCTAGCCCAGCAGCACGTCGCGTGACACACCTTGCCGCCGCAACAGGCGACGTAGACTCTCCAAGGCTTCGATCTGGATCTGCCTTACCCGCTCCCGGGTCAGCTGCAGATGCGCGGCCAGATCCTCCAGCGTACAGATATCGTAGCCGTTGAGACCGTAGCGCCGCTCTATCACCATACGCTGCTTATCGTTCAACTGCTTGAGCCAATCGCGTACGTATCGCTGCACCTCGGCGTTCTGCAGCACCATCTCCGGGCCTTCCTGCTGCTCATCCGGGATGGATTCGCCGATGGACAACATCGGGTCGATATCCAGGGGAGCATCCAGGGAGGCCATACGCTCGTTCAGGCCCATTACCCGCCGCACATCCTCCACCGGCTTATCGACCTGGTAGGCGATTTCCTCCATGGTGGGATCGCGCCCCATCTGGGCTTCCAGATGGCGCTGCGCGCGCAAATAGACGTTCAATTCCTTGATCACATGCACCGGCAGGCGAATGGTGCGGGATTGATTCATGATCGCCCGCTCGATGCTTTGGCGTATCCACCAGGTGGCATAGGTGGAAAAACGGAAGCCACGTTCCGGGTCGAACTTCTCCAAGGCATGCATCAGGCCGATATTGCCTTCTTCGATCAGATCCAGCAGGGCCATGCCGCGGTTGATGTAGTGCTTGGCAATGTTGACCACCAGGCGCAGGTTGTGCTCGATCATCTTCTGCCGGGCATCGAAATCGCCCAATACCACCAAACGGGCCAGCCGCCGCTCCTCATCGGGCGTGAGCAGGGCATTCTGGCCAATATCGTTGAGGTAGATCTGAGTTACATCCCCGGTGGATTCGACCGGATAGCGACCGGTTTCTTCCTGCTTGGGATCGTCTACTTCGGCTTCAACCTCTTCCGCGGCGTCGTCGTCCTCCTTGTCCAGGAGGTCTTCGTCAACCAGCTCTTCTTCGATGGTATCCATGGAGTCGTTCATTTAGCACCTACCCCGCCGTTAGGTATTTGGATGGATCAACCGGCTTGCCAAAGCGCCGGATTTCGAAGTGCAGCTTGACCTGCTCTGCGTCGGTGTTCCCCATTTCGGCAATCTTGTCTCCCTTTTTCACGTTATCCCCCTCTTTCACCAACAACTGACTGTTGTGCGCATATGCCGACAGATAGGTCTTGTTGTGCTTGATGATGACAAGCTTGCCGTAGCCGCGCAGGCCGGAACCGGCGTAGACGATCTTGCCCGAACCAGCCGCGACAACCGGCTGGCCTTGCTTGCCACCAATATCCAGACCCTTGCTGGCGTCGGAAAAACCACTGACCAGCTTGCCTACCGTGGGCCAGGCCCAGTTGATTTCTTCCTCTCCCGTGGCGGGGTTGAGGACCTTGTTATCGGCAGGCTTGGGATCAACCTTAGCCTCATGCTTGGAATCGGCTTCCGGCTTGGGTTTATCCAACGGTTTGATGTCGGCCGGCTTCACAGCGGCGGGAGACTGCAATGGCCCTTCTGCCTGACGGGCAACCGTCGCGGCATCGGCGCCATAGGAGAGTTTGAGTGCCTTGGGGTAAGCAACCGAGGCGATGGCGACCGGCGCATCGACCTTGGGCGGAGGAGGGAGCGGGGCGGGAAGCGGGGTCGGTAGCGAACCCGTGCCTTCCGGCTTCAGCGGTTTGATCACCACGCCATCGGGGGTATCACGCTCGCGGGCGCCGTCCGGCGTGGCCGCTTCGTTGGGATCGGTCAGGCGCAACACCTGTTCGATCTTGATCAGGTTGACGTCGGCCAGCTGGTTCCAGCTGGCCACTTCCTTGTAATCGAGGCCATTTTCCAGGGCGATGCTATACAGCGTGTCGCCTGCTTTGACGGTATAGGTCTTGCCGCGCGCATCGGGCGCGCTCGACATCGGTCTGCTGCCCGTGGTTTGTACAGGGGCGGGACGTACAACAGCGGAACCCGGGCGGGTCCGGTCGACAACAGGAGCGGGGGAACGAACCGGCTCCGACGCGCAAGCGGCTAATAGCAAGGCGGAGACCAGACCTGTGGTACGACGAACGTTCAACTCGTTACTCCCTCATATGGAATCTTGTAGCGAGTGGCCCTGAGCCGACAACGCGACGATGACAGTTTTACTGAAGCTAAGCAAGGCCCGGAAGCATGGGCACAAAGCGGACTTTTTCCAGCTTTGTCTCGATGTAGGCTTCCTCGGTGCGCTCAATTATTCGTAATTCCTGATCGACATTCCCGATAGGGAAAATCATCCGCCCGCCTATGGCCAGCTGGGCCAATAGGGCTTCGGGTACGTAGGTGGGGGCGGCAGCCATGATGATGGCGTCGAAGGGGGCCGCTTCGGCGATGCCGACGAAGCCGTCGCCATGGCGTAGACGGGTGTTACTTATGCGCAACTCGCGCAATCTTGTACGTGCTTTGTCGAGTAGCTGGGCCAGACGTTCCACCGAATAAACCGTCTTGAACAGTTGCGCCAAAACCACCGTTTGGTAGCCGCAGCCCGTACCGATCTCCAGGACCTTATCGCGGCGGGCCGCTCCCACCGCCAATTCGACCATGCGGGCCACGATATAAGGCTGGGAAATGGTCTGGCCCAAGCCGATGGGTAGCGACACATCGTCATAAGCACGATGCGACAGCGCCTCGTCGACAAAGATATGGCGCGGCGTATTGCCCATCACCGCCAGCACGGCCTCGCTGCGTATTCCTTGCTGCCGCAGCCGTTCGACCAGGCGCCCGCGGGTGCGGGCCGAGGTCATGCCTATGCCGGAAAAATCGTGTTTCATTTCAGCCACGCGGAAAAGAATTCAAGCTGCTTGTACGCGGTCAGATCGATCTGCAGTGGCGTGATGGAGACATAGCCGTTGGCGACTGCCCAGAAATCGGTGTCTTCCGCCGCATCCTGGGCCGTCCCCACCGGGCCGACCCAGTAGATGGTGTCGCCGCGCGGATTGTTCGATTTGATCACCGGTTCCGCCTTGTGCCGGCGCCCCAGGCGGGTGACCCGCCACCCGCGCAATTCCTCGTACGGAATATCGGGCACATTGACGTTCAGCAATACCGCACCCCGCACCGGATCGCGCTGCATGCGCGCGACCAGCTCGACAGCGACCCGCGCCGCGGTGTCGAAATGGGCGGCATTGTGCTTCGCCAGCGAAATGGCGACAGCGGGAATGCCGAGCAGATAGGCCTCGGTCGCGGCCGCCACGGTACCGGAGTAGATGGTGTCGTCGCCCATATTGGCGCCGTGGTTGATACCCGATACCACCACGTCCGGCCGAGCCGCCTCCAGCAAGCCGGTGACGGCCAGATGGACGCAATCGGTCGGCGTACCATTCACATAATGGAAACCCGACGGCGCGCGCTTCAGGCTGAGGGGGCGATCCAGGGTCAGCGAATTGGATGAACCGCTACGGTCGCGCTCGGGAGCCACCACGCTGACTTCACCCAGGGGTTCGAGCGCCGCGGCAAGCGCGGCCAGTCCCGGCGCAAAATAGCCGTCGTCATTGCTCAAGAGGAACTTCATGCATCTCCCTTGCGCGGCTTCAGGCGGTTTAGCCTGTTATCGATGGAAATTGCAGCGCCGCGCCGTGTGAACGCATTCTACCGTTGCCGCCATCCCGCCGGAAAGCACGCCGTGATGGCAGAGCGCTCGGCTTGCTGCGTCAATAGTGACCTTCCCCAGTCCCGCCCGCCTGGCGGATAATCCCTGCATCCCGACACCCTACCCGCACAAGGCTTCCATCATGAACATCCAGCCCTCCCCGCGCCTGATCGGTGCCGCAGTACTTGGCCTGGCACTTTCCCTGAGTGGTTGTGCCAACAGCCGTACGGCCAACTACTACTCTCCTTCCGAAGCCATGAATGAAGCCAAGGTCAGGGCCGGTACGGTTGAAGCGGCCCGCCCGGTAAAGATCCGGCCCGACGATAGCGAGTTGGGCTCCCTGATCGGCGCCGTGATCGGCGGCATCGCGGCCAGCGGCAATATCGGCAAGGGCAACGGTGCGGTGGTCAGCGGCGTGCTCGGCGCCACGGTCGGCGGTGCCGTCGGCAATGCGGTGGGCAAGGACGTCAATACCAAGGACGGCCTGGAGCTGGTACTGAAGCTGGATAACGGCGAAGTGATCGCCGTGGTACAGGAAGCGGATATTTCGTTTGCGGTAGGCCAGAAGGTGCGGGTCATTACCCGTGGCCGGGTGAGCCGGGTGGTGCCTGCCATATAGGTGGCACATCGCCGAGCAGAATCGGTGATATGCAACAAAAAGCCCCCGGCCTGATTGACCGGGGGCTCAGTTATTACCGTCTAGCTTACTTCCAGTTGACGGCAATCAGCGGGTTCAAGACCGCTTGGTACTCCGGCAGCAAGGCGCTTTCGCCCGGCGCAGGCGGCGCGAATGCCGCCATCGCCGAGACCATGGCATCCACCTGACTTTCCAGCAGACGCTGGCCGCTCGCCAGTTCGATGCTATCGACGTGGTAGGCCGATCCGCTATACCAGTTACGCAGATTGAGCTTGTCGTTGGTCTCGATCAGCATCAGCTGCAGATCGTTACCCACGCGCTGCAGCCAGACCTGGTCGGCCCGGACGCCCGCCCCGATCACCACCTTGTCGTTGTCCAGACCGGTCGAGTCGTAGTTGGTGAGCGCATCGGCGTTGGCACCCTTGCCGAATAGGTAAGTGTCGTTGCCGGCACCGCCATCCAGCTGGTCGTTACCCGCGCCACCATCCAGCGTGTCGTTGCCGGCTTGACCGGACAGCGTGTCGTTGCCGATCTGGCCTTGCAGCAAGTCGTGGCCATTACCGCCGTCCAGCGTGTCGTTCTGGCTGCCGCCCAGCAACTGGTCGTCGCCGTCTTCGCCGTTCAAGCGATCCTCGCCGCTACCGCCATCGAGCGTGTCATTGCCAGCCTTGCCGGAGATCTGGTCGTCGCCGGCCAGACCGTTCAAGGCGTCGTTGCCGGCATAGCCGTACAGCGTATCGTTCTCGCTGCTGGCCAACAGCACCTTGGCCTTGACCGCCGCCACATCCCAGCTGCTGCCGTCGGCGAACTTGATCCGATCGACCTGGTAGCCGCCCGCGGCATCCTGGTTGAAGTAACTGTTGACCCGCAGGCTGTCGGACGTGCCCTTGATACTCAGGACCAGCACATCGCCTTCGCGCACCAGCTGGATATCCGCAGCCGCGATGCCGCTGCCCAGTTCGATGGTATCCAGCTTGCCGGCGGTATTGTCGTAGGCATTGACCACATCCTTGCCCGCACCTCGTCCAAACAGGAAGGTGTCGTTGCCGGCACCGCCGTCCAGCTGGTCATTACCGGCGCCACCATCCAGCGTGTCGTTGCCGGCTTGGCCGGACAGGGTGTCGTTGCCGATCTGGCCCAGCAACTGGTCGTGGCCATTACCGCCGTCCAGCGTGTCGTTCTGGCTACCGCCCAGAAGCCGGTCATCGCCGTCCTCGCCGTTCAGCCTGTCCTCGCCACTGCCGCCATCGAGCGTGTCATTGCCGGCCTTGCCGGAAATCTGGTCGTCACCGGCCAGACCATTCAAGGCGTCGTTACCGGCATAACCGTACAGCGTGTCGTTCTCGCTGCTGGCCTCCAGCACCTTGGCCTTGACCGCCGCCACATCCCAGCTGCTGCCGTCGGCGAACTTGATTCGATCCACCTGGTAGCCGCCTGCCGCGTCCTGGTTGAAGTAGTTGTTGACCCGCAGGCTGTCGGACGTGCCCTTGATGCCGAGGACCAGCGCATCGCCTTCACGGACCAGCAGAATGTCGGTGGCCAGGATGCCTGCACCCAGCACCACGGTATCCAGCTTGCCGACGGTACTGTCATGGGCATTGACGACATCCTTGCCTGCGCCGCGGCCGAACAGGAAGGTGTCGTTGCCGGCACCGCCGTCCATCTGGTCATTACCGGCACCACCGTCCAGCGTGTCGTTGCCGGCTTGGCCGGACAGCGTGTCGTTACCGACCTGGCCCAGCAACTGGTCGTTGCCGTTGCCGCCGTCCAGCGTGTCGTTCTGGCTACCGCCCAGCAACTGGTCGTCGCCGTCTTCGCCGTTCAAGCGATCCTCGCCACTGCCGCCATCGAGCGTGTCATTGCCGGCCTTGCCGGCAATCTGGTCGTCACCGGCCAGACCAGCCAGTGCATCGTTGCCGGCATAGCCGTACAGCGAGTCGTTCTCGCTGCTGGCCAACAGCACCTTGGCCTTGACCGCCGCCACATCCCAACTGCTGCCGTCGGCGAACTTGATCCGATCGACCTGGTAGCCGCCTGCCGCGTCCTGGTTGAAGTAATTGTTGACCCGCAGGCTGTCCGAGGTGCCCTTGATGCTCAGGACCAGCACATCGCCTTCGCGCACCAGCTGGATATCCGCAGTCGTGATGCCGCTGCCCAGTTCGATGGTGTCCAGCTTGCCGACAATGCTGTCATAGGCATTCAGCACATCCTTGCCCGCGCCTCGTCCAAACAGGAAGGTGTCGTTGCCGGCACCGCCGTCCAGCTGGTCATTACCGGCGCCACCGTCCAGCGTGTCGCTGCCGGCTTGGCCGTACAGGGTGTCGTTGCCGATCTGGCCCAGCAACTGGTCGTTGCCGTTGCCGCCGTCCAAGGTGTCGTTCTGGCTACCACCCAACAGCTGGTCGTCGCCGTCTTCGCCGTTCAAGCGATCCTCGCCGCTACCGCCATCGAGCGTGTCGTTGCCGGCCTTGCCGGAAATCTGGTCGTCACCGGCCAGACCATTCAAGGCGTCGTTACCGGCATAACCGTACAGCGTGTCGTTCTCGCTGCTGGCCTCCAGCACCTTGGCCTTGACCGCCGCCACATCCCAGCTGCTGCCGTCGGCGAACTTGATCCGATCGACCTGGTAGCCGCCTGCCGCGTCCTGGTTGAAGTAGTTGTTGACCCGCAGGCTGTCGGACGTGCCCTTGATGCCGAGGACCAGCGCATCGCCTTCACGGACCAGCAGAATGTCGGTGGCCAGGATGCCTGCACCCAGCACCACGGTATCCAGCTTGCCGACGGTACTGTCATGGGCATTGACGACATCCTTGCCTGCGCCGCGGCCGAACAGGAAGGTGTCGTTGCCGGCACCGCCGTCCAGCTGGTCATTACCGGCACCACCGTCCAGCGTGTCGTTGCCGGCTTGGCCGGACAGCGTGTCGTTACCGACCTGGCCCAGCAACTGGTCGTTGCCGTTGCCGCCGTCCAGCGTGTCGTTCTGGCTACCGCCCAGCAACTGGTCGTCGCCGTCTTCGCCGTTCAAACGATCCTCGCCACTGCCGCCATCGAGCGTGTCGTTGCCGGCCTTGCCGGCAATCTGGTCGTCGCCGGCCAGACCGTTCAAGGCGTCGTTGCCGGCATAGCCGTACAGCGTGTCGTTCTCGCTGCTGGCCAACAGCACCTTGGCCTTGACCGCCGCTACGTCCCAGCTGCTGCCGTCGGCGAACTTGATCCGATCGACCTGGTAGCCGCCTGCCGCGTCCTGGTTGAAGTAATTGTTGACCCGCAGGCTGTCCGAGGTGCCCTTGATGCTCAGGACCAGCACATCGCCTTCGCGCACCAGCTGGATATCCGCAGCCGTGATGCCGCTGCCCAGTTCGATGGTGTCCAGCTTGCCGACAATGCTGTCATAGGCATTCAGCACATCCTTGCCCGCGCCTCGTCCAAACAGGAAGGTGTCGTTGCCGGCACCGCCGTCCAGCTGGTCATTACCGGCGCCACCGTCCAGCGTGTCGCTGCCGGCTTGGCCGTACAGGGTGTCGTTGCCGATCTGGCCCAGCAACTGGTCGTTGCCGTTGCCGCCGTCCAAGGTGTCGTTCTGGCTACCACCCAACAGCTGGTCGTCGCCGTCTTCGCCGTTCAAGCGATCCTCGCCGCTACCGCCATCGAGCGTGTCGTTGCCGGCCTTGCCGGAAATCTGGTCGTCACCGGCCAGACCATTCAAGGCGTCGTTACCGGCATAACCGTACAGCGTGTCGTTCTCGCTGCTGGCCTCCAGCACCTTGGCCTTGACCGCCGCCACATCCCAGCTGCTGCCGTCGGCGAACTTGATCCGATCGACCTGGTAGCCGCCTGCCGCGTCCTGGTTGAAGTAGTTGTTGACCCGCAGGCTGTCGGACGTGCCCTTGATGCCGAGGACCAGCGCATCGCCTTCACGGACCAGCAGAATGTCGGTGGCCAGGATGCCTGCACCCAGCACCACGGTATCCAGCTTGCCGACGGTACTGTCATGGGCATTGACGACATCCTTGCCTGCGCCGCGACCGAACAGGAAGGTATCGTTGCCGGCGCCGCCATCGAGATGGTCATTACCGGCGCCACCATCCAGCGTGTCGTTGCCGACTTGACCGTACAGGGTATCGTTGCCCAAACCACCATTCAGCAGTTCATTGGCGGCCGTGCCCGATATCGTGATGCTGGCGGCCGGGGTAACAGGGACGACCTTGCTCTTGGTAGTGGCGTAATCCCAAGACGTGCCGTCGGCGAACTTGATCAAATCGACCCGGTAGGCGGACGCACCATCCGCATTGAAGTAGTTCGCCACTTCAAGCTTATCGTCGGTGCCGTTCAGGCTGATGACCAGGGTGTCGCCGGTACGGGTCAGCGTCACGCCGGCCGGGGTGATGTCGCTGCCCAGCAGGACGGTGTCGGCCTGCGTACCGATCGCGTCGCTATCGTGGTTGTTGAGGCTATCCTGGCCGGAGCCCTTGCCGAACAAGTAGGTATCGGCACCATTGCCGCCGGTCAGGTTATCGTTGCCGCTGCCGCCGTCGAGCGTGTCGTTGCCGGCTTCGCCTTGCAGATTGTCGTTGTGCTCGTTGCCCCGCAGCAGGTCGTTGCCGTTGCCGCCAGAAACCTGGTCGGCGCCGGCACCGCCTTGCTCGGTATCGTTGCCCTCGCCACCCTGCAGGGTATCGGCACCCACGCCGCCATCGAGCTGGTCGTCACCGGCCATGCCATTGAGGGTATCGTTGCCGTCGCCGCCGGCGATGCTGTCGTTGCCGGCGTAACCGATCAGCGTATCGTTGCCCTCGGTGGATTGCAGCACCATGCGTTTGACGGTGGCGATATCCCAGTTGGTGCCGTCGGCGAACTTGATATTGTCCACCGCGTACACGGCGTTGCCGTCCTGGTTGAAGTAGCTCTGCACCTCAAGCCGGTCGTCGCTGCCGTTCAAGCTGATGATCAGGTTATCGCCGCTGCGGGTCAGCGTCACCCCGGCCGGGGTGATCCCGGCGCCCAGTTCTATCGTGTCGGCTTGGGTACCCACCGCATCGGAGTCGTGATTGCCGAGACTGTCCTGCCCGGAACCCAGGCCGAAGCGATAGATATCCGCGCCCGCGCCGCCGTTGAGGTTGTCATTGCCGCTGCCGCCGTCGAGCGTGTCGTTGCCGGCATCGCCTTGCAGGTTGTCGTTGTGCTCGTTGCCCCGCAGCAGGTCGTTGCCGGCGCCGCCGGAAACCTGGTCTGCTCCGGCACCGCCTTGCTCGGTATCGTTGCCCTCGCCACCCTGCAGGGTATCGGCACCCACGCCGCCATCGAGCTGGTCGTCACCGGCCATGCCATTGAGGGCATCGCTACCGTCGCCACCGGCGATGCTGTCGTTGCCGGCGTAACCGATCATCGTATCGTTGCCCTCGGTGGATTGCAGCACCATGCGTTTGACGGTGGCGATATCCCAGTTGGCGCCGTCGGCGAACTTGATATTGTCCACCGCGTACACGGCGTTGCCATCCTGGTTGAAGTAGCTCTGCACTTCCAGCCGGTCGTCGCTGCCGTTCAGGCTGATGATCAGGTTATCGCCGCTGCGGGTCAGCGTCACCCCGGCCGGGGTGATCCCGGCACCCAGTTCTATCGTGTCGGCTTGGGTACCCACCGCATCGGAGTCGTGATTGCCGAGACTGTCCTGCCCGGAACCCAGGCCGAAGCGATAGATATCCGCGCCCGCGCCGCCGTTGAGGTTGTCATTGCCGCTGCCGCCGTCGAGCGTGTCATTGCCGGCATCGCCTTGCAGGTTGTCGTTGTGCTCGTTGCCCGACAAAACATCGTTGCCGTTGCCGCCGTACAGTTGGTCGGCACCGGTACCACCCTGGTCGACATCATTGCCCTCGCCGCCCTGCAGGGTATCGGCACCGCTGCCGCCATCGAGCCGGTCATCGCCGGCCATGCCATTGATGCTGTCATTGCCGTCGCCACCGGCAAGCGTGTCGCTGCCGGCATAAGCAGTCAGCGTATCGTTGCCGGCAGTGGATTGCAGTACCAGCGTTTTGACGGTCGCAATATCCCAGCTGCTGCCGTCCGCGAACTTGATCTTGTCCACGGCGTAGGGGCCGGCGGCATCCTGGTTGAAATAGCTCTGCACTTCCAGCCGGTCGTCGCTACCGTTCAGGCTGAGCACCAGGCTGTCGCCGCTGCGGGTCAGCGTCACCCCAGCCGGGGTGATGCCGGCGCCCAGTTCGATGGTGTCGAGCAGGGTCCCGATGGTGTCGCTATCGTGATTGTTGATCGAATCCTGGCCACCGCCCAAGCCAAAGCGATAAGTATCGGCGCCCGCGCCGCCATTGAGGTTGTCGTTGCCGCTACCGCCATCGAGCGTGTCTTGGCCGGCATCGCCTTGCAGATTGTCGTTGTGCTCATCGCCCGACAACAGGTCGTTGCCGTTACCGCCGTACAGCTGGTCGGCACCGCTCCAACCCTTTACGGTGTCGTCGCCCTCACCGCCCTGAAGCGTATCCGCACCGCTATTGCCATTGAGCGCATCGTTCCCGGCCATGCCATTGATGCTGTCGTTACCGTCGTCGCCGGTAATGGCGTCGTTGCCGATATAGCCAGCCAGCGTATCGTTGCCGACGGTGGACTGCAGTACCATCGTTTTGACGGTCGCAATATCCCAGCTGCTGCCGTCCGCGAACTTGATTTTGTCCACGGCGTAAGGGCCGGCGGCATCCTGGTTGAAGTAGCTCTGCACTTCCAGCCGGTCGTCGCTGCCGTTCAGGCTGAGGATCAGGTTGTCGCCGCTGCGCGTCAAGGTCACCCCGGCCGGGGTGATGCCGGCACCGAGTTCGATGGTGTCGGGCTGGGTACCGAAGGCGTCGCTGTCGTGGTTGTTGACCGTGTCCTGCCCGGCGCCCAGACCAAAGCGATAAGTATCGGCGCCCGCGCCACCGTTGAGGTTGTCATTGCCGCTACCGCCGTCGAGCGTGTCATTGCCGGCATCGCCTTGCAGATTGTCGTTGTGCTCGTTGCCCAGCAGCAAGTCGTTGCCGATGCCGCCGTAAAGCATGTCGGCGCCGGCACCACCTTGCTCGGCATCGTTGCCCTCGCCACCCTGCAGGGTGTCGGCACCCACGCCGCCATCCAGCTGATCGTCGCCGGCCATGCCGTTGATGCCGTCATTGCCGTCACCGCCGGCGATGGTGTCGTTGCCGCTGTAGCCCGCCAAGGTATCGTTGCCGTCGGTGGACAGCAACACCATGCGCTTGACCGTGGCGATATCCCAGCTGGTGCCATCGGCAAACGCGATCTTGTCGAGTACGTAGCTGCCCCCGCCATCCTGGTTGAAGTAGCTCTGCACTTCCACCCTGTCATCGCTGCCGTTCACACTGACGAAGAGGCTATCGCCGCCACGGGTCAGGGTGACACCGGCCGGCGAGATGCCCTCGCCCATCCTTAGGGTATCGATCTGGGTACCGAAGGCGTCGCTATCGTGGTTGCCGATCACGTCCTGGCCACCGCCGATATCGAAGCGATAGGTATCGGCGCCCGCACCGCCGTTGAGGTGGTCGTTGCCGCTGCCACCCTCGAGCGTGTCATTGCCGGCATCGCCCTGCAGATTGTCGTTGTGCTCGTTGCCCCGCAGAACATCGTTACCGCTGCCGCCATACAGCAGGTCGGCACCCACGCCGCCCTCGGCGGTATCGTTGCCGTCGCCGCCCTGCAAGTTGTCGGCGCCGCTATTGCCGCTGAGCTGGTCATCGCCGGCCATGCCATTGAGGGTGTCATTGCCGTCGCCGCCGACGAGGGTGTCGTTGCCGGCATAGCCGGTCAGCGTGTCGTTGCCGTCGGTGGACTGCAGCACCATGCGCTTGATGGTGGCGACATCCCAGCTGGTACCGTCGGCGAACTTGATCCGATCCAAGGCGTAGGCGGAATTGCCATCCTGGTTGAAATAGCTCTGTACTTCCAGCCGGTCGTCGCTGCCGTTCAGGCTGAGGAAGAGGCTGTCGCCGCTACGGGTCAGGGTCACGCCGGCCGGGACGATGCCCGCACCCAGCAGGATGGTGTCGGGCTGGGTACCGGCCGCATCGCTGTCGTTATTGTTGATCACATCCTGGCCGGAGGCTTTGCCGAACAGATAAGTATCGGCACCGTTGCCGCCGTTGAGGTGGTCGTTCCCGGTGCCGCCGTCCAGCGTATCGGCGCCGTTCTCGCCCATGATCTGGTCGTTGCCGTTGCCCCCCAGCAAAAGATCGTTACCGTTCCGGCCATACAGGGTATCGGCATCACGGGTACCGACCAGCAGGTCCGAGCGTGAAGAACCGCTGAGATTGTGCTCGGTGGCGCCGGCCAGGCGTACCGTCCAGCTGCTCAGCTCCGCCGAGAAGGCAGCCAGTTCGGGCGCCTTTCTTATTTGGCCGAGCAGGAAACCGCTTGCATCCCAGCCCAGGTCGGCCAGCCTATCGTAGCCATAAGCACTGACGAATTCGACCAGGTCGATGAGACCCTGCTGGCCCCGGGCGGTAATGGCCTGGCTGAACTGGCTTTCGAGACCGGTAAAGCTGAGGGTATCCGCCATCAAGGCGCTTTCCAGGCTATCCACGAAAGGCTTGAGCCGGGTCGCCGGCAGCAGCGATTCGTAGATATCGGTTTTGAACCGATCATAAGCCAGCGAAATATTGGCGATCTGTTCGGCCGCCAAGGTGACGGTGAGCCGGCCCGAAGTTGCGTCCAGAACGGTAAAGCGCGCCTGCCCGCTCACGCCGCCATAGGTGAAGCCCATAAAGCGTTCCACGATGCCGAGCTTGCGCACGAAATCCGTGAATTGCGGCGTACCGGCCGTGAGCCCGGCCAGCTTGTATTCCAGCGTGACACCCTGGCCCGCCAGCGCCGTGGCTTGCGCCTGCAGCGATTTCAGATCCGAGGTATTGGCCCATTTCTCGACAAAGCCGTCGAGCTGGTCGAGCTGGCCCTGCCGGGTGGTCTGCTGGGTGTAGCCTTGCACCCAATTGCCCAGCTCGGCGGACAGGCTGATGGCCTCGCTCAGGTCGCGCACCCGGCCGGAACCACGCAGGGCCGGCAGCGCCTTGGCCTGCTCGCTCAGGGCGATATGGTCGGTATATTGGCGGTAGAAGGTATTGACCAGCAGGTCGAGGTTGGCAACGGTGGCATCCGTTTCGCCGGTGGTACCGGTGGTACCGTTGCTACGGGTGAAAGTACCAGCCGCGGTCTGGATATTGCCGTTGCCCAGGTCGGTACGTACGGTCGTGGAGTTGACCCCGACCGAGACGATGCTGTTGGCGTCCAGCGTGCTCAGCTCATTGGCCTGGCTGATGCCGTCCTGGTTCAGGTCGCGCCAGATGCGCAGATTGGCGAAAACGGTGTCCGCGCCATCGATCTTGTTATCGCGGTTGGCATCCAGATCCTTGAGCGCATCGAAACCGTCCTTGGCCAGTTGCCCATCCTGCTTGCGGGTATCGACGCCGAATAGCTCGCGGCCGGTATCGATGGCGCCGTTGCCATCGCGGTCCAGCACCAGCCAGCCGTCGTCGGGCTTGACCCAGCCGGTGCCGGTCTTGATTCCGTCGCCATCATGGTCGAACAGGATGATCGTGCCATCGCGCGTGCTGGTGGTTTCCACGCCGTCACCATCGAGGTCGAACACCAAAGGGTCGCGGCGCGGCGGAACGCAGCCGCCCGCCCCGCCGCGCCACCGGCGCTGCCGGGTCCGCCCGGCGCGCCCTCGCCATTTCCGGCGCCGCCGGCACCGTCGTCCGTGCCGCTATCGTGGTTATCCCACCACTCCTGCGGGCTGATACGGCGGCCCTGCGGATCCTTCATCTGATAGTGGACGTGCTGGGCATACTGATTCGCGCCATTGGGGCCCTTGCCGCCCATGGTACCGATCGCATTGCCGGCGCTGACCTGGTCGCCCACGCTCACGTTTTGCGAATTGGTATGGAGAATCTCGTGGCTATTGCCGTCGGCATCGCGGATCTTGATGGTGCCGTACTGGCCGCCCACGAAGGTCACTGTCCCATCGATCGGCGCGTTGATGGTCGGATGGGTAAGGTTGGTGCCGGTCTGGCCACCCACGTAGTTGAAATCCGTACCGCCGTGCGGACCGCCGCTGCGGCTTTCACCATAATTGCCGGTGACATGCGGATTCACCCCATTTTGGGATGGCAGCATGGTGTTCATCGTATTATTAAAAGGCATTACTTTCCTCCGGAGATTGACGTAACCACGTTTTGAGACAAGCCTCCGTCCCACCTACCAACCGGCAGGACGTTTGCTGATCTATTGCGTTCTTATATTCATGATTCAGGCGAGGCTTCGCCGATGGCGCCTTACAGCGACCAATCTTCAATGGCGTTCAATCGCCAGCAGCCAGCCTTGCTGAAGCGATAGACCACCTGGTAATCGGTATCCGGCTTTGTCAGCGAGACCTTGACGTGACTGGCATCGAGCCGATCGATACGTAAATTCAATGACTTGGATCTTCGCTCGGCCGTCGTGGGAAAAATGGGGTACTTGACCCGGTCGGCACGCAGCGATTCGAGCACCGGCTTGGGCTCCGGTTCGGCCATCAAGTCCAGACGCTGCTTCCGTAGCGGGAAATGCGTGAAAGCCTGTTGAACCCGGATATCCTCGGAATAGGCACGCAGAAAATCTTTGAATTCCCCTTTTGGGCAAGGGGTCTTTTTGATTGAAGCGGCAGTATCCGCCACCGCCGTTTCGATAGGCTGAGCTTGGCCGAATAAACTCGCCAATAGCAGGGAGCAGCCAATCAGTTTTTTAAAGTTAGCCAAGCCATTCCTTCCAATTGATTCATCGGAAAGACACATTGGCGCAACACTGAATAAGGCCACGGCATGGACCTTGGCGCCTGGCGGCGCGATTCAGCGCTCCCCCTTTGCATCCGGCATGCGTCCGCGCGCCGCCATCCTGAAATTGATCAAGACAGCCAGCAAAAACGGTTCGATGCGCACCGACCAGCACGGCGCAGCGCTGGCTGCGCTACGTCGCTGAAAATAAATTCAGGGCGGTAGGAAAGAGTAGCTTCAGGATGTTACTGGGACGTGGCAGAGACGTATCTGTGGGGTTCGCGACATTTTTTCCTACTCCTTGTTATTTTTGACCATTTTGCGCGTTCAATCCGCCTCGTCGGGCGTTGTGCGCATATTTTTGTAAGGAGAGATGGTAGCAAAATTGATTACCAAAATCATCTGCCGCCCACGAAGGGTGCGGATGGTAATTATGCTGATCGGCGCGGCTTGACTTGTGAAGGCGCTACAAAATTACACTTAGGCGCGGCGGTACAGAGGCAACCCTGATTGGTGGTCAGCGTCGTCCAGAAATCGAGTGGTTCCGGTTCATCTCGAACTGCTGGTACTTCTGCACCACCCTTGCATCGGAATATTCTCCGTCCACCGTGTCCTGGACAATGCTCCCATCCAATCCCTGAATGCCGTCAATGGCTCCTCCCCACTGACAGCGATCGCGCGATGCCCCGATGAAGTTCTGCAAATAGCGGTCCAGATGACCCCGTCCAGGAGAGGAGATTTCAGCACTCAACGCCGTCAAGTAGTCCGCCTTGCGCGTACGCTGCCATTCGATACAGAAGCCTGCACGATGGCAAAGCTCACTGTGGATAATCAGCATCGTACGACCGTTTCCATCGAGAAACGGGTGACCATAGGCGAACCAGCCCATTACCTCGCCTGAGTGCTGCTGCAGAGCGGCTTTATCTTGCCCTATGCGCAACCCCTCCTCCACGGCCCGCCTTGAATCGAGTGGATGGCAAAACAGCGTGTCGCCTTTTTTAACGGCGATGTCGGGGGCCGTCACCGCACGGTCGTCGCCGGCCCAAGGATAGAACTCAGAGAATAGAATACGATGAACAGTTAGAAAGTCGTTGTAATACAGCGTTCGTCGCTTTGCCACATGGGCCAGAGCATCGTCCAGCCCCGCTCGAAACAGTGTGTGCTCCAGCTGGCGAACAATCTCCGGATCTTTCTCGCCATACCGGTTCTGCAGGTAGCCCGCCTGGTCGAAATTCTTAAACGGATCGAACACCGTGCTTGCGCTCCCTCCAGTAATTGACCGCCAGTGTCGCGACATCCTTCTTGGAGAGTTTCCCGGCACGCTTCAACGCAACCAGGAGATCCTCGGTAGGATCTGACCTGACTTCGTCCCCAGCCAAGCGTGTGACGGTATCCGCCCATTGATCCATGGAATTGATGGCGTAGACCACTTGGTATCGATGTGCGAGGTCCTGCACAAAGCGGGCGACCCCAACGGTCGGAATAGTCAATGGCTGAGGCCTCCCTTCGTCTCGAAGCTTGCGCCGAGCGCTGCGGAACTGCACGATCTTCCCGTCGATGACCAGCTTGCGCGAAATCCGCGGCATGTCGGTCTCGATCACCAGCATTGCCTCTTCAGTCCCACCAGCGGCCACGGAGGATACCGATCCATGCGGTCCCAGCCCCAATCTTTGGGCGGCCTCTCGAATGATCGTCTCAAGACTCGCTAGCGGCCGCACCCGCCCTCCATAGGCTTCGCGCTTTGCCTTGGCATAGATGCCAATTCCCAGACGCAGAAGCTCCCCCTCATGCACCAAGGCGCCCAGGGCATGAGTCACCTGCGTAGGACTCCCCAACGCTGCAAGGTCTGAACGAAACACAAGGTTGCCTGAACGACGCTGGATTGAACGACGCATCCGATCTTCAAGCTTCATGGTGAACTCCTGGCACATCTGATCGTTTAATTTTAACCACCATCCCTTCAAAATTCAATTTTTACAATTTATGTCAATTACTTACGGCAGCATCTCTTGCCGGAAGGCCGGCATCATTTGTCAAAAATGCACGCTAGAGACGCACTGGGTACATCCGCACGAAAACGAACAAGCCCACCAACCGGCAAGAGTCGGCGGTGGGCAGTGGCAGATCCGTTCGGTTGGGTAGATTGTCGGACTATTGCGCCTTTTGCGCACGCCTACGCTCATGCCATTTTTCCATGCGGGCGAAGCGGTCCTTGATATGCTGGCTGACCACCCGTTTCTGATCCACGCTCAAGCTGGCATAGACCGCGAGCCATTTGCTCTTGACCGCCTCACGCCCCTGCCGCGCCTGTTCGTGCTGGCTGCTCATCGCTTGATCGAGCTTGGCCAGGTCCAGCACATCCTTCTGGCGCTCGGCCTGCATGGCCGCGCGCATTTGCTCGTGGTTTTGCCGCATGGCCTGGCGGGCATCGCGAGTAGCGGCATCGGCCTCTTCCCACAAACCGCTCTGCGCCGGCGAGAGCTTCAACTCGGCCTTGACGCGGGCCAAGGCCTTGAACATGCCATCACCATGCATGCCATGCGCTCCGGCGTGCCTGGCGTGCCGTGCGGCATCGGCGGGCTCGCCGGCCTGCGCGGCTTGGGTGGCGACCATGACGGTCAGCAGGGACATCGCCATCAATCTGGGCAACAATTTCATGGTTCGGCTCTCCTTGGTCTCGCCGCAGGGTGCAGCGCATGGATGCCACTCTAAGTCCATGAGGTAAACCATTGATTTCGCGCCCATCGCGAATGTAAGCGACTGTAAGGGCCGCCGGCCAGCGACACCGATATTTACAAAATCCGTGTCGCCTGGCTGTGTCAGTGCTGCGAGTCGCTCGCGGCGATCGGCACATCGGTGGCAAACAACTGGGCGACATCGACCGCGTCGAAAGCATAGTGCTGGTTGCAGAAATCGCAATCGACCTCCACCTGGCCGCGCTCGGCCAGAATGGAATCCGCCTCCTCGCGCCCCACCATCTTGAGCATATTGCTCACTTTCTCCAACGAGCAGCGGCAACCGAAATGCGGACGCTCTTCGGCCATCACGCGCACGCCGTCATCATGGAACAGACGGTAAAGCAATTGTTGCGGCGCCAGCGACACCAATTCCACAGGGGTAATGGTTTCCGCCAAGGTAGTGAGATGCTGCCAGGCGTTTGGATCGCCCTGCCCCGCCGGCAGCTTCTGCAGCATGACACCCGCGGCCTTGCCGTCCTCGCAGGCCAGCCACAGCCGCGTATCCAGCTGCTCGGAGGTCTGCATATAGTGTTCGATGATGGCGGCCACGCTATTGCCGATCAAACTGACCACCCCCTGGTAGGCCTGGCCCTCTTCGCGCGGGTCCAGGGTAATGACGAATTTGCCGTCGCCCAGCAATTCGCCCAGCGGCACATCCGGCAATTCCGCCTCTTCGTCCCAGCGGGCGGTGGCGCGCAGGGTCAGATCGGATTCGCATTCGATCACGATCAGTTTGACCAGGCCCTTGCCGTGCAACTGCATGACCAGGGAACCGTCGAACTTCAACATGGCGGTCAACAGGGCCGAGGCGGCCATCAGCTCGCCGATGATCTTCTGCAAGACCTTGGGATAGGCGCGGCGGGTAAACACCTCGCGCCAGGTTTCGTCCAACAGGACCGCTTCGCCGCGCACGGGCGCGGCATCGAACAGAAAACGTTGCAGGGTATCTAGGCTCATGGCGTGGGTTCTTTACGGATTCATTGCGAAGCATCGGTCATTTCGACCGTGCGCAAAGTCATGGGCAGGGAGGAATTCACATCGAACTCGCAACCGGTTTCGACCCCGACCCGGGCGATATCGGCGGCGCTGAAGTCAGGGCGTTCGTATACCGCGCGCATGGCGCCGATGGCGAAATCACGGCCCGAGCCGATGGCCCAGAACTGGCGATACTCATATACCTCCCGCATCGAGTACATCCCGAAGATGCCGTGGGCATTGGCGATCAATACGGTCATCTGGCTGGACTCGTAGGGATCGTCTTCCTCCTCCTCGGTTTTCAGGAAATAGTCTTCCTTGAACTTGGGATGCAGCTTACGAAAACTGTCGAAGATGGCCGGCCGGCTGGAGAAATCCAGGCTGCGCACCTTGGCCAGCGCGGCCTGCAATACCAGGTCGTGCGCCGCCGCCCCGCAGATACCGAACAAGCTCTCATGCGAGGCGAAAATCTTGTCGGGCCGGGCATCGTGCAGATGGCCCAGGCGGGTATCGCCGAATGTCGACTGGGTGTCGGCCGCGATGGCGACCTGATTGCCCTTGCGGACCAATACAATAGTGGTCATGTCTTTTCCTGCAGCCTGGCCAGGAGACCGGCCAGGGCATAGTGAACGGTTTGCTGCCGGACCGCTGCGCGATCCCCGGCAAAATGACGGGTTTCCGTCTGGGTACCCGCTGCACCGGCCCAACCGAAACAGACGGTCCCCACCGGCTTGTCCGCCGTGCCGCCGGTCGGCCCGGCAATACCGGAGACCGCCACCGCCAAGTCGGCCGCCGCTTCACGCAGCGCGCCGGCAGCCATCTCGCCGGCGACCGCTTCGCTCACCGCGCCGTTCGCGGCCAAGGTCGCCTCGCCTACCCCCACCAGCTTTTGCTTGGCTGGATTGGAATAGGTAACGAAGGCCATATCGAACCAGGCCGACGACCCGGCCACCTCGGTAATGGCACTGGCGATACCCCCACCCGTACACGACTCGGCCGCGGTGACGCGCCAGCCGCGGGCCAGCAGGGCATGGCCCAGTTGCTCGGCCAGCGACGGCAGATTCATGGCTCGGTCTTGAGAAAGTGTTCGCGGTAATACTGCAGTTCGGTAATGGACTCGTAAACATCGGCCAGCGCCTCGTGCCGGCCGGCCTTCTTCAGGCCCTTGGCCACATCCGGCCGCCAGCGCTTGCACAATTCCTTCACGGTGCTGACATCCAGATTGCGGTAGTGGAACCAACTTTCAAGTTCCGGCATCCAACGGGCCATGAAGCGGCGGTCCTGGTGGATGGTATTGCCGCACATCGGCGATGCACCGCGGGCGACATGCTCGCCGATAAAGGCCAGCAGCTGCCGCGCCGCCGCCGCCTCGTCGAGGGTGGAAGCGCGAACCCGGTCGGTCAGACCGGACTTGCCGTGGGTGTTCTTGTTCCAGTCGTCCATGCCGTCCAGCACGCTGTCGGGCTGGTGCACCACCAGGACCGGGCCTTCCGCCACGGTGTTGAGATTGTCGTCGGTGATGACGACGGCCAGCTCGATGATGCGGTCGCGCTCCGGGTCCAGCCCGGTCATTTCCATATCAAGCCAGATGAGTCGGTTGGGGTCTTGTGCCATACTTAGCCGCTATTCTTTCTGCCCTATGCCGCGCGAGGTCCTGGCCGCGGTGGGGCGTGAGTTCAGTAATCCCCTTATTTTCGCATACGCCGGCATGACATCCCACGCTTTCAGTCTTATCTTCCTGGCCTTCCTGATCTTTTCCACGGCTTTGCAGCTTTGGCTCAAGACCCGCCACCTGCGCCATGTACTGGCCCATCGCGACGCGGTACCGCCCGACTTCGCCGGCCAGATCGACTTGGCAGCGCATCAGAAGGCCGCCGACTATACCGCCGCCAAGATGCGCTTTGCCCGCCTGGGCGTCGCCTGGGATGCGCTGTTGCTGCTGGGCTTCACCCTCGGCGGCGGCATCCGCTGGCTGGACGCCATCGCCCATCAGCTCGCCGGCCCGGGGCTGGTCGCCGGCCTGCTGCTGGTGGTCGGACTGGGCATATTGAACGGCTTGCTGTCGCTACCCTTCTCGCTTTACTCGACTTTTGTGCTGGAAGCCCGTTTCGGCTTCAACAAGACCACCCCGGCGCTCTTCTTGATCGACCTGCTCAAATCCACGCTGCTGGGCGCCGCGCTGGGCCTGCCACTGATCGCGCTGGTACTGTGGCTGATGGCAGCAGCCGGCGGCCTGTGGTGGCTCTACGCCTGGGTAGCATGGGTGGCCTTCGGCCTGGCCATGATGGCGATCTACCCCAGTTTTATCGCACCGATTTTCAATAAATTCACACCCCTGGAAGACGTTGCGCTGAAAGATCGGATCGACGCCCTCCTGCAGAAGTGCGGTTTTGAATCGAACGGCGTGTTCGTGATGGACGGCAGCCGCCGCTCCAGCCACGGCAACGCCTACTTCACCGGCTTCGGCAAGACCAAGCGCATCGTATTCTTCGACACCCTGGTGGAACGCCTTGAGCCGCTGGAGGTGGAAGCCGTTCTGGCGCACGAGCTGGGGCACTACAAGCGCCGCCATATCGTCAAGCGCCTCGTCACCATGTATGGCCTGGGCCTGGTCACCCTCGCGGTACTCGGCCTGCTGAAGGATGCCGACTGGTTCTACGCCGGACTGGGCGTGGCCGCACCCTCCACGGCTACGGCCCTGGTATTGTTCTTCCTGGCACTGCCGGTCTTCACCTTTCCCTTTGCCTGGATCGCCAGCCGAGGCTCGCGCAAGCACGAATACGAAGCCGACCATTACGCAGCACAGGTCAGCAGCGCCGGCGCGCTGATTTCCGGCCTGGTGAAGCTCTATCGCGACAATGCCGCCACGCTTACGCCGGACCCGCTGCATTCGCTATTCTATGACTCGCACCCACCGGCCACCCTGCGTATTGCCGCACTGCGCGCAGCGAATTGACCCCGTCGGCACCGTCACCGCTTATATAAGGAATCCGCCATGCCACTCGCTCAAGAACACTGCCCGGCCGTCGTCGCCAAGCTCACTCCTACCGAAACCCAGGCACTGCTGGCCGAGCTGCGCGACTGGAACGTGGAGGCCGGCAAGCTGGTCAAGACCTTCCGCTTCGGCAATTACTACGAAACCCTGGCCTTCGTGAATGCATCGGCCTTTATTTCGCACCGCGAGGATCACCACCCGGAATTGCACGTCAGCTATAACGCCTGCCGGGTTGCCTACGATACCCACTCGGTGGATGGGCTGAGCCGCAACGATTTCGTTTGCGCCGCCAAGCTAGATGCATTGACCTGATGCGATGAACGAAATCGCCCGCATCATCCAGGCACACGGCAAATCCTTCCTGGTGGAACTGCCTGCCGGCCGTCGTTACAAGGCCACCACCCGCAGCAAGAAGACCGACTTCGCCGTCGGCGACCAGGTCGAAGTCGGCCTGCTGAACGAGGAGCAGGCGGTCATCGAACGCGCCCTGCCCCGCACCAGCCTGCTGTACCGGTCCGACGAGTGGCGCGAAAAACTGATCGCCGCCAACGTGACCCAAATCGTCGTGGTACTGGCGGCGGTGCCGAGCTTTTACGAGGAATTGCTCAACCGCTGCCTGGTGGCCGCCGAAGATGACGATATCCGCGTGCTGATCCTGCTCAACAAGGCCGATCTGCCGGAAACCGCCAATGCCAGAAAGGCGCTGGAGCCCTACCGCCAGCTGGGGTACCCCATGCTGGAACTGTCCGCCACGGAAAACGTCGAAGCCCTGTGGCCGTATCTTGAGAACCACTTGTCCGTCTTTGTCGGCCAGAGCGGCATGGGCAAGTCCACCCTGGTCAACGGCCTGTTGCCCGAGGCGCGGGTCCGTACCCGGGAAATTTCCGAAGCGCTCGACTCCGGCAAGCACACCACTACCCACGCCACGCTCTATCGCCTGCCCAACGGCGGCGAATTGATCGACTCGCCGGGCCTGCAGGAATTCGGCTTGCGGCATCTGCGTGAAGACCGCCTGATCAGCCTATTCCCGGAGCTACGTGGCTATGCCGGCAAGTGCCGCTTCCAGGATTGCAAGCACCAGCGCGAGCCGGACTGCGCCCTGATCGCAGCCGAAGCGCGCGGCGACATTCTGCCGCAACGTTTGCAGCTGCTACGCAAGCTGCAGTCCGAATGCAAGAAGCCTACCCACTAGGGAAGGAAGTACTTCGCCACCTTCCATTTGGGCGCCTTGGGTCTATGCTTACGATGTGGGCGACGGTTTTTTCGGACTCCGTTGCAAATCAGGCTTTTATTTAACTTGCTCAACTGGTAAAATCCTGCTCCCAATTCGATAAACCCTTTTCAGTTAGAAAGTAGGACTGATTTTCATGCCTAATGTACGCCTCAAGGAAAACGAGCCGTTTGAGGTAGCCATGCGCCGCTTCAAGCGCGCAGTGGAAAAGACCGGCCTCCTCACCGAACTTCGCGCACGCGAGTTCTACGAAAAGCCAACCACTGAGCGCAAGCGCAAGCTCGCTGCTGCTGTGAAGCGCCATTACAAGCGTATTCGCAGCCAGATGCTGCCGAAGAAGTACTACTAAGCAGCTCGTTTTTCGCGTACTAACGCGCTCAAGGCCGCCAGCTTCTTTGGCGGCCTTGTGTTTTTCCACCTTCCCTTTCTTCCGCGAGACCCTCATGAGCCTCAAGCTGACCATCACCGATGACATGAAAAACGCCATGCGCGCCAAGGACACCGCCAAGCTGGGCACCATCCGCCTGCTGCTGGCCGCCATGAAGCAAAGGGAGGTCGACGAACGCATCGAGCTGAGCGACGAGCAGATCGTCGCCATCATCGACAAGATGCAGAAACAGCGTCGCGATTCGATCAGCCAGTACGAAGCCGCCGGCCGCCAGGATCTGGCCGATATCGAAAAGGCCGAGATGCTCGTACTGGAAGGCTATATGCCGCAACAAGCCGACGAAGCCGAAATTGCCACCCTGCTGGACGCCGCCTTTGCCGCGCACGGCAGCAACGTGGCCGCCATGGGCAAGATCATGGCCGACCTCAAGCCCAAGCTGGCCGGCCGTGCCGATATGAGCAAGGTATCCGCCCTGGTCAAGGCGCGCATCCAGTAGCATCGTCGGCGCAGCAAGACCCTCGCCCATGGCCCGCATCCCCGAAGACTTCGTCCAGGACCTGCTCAACCGCCTCGATATCGTCGATGTGGTCGAACGCTATCTGCCGCTGAAAAAGGCCGGCCAGAACTACTCTGCCTGCTGCCCTTTCCACAAGGAAAAGTCGCCGTCCTTCACGGTCAGCCAGACCAAGCAGTTCTACCATTGCTTTGGTTGCGGCGTGCATGGTTCCGCCATCGGCTTCGTGATGGAGCACGAAGGCCTGGGCTTTCCCGATGCGGTTGAGAAGCTGGCCGAGTCCGTCGGGATGCAGGTGCCGCGCAGCGAGGGGCACGCCAGCGAGGCGCCGCGCCGGGTCCAGCAGACCGGCCTGGTGGATCTCAATACCCGCGCCATGCACTTCTACCGCGAGCAGCTCAAGCACAATGAGCGCGCGGTCGACTATCTCAAGCGGCGCGGCCTCAGCGGCCAGGTAGCCGCCCGCTTCGGCCTCGGCTACGCCCCGGACAACTGGCATCCGCTTGCCCAATGCTTTAGCGACTACGCCACCAACCCGCAACTCAACGAAGCCGGCCTGGTCATCGACCACACCGACTCCGGCCGCCGCTATGATCGTTTTCGCGACCGTATCGTCTTCCCCATCATGGACGGCAAGAGCCAGGTCATCGGCTTCGGCGGCCGCATCATCGACCAGGGCGAACCGAAATACCTGAACTCGCCCGAAACACCGCTATTCCAGAAAGGCCTCGAGCTATACGGCCTGCCGCAAGCCCGCCAATCCATCCGCGCGGTCAATCGCGTCCTGGTGGTCGAGGGATATATGGATGTGGTTGCACTGGCTCAGCTAGGTGTCGAGTACGCGGTCGCGACCTTGGGCACGGCCTGCACCCCGGAACACGTCAAGAAATTAACCCGCCTGGCCGACCAGGTCGTTTTCAGCTTCGACGGCGACAAAGCCGGCCGCAAGGCGGCCTGGCGCGCGCTGGAAAACAGCCTGGCACTGGCCAGCGACGGCAAGATCCTGTCCTTCCTGTTCCTGCCGGCCGAACACGACCCGGACAGTTATATCCGCGAATTCGGCAAGGACAACTTCGAAGCCTTGATCGAGCGCGAATCTCTGGGCCTGGTGGCGTTCCTGTGCCGCGAACTCGCCAGCCAGGTCGATCTCGACAGCGACGAGGGCAAGGCCAAGCTACTGCATCTGGCCAGGCCATTGGTGGAGCAGATCAAGGCGCCGGCCCTGGGCGTGCTGCTGCGCAAGAAACTCGGGGAACTGGCCGGACTCGACGGGGTCGAAATTGCCCAGTTGCTCGGCGGCACGCCGCAAGCCCAGCCGCAATACGCGAACCAGCCTGGCCGCACCCAAGGCAAGCCCGAAGGACGCGGCGGATTCAAGCGCGACGACTGGAGCGGCAAGAAATGGAACAAGGACGGTGCCGGCGGTGGAAAATGGCGCGGCTTTGGCCGTGAAGAACAAGGCGCACCACCACCGGACGGGACGCGCCATACCGGTGATTTGGGCTTCGAACTATTGCAATTACTGATAGTCGCACCCAAGTATGCCCTGGACCTGCCGCAGAACGAGCTGCCGGGCGGCGCGCAAAGCCCGGCGCTACGCGCCATTTCGCGGCTGGCCGACTATGTGGCCGACCTGCCGCAAGCACCCACGACAGCGCACGTACTGGAAGCACTGCGCGACGATCCATGCCATGCCATGCTGGGCCGGGCACTTACCCAAAGCAGGCTGAACTACCGCGAAGGTGACGATGCCATTTTGGCGCAAGCATGGCAGCACGCGCTGCAGCGCTACCTGGCACTGGTAGAGAAGCCCAAGGCGACGCGCCGGCAGGCCGAGCTGGATGAAAAGGTAAGAAGCGGTGGTTTCAGCGCGTTGAGCGAAGCCGAGCGTGAGGAGTACAAGCGACTGATCAAGCAAAGTCATATGAGCAAAGGTGAATAGGCGCCAGGCTGCCGCAGGACAAAATCCCTGCAAAGCGATGCGCCGCCCACTAAAATCAACGTAGTACGCCCATCGGGCGGTACTGCGTTTTGCAGCACAGGACTCGCCCGCCTTAGACCGGGTGAGCGTTAATGGCATGGATCACCTTACTTCCGGTGTTATCCGTGGTATAATTTGCGGTTTCCCCGTACCAATTCGAGATACCCCAAGATGGCGGCAGATCAAGAGCTCGACAAGTCAGATAAGCGCGACGCGGAACCTCGCATCGACAATGAAGTGCGCAAGGCGCGCTTCAAGAACCTCATCGTGCTCGGCAAAGAGCGGGGTTACCTGACTTACGCCGAGATCAACGACCATTTGCCTGAAGACATGTTGGACGCCGAGCAGATCGAAGGCGTTATCAGCATGATCACCAATATGGGCATCCAAGTCTACGACGAGGCGCCCGACGCCGAGTCGTTGCTGATGTCCGACGCGGCCCCGGCCGCCGTCGCCGACGACGATGTCGCGGAAGAAGCCGAAGCCGCCTTGTCCACGGTGGACTCCGACTTCGGCCGAACCACCGACCCGGTGCGTATGTATATGCGCGAGATGGGCACGGTTGAGCTGCTCACCCGCGAAGGCGAAATCGAAATCGCCAAGCGCATCGAAGACGGCCTCAAGCACATGATCCAGGCGATCACCGCCTGCCCCACCACCATCAGCCATATCATCGGCATGGTGGACAAGGCCCTGGTCGATGAAATCCGCATCGACGAGGTGGTGGACGACTTTATCGATCCCAACGCCATTGAAGAACCGGCCGCAGCGCCGCCGGAACTGAGCGATGAGGACAGCGAGGAAGATGTCGCGCTGGATGGTGCCGACGATGACGAGGAAGACAGCGAAGGCGCCGCCGCCGCTGCCGCCGCCGCCAACCTGGAAGAATTGAAGAACAAGGCGCGCGAACACTTCGTGGTGATCCGCGACCTGTTCGACAAGATGCTCAAGGCCCTGGCCAAGCATGGTCCGCACAGCAAGCAATACACCCAGGCGCAAGAGCTGGTCGCCGCGGAGTTCCTGAAAATCCGCTTCTCGGCCCGCCAGGTGGAAAACCTGTGCGACAGCCTGCGCAATATGGTCGACGAAATCCGCGGCCACGAACGCGAGATCATGGACATCTGCGTGCAGAAGGTCCGGATGCCGCGCGAGCATTTCATCAAGACCTTCCCCGGCAACGAAGACAATCTGGACTGGGTCAAGAACGAGATCAACTCGGGCAAATCCTATTCCGGCATCCTGGAGCGCTATCAGCATGCCGTGATGGAAAGGCAGTCCAAGCTGACCGAGCTGCAGGCCAACGCCATGCTGCCGATCAAGGACCTGAAGGAAATCAACCGTCAGATGTCCACCGGCGAAGCCAAGGCCCGCCGTGCCAAGCGTGAAATGATCGAGGCCAACCTGCGCCTGGTGATCTCCATCGCCAAGAAATACACCAATCGCGGCCTGCAATTCCTCGACCTGATCCAGGAAGGCAATATCGGCCTGATGAAGGCCGTGGATAAGTTCGAATACCGCCGCGGTTACAAGTTCTCGACCTATGCCACCTGGTGGATTCGCCAGGCCATCACGCGCTCGATCGCCGACCAGGCACGCACCATCCGTATCCCGGTGCACATGATCGAGACGATCAACAAGATGAACCGCATCTCCCGCCAGATTCTGCAGGAGAGTGGTCTCGAGCCTGATCCGGCCACGCTGGCCGAGCGTATGGACATGCCCGAGGACAAGATTCGCAAGATCCTCAAGATCGCCAAGGAACCGATTTCGATGGAGACGCCGATCGGCGACGACGACGACTCGCACCTGGGCGACTTTATCGAGGACCAGAACAATCTGGCCCCGGTCGATGCCGCCGTCTATGCCAGCCTGCGCGACGCCACCCGCGACGTGCTCGACACCCTGACCCCTCGCGAGGCCAAGGTACTGCGCATGCGTTTTGGTATCGAAATGAACACCGACCACACGCTGGAAGAAGTCGGCAAGCAATTCGACGTCACGCGGGAACGTATCCGCCAGATCGAAGCCAAAGCGCTGCGTAAACTGCGTCACCCGACTCGCTCGGAACGGCTGAAGAGCTTCCTGGACAGCCTGACCGCAGAGAATTGAACGGTTTTGGGCCTGTAGCTCAGTTGGTTAGAGCAGAGGACTCATAATCCTTTGGTCCACGGTTCAAGTCCGTGCGGGCCCACCAGTAAAGACGGGGCTTCCAGTGATGGAAGCCCCGTTCTTTTTGCTCCGCAAAAATGGCCTTGCTCCGCAAATTTCACTTCGTCGGCGTCGTCCGCTTACCGATTCGATGCCGGATATAGTCGGCAGTCCGCGTTTCCGTCCGGTGTCCCAGCAGATCCTGTGACGCGCGAATACCTTCAGCCATGTCCTTGTCAGTGCCCGCCTTCGCGCGCAAGTCGCGCAGCTGCCACTTTTGGTTGCCCGCATTTTCGCGCGCAGTGTCGAACTTCGACCGCAGCGCAGTGCTTGTCAGCGGAGTGCCGTCATTGTCGATCAACAGCTTGAGACTACGCTCGCACCAAGTCGAAGAAACGAAACTGGTCCACAATCAGCCGCAGAAACCCAGATTGAGAGAAGACAGTCGGAAAAACTCCGCGCATAGCTAGTTAGATTTATCCCGCAGAGCACCGGGAATGACACCCCGACCTAGTTTTTCATAAATCTCAAGCAAATTCACTATACTAAACCAATCCAAACGCCTCAAATTTTAGCTGAAGCACTTAAAAAGTAGACCATGATGAATGAAGGCTTATTAAGGCAGCGCCGAAATTTAATCACTACAAGCATCCTACTTTGGATGATGAAATTTGGCGAAATTACTGCCCTCAAAAAATACAACGCAGTTGGTTTTGACTTCGAATTTCAAAACCCCGCAGTGCTGTTTACAGCCATTTGGATTGCATTCTTCTACTTCCTGTTTCGGTATTTTCAATACTTCTGCGATGAAGGATCACACAAATTACGCCGGTGCTTTGGAGACGAAATTGAAGAATCCTGCAAACCGTTAATAAAGGAAATTGTGAAGCAACAATATGAGAGCAGTAACGATGCCGTTCCTTACAGCTTTGCTTTTTTGAAGATGAATGGCTGGATCTATACGGGCCAGCTACCTAACGAAACCGAACCTGGCTCAAGCCCTCCCCGCGCAAAGGAATTTAAAATAGAAATTAAGCCATGGAAATTACGCAAAGGCTTAACATGGTCAATACTTAAATGTATTTTAATAAAAAGCTTCACAAACCCTGCCTTATCGGCGTAATCCCAGCTCTAAAGCCTACGCTTGCATTTCTGCAGTCATGCACCAGTTCCATGAGTTCTCCTTGGAGACACAGTCCATGGCGGATGCAAGAGCCAGACTAGCCATCTTGAAGGCGCTAAAAAATTCAGATCCGGAGAAGGCTATTCATATCCTTGAGATTCTTCTTGATGGAGATATCGTCGGAATTAATGGCTATATGGCGGCCTCCATCCAGAAAAAAGAATTGGCGGAGACGCTGTCCAAGGTCGCGGAATATAGGGCAGAGTCGAATTACCGCAGCACGGCCCCCCTGGTGACGTCTATTCTGCGGCGAGCATCGGAGGAGGCTGGCTCGTCCTATTGCCGAGGGAAATCGGGACATACCTCCAGCGGCGGCCCCAGCACCTTGATATCCGCTTATTCTTTTATTCAACGTAGGCAATAAAGGCTTCTGCAGGCTTGATGCCTATCACGCCATCAGCCCGCCCTAGCTTCGCACAAGGCGTGCCACATAGATTTACGGTTAATATACTTACGATTTCCTTGTACAAATTTACTGTTGACTCATGCCTTAGCCAAGCAGCCACAAAACCAAAGAATCCCTTTTTTTGGATTTTGCTTTCCAATTGATCGATTATTTCCCACCTTATCGAATCAAGTATTTGATTGGATATCATCATTTTACCATCCAACAGTTCGTTTATTTTCATCAGCACGTTATACGCAGAAGCGGAATACGCCTTCCCTTGATGAATCCTCCCTTTTCCAACTAATATATATTTATGATTACCCAGCAATGACAAGATACGCTCAAGTTTAACTCGATTGGCAGAATTTTCAAATTTTTCAATTGGTCCCATCTGGCTCAGCACATAAGTAGGCATGGATTCGATGACCTCGGCAGCATAAAATTTATCCTCATGCATTTGTTCTTTTACCTGTCGCTTTGCCAACTCAAATAGCGAAGGCACTTTTTTGTCAAACCCATGCACATAAGCATCAATACCGTGTTGCTTTGTTGCAAATGACTCCCCCCCGCGTCGAATCACGTAGAAGCCATCCTTTTCTTCCTCAGCTTTTTCCACCATGCTCTTTATTGCAGATATTATCGCATTTTTTAAATCTTCACTTTCCGAATGAGCGGCAATTTCCCAGCGAGTGATCTTGTCACCTTTAATTTTCACAAGCGAATTAATGACAGGGAATAGTTTTTTTATATCTTTCTCGAATTCATCCGCCTTATGTCCACTATACCCATGATTCAGTCCTAAAACTGGCTTCCCAGCAGACTTGTCCACAATGACTGCATAACCTTTCCACATCACCCCAGGATAAAAGGGGAGCGCTTCTGAAGAGCGCATATAAAAACTATCCATAACCAATATACCTCCTTCATGTAAAACTTGAACCGCTGGCCACATAGCTTCTTCCCAAAGCTCAGGTTATCAGCTTTTTTAAACCGTTCTTTTGAAAAAGCGCAGACAGTCGCGCTAACCGCTTCGTGTAGTAACGTTCACTTTAACAGGCCGGCTAGATGCCGGAGTTACCGCGACGCTGTTGAAAATTTGCGAACTCGCCACATTAGCGAGCATATCGTCAATCAGATTGTTCCTTTTCGCACGGCCACACTTGACGCCCCCTCCCTTCCATCAGCACAATGCGGCTCCTCGAAACTGTCACTACGTTTCGAACGGATCATCAGGGCCTGTAGCTCAGTTGGTTAGAGCAGAGGACTCATAATCCTTTGGTCCACGGTTCAAGTCCGTGCGGGCCCACCAAAAAAATCAACGGCTTACTTGGTTTCCCAAGTGAGCCGTTGCCATTTTAAAAGCGCACATGGGCAACCGTTCAGCGTGGCTTCCCGATCGGTAAATTATTCAGCCCATGATGCCCATTCAATCCGCAGCCCAGCTTGGTTCCGCCTTGCGTCTGGCTCGCAAGCAGCTAGGACTTACCCAGCCCGACCTGGCGCTCGCCGCTGGTGTCGGTGTGCGCTTTATTGTTGATCTCGAAGCAGGCAAGCCGACCGTGCAGTTGCAGAGCGTATTAAAAGTGATTGCAGCGCTTGGGGTGGAACTTGCTCTTACCGGGCTGGATCTACCTTAAGAAGGTGACAGCCATGCCCCATCAACTCGATGCATGGTTCCAAACCTACGGCGTCTGCCCCCCATCTGGTTAAAGGGGCGCTTGTGGACACGAAGCCATTGTTCTTTACTTTCAACTCGAATGGAGCAATGCCGATAAAATTCTTGGCAAATAAAATTCTTCACGCCACGAGCGGAATTGGGAGTGACTTGTCATATGACAAAAATACATAAGTTTGACCAATTTAACTCTAGCAAAACCCCAGCAATCGAGGGATGGCACGAGGTGGTGAAGCACGGCTTACGTGCTGTTCCTGCCATGTTGCCAGAACGTAAGAAACTATTTGCTGGAATCGAATCGTCTCCCCACTTTTCAGAGGAGGCAGTACTTGCCGCGATTTCTGCCGCTCGCAAGAGGTTTAAGGCGGCAGGGTGCTAAAACACCCACCGCCCCCCAGCGCCAAACGCCGACCATCCTGCGGCGTCGCCGCAAAGCCGGCGTTGGTACTGTTACCCACATTGAACCAACGACGGTCCGCGACATTCTCAACCCTCAGCTCCAGCTCGGCATGTGAATTCAGCCGATAACGGGCAAACAAATGCAGCAGGCCATAGCCGGGCGCCGAATCCACCCCGTCCGCACGCGCATGGGGTAAAGGATAGCTACGCCCCGATGCTTCCAGCGTGGGGGACAGCGTCAAGTTGCTGCCAAGCTGCCAGCTGAAGCCCGCTTTGAGCTTATGGCGCGCCACATAGGGCAAATGGCTGGTCATGCCGGCGCTATCCAGGCTGGCATCGGCGTAACCATAAGCCAGCCAAAGATCGAAGCGCTCCATGGGCCGCCAGCGTCCGAACACATCAAGACCAGTGGCGCGGACATCACCGACATTGGCATTCTGACCAGTGGCCCGAATTACCCCGCCAGGCACAAAATCACTGACAGGCACCGGGCTGAGCTGGGGCAAGATCAAGCCATCCAGGCGATTGTGATAAAGCGCGAATTGCCACTCCTGGCGATCGCCGTAATGACTGAGATTGAGTTCCAGGCTATCCAGACGCTCGGGCTTGAGCGCCGGATTGGGTACGAACATCAGGTTGGCGATATAGCGGTCTTGCGCGTCGCGCTGGCCGGTGAAGGAACCGAAATGCTCGTAGGAAAAATGCGGCGACGGCGCCAGGAACGCCTTGCCGAATAGCAGCCCCGCGCGCCACCGCTCGGCGGCTTGCCAATTCAGATTCAGACGCGGGGTCAGGGTGGTGCCGTAATTGCTGTCGTGCCCGTAATGCAGGCCGCCGCTCAACTCCACCATGGGCGTCAACGCTACCGTGTCCTGCAGAAATAGGCTATGGGCGCGGTAGGACAACTCGAAAATCTGCAAAGGCAAGCTGTTGTCGGTGTCCGGATAGAACAAACCTTGCCGATCGGTCGCCCGGCCGGGATCGTAGCGCCTGGTCAAATCCGGCGTCTTGGGGATGGCTTTGACCCGTGACCAATCGCCACCCAGGATCAAGCGATGCTCGCCCAATTGCCACAGCCACTGTCCTTCGATGCGCCATCGCTGGCTGGCGGCATATTTGTAGCCGGGCGTAAAGCCGTTGAAGCGATTGATAAAGGCCGAGCCGGTATCCATCCGATAGTCGCTGTACTGCAGACGCAGATTACCCTCGGCGACACCGTCCTTGTACCACTGCCGCTCGCCGTAGAGATGGTCCAGCTGGTAAGCCCCGAAGCCGCCGTAATCCACGATCTCCGGCAGGTCGCCCGAGCCGGTGGGGTGCTGGTAACCTTGGTGGATCCAGCCTAGCCGCCAATTGCCATACGCTACGTCGGCAATGGCCTGCTCGCTTTCCGTACGGCCGTGGAAAGCAGCCCGCCGGTCGGCGGGAATCACTACCTTACCGGTAAAATCAAGCAGGTCTCCTGGCCGGAACAAGGCCGGATAGCTCGCGGCAAGATCGGCATGATCGTCGATCTGGCGATGTACGCCCAAGCGCAGTCGGAGATCGCCCTCATGGCTGAAGTAGGCATCTGTTCGCCGAAAGCCCTGATCGCCGGCTTCCAGCGAAACCGCTGGCGCATCCCGGAGGGAAAACATCTGCACGACTCCGCTGACCGCATCGGCGCCATAGAGCGCCGAACCCGGTCCCATGGCCACCTCAACCCGCTCGACCGCATACAAGGGATAGTTATCGGCCAGTACCAGCGGCTCCCCCGCCGGCGCACCGATGCGTACGCCGTCTTGCAGCACCACCAGCTTGTTGTTGCCGACCAGGCCGCGCAGGCCAAAACGGTTGAAGAAACTGCCGCTGCTGTTCTGGTGCCGATCCACACCCGGCAGATCGCGCAACAGCTCGCCCAGATGCCGATAGCCGCGCGCCCGGATATCGGCACGCGTCAGTATATAGACCGTTCCGGGTACCTTGCGGCGGGGCTCGGCAACGCGCGAGGCGGTACTGATGGAAACATCCAGCAGCGTCTTCAAATCCAGATCGAACAGATCCACGCCTTCATTCGCCCGTACTGTCACCGCCCACGCCAGGCAAAGGGAAATCGGTATTGCGCGCGACATGGCTTCTCCTTGACGAAGCTGCTGCAAGCTTCCCTACCGGCAAGCAAATCAAACGCCATCGCGGGGCATGCCGGCATGGCTCTGGCCGCCGGCTCCCTCATCTGTCTGGACTGCCTGCAAGGCGCGCTGTACCCGCTGGAACTCCTGCTCAAGCTCGTGTAGCAAGGCATGCACCCCGGCGGGAATGCCGCCGCCCGCGAGGGTTTCCAGCAGATGGCAAAGTTCAGCCAGCGGCAGGGCACCGACCGCTGCGGCACAACCGCGTAGCGCCTGAGCACTGGCAAGCACCCCCGCGGTTTCGTTACCGGCCAGGGCCGTGGCCAGACTATCGAGCAGGGCCGGCATATTGCTGAGAAATACCCTGGCGACCCGTGGCGGCGGCGTGGCGGGCGTCAGGGGCGGCAGCGCACGCAAGCCGGCCAGGATTGCCTGGTCGGGCAGCGTCGGTGCACCCGCATGCGCTCGGCCATTCGCATCGCTGCCCGGACGGCTGAAGGCCGGACCAGGCCTATCCAGCCAACGTACCAGCACACGGCTCAACTCTTCCTGCCGATAGGGTTTGCTGAGATAGTCGTCCATGCCGGCCGCCAGGCAGCGCTCGCTATCGCCACTGACGGCATTGGCGGTCAGCGCCACGATAGGCGTGTGTTGGCGTCCGCCGCTTTTCTCCTCGGCCCGAATGGCCGCCGTCGCGGCAAACCCATCCACCAAAGGCATATAGCAGTCCATCAACACCAAGTCGTATTCGCCGGACCGCCACAGGCGCAATGCCTCCGCGCCATCATTGGCCAGATCGGCCTGGCACCCCAGCTTGGCCAGCATGTTCAGGGCTACCTCCTGGTTCACCAGATGATCCTCCGCCACCAGGATGCGCCAATCTCGGGTGGAGATGCCCAAGGGTGCGGGCGCAACGGCCGGGGAGGCTGGCGACGATACGTGCGCCGCGTCCTTCGGCGTCAGGATGGCCCTATACAGCTCGGCCTGACGTACGGGCTTGGTGAGAAAGTGGTCGATCTGGATATCGTCGAACTCGGTATCCAGCAGGCTTTCGTTGACCGAACTGAGCATAATCACCCGTAGACGATCGAACAGGCTATTGCTCCTGATGCGCCGAACCAGATCCAAGCCACTCATTTCCGGCATGCTCATATCGCACAGCAACAGATCAAAAGCATGCAGCTGCGAGGCTTCCCGGTACAGCATGCCCAGCCCTTCCGCGCCATCGACCGCGCTGGCATGCCGCAGCCCCCAGCCGTGTAGTTGCAACTCCAGGATCTCGCGGTTGCTTGCGTTGTCATCCACGATCAGCACATGCAGATCCGGCAGCGCGGGTCCGGGTAGCTCACAGGCGGCCGGCAACATGGTCTTGCCCATACGCAATTGAAAATAAAAGGTCGAGCCTCGCCCTGACTCGCTCTCGACCTGAATATGTCCTCCCATCAGGCCGATCAGGCGCTGCGAAATGGCCAGGCCGAGTCCTGTCCCGCCGTAGCGCCGGGTAGTCGAGCTGTCCGCCTGGCTGAAGGCCTGAAATAAACGTTCGTGCTGTGCCGGCGACAAGCCGATGCCGGTGTCGCTCACCGAAAATCGCAACACCACCTCCTCCGCCGTTTCCTCCCTCGCCTCCACCCGTATCAGCACTTCGCCCTGCTCGGTGAACTTGATGGCATTGCCGACCAGATTGGTCAGCACCTGCCGCAGGCGCGGCGCATCGCCCATCACGGCGAGCGCCGGATTGCCGGTATCGCAGATCAATTCCAGCTTTTTGGCATGGGCGCCGACAGCGAAGCTCGCGCCGATATCTTCGATCAAATCGGCCACCAATAGGGGAGCCTCGTCGAGCCGTAGCTTGCCTGCCTCGATCCTGGAAAAATCCAGGATGTCATTGATGATCAACAGCAGGTCTTCGCCGGAGCGCTTGGCTACCTCGACAAAGCGGGCTTGCTGGTGACTAAGCGGGGTCTGCAGCAGCAGTTCGGTCATGCCGAGCACACCATTCATCGGCGTGCGTATTTCATGGCTCATGGTAGCGAGGAAATCGCTCTTGGCGCGATTGGCCTGCTCGGCGGCTTCCTTGGCCAATTGCAGCTCACCGGTCCGGGCCGCGACCAGGCTTTCCAGATGGTCGCGATGGTCGCGCAGATCCTCATCGCGGCCTTGTATCTGGCCAAGCATATCGTTGAAGCGATCGATCAGCAGGCCCACTTCGTCCTTGGCGCTGCGCGAGGCTACCCGCAAGGCATAGTCCCTTCCCCGGGCGATTCGATCGACTGTTTGCGCCAGATCCTCTATCGGCGCCAGTACCCTCCGGGTATATCGCCAAGCCAATAGAACGGCCACCAACAAGGCGGTGGCGCTGGCCCCCAGCAAGTAAAGGAAATCCTCCCGCAGGCTGGCGCGCATATGGCCCAGGTCGGCCACTATCTCCAGATACCCGACGACTTGCCGATCCGATAGCACCGGCACACGCAGGCGAAGGTGGGTTGCCAGCCACGCGGACTCGTCCACCGCCGGCGACAGTTCGCCATAACGAGCCAATACCTTACCGCTACGGTCGCCCAATTGCGCCGAGACAATATGAGGGTCGGCCCGCAGCGAGGTGAGGATCGCGCGAGCCGCCTGGTCATCTTGAAACTCCAAGGCCGGCGCACTGCCAAAACTGAGAATGCGGGCAATATTGTGCAGCTGCTCCCGGGTCTCGCCCTGCCTTTCCGCGATCAGGTGCAAGGCGAATAGCGCAAAGGCGGCGCAAACGGCCATACCGGTCGACAGCACGATGAGAACGACGATCTTGTGACCCAGCGAGAGTTGTCGTAATTGGCTAGGCATGCTCGGCTCAAAGCTCCTGAACAGTGCGTGCCAAGCTCAGCAACTGAGCGTTGAGCCTCAGTCTTGCCCGCTTGGCGACCGCCAGATTGATCTCGAAACCCAGCTTGCCGCCAGCGGTCACCAAGCCGATGACCCCACCTTGGCCGATAAAACCTTCGCCGTCGCCGACAGTCAGCACCGGCGCGCCCCCCAAGCCATCCAGCATGGCTTTGTGCTTGCCCGCCGCACCTTCCAGAAAGACGATGTGGCAGGTTTTAAGCTGCTCGGCTTCGTTGACGACTTGCACCTGCAGCTTGCGGCTCTGCGACTGTTTGCCTTCGATACCCAGTATGGCCAGGCCTGTTTCGCTTTTGCCATTGAGCAGGCAAATAAAAAAAGGCGTATCCGTTCGGGCAGCCTCTTCCGGCCATTGCGTATATTTGCTGAAATTGAAGATAAAGGCCGCCTTCAATTGGGCGGCCGTCATGGCCGATGGGGCGGCGGTCACGGAGGGCAGCATGGCGCCATACACCAAGCAGGCAAACAGCCCCGTCGGCAGGCGCAGATCTTGCCGCCTGGCGTGGATACCGGCAAGCGGCGAAACCCAATCGACGATACGCGCAGCGATCCCCACCGTAAGCCGTCCTCCTGTCGTGCCGCGGCGCGGGGTGCATGCCCCCGCCGCCTTCCAACCTTAGCACGTGGGGGCCATTCGGCTGGGGGACATGCAATCGCGGCAAGTGGCTGGATTTCCCGCAACGACGCCCGGTCGCTTTAGCGTTGGCCCGCCTGGTAGGCCTGCGCCTTCAGTCCGACGAAACGGCGGCCGGGATTGTCGCCGGCGACCCACTCCTCCGGCGAAAAGAGATCGAATAATCCCACCTTGAACAGTGTCGCCACGGCAAGCTCCAACTCACGCTCAACCTCGCCACGCGCGCCCTCGTTATACAGTCCGACGTTATGCAGCATGGTGGCGACGGTACCCGTCTGTACCTTGCTGCCGTCCTTGAGCGTCACGGCGGGCAAGGTCTCGCCCTCCGCCAGGATCTTCTGGTTGACGCCAGCCAGGCGATCGTTGGTTTCCGGGGTGGTGAACGACATGGGCTATCCTCGCAAATGGCTTGCGCGCGCGGCGCGGGACACGATTCTGTCATGCCGCGCCGCGGCTTGCATAAGCAGCTAAGGCGCAGCGGATGGGAGAGACGGGAGCATTACCGCGCCATCCTGAGCGCACATAAGAAAAGGGCTTAGCCATGCAGCTAAGCCCTTGATTCTATGGTGCCGATGATCGGAATCGAACTGACGACCTTCGCATTACGAATGGTGAGAGTCAATGGTAAGTGGCTGTTTTTATTGGATATACCGTGCTTGCCGCGCTGTATTTCCTAGCATGCTAAGCCACAATCTGCCTGAATCTCACCAGGGCATAGCAAGAAATTAGCATACCTCGCAGGGGTGCTTTTTTGGTCACTACTACGCGCCCGACCTCAATACACCAGGCACCCACTGAGGTTTTTCTTCTTTCACCCGAGGGGGGCTACTAAGGAATTGCGAGCGGTACACAATGGGTGCTCCACGGGCATTGACCTTGTGGGCTAGGGCATTGAGCCGCAACCAGTCACACTGAAGTTCCTCCCTGGTCCGGCCGCCTCTGCCTGTGGCAATGCCGGTTAGCACAACTACTTCTTCGGCGGTCAGAAAGAGCGGTTCGTTCATAAGCTTCCTTGGGGCGTGATTGGTTGAAAGTACAGCATAGGCTGAAGTTCAGACTCTGCACTGCGATTGGTAGCGTCTGTCGTGTTCTTTTGCAGGTATGTCTTTTTGACATTCGTGCCGGGAGCGCCGTCACAGGTTCGATTCCTGTCGGAGGCGCCATCTCTAAACCGCCCCAAACCGCTCAAAACCGCTCAAAACCACGTAGTTGCAAGGTTTCCACGGTTTCCAGACCATCACCCGGTGGCTTAGAGCGGCTTCAAACGGCTTGTGTATTCACACGCTAGTCACACGTGAAATTGCCCCTGGTCAGCACCTACATAGAGCCCAGACCTCATGGGTAGGCGGTGACGTGGAGCGAGGGTTGTTTGCTGGGGGCTTTGTGGGTATCGGAAAACAAGCCAGGCAGCACGGCCCCGGTGGCCGGATCGCCACTCGGCGAAAGCAGCATCACCTGCTCGCCCTTGGTGGGCGGATTCCATTGGCGGGTTTGGCCGGCGCGCGGGCTAAGCCACGGTAGCCAGTCGGTCAGGAGCTTGCCGGTTTGCACACGGCAGAGGGCGCGGTCGTGATCGATTTCGGCGATGGTGCCGAAACGCAGGAGGCTTTCTAAACGGCGGTTGAGGTCGGGGGCGGTATCCATGCGCCCAGGATGCCGGGCACAGGGGGAATGGTCATGCGGTGGACGTTGTGCCGGGCGTCGCTACCCGTGAGCGTGACGAGCAGGTGCTAGGCGTGCCCGGCTAGCGCGGTGTTTTGCGCGAGGTGATTGATGCGGCCCCGCCAAAAATACATCGCGCTTTTGGGGGAGGTATCGAACTTGTGCTGCGCAAGCGGTATGCCGTCCAAGGACAGCACGGCCCAGAAATTTTGACCGTCCAGCTCGGCACGATTGACCAGCGTTTCAAAGGCCCGCAAGGCGGCTTGCGCATCGAGCGTCAGGGTTTTTTCGCTGATGAGCTTATCCGCATCGCGTAAGTAGACTTTGAACACGCCATTCCCCAGGGTCGGCAACACCCCTTCAGGATAGCCCCTTCGCTTCCCTTGAGCGCACAAATCCGTATGGCTCCACTTCACGGTAGGCGCGGCAGATCGCGACGACATGCGCCGCCGCCAATGGGGTCGGTTCCAGCTCTTCAATCGCCATGGCGTGGTGGACCGCCAAATCGATCAGTCGGGTGGTCATATGCGTTATGGCCAAATCTTCCGTTTCAAACTCCCTGCTGACCTGGTGTATGGCTCCCCCGTTAGTGAGTTGCACGCCCTCAAGTGCCAGGCCAAAGTGCCACAGGGGTCTACGCGGTGCATCGATGCACAGGAAAAGGAAGATTTCGCCGCCGCTATGTTCATGGTTGAGTTCGACGATTTGATATTTCACGCTTTGGTGCCTCCTGCGTTACCACGGCAGGGTGGTGTTCTCGATGTCAACTCGTCAGGTGCTGCAAGATGGCCAACTTCAGCACCGCCAAGTCATCCGTATTGACTCCCAGCAACGGGCGTGCCGGATAAAGGACTGCCGGTCCGCCCGGTGTTACCCGGTCACGTAGGCCGAACTGGTGAACCTTGGCGATCCGCCCGATCCGTCCAGCAAATCCCACTGTAGCTGCCTCATCCGTCGTTTGCGTCTTCAGAAATCGTAGGGTGCGCAATTTGGCGAACATCGGCCGCCGCAGCTTGCCGCGCTGGTCGCGGCTGTTGCCGGTCTTGCGCGGTGCGAACGGTTCACCCTCCGGCGTGACTTGCTGCGCGATGCGCTGGGCATTGGCGCGGCGTAGCGCCAGGGCAATCTCGCGCGCCAGCTGGCGTCGCTGGGCGGGCTCCAGCTTCGTAAGCAAGGCATCGCACCAGTCGGTCAAGGCGTGTAGATCGTTCACGGTTGCGCATCCCATTCACCCACCTTGGCTCCCTTGATAAACAGTTCCCAATGCATCACGTCGCCATGCGGATGCAAGGGCGGTTCCCCGCGGGACATTGGCGAACCGATCAACGCGATGTTGCTGCGAGTATAAGGCTGGTTGAACGAAGGCCAGACCGTGAAAATCCTCACGGACCGGGCCAGCGCAACGGGCAGCAATTACCAGCTCAAGAATTGGCTACGGGATAATGGGCTAAGTGCTGTGGAAGTCGTGCCGCTGGCGGAGCCGGAAATCGTGTTGCGCGGCTTCGTGGCTGATGTGTGCGGCATCATGAATTGGGCCAGTAGCCCGCGTAAAGATGGCTACAGCAGCAACGGCTCGGATGAGCGGAGCATGGCCTACGAGTACTACCACCGGGTGGGCTACCCATACTGGAAGGGCTAGGCTCGGCCCTCCATCCCCCGGCGTGCTGATTCAAGCACGCCGCCTTGCGGCTCGCTCTGCCTGGCCCCGCGCCGCGCTAAGCGGGCCGCTTCCGCTTCATCCCCCCGAATGACGCCACGCAAGCCGACGGCAACGTGCGGGCGCCGCGATGCCGGCGGCTCGACCTTCGCCTTAGCCGCTCGGTTCTAATACCTTGCGAATTGCGCGCAGGCGGGCAAAAATGCACCCCTGGAAAAAATTTAGCTCTTTAGAACATCTGCGGCAGGAAAAAATGGCGTAAAGCCGCATGGGGCCTAGGTTTGCGGGCAGCGTGTACGACGGTTTGCGTCAGGGCCAACTATATATGCCTATGTGTATGGCAATCCGATGCACTATTCCGACCCGTATGGATTGTTTGGAATTGAAGACATCCCGACGATTCCACAGCCTGTCGTAGACTTCTCTGCTGGCTTTGGTGACACCTTGTCATTTGGTTTGACCGATATGGCCCGTGACCAACTTGGTACAAACGGCTCGGTGGATAAATGCTCGGCGTCCTATACCGGTGGAGAAGTGTCTGGCGTGTTAGTGAGTACAGCCATTGGTGGCGCTGCTGGCTGGAGAGCTGCCGGTACCAAAGGCTGGGGCAAAGAGTTTTCGCACTGGATACCAAACCGAAAAGGTGGACCTCGCTCGCTTTGGAACGGCAATTATGTAACGAAGGTTGAACATGCTTTGTCTGACCCATACCGCTACAGATTTATGCCGCGTACTTGGAAAGAAGCTAATCCAATGCCGAATACAGTGATTCAGCAATGGAACCGAATTCCTAACGTATATAAGGGTGGAGCAGCAGGCGCAGCAATCGGTGTTGCAGGCGCTGCCACGAATTCAGACTAATGGAAAAAATCTTCAACTTCCTGCTAGGCCGGGCAGATTTCTGCCCATTTGAGACTCGCATTATAGAGGAGGTCAAAGCTCGTCTAAACGAGCGCGCGGCCTCCCTGTTGCAGCGTCAAATGGAAGCAATCAACAAGGTACAGCGATTGGCTGACGGCAAAGAAGTGAATCTTTATCAAATGCGCTTTGGGAAGCCGGCATTTGATGAGAGCCTTCGCTTTCCCAATACTGGCGAAGAAGCGCTTCTCGCAAGCGTCAATTTGATTGCGCCAGGTAAGCAGGCAAAGCTAAAGGCTGAGGTCTGGTTAGCCAATGGCCGACTCTTTTCCCTGGCATTTAACAAGGCACCTAAGCAGTTCTTTGCAGGCTCAGACTTGAAGACGGTACAGCCTGAAATTGCTGACGTGAAAATCTGGTTCGACCCTCTGAGCCCAAGCCCAGCGGGGTTTGTAGATGAGTCGATGCTGCCTGCGTGGCTGTTGAATGATGGCCGATCCTTGGCCGATACAGAGAGCCTCCGCGCCCCGTTGCCGCAGTCGGAGCAGGCCGCATATATTGCCCGCGTTGATGCGCAACTGCCGCAGGACTATCTGGAACTTATTGCTCGGACTGAGGGGCTTACTCTTGCATCCGCTGTAGTTTATGGGCTAGCGAAAGTTAGGGAGGTTATCTTCCCTGAAGCAAACTACTACATCTTGGCAGATATAGAAGGCGTAGGCGCTTTGGCAGTAAAATCCGGCAACCAAAGTGCAGAGCTTTATCGGCTTGACTATGAAAATAGTACAACGCAGAAAATTGGAACATCATTCCAAAAGGCTGTTACTGAATTGGTAATGCCGCGCTGATTTGCGTCATTCAGTAGAAAGCCATTGCAGGAGGAATCCGCGCTGGGATTTACTATGATGATGGTTCAGTCATAGCACCGCTCAAAATTGGCATCGCCGTCGAAATACTCCTCGTCGCCCAGGTCATTCAACCAAGGCGGCGGGCCTGAATCGGCGCAGGCTTCCCAATACCCCGCTTCATAAGGTGGGGGTTCTAGCTCGTTGGCGTCATCCCTCCAGGGCGGCGGCTCCGAATCGCTGCAAATCTCCCAATAACTGGGCTCGTAGGATGGCGGCTGGTCGTCGGTCGTCGGTCGTCGGTCGTCGGTCGTCGGTCGTCGGTCGTCGGTCGTCGGTCGTCGGTCGTCGGTCGTCGGTCGTCGGTCGTCGGTCGTCGGTCGTCGGTCGTCGGGATCATCTGATCTTTTTGCGGAAGGTAGTTCTATCGTTTATCTATTCAAATAAGGAAATCAATTTTCTGGAGGAAATATTTTACGGTAAAACGTTACCAACCGGTTCCCTGCTTTCTGAGTAGCATGGTTTCACGTTTTGATGCTTTAAAGCCAATATGATCGGAATGCAGGCGACTGGGTCCTTACTGTTCAGCTTGCAGATAAGTCGTTACGCCGCCAATTCAGCTGGCAGTAGGCGGTTGTACTCTTTCTTGACCACCGCGTAGCACTCGCAGCTGCGTGCTTCCAGCCCCATTCGATCCAGCACCGAGATATGGCCGCGCGCTTAGCGGATCAGCCCGGCACTCTGCAAATTGAGTGCCGCTTCGGTGACGCTCCCCCGCCGTACCCCCAGCATGTTAGCAATCAGTTCCTGCGTCATCACCAATTCGTCACTCTGCAGGCGATCCAGGCTAAGCAGCAGCCAGCGGCATAGCTGCTGGTCGAGCGTGTGATGCCGATTACAAGCGGCGGTTTGCGACATCTGGGTAATTAGCGCCTGGGTATAGCGCAGTAATAGATGCATTACCGGTCCGGCCCGGTAGAACTCTTCCTTCATGACCTTGGCGCGTAGCCGAAACCCTAAGCCTGCGCTTTGCACCACCGCCCGGCTGGGGGTGGAATCCCCTCCCATGAAGAGCGAAACCCCCACCAGTCCCTCGTTCCCGACCACCGCGATTTCTGCCGGTGCGCCGTTTTCCATCACATACAGCATGGAGACGATGGCGGTGGTGGGAAAGTACACATGGCTCATCCTGCTACCGGATTCGTACAGTACCTGGCCTAGCGACAGTTCGACCGCTTCCAGCTGTGGCAACAAGCGCAGCCATTCGGCGTCGGGTAAAGCTGCCAGCAGATGGTTATCCCTGGGGTTGGGCGGGTCGATCATGGTGCGCCTCCTGAACTGATACTGGGGTGGCTATCCAGGTAGCCTTCTCGTTGCTGCCAAGGATATACACACCTGACGCTACTTATATGTCTGGTAGCGTACCTATGCATCCCTACCCGGTGCGGGTATTTACCGTTCTTCAGCCTAACGGTGCGACATTTGGTAGGGTACCGGCCCTACTACGCAAGGGCAGCGGGTATTGCGCCTAGAAAGAAAAAACACAGGGAAGCGGTCCTCTTACGCCTCCAAAATGGCCTCTTTGCAGTCGGAACGCTCAAAACTATTTGCGGCAGCTGCATAAAAAGGCTTTGCAGGCGCATCCGCTCGCGTCCTCGTATGCTTACGAGGCTGCTCCTATCTCATTGTGAATACCGACTCCTGCCGCCGAATCCAGTTCTGCAGGTCCGCTAACTGCCTGGCGTTGTCCTGGCAGGCTTGATAGTTGGCGGTAACGGTGCCCAGTGCGTCATCGCTTGTAAACTCGCTGGCAGCCGCATCAGCGCTGCCGGTGGACTGGGGAATGATGGACAGGGCTGCGGCATCGTGGATGCCAGCCGTAGCGTGCGGGTACTGAATCACTTCAACGGCGGCGAGTCGGCGATTGCCTATGTTCAGCCCATGAGTGGCAACGGGATATCAGCCGCCGAGATTGCCCGGCTGATCCCGCCCAATACCCCCACGACCGGCAACGACAACCTCAATGGCACCGCTGCCGCCGAAAGCCTGGCGGGCGGCGCCGGCAACGACACAATCTATGGCCTAGGTGGCAACGACACCCTGGCCGGCGATGATGGCGACGACCGTCTCAACGGTGGCGACGACAGCCTGCGCGGCGGGAATGGCAACGACCAACTGTTCGGCGAGGCCGGCAACGACCTGCTCGATGGCGGTGGCGGCGACAACACCCTCACAGGTGGCCTAGGCCATGACTTCTACATTGTCAGCAATGGTCGCGAAATGATTGTCGAGAACGCCAACGAGGGCAGCGATACGGTGGTGACTGGCGTCACGCACACCCTGGGTGCCAATCTGGAGAACCTCACCCTCGCCCCCGGCACCGCTTCCATCAATGGCACCGGCAATGCGCTGAACAATGTGCTGACCGGCAACAACGGCGCCAATCGCCTGGATGGCGGCTTGGGCAGCGATACCTATGCCCTGGCCAAGGGCGGCGGCGCTGACATAATCCGCGACTTCGACACGACCGCCAACAACGTCGATGCCATCCAGTTCAAGGATGTGAAATCAACCGAGATCAGCGCGGTGCAGAAGGTGGGCGTCAACTTGGTCCTGAAGTACGGCGCCGCCGACCAAGTGACCGTCGAGAACTACTTCGACGCGACCAATGCGCTGGCCTATCGCCTCGAGCAATTCAAGTTCAGCGATAGCGTGGTGTGGAATCACACCCACATACAAGCCAGAGCGGTAACGGCCAAGTGGGCGGATGCCAGCGGCGACAGCCTGGAAGTGCTACCCCGTCCGCCGATGGTCGCGTCCGTGGATCAGCAGTTAGCCAGCTTGGTCAGCGCCATGGCGACGTTTGCGCCGATGGATGCAGCCTTGCTGCACCAGTCCATCCCGGCGCATGAGCATTACGCGCCGATGCTGACGGCAAATCGTTTGATGTAGCATTTCCCTGCGTCACTAGTCGGGTCGTGATGGCCCGACTATTCAATGCCGTTTCTCCCTGCGGATTCCCTTCAGAAAAGTGGGAACGTTCACTCGCTTGGCGCTGGAGAAGGATGCACGGCAGGTGCGAGGTTGTCGATTAGCAGGCAGGGCACGCCTGATCCTGTCTTGAGGAGACGAGTCTGCCTATCTATACCTAGCTTGTAGGCAACAAGCGAGGTAATGGCAATGCTGAGAACATTTCTTGACCGGCTGATGATGTGGCAGAAATTTATCATCCTGGCGGCATTGGGGATCGGCTTGGCACTCCCGCCGATCTATCTGTATTTCAATCATGCAAACACTGTCATCGATGTCTCTTTGAACGAGCAACTCGGCATCGGCCCAGGGAAAACCGCGCTCAATCTATTGCAACAGGTTCAACAGCACCGTGGACTCTCGGCTGCATTTCTTGGTGCAAGCCAACTTGCCGATAAGCGACAAGCGAAGCAGGAAGAAGTCGAAAAAACGCTCGCCCTGCTGGAAACCCAGCTGAAAGACCAATCCGGTGACCTCAAGGAGCAGCTGCAAAAGGTGCGGGCCGATTGGCAAGGATTGAGCGGCGGCGTGGCGGCGCGCAGCATTGACGTGCCGCAAAGTTATCAGCAACACACCGCGCTTTGTGTCTACCTGCTCAAGGTCGTCGAACAGATCGCGGATCAATTCGGCCTTTCCTTAGACCCGGACGCCGACACCTATTATTTGATGCGCGCGGTTTATGTAGACCTTCCTACGCTCGCGGAGAACTTGGGCCAGTTGCGCGCAAAGGGAGCAGGCCTGCTTGCCACCAAGCAGATCGATCAGAATGGCAAAGCCGTCATGTATGGCCTGCTATCAACGGCCCGCTCCGGCACGGAACGGATGGAGAATACGCTGAAGAAGGCTATTGCCGCGAACAGTGACCTTCAAGCGAAGATGGGTGCCTTGGTGGTCGAGGGAAGTAAAAATGCCCGCGATGCCGCTGAACTCGCTCGGAGCAAGGTTGCCAGCATGGATACGCTTGACTATCCCGCGCCCGACTACATCGCGTTCTTTACCCAGTCCATCGACGTAGAGTTCAAGCTTACGCATGCCGCCATGCAGCAACTCGATGATCTCATCGCGGCGAGGATCAGCCATCAGCGCAGCACCCGCAATCTCCTCTTCGCAGCGATAGCCGTGATGGCAAGCCTTGCCGCCGTCATCGGCTGGCTGGTCGCGGCGAGCATCTTGCGGCCCGTTCGCCAAGCGCTCGCGGCAGCGCAAGCCGTGGCTGCCGGTGATCTTACTCATGCCATTGAAACCGGAGGTAAAAGCGAAACGGGCCAGATGCTGAATGCTTTGGCCCTGATGCAGCAATCCTTGCACAAAACAATCACCAGTACGCGCGACCATGCGAATGAGTTGGCGAATGCCGCAGATGCATTGGCGACCAGTTCAACACAGGTATCTCAAGCCTCCAGCCAACAAAGTGAAACGACTGCGGCCATGGCGGCGGTGGTAGAACAATTGACGGTCAGCATCAGCCAGGTCAGCGACAACACCGATGATGCGGGGCGAGCTTCTGTGAACGCAGGGAAACTGTCGCAGGAAGGCACACTGGTTATCCAACAGACGGCAACCGATATCCGCGATATTGCGGCGAGCATCCGCTCGACGGCGACGACGATCAGCGAACTAGGAGAGCAATCCAAGCATATCAGCGGCATCGTTGCCGTGATCCGCGAAGTGGCGGACCAAACCAATCTACTGGCTTTGAATGCGGCCATCGAAGCCGCCCGTGCGGGGGAATATGGCCGTGGCTTCGCCGTTGTGGCCGATGAGGTACGTAAATTGGCCGAGCGCACCAGCGGGGCCACCAAGGAAATTGCGCAAATGATAGAGCAGATCAGATCTCATACCACCGAGTCGGTGGCGGGGATGAATATTACCGTGGAGAAAGTAGGCAGTGTGGTGGCGTCTGCGGAACAGGCACGCAGTGCGATAGAGCGAATCACGAAGAGCGCAGCGGTCGTCGAGGATGCCGTCGGCGTGATTAACACGGCGTTGAAAGAGCAAACGACAGCAAGTACCCAAATTGCCTCCCGCGTGGAGCAAGTGGCGCAGATGTCAGAAGAAAATACTGCCGCCGCTTCCGCAACTGCTGCCTCGGCACAGGGATTGACCGTGCTGGCGACCGCCATGCGAGAGGAAGTGAAGCACTTCAACGTGTAAGTACGGTCTTGCCCTTTGTTCAGCCGCCTGCGTTTTGCCGACCCTTCGCTTATACGCCATCCTCGGCGCAATAGAATGACGGGTAGTCGCGCTAGTGATGCAACTGCTGATGCACCCAAGCCTGTAAATCAGCTAGTTGCCGCGCGTTGTCTTGGCAGGCTTGGTAGTTGTCGGTGATGGTTTGAAGGGCGTCATCGCTTGTAGAGTCGCTGGCGGCCGCATCAGCGCTGCCGGTGGGCTGGGGAAGGACGGACAGGGCTGCGGCGTCGTGGAGGCGCAGCCACTCGCGATCCAGATGGCACACAGCATGATCGGGACTCGCCACATAGCGAATCACCTCCTTTTCAATGGTTCGGTAAACGACCCCGTCACGGGTTCGGCCGGTTTCGTGTTGCTCGGCAACGATCTGGCTGATCGCCGCTTGCTTGCGCTGGATGCGAATCACGCGAACCAGGGCGGCTCGTGCCGCATCGTTGTCTTGGGCGTGTTCGGCTTGCTGGCCATGAAGGCGTCCCAGCGCGTAAAGACTGGTGGCTAGGGTCAACATCGCACCCCAACGCCAGTACCAGGGCAACAGACTAAACTGCATGCCGTACCCTGCCTTCGCACAGCGCCCGCTCTGCCGCACGACGATTCGCCAAACCTTGCACGTAGACCTTATTGCCGATCTTTGCGTCGGTCACATACGACCAGGCCGGCTGGCCGGCATCGTTGATCTGGATCGCGCGGCACGCCTTTCCCCAGTCACTCTGTCGAGCATAGCGAGCAGCAGCGGATTGGCAGGCGCCTGTAGAACCGACGTTGTATGCGAAGGCGGTCAGCGCGGCGGCCTGATTTGGCGTCATGGGAACGGCAATGCAGCGGCTGACAGCGGCGTAGGTCTCGGTCAGTTCCTCGCGGAGCCAGGCCTCGCAGGTGGCATCGCTGTAAGTCGCACCGATTTTGATCCGCTCGCCAGTCTGGCCCATGCAGGCCGTGGGGATACCGGCAACATCGAGATAGGTTCGATTGCGCTTGCCTTCCCATTGGATGACGAAGGGCGTGGCGAGGGCCAGCACGGCGGCGGTGCTGGCAGTGAGAATGCGCAGCCGGGTACTCATGGCTTATTTCCCGAGCCCAGCTGATGGATAAAGGCCAGCACAGCGGTCACCAGCATCACAATGGGCGTCACCCACTTGGCGACGGTGCCCAGCACTTCCAGTACGCGCATGCCGCCGCGTACGGTATCGAGGATCTCGCGCACCTCGCTGGTGATGGCGGTATTTTGCTGCACTTGGGCCGAGAGATCGGCCAATTTGTGATCGACCTGCTCGCGCCAGCGATCGGGTGGGATGGGATGTTGCAAAGGTACCTCCAAGGGCATCGGCAATAAAAAACCCCGCACGCGGCGGGGCACACTGTCTGGGATTGCGGGCTAGCGGGGCGGCGCGGGGATAGGCAGATCCGTTTGGCTGGTGCGGCCGACCTGGGGCTTACCGGCATTGCCGGCGTTCAGTTGCACGGTGGTGATCCAGCCAGTATGCGAATAGGCGTGTTCCACACTTTCGGCCAGAAAGACACCATCCACCTGCGGTTTAAAGCCCTTTAGACGCACTTTACGCTCGGCACATACACGGGCATCGCCACGCGCCAGGACCAGATGGCCGCTGGCGGTGGCGCGATTGAGGGCACCCAGCCGGCTATCGGCCGCGTCGCGGGCTGCCTGCGGATTGGCGTAGATATGGCGGTCGATATGGATCGCTGTCGCACCTGGTGGCGCAGAGGGGTTAGGCAAGACCAGCGGTACCGGCTGGCCTAACTTGGGATCGTGCCACTGGGTCCGAACCTTGGCATGGGCGGGTCGATCCGGAAACACCAGCGAATAGCTGTGGCATTGCGCCGGTGAAATGGCCAGCTCGGCCATGCTCCCGCCGCTGGCCTGTTGCCTACTATCACGCGTGAGGACCAGCAACTTGCCGGCTTTAACAGTGGCGGTGGCGTTGTGCAGCCGTGCCAAGCGCGTCAGAAAGTGCAGATCGCTTTCGCCCACTTGATCGGCCCGCACGATCTCCGCTTGCACGGCACACACCGGTTGCCAGCCATGCCGGCCGGCGATATCGCCCACGATGGTGGATAGGCTGGTGTCCTCCCAGCTGTTACGCCGGTGCGTCTTGCTGTCTTCGCTCACATCAGCCGCTTTGCAACGGATCAGGATGGCGGCCGGCGGGCCTTTCACCTCGATCTCATCCACCCGATAGCGGCCCAGGCGATTCAAGCCTTCGCCTACCCAGCCCAACGATACCGCCAATACCGCCCCCTTGCGCGGAAACGTCAGCTTCCCATCTCGGTCATCCAGCTCGATCTCGCAGCTGTCCGAATCCAGGCCGGGTTTATCGGTCACGCGGATTTCGATCAGCCGGTCGCGGATCAGGGCGGTAATGTCATGTTCGTCGGCCAGCACTTGAAAGTCGGGCTTCATGCCTAGGCCCACAGCTGGATCGCATCCTGCCGGCGGGCAGGCAGATCCGGAAACGTGATCAGCAGGCCGGACGGATAAGGCTGCGCCTGGGCCGCCAAGCCGGGGTTAGCGGCCAGGACGGTTTCCACCGTCCCATCCAGATAGCCGTAGATCAGTTGGCACAGGGTATCGAGGATATCGCCCTCAGCCGTTCGTATAGTCCTCGCCATAGCGCTGGAACTCCAAGGTAAAGGTTTGCTTGCGAGGGGCACCATTCGCCAGCAGGCCGGCCTGCTCTTCGTCGATCTTGGTCAGGTACCAGCGGCCCAGGACTTCACCGAAGCCGGTGGTCAGCGTGACGGGCTCCAGGGCGTAGCCGATCTTGCGCAGCCGATTGAGTTGCCCGATACCCGGCGCGCCGGTACCGAAATTGGCAGCGGTAAAGATGGCGCCGGACAAGGTGATGGTTTCCCCGCCCTGGCTGACCGCTTGCAACGCAGGCCGGCGCGTCAGCCGGTCCTGGCTGGCGACGTTGTAGGCCGTCTGGCGCTTCACACTGTCGTGCGCGGCGGTGCTGAGGTTGAAATAGAAGGTACCGCTCGGCGCAGTGAGGATCAGCAGGTGCGAAGCGGGGCCGGTGGCGCCGGTGAAAGGCGACGTGGTTGCCGCGCGCTGGGTGGTCGGCGACGGTGTAGCGGTCGGTACCGGGCCGGCGGCCAAGGGATGCTGCTGTTGGGCGCGGGTATTGGCCTGCTTCAGGGCTTGGCCCGCTTCCGCCAGTTGCTTGGCAATCTGCTGGGTCGCACTGCTGGCCTGGGAGACCGCAGCAACAATGCGGCCGCCTTTGTCCTGAATCGCCACCACAGCATTATCCAGGGCGCCATACGCGCGGCCCATGGCCGACCGATCGGTATCGGCAAGCGTTTGCTCGGTACCGCGCAGCTGGGACAAGCCCGAGGTGGCTGCCTGGATATCAGACACCGCTTGCCCACCGACCGATTGCAGCATCGCCGCACCCTGCCCAGGATCTTGCGCCAGCTTCGCCGCGACCAGTCCGACCCGGCCGGCGGCCGCCGCTGCGCGTGTGGCGGCTTGGCCGATTGCTTGAACGAGTGCCATGTGGTTTCCTTAAACGTGGGCGGCGTCATGCAGGGCGCCGCGTGCGACCTGGGCGCGGTAGTCTTCGAACATCCGTTTGAGATGCGGCATCAGCTCGGCAGCCAGGGCGCGCGGGTCTTTGACGTCGCCCTGGACGGTGATGGCCAGATTTGGGGCGAAGGTGAGTTGCTGGTTCGTGGTCGGTACCGGCTTGGTCGCCGATGCAGGCTGCGCCGTGGACAGACTGGTTACTGCGGGCTTGCCCTGCTTGGCGCGCAAGGCATTGACCTCGGCCAGCGATATCGGCGCATTGAGTTGGCGCAGTTCCTCGCCATGCAGCTGCTGAAATAGACCTCCACCTGCCCAGCCATCGCCGCCGCCAGTGACCTTGCCCACGCCCTTGTTGATTAGGGTACCGACGCCATAGCCAGCAGCCCCAGCACCCGCGACCATGCCGCCGGAAGTGGCAATCAAACCAGCCGAGCCGCTACCTGCGATAGAACCCAGGGTGGGTGCCATGCTGGCGACGCTGCCCATCGAAGCGAGGGCCAGACCGGGGCGGCCCGCATTGCCCAGGAGATTCAGGCCGCCGCCGACGATCCGTTCCCCTGCACCGCGTACCGCTTGCCAGGCGCGGCCCATTCGACCGACAGGCTGGGTGCCACCTGGCGTGTGGCGATTGGGCAGATCGATACCACCACTGCCTAAGCCACCTGCCGGCCAATTGGTGACATACACCGCCTGGGCATTGGCAGCACCGACCGCGTTACCCGCCCGTTCGGCCAGTTGACCCAGCCGGCCAGGTAGCCGACCCCGACCAGCCAGCAGCCCACCGCGCGCCAGATCGAAGGCCCCGCGGCCGATCTGCGCGCCGGCCTTCATGCCCTTCCAGGCAATCAGCGAGGCGCCCAGCACGGCCAAGGCGGCGGTCGCCTGCGGCACCGCACTGGCGAAGGTACCGATGCCTTGCCCGATCCCGCGTAAGGCCCTACCCACCGTATCGGATAGCGGTTGCAGCGCATCGCCCACGCGGCGCACGGCGTCGTCCCAGGCTTGGCCAACCTCGCTCCATAGTTGCTTGGCACTGGCGCGGCGGTCAGCGAGATCCTTCTCGATATCCTTGCTGGCAGCCTTTGAGTCGCGCTTGAGATTGGCGTAGAGCGCGCTGTTTTGCATATACGCCGTGAGGGCTGCCTTCACTTGCATGTCCGCAAACAGATCGCCGGTTTTCATGGTCTCGGCAAAGGCTTTCAGCATGGCCTGCTGATTGGACGGGTCTTGCTGCGCGATCTGCTTGGCTGCCTCGGCCAGTTGCTTGGCCTTGGTCGGGTCGATCCGCTCGACATAGGCGCGGGCCAACACGAAGGAGGCCTCGACCGTGTTCCAGCCTTTGCCGATGGCTTCTCGCATCTTGGCCTCGTAATCGATGCCGGCATCCTTGTACTGCTTCTTCGTTTCTTCCGAACCGATCTTGGAAAACCAGTTCTTCAGATTGTTGGCGGCCTGGTCGGCGGAGCCGGCAGTCTTCATCTGGACTTGCAGCATGGCGCCCAGGCTGGAGATGGACTCCTGCCCGACGATACCGACCTTCTGCATCTCGGCCAGCAGCTCGGGGAACCAGCGGGCCATGTCATTCGACTCGAACGAACCGGCCTTACCCAGGTAGGCGATGCTGTTCAGCGCTTTGCGCATCCCCTCCGGGTCGCCGATCTTGGCATTCTGCGCCAGCGCCTGGATCAACTTGGCGGTGTCGGTCCCTTCCGATGCCTGTCCAATCGAAAACTTGGCCGCATCGGGCGCGTAGGCCAAGGCTTGCTGCCGCGTCATCCCGCCGCCCACCATCACGTTCACCGCCTGGGCGACATCGTTGCGGGCCATGCCGCTATCAGCCGATGCTCTGACAATGCCGCGCGACAGCTTCTCCTCTTCGGCGGTACGGGCAATGCCGCCCTTGATGGCGATATCGCGGACGATGGCACGATAGTCGGCGCTGACCATGACCGGGGCCGCCATGCCCAGGGCGAACTTGCCGGCATCGGCCATGGCAGATTTACCCGCTTCCATGCCGGCGCCGATCCGCTGTCGGCCAGCCGCCTGTAGTTCCAAGCCGCGTGCAGTGCGACCCAGCCGGCGATAGTGTTGTTCCAGCCGTTCCACCTCGATGCCGGCCTGGCGCAAGGTGGCGATATTGCCGTCCAGCTTGCGACGTACGCCTTCGGCCGCCGCACTACCGGTGCGATGCAGCGTATTGAATTCCCGTTGCAGCTGCCGCGTCTCGCCGATCACCTTGTGCCACAGCTTGGCATCCTGGGTGCGCCGCTGTAGATCGGCGACCTTGCCCTTGGTCTCTGCGAATGCCTTACCCAGCGAGGCGCCGACCGCGCCACCGATGACCAGGCCGAGCGCGATTTCTCTCGCCATCTTGTCTCCTTGTTTTACGCCTCGCCGCCCAGCCACCACAGCACGTCATCGAGCGGCAGGCGCTCAATCTCGGACGGCTGGAAATGCAGCTCCTTAGCCAGCCGTTGCAGCAATCGGCGCAGTTGGTCCGGCGCCAGTATCGTCATCGGCTGCCAGGCGAAAATACGCCTCCTGCAGGCGACGGTAATCGCGCCAGGCCATGCCCTCCAGCTCGGCGACCGACACTTCGGCGAGGGAGGCGAACAGTTGCATCTCGCGCTCCGTTTCGTCGCTCGTCAGGCGCTGGGCATTGCGGATATCGCGTACCAGCGGAGCGCGTAGGGTGAGGCTATCGCGCAGCACGCCATTAAAGGTGGTGGCTTGGCGTAATTGCACCGTGATATGGCCGGCAATTATTTGTTGCGAATGAGTTTGGTTCATATTACGGATCCTTGGGTAAAAATACCTGGCGTTGAAAAGCAAGTTTTGCTAGAAATTAAAGGATCAATCGATTTGTTTTCGATGGCTCAAGTGCAGAAACATCATGGACAATCGTGACAATCTGACGAAGTCGCTTTTTAACAACGAAGTGGGATTAGTGTGCGATGGAAGCCACATGTTCGAAGGGCACTACATCGATACCTCCCTCGCAGCGGAATTGACCGGGGCAATGGACGGATCACGGATTGATTTACGTATCACGGCCACCGCCGCTTCATTTTTAATCAGCCATCCCGTGCTACTCAGTAAAACCGAGCGCATCCTCCATTTTGATAATGGACGATTTTGGATGGAAAACCATGGGCTCAGTATTAAAAAAGAAAAGCGGAAATGCGGCCTGGGTATCCGTATATTTGCGCGGCAGGCGTTAGCGGCCAAGGCGCTGGGCGCAAGAAGGATTGTCATGCCTGTAGCAGGCGGCATCCAGGGGGCCGAGCAATTGGACAGCGAATTGGTTTGGATAAAATTCGGCTTTATTTCCACCCTACCATTCGATATCCGTGCCCGCATTGGTTTTAGCGCAGGCGAGTTTAGCAATGTCCGAACTTTACAGCAATTATTCGCATTGCCCAGCGGGGCGCAATGGTGGGCGGAAAATGGTCATCCGTTTCGCATGGAATTCGATACTGCGGATAATTCATATAGCTGGTCGACGCTCACCGCCTATTTGAACCGTAAAAACATCACCCTTTATGAACATTGAATTACATCGCGAAGGGATCAGATGCCCAGGGCTTCGCGTACCTGCTCCAATTGATCCACCCCATCGATCACGCGCTTGCAGGCCAGTGGCTCGATCTCATACATGACCTTGCCATCCAGCTCCAGCTTGTAATAGCTGAGTGCAATGCCGAACTTGTTCTCCGACTTCTCGCCCGGCTTCCAGTCGCCCATATCCAGCTCTTCCAGCATGCCGCGCATGCTGATAATGGCGGCGACCACGGCGCCTTTCTGATCCTTGAAGGCACCTCGGAAGCTGCCATTGAAGGCGGTCTGATCGGCCAAGCCAAAGAACTTCAGCGCGCCGGCATCCAGGCCGGATAGGGTAAAGCTGCCTTCCAGCGTCTCCATGCCCATATCCATCTTGATGGCAGCATCCGAGCCGCCGGGGCGGTGGTCGTCGGTCTTGAGCTTGAGCTTGGGTGGTGTCACCGACATCGCCAGGCCGGCGTAGCCCTTGCCGTCGATAAAGGCATTCATGTTGTACAAGGTCTGCGGAATCATTGCGTCCTCCCTTATTTATTGGTGTTGAGGACTTCGGTGATCCATTGATTGGTCACCTCGACCCTAAAAATGGGGTTTTCCGCCGGTGGCACATCGGTAAAGCGGATATTCCAGTACACCCTGCCTTGTTCCAACTGGCTGGCGGTATTCAGTTCCAGATCCGGATAGACCTCGAAATTGATAATCGCGCCCTGGGCCTTCAGGTCACGCATAAAGGCCTGCAGCCCTTCCGTGACGTCCTTGACGTAGGTCTTAGTGATACTCCGGTCCACCGCCCACTTGTGGCCGTAGAGAATGGCGTCCATGACGATATCGAGCGTACGCACGCGGGTCACAAACGACCACTTGGGGTCGGCCGACAGGGTACGGTTGCCCCATAGCCGGAAGCCACCGTCGCGGATAATCGTGGTGATATGGGCGGCATTGAGCAGGTTGGCGCGGCAGGTCTCGTCACCATCGAGAAACTCGACGGGACGGCCGGTACCGGTCACTTCGACGAACTCCTTATTCGACGGGCTGGCCCAAAAGCCGTATTCCTTGTCGGTCCGCGCGAACAGGCCAGCTGCATAGGGAGAAGCCGGCACCACCACCTCGGCATTCGCGGTGGTATCCCAGATCTTCAGCCCTGGATCGACGGCATAGATGCGTTTAGAACCAAAGTTGGTGAAGTAAGCGATGGCGGCTTCATCGTCGGTATTCGGCCCATCGACGATAGCCACCGCTTTCAACTTGGCCGCCAGGCTATCCATGGCAGACGCGACCGGCTGCTTGGCCGAATGGCCGGGACAAACGATTAGCCGTGGCTGCGCATTGTGGCGGCTTTTGCCATCCAGTAGCGCCTGCATGCCGGTACGTAAGCCGGCCTGGGTCACCCCGCCGATGATTGCGCTAGTCAGCGCGGCGCCATCGGCGACACTGGGCACACCGACCGCCACGATCACGGCAGCCGCCTGGGCATAGATCCCTCGCGCGGCCTTCGCCAGATTACTGCCGGCGCCAAACTTGAGGACCGCCTCGCGGTAACTGGTCAGGAGGATCGGTTGATTGGGGGCGGCCAGCCCCTCGGCGGGGGTAAAGGTATCGACCAGGCCAATGATGGACGAGGACGGGATGGCGATGGGGCGCGGGCCTGTATCGACCAGGGTCACGGTCACCCCGTGGAAAAAACTCAGACTGGGCATGAAGTTCCAATTGAAAAAGCCCGCAGTGGGCGGGCAGGCTGGTTAAAGGGACGGCATGGGTGATTCAAGCGCGGACGGGTGCGCTTTCCTCCATCTGGGTGATGCGCAGGACAATGCTTTGCATTAGATTCTGCTAATGCATTTTATGAAGGTGCTGTGTTCGACAAGGAGAGGCATGTCTGTCCGAGTCAGGATGACCTTGTCGTGTTTCTCTTGCTTGATGGCTTAGCAGTGACCCGCCCATACCTAGGAGGAGTCCCCATGCAGATCTTTGATGCCCATGACGCAACCGACGATGTCATCTCAGCCTTGCAACAGCACGGCATCGTTGCCGTGGCCGGTTCCCGCGTGACAGCCATGTCGTTGATCGAGACCATTACACGGATATCCGAGCGCTTCGACCATATGATGATTATCCCGGGCTATCAAACCGTGCCTAGGCATGGCTATCTGTACTTCTTACGCGATGCCAATCGCTACCCGGCGGGTGATCCTCGTATCAAGTTCCTGCTGCTGAACATCGATGCTGGTGAAACCCGCTTCCTGGCGGAACGCAGGGCGGCCTAGGCGCGGAACACGCTGACCGTAATACCGGCAAAGCGCATCTGTGCAGCTTCCGGCAAACCGGCATTGATAGCCGTCTCATCGACCTGCCAGGCGCCATCGTCACCCGGCACGGTAAACGGCGCGGTCACGGTCACGACACCTTCCGCCATGGTCGCCAGCAGCAAGCCATCGCGGCCACCGTGCTGGCGGATCGGCAATCGAAAGCTGTCGCTTAGCGGCAGCACCGCCCCCGCCTCGTCGCGCAACTCTGCGGTAAAGCTCAGCGTTGCGCCCTGCGGGCAGATCACCTCATGGCGATCCAGGGCTACGGTGCTTTGATTGGGTCGGTCGCTGGTGACCTGGGTAATGACCAGTAGCGGGCGGACGGTTGGCCTGGGTAGACCATAGAGGGGCAGATCGAGGCTGCCGCTGTAGTCGGCGATGATATGGCCTGGCATGGCGGCCAGATCGGCATTGGCAAAGAAGCGAATCTGGTCCGGATACACAATTAATCCGGATGAGTCGTCGCTTCGTATAGGGAAATGCACACGTTTGTTCATGGTTTTAAATCCCTGCCAATGTGGCGACTTGGTTCAACCACGAATCGAGTGCCAGCCGCGTATACACCCCGCCCGTCAATCGCCTACCACCCGCAGGACTAAACACCGTGTACTTGCCGCCACCAATATGGCGAAGCAAGGCCGTCGCACCGTTGCTGGCCATGCTGACCGGGAAACCGATCTGGTTCGCCATGACGGCGGCTTGCCGACCGTTCCGTGCCAAGGGCAGCACGATGGGATCGGTGTTGGTGGAACCCGACTGCACGCTCGCGCTGGCCAACACCACCAGGGATTCGTCGGCACTGACATAGGCAAATCCGTTACCGGTGTTGTTCAATGGCACGCCATTCGCCGAGGTCACCACAGTCGGGCCGGTCACAATCGCACCGGTAGTGGGATGGAACGTCGTGCGATACACATTGCCATTGGTGGCGGACACGCTGTAGAGCGATAAATTGCCGGCGCCCTCGACGGGTCGGGTTAGCAGGTGGTTGTTATGGGCAAAAGCATTGTTGGCCTGCGCCGAAAAGCTTCCCACTACTGTGAGCGCTCCGGTCGCCAGCACAATCTTGTTGAGGTACATCGTCGCAGGCGTGGTACCCGTGAAATAGGTCATACACCAGATTGCTTGATCGACCGCATCGAAATAGATCGATTCACGCACCAAGGCGGTGATGGACGGAAAGTCGGTCAGCACTTTGGTCCAGATCGGCATTCCGGCAGGGTTAAGCAAGGCAAACCCCGGCAACGAGAAAACCTGTAGCGCGCTGCCATCGGTCAGCCAGGACACGGGCAGATAGCCGGCCGAGGCGCCAGTGTTGTCGCCCTGGGCGGCGGGGCGCGGAATCGCGGCAGGCCACGGAAAGACCGAGCGGGCTGCCACATTGCCAGACGTGGACGAAAGGATACGGCGGCCCATCAGGTCGGGAATCCAAAAGCACGGGCATCGACCACGCCCACCGCGCTGGCGCGTACATAGACGGTTTCGCCGGGAGAAATGGCAATGCCGCTGCGCTCCAGCACATTACTGATCATGCCTTCCGGATCGAGCGGGGTTTTCCACTCCAACCTATCACCGTTGACCACGCCACCGACGCCAATGGCGAGGCCCACATTCACGGTGTTCGCACTGCAATTGACCATATTGATATTGATTGTCGGCTGCTCGCCGGCCTGGGCGGTATAGAGCGGCTCCCAGGTGTCGGCGCGGGGAATACACAATTTGCCAAAGGTCGGCATAGGGCTCCAAGGGATAAGTAGATAGAAAGAAAGCGGCACCGCAGCGCCCGCTAAATCTGGCCGTGGAAAAACCGTTCCGCCCGACTAAACAAGCTGCGCACATCGCGCCATTCGGCATCGCCGGCAGCGGCGGTCTTTTTGACGAGGATCTGATTGGGCAAGCCGCCCAGCGGCAGCTGGGTCTGCTGACCCATTACCTGCAGCACCCATTGGCGCGAAGCCAAGGTCTTGCTGGGGTCGATACTGAGGTTGACCACGCTGGCATTGCCCAGGGCGACCACCATCTCCATCACCGTATCGACGCCCATGCCTTGGCTCAGGACAGGCTTGTAGCGGTCGGCGCAGTTCGCGACGGCAATGAGAGTGCCAGTGGAATCGAACAAGCCGATTTCGCGGATGGTGAAACCGCCGACATCGATGGGGATCACGATATTGGCGGTAATCCAGCCAGCGTTTTGCGCGTCGATGGCGACCAGGCTAATGGGACCGCGCCAGGTTTCACGCACGAGGCGGGTCTGTTTGGCATCAGGCACCACCGGCACCCCGCCCCCATCGCCCACTGCCATCTGGGTCAATTCAATGGTCTGTTGTTTCGCCAGGGCTTGGGCGATTCGGGCTAACCCGGCCTCGGTCGGCAAGGTGAACCAGTTTTGTACATCGGCCATAGGGCTCCTATCGGGATAAAGGGGCGCCGCGCGGCCGTATGCGCAGCACCTCCACGAGCGTGGTGGTGGCAGCCAGGGTGAGCGGCAGGGAGGGAGCGGATAGCAGGCGGAGTTGGTAAGGCATGACGCGTGACGTCTCGCCCAGGCAGGTGGCGGCGGCGACTTTCAAGGTGCCGGGCACCTGTTGGATGGCAGCCAGGCGGCGCAGGTGCGAACGCTGGGGCTTCCACAGGTCAATCACGCTCAGGGCATTGCCCACGGCGGCTTGATCCTCGGCGTTGCGCAGCATCAGCTGCACGTCGAACTCGGCCCAATGCGCACCGGGCGGATGCTCGATGAGGCGCGCCTCGGCAAAACCCAGAATCCCCAGCGCCCGCTGGATTGCCCAGGGCGTGCCCTTCTTACGATGCAGGGCCAGCGATTCGCGGATCAGTTGCCGGCGCTGGGCATCGGTCAGGGCGTAGGCCCAGCCATCCACCGACATGGCCCAGGCCAAGTAGGGCAAGAGCGGCGCCGGGCAGTGGTCGGCCGACCACAGCGTGCGCAGCACAGATGGATCGAGTGGCGAGGCGGTGCTGTCCGCGACGGCCCGCTCCAGGGCAGTGGCGTTGCTAGGGAGTAACTTAGCGCTCATCGCTATTCACCACCTGAATCGCCAGCTCGGTGCAGAGCGCTACCTCGTTGCCGGCCATCAAGAGATCCAGGGCAGGCTCCTGCAGATCCACTCGCACGATGCCAGGTACATGCAGCGCGGCATACAGACCCGAGCGGGGGACATCGCGACCGATCCTGCGGCAGTCGGCCAGATAGCCCGCCAAGGCAGCACGGGCCGCCGCTTCGGCGGGATCGCCATCGGGACCAGGGCGGCGGTACAACGTGGCGCGGAGGGCAAAGGGACGTAGTGAGGCGGCCCGCACCTGCACCGTGTCGCTCAGCGGTCGGCGATCCTCGGCAGACAGATAGGCCGCCACCGCACTGAGCAAGCCTGCACCGGGCGACCCATCGCCATCGACCGAAAGTACCGTTACCCGCACCGTGCCCGGTACCGGACTATCCACCGCCACATCGGCGACATGCGCGTCGGCGCTCAGGGCATGAAAAACGTAGCTATCGCGCGAGCCCGCCACCGTCTCGCCCTCCAAGGCCATCTGGGCACGCAGCCGCAGGCGTTCGTCATCCTCGTAGGTGGCCGGTACCGGCGGCTGCGCGGCGGGGTTGCCGGCATCAAGCAGCAACCGCGATACCCCCAGCAGCGCGGCCAATTGCTCCAGATCACTGCCTCGGGCAAAGGGCAGTAACACCGCCTGGGCGGCATCGTTGATCCGGGCGCGAAGGGTCAGCTCGTCATAGGTCGCCAGCTCCAGCAGCTTGATCACCGGGTCGGTTTCCAAGACGGCGCTGAACTGCGGATACAGGGTACGGAACCGACCCAACTTGCCCTGGAAGATCGTCTCGAAATCCAGTTCCTCGATCACCGCCGGCGGCGGCAGGCGAGCCAAATCGATGAGGTTGTTCATAGCGCCACCTCGATCAAAGCAGCCTCGCCATTGATTTCGGCATCGATCAGGAAATCAAAGCGGCCATCGACGATGGAACGCAGCGTCACCCGCTTTACCCGCACCAGCGGCTCGGTGAGCAATGGGCTCCAGTTGTGCGGTGCATTGAGCGCCTCGGCGATCTCGGCCTGCATGGCTGACTTGAGGCCGCCGTTAAACGGTAGATCGACCATCTCGGGCAAGCGCGAGCCATAGCGCGGCCGCATGCGGCGGCTGCCGATGCGGGTGGTGAGAATGTCGTGGATGCCTTGCACGATCAGCTCCCGGCCCGAGATCGGCTGGCCGGTGTCGCGGTGCATGCCGATAAAGGGCTGGGCGACCATCAGGCGGCCACGCTTTCGAAGTCGTCGTGCTGGTCCAGATAGGCGACTAGTTCGGGGATGTCGGTGACGATGCGGGACTTTTCGACCCAAAAGGCCCGACCGTCTTCTAGGATGAGGGTGCGAGATTTAAAAGCGACATCGAGATAGGCGCGGGGAATCGTTGGGATAGAACTGATTACAGCCTGGTTATTGGTCATAAGTGATACTCTAAAAAGGGAAAACCCCGCCTAGGCGGAGTCATGAAATCGTTGCAAGTTGAGAAAATTCATCCAATCATGCTTGCAGTTTCTGTATGCAAACTATCATTACCAGCCATTAGAATGGACCTGATTATGTCCCTTGCTCAGTCACTCCAGGCTTCGTGGGATGAACCGTTCAAAATCGTCGCGCATTTGACCTGCGTCGGAGGGTTTTCGTGTGTTTCTGGCAGCTCAAGCGCTTGGGGTTGAGGGGAAATTTTCGCTCCCTGAGCAAGGGACATAATCAGGAGAATGGATGTAACTTACGCACGTGCTTTTTTGGCTTTCGGCTCATCCTCTGCAAATATTTGTTTGCTCGAGAATTGTGCCTTTATTTCTGAAAAACCTGGGTCTTGCTCATGGATTAACAGTCCAGGAACGAATTTTTTAGCCTTATAACCTACCTTCTTAAGCTTATCTACTAAACCATCAGCTTGCGCTACCAATATGCTTTTAGGCGTAACAAGTATATTGCGCACTGCCTCTCCCTCCACCTCCGAAATATCGGAAAAATGATAATCCCCGTCGTTTACTTTCAGGATAGCCCCGAGGTGCATATTACTCATCGCGTCTTTTGTATGGGAATTTGCAAGAATGAATCCGCGCCCAATTGGCTTTTCCATGATTTTATCTTTAAATTCACTGTATTCTGTAACCCCTGTAAATTTGCTAGGTAAATCCGAGCCATTGCTAACGCAAATCATCTTATTTCCAAAAACAGCCCACACTGCCGTACGGGTAATGGAGGTGCCCTCATTTTTCCATGGCGTGTATTTATTCTCTGCAATACTCTGAATTATGTGACACGCTGATTCTATGCAGCTTTTAGGCAGTATTTTAAATTTACCAGTAAGGTCCATATTTGCAGGGCCTGTCTTTTTATCCTGTTCTGGCTCTTCACGCTTGCGCTTATTCACCATCCCCCTTGTGCTGACCGGCATATACTTTTCCATTTCTAATTTTTTGGCAAATTAACAATTAATTTGCGCTAAATTCATTCTTAGGCAAAATTACGTAATTTACAATTATACTTAAGTATAACTTTGCTTGCTTTCACTGATATTTTATATCCCCAGCTAAATCACCGACGGAAGCGCAATACTTGGAAATGTAAAAAATAAATTTCTCGGGCAAAACACTCGATTGCATTTTTAAACATGAGAAGGATGCTACGTAGGGGCACGCCTATTAGGATCTGCGGGCAATGCCCTTCCCATCAATAAGCGAGTGCTTATTAAGCAACGCTGAACCAAGTCCGACCAGTAGCTAAGTGACCACAGGAAGCTGCATCGCCGGCCCGACAGACCGGCTGGCCGTCGAGGGTCAGCCAGGATGAGCCCTGCACCATCGATGGCACCGGGCTGTGCGGCGGCAGGCCATGGCCAGCGACGGCATCGCCGATCAGCACAGCCGGCTGGCCATCCACACTGAACCAGCTTTGTCCGCCGCCCAGTTGGTTACCCCCGGCTGCATCCAGGCCAGTCACGGCAATGCCGTAGCTCATGCCTGCACCCCCTCGAACTTGGGCGTACGAAGGGTGACGCCATCGCCGCGCAACTCCAGTTCGGTGGCGCCGACTCGCAGCACAATGCGGCCGTTGGGTGGGGCTTCCACCAAGTATTGATGCGCCTGCCAGTCATATTCGACCCTGGCGCCATCGGGCATCTGCTCGACCGTCGCATGCGGGCGCTGATCGGGCTGGGCGTGCTGGTTGGTATTGAAGCCGGGCAGAATGAACCCGCCTTCCGGCAGGCCGCTGGGGGACAACATCAGTACTTGCTCGCCCTTGCTGGGCGGCCGCCACTTGCGCACCTGGCCGGCCGCGAACGACGTCCAGGGCAACCAGGCCGACACCCAGTTGCCAATGCGAACCCTGGCGCGGGCCGGCGGAGTGTGGCGGACTTCTTCGACGGCACCGGCCGCCAGCAGCACGGCCAGCCGGCGGTCGATCTCGTTGACGGCGTAGTTATCGGACATGGTGGCTTTCTCCCCAGTCAGGGGGCGGGGGGTCACCGGCCGGCCAATAGCGGTCAGCGCGGCCTTCGCCGGTTTCGGGGTAGATGCCGAGCAGCAGGGACAGGCCAGTTTCATCGGGGTAAGGCCAGGTGGTTTTGCCTAGGTGGATTTCGTGGGTCCACTCGACCAGCCAGACCAGATAACTATCCAGCTCGGGCTTCATGGCGTCCTCGCCGGCTTGCAGCAAGGTCGCCAGACCGATGGGCAAGCCCCAGTTTTCGTGCTGAATCGCCACGGCAATACGGGCAGCCAATTCGCGCACCAGCAGATAGGCTTGGCGCTGGTTAGGATCGACCACCACCCGCGCCTGGATATGCACGACCAGGGCGGTTTCGCTGGTGCCGGGGTCGGTACCGGCCTCGAATTCCGACAGCTCCAGGAACACCGCCGGGATATCGATGCGCCGGCCGATATCGGGATAGGCTTCGACCGTCTTGGCAGCGGGTCCGAGCTTGGTACGCAGTCCGGCCACAATGGCCTCATGCAATTGGCCCAGGTTATCGAGTCCCATGGCTTCCTATCCGGCCGATGGCCTTCTGCAGTTCGTAGTTCACCTCCTGGCGCAGCACGACCAGCAAGCGCGCTTCCACCTGGGCGGCAATTTGCCGAAAAGCGGCCTCGCCAGGGTCATCCCATTCGAGCTTGACCTCGGCGATGGGATAGCGTGCTTTGCCGGTTCGCTGGAACACCGGTCCGGTCGGTGCCCGCTGTGCCATCGTCCAGGCGCCGGCAAAGCGGTGCTTACCGGCGGTGATGCCGCGCCGGGTTTGGCGAGGCGTACCGAGTCGATTGGCTTGCAGGGGATTGAGGCCTAGCCAGACCTTGCCGACGTCGCGGGAGCGCAGGAAAAAGTAGAGCCGCTGGCGCAGCACTTTTTGCGGCACGTTGGTACTCTTGGCGACGGTCTTGGCGACTTGGCCTTTTACCCAGGTGGACACCTTCCGCAGCGTGCGGCGCCAGGCGGCCTGCATGGCGGAGGGCGGTAGTGCGCGAAAGAGATCGGCTACCTTTCGGGTATCGAGTTCAACATTAATCGGATCGATCATTCTTTGTCGCAGCAGCCTCTTCTTCCAATTGGTCAATAAGCACTTTAGCTATGTCAACTGCATTTAAATCAGCTTTTATTGAATCAGAAAACCAATCGGGGATAGCCGCCATTTGAATTCGCTCTCCCCCTTTAAATATTCTAAAGGACCCTTGCCATAAGCCAGCTCTTTCGCCCTTAATTGCTTGGATTGCATTTGGCGAAATGTCGTATCCGCGATATCCAATAAAGCTCATAGCCGTCTCCGGTAACTTTCACAAAACCCTGCAGGAGCACCTACTTTAGTAAATTTTAGAGGCGAACCTAGCAAGGTCTCAGAATTAAACGCATCCAACCCGTGCCATCAGGTTCGATGCCGACTACCTCATAGGCCAGGCCATCGACCACCACGGCGGCACCTTTGACGATCCCCACCGCGTCGGCATCGCGCATCGACAACTGCGGCTCGACGATGGCGGTCTTCAATCGACCGAACTGCGGTTGTAACCAGGGTGCGGCGAATATGCCGCGCGCTGGCTTGCCATCGACCTGGGCCGCATCGCCCAGGACATCGAGCAAGACGCCATCCATGGCGCCACTGAGTTCGCAGAAATCATCCATGGGCTTACTTGGTCAGCTTAATGACGGCACGAGGACGGGTGCAGAGGTGCAGCGGGTTGGACTGGGCTTCCAGCATCACGCCCTTGCCGAATTGCATCGGCTCCTGCTTGGCGTAGTACGGTACGCCGGTGGTATTGACCGTTTCCATGTAGTCGGCCGGGGCGAAGCGGGTGATGAATAAATCCGATACTCCCTCGGGGACGGCATAGGCTTCATCGTCACCGACAAAGCCGACACCACCCAGGCGGCCGCGATAGCGCTCGAACTTCACGCCCCCAAAGTCGAAGGCCTCACGCGGATCGCCCCGCAAGCTGGCGGCCAGCTCCGTCGCGAGGAAGGTCTCGCGGAAGGACCTATGGGTGATGAACGCATTCCAAAAATTCTTACCGCACTGCACCCGCACGCCGGTGAACGTGAGATTGCCTAGGGTGTCTTCGATCAGATCCTGCAAATCGCCGCACTTCAGCCGGATATCGGTATCGGCCTTGCTCAGCTCGAAGGGAAACACCTGCTGCTGAATGCCGAAGCGCTCGAACAGGTCCAACAGCACCGCTGTGCCGTCGGCATCCAGCACTTGGCCCTTGACCGCGCCGATGCGTTGATACTCATGGGTGGCATCCAGTTGCTTGCGCATTTTGCGCAAACGCTTCTCTACCACCGTGCTGATTGCGGCCAGCTCGGTCTGGCTGCCGAAGGCGCGTACGCCCTGTACCTCGTCCGCCGTGATGGCGGCGGTTTGCGGCAGGTGAATGGTGTTGAACGGAATCAGCTTGCGCTTACTGCCATGCACAACCAGGCCAGGTTGGCCGCGCTGACCGGCAGGAACCAGCGACAAGGTATCGCCGTCCTTCTCGATCTGGACGGTGGTTGTACTAATGCCTTCCTCATCGAACAGGCCCATATCACCCAGCTTGCTGGGGACAGTGGGTTGGTCGTTGATGGTGGCGGTGAGCGACGACACCGAAAAAGCGTCGTCTTCAAAAATGGATAGTTCTGCCATGCAGCTCCAGAAATTAAAAAACCCAGCGCTGGGCTGGGTTGCGTTATCAGATGACGGTGATGGTAATACCTTACTCGTCTAGATAAAGAAGCGCGACGATTGAACAGCACTGAAGGTGTTAAGCAGGAATGATTTATCTTGCTCGCGCCTAACCAGTATTGTCACGTCTGCCTTCCAATCACCTAGGATTACAAAGTGGACTTTCAAATCCGACATGTCTTCGAAGGCCTTTGCGAGCAAAACACGGTCCTGCTTGATGTGTGTAGTGATCCATGCCCCTTGAAGTACTGTATCGGGATCTGCGTCCAAGAATTTGTCCTCCACACTTCGGAAGAGCAGCGACGGGGAATGCGTTGGCTTTAGCATCAGCCCGTTCTCATCACCTAGTTCTATTTGTTTAAGGAGGTCGATGAATCGGCTTTTCACGTCAAGGATTATTCGACGATCCGATGCTTGAATGGCCCAGTCGATGGTTTTATTACCAGTTCCTAGCCCCTCGACTTCAAAGTCTGTCTCCGCTGCGGAATGGAGACGTGCTCCAGGCATCATCTCGGCCAGAGTTTCCCAGTGTTTCACGCGGTCATTCAGTCGAAAAAAATAGGCGTCACGCTTTTTCCCAGGCACATGAACACAAGCAGTTCGGACAGCAATGTGCAAGTAGTCCACGAAAGGCCACGTGTGCGGCCCGAATAGCTCGCCATTCACGGTGTATGGCGCGCCGAATTCATAGCGCCAAAGGCCCGTTCGCTTGTCCAGAAAGGCTTCGGAATCCACGAGCGGCGACGGAAGCATCGCAAGGCGTTCTTCTTGGACAACTGGCGGGAGCGCCTCGGTTTCCATGCGCTGCACTAGCAAATCCCTGAGCGAACTCTTTGCCACAACAAATTGAGGAGCAATATGGTCGATATGCATATTGGGTGTAAATTGAATAGACCGCGCAATTGTAGACTCCAGCTTAGATCTGAAAACTGGCGATTAGTTCATAGCAATATGTATTTGGTCGGCGCTGCGTCTAACGAACGATCACATTTCGCGCCTTGAGATCGGCCCGCCCGGCCACATCCAAGCCGGTGAGGCGTTCGGCAGACACCTCACAAAGCCGGACGTGTCCGACCGCGCGACGCGGCACAATCGATTCTGGCAATGGCGCATACAGGATGCCCACAGCCACTTCGCTACCATCGTTAGCCGCATTATTGTAGGGCACGTACTCCCCGCCCACGGTCTTGATCCCCAGCACTTGGCCGGCAGGTAGGAAAGGCCCAGCCGCGACTACAATCGCCTCCCTGGAGATATTGCCTTGGCCTTCCGACAGCAGGTATTCGCCGGTATGGTTTCCTTCTACTTTGATATTTCTCACTACTTGCGTCCTTTCGTGTCAGCCTTGGGCTTGCCCTTGCGGGCTGCATAGATGTCGGTGGCGTTGGGCGTCTTGGCCAGCAGTGCGGTCTCACTCGGTGCCGGTTCGCGGTTGTCGATTTCGTCCATATCGGCGGCGATCAGCTTGTCGAGCAACCGCGCACGCACGGCATCGGCACCCAGCCCAGCGGCCAAGTAGTCGCCGGCCAGTTCCGGCAACTTGGCAGTGAGGCACAGGGCCGATACGGCTTCGATGCGGCTGATTTCAGCGGCCACGGTGGCCTCGTCCTTGAGGGCAGTGGACACGATCAATACCTCGGCGAGTTGGGGATGCCCGGCCTGGATACAGGCTTGGGTTAGGCGGGCTGCCAGGGCGGCAACATTGAGGGCGGGTTCCTGCGGCGGCTTTGGCGCCGGTTCGTTTACCGAATCGGCTGGCGTGTCTTTCTCCATGAGCGCCTGCGGCAATTTCCGATACTTGGCCAGGACGGGCGACAACGCCCGCGCCTTGACTTGCACCGTCCCGCTGATTTCATCGGCCAGGCCCAGGGCGACCGCCTCGTAAGGAGACAGCCAGGTTTCCGCATCCAGCATGGTTTTCAGGGTGGCTGCGTCCATCTTGGGCGCCTTGGCGCGGTAGGTTGCCAGCAGGCCGCCGGTGACCTTGTCGAGGACATCAGCGGTCTTGCGCAATTCCTCTGCATCACCCGATGCCCAAGTCCACGGGTTGTGGATCATCATCATGGTGTTCTCAGCCATCACCACGCGATGGGCGCCGCAGGCAATCACGCTGGCGGCGCTGGCAGCCAGGCCATCGATCCTTACCGTGCAGCGGTCACCCAGGCGGGCCAGGGCATTGGAGATGGCAAAGCCGTCAAACACATCGCCGCCATCACTATCGATTGCCACGGTAATCGCCGACTTGCCATCGTCCAAGGCTTTCAAGTCGCGAATAAAGTCTGCGGCTCTCAGGCCCCAGCCGCCGATATCGTCGTAAATCATCACTTCGATGGCCTGGCCGGCCGTCTCAGATTTCGCCATGTTGTACCAGGGCCGGCTACCGTTACCGGTGCCAGCCTTGGCATAGATACGCGGCACATTGGCCCTCTGGATTGGCGTCATGCAGCTTCTTTCGTTGTTTTGGGTTGGATGACAGGGTCGGTGCTGTAGACCAGGCCTAAGCCTTGCGCCCGCTTGAGCGAGGCGGCGTTCTCGGCGTCAATCGTTTCGGTGTCGTAGCCCATGGACAGGGCCACTTCGTCTCGCGACTTGAAGCCGGCCTTGACCTCTTCTTGCCGGGTCTGGACATCCTGCAGGGGGTGCAGGTACTTCCATGCCTGCGGCACCCAACGGGTACGCAAGTAAGCACGGCGCTGCGCGGGGTAGTTGGGTAAGTCAATCGCGCCTGCCAACACAGCGGCATCCAGCCACGCAGCCCGTACGGGGCGGCACAGCTGGTGGACGTAAAGACTGGTCTGGATCTGTTCGATGCGGCGCTGAAACTCGTTCAGCACAACCCGAATGACGCGGTCGCTCACACCACGCAGGTCACCGGTCAGCAGCTCATATGGAAGGCCACGTGCTGCCGCGACAGCTTGCAGCTGCTGGCGGATGTAGTCGCCATAGTTGTTGCCGGCATCGGGCGGGGTGCTGAATTCCACTTCCTCGCCGGGCAGCAGCTCTTGCATGGTGCCGGGCTCCAGCCCGACCATGGGGGCGGAGTCGTCAAGCTGCTCCAGCGGCAGGCCATCGGGGCCGACCGGCACATCATCCGGCGCCGGTTTGCGGATAAAGCCGGCAAACAGGTTGGCGACTTCCTGGCGGAACAGCACCGCGTCTTGGAATTCGTTCAGGTGCTTCAACTGGACCAGAATCGCGGTCAAGCCCGGCACGCCACGCAACTGCCCGGCCCGTTGCACTTCGCGGATATGCAGTATCTGATCGGCAGGGACGCGGACCAGATCGTTGTAGGTGCTGGTCGGTACCGTACCTTCGCCGGGGTGGCTGCGATACATCCAGTACGCCACCCTGCGGCCGGTGCTATCGAACTCGATGCCGGCGCGGATGACATTACCGTTCGCGGCAATTTCGTGCTTGGTGTGGGGCACGAATTCCGGTTCCAGCACTTGCAGCTGAAGCGGGACCGCCAGTCCATCGCTGAGCTTGCGCACCCGTAGCCGCACAAAGCACTCGCCGGCCAGCTCGACCGTGCGGCATGCCAGCATCTGCTGGCCGTAGAAATCCGTGGCGTCATCAGCGTCGGACTCTTCTACCCAGTCGTCCCACAGTTCCTGCAACAGCGCCCGAATGAAAGGATCGGCATGCTTGGGCTTCGGCGCGATGCCGGTACCAATCATATTGCTGACGATCCGATCCACGCTGGCGATGGCATAGGGATCGTTGCGGTAAGCGGCCCTGGAGCGGCTGCGCAGGCTGGCGAGGTTGCCCAGCACCGAGCTGGTAGGGCCTAAATCGGAGGGTTGCCAATTGCGTGCCCGTCGTCCTTCGCCGCCAGCTTCATAGGGGTTCGCCAGCGCTTTGAGGCGATCAGGCTTCAGGAAGCCTTGGCGAGCCATATGTCGGGCACGCTTCATTCGATCCCCTTGCCCGCGTGATAGAACAGCACCCGCCGGGCGCGCCCTCGGTTCGCCTGCTTGGTTAGCTCAGTCTTGATGGCATCGCGGGCGGCCTGCAGTTCCTTGAAGCTGCCGTATTCGATCTTGCGATCAGCGAACTGGACCACCCGCACGCCCTTGGCAATGGCCCGATCCAGGGTGTCGATATCGGCTTGGGTAAAGGCCATGGGGTTCCTTTCTTTTGAATCGGTCGGCTACCGCTTGAGATAACCGGAGCGCACCGTCCGCCGCGCCGGCAAGCGACTCGCCCCACTGGTGGGTGGGGCGCGGGGTGTTCGTGCGGTCGCTTCGACGGGTCGGACGGGCGGTGGTGGCGTGAGTGGGACAACACGGTCCGGCGCTTCGTAGACCGGCACAATCGTGCGGCGGGCCAACACCAGGCGCCGTTCGATCTTCAAGCCCTGGAGGGCGGCATAGGCATAAGCCCGGCAATCCAGTGCCTCATTGCGGGCACCGGCCGGTTTCTCCCAAATCCGGACCTCTTGGCCGCGCTTGTCGGTCTTGGTGATGCGCTTTTCGACGGTGGCCTGGGTGAACCATTCCTCGTCGTAGGCCATTGAGAAGTGGCAATAGCCAGCTCCCGGTTCGGCGATGTTGAAGCGGGCGTAGATTGCGTCCTTGGCCGTGTCCACCCCGATCATTCGCAGGATATGGCCCTGGTATTTCTTGGACTTCGACTGCCGTTTAGGCCACACCGGCCGCGCACCACCTTGGCCCTTGATCGCCCAGATATTGCGAGCACTGCGCGGAGTACAGAATTCGTACACCTGTTGCACAGAATGTCCGCCGGAGTCGATACACGTCGCCATGATGCGCAACGTTCGGCCGTCTTCGGTTTGGCAACGCACGGTCGCCAGCAATGCATCCAGGCGTTGCCAGACGTCCGGCTCGGCGGTGGGGCCGTGCAGCACGATGGGCTCGATGCCCCATGACTCCTCGCCCATGCCCCAGCCGACCAGCTCGACTTCCAAGCGGTCGGGATGGGTATCCACGCCAGCGGTGACAACCAGCACGTCCGCCGGCAGGGTTTGGGCATCATAGCTTTCACGCCGCTTCGCCAGACCATCGGCATCGGCCTGCTCGCCCGCTTCCTCGTAGGGCTCGCCCATGGAGGTGTTCCACCACGTCTTCAGCTCCTCAGGATTGCCTTGGGCGCTGAGGAATTCGGTGACGACCTCGGCGAATAGGCGCCACGGGGAGTACAGCTCGTTCAAATGGAAGCCCGCGATGCGACTGGCGGGGTTGCCGGCGATCCATTGGCCGTTTGCCAACATGGCCGGCTTATCGGCGTCGGTGATGGCGCAACCATTTTGGGGACAGACCATCCGTGCCAGCTCGGGCTGGGCCGGGTCGAACAGCATATTGGTCCAGCTCAGCACGTGCATATGGCCGCATTGCGGGCACGGCAAGTGGTAGCAGCGCTGATCTGAGCGCAGCCAGGCCCGTTCGATACGGCTCTTGCCCTTGATGCCGGGCGTACTGAACATCCCGATCTTCTTGCGGGAGCGGAAGGTAATCGTGCGCTTACGGCCCAGGTTGACCGGGTCGCCTTCGGTACCAGCCGAGTCCGGGTAGCGGTCCACTTCGTCGAACAGCACGATGCGGATGGGGCGGCTTGCCAAGCCGGCCGGCGCATTGGCGCCGATCAAGGTGATATGGCCGCCCGGAAAATTCTTCTTGAGGATGGTGTTACCGCTGTCGCGGCTCTTGGCTTCCAGCACCTTGCCGCGAAGGGCTGGTGTGTCGCGGATCATCGGCGCCAAGCGGTCCTTGGAAAACACCTCGGCCATTTCGACCGTAGGCTGCACGATCAGGATCGGCGACGGGTCTTCAGCCACAAAGCACCCGATGACGGCTTTGAAGATCAGCGTCTTGCCCACCTGCGAGGACGCCATCATGACCACCTCTTGGAAGCCGTCCGAGTGGAAGGCATCCATGATGCCGCGCTGATAGGGGGCGCGATCCGTACGGAATTTACCGGCCTCGGCGCTATCTTCGGGCGAGAGATATAGCTCGGCGTCAGCCCACTGGCTGACCGTGATCCGCCTCGGCGGCGCCCACACCTTCGAGGCTAGGCGCAAGGCTTGTTGCAGGTTCGGGATCATCGGCGGGCTTCCAGTCGGCTAGCTCGGCGAGGGCTTCGTCTACCGCTTCGGTGAGGATTCGCTCGGCTTCCTTGGCGGTTCGGGTGTTGAGTAAGGAGGGTGCCAGTCGGCCGGGCAGGTTGAGCAGCTGGGACTTGGCGGCAGAGATCATCTCCGTCCAGGCTTGCACTGCATCGGCAGCCCGAATCAGTACGCCATCGGCCAAGGCGTTCTCGCGCTCGACCTTGATGGCCTGGGCACGGGTTAAACGGGTCTTCTCGCTATTGAGGTCGCCCACATCGCCGTTGAGCTGGCCATTCACATGGCGGATATAGCCGGTCACGCAGGCGACAAGTTCGTATTGCCCACGGGCGGCGGGCTTGGGAAGGATGTTCTCTTTGACCAGCTGCTGGACCCGGCGCGGGGTCATATCCAGCAACTTGGCGAGGGTATCGACGGAAACTGTGGGCATGGGACTCCAAACGCTTCAAAACGAAACGGTTTGACGGGTAAATTCGTTTGGGTTGAACGCTACTGGAGCGCCTAACGCAACTGGGGAAACTGCTGAAAGCCTTACGCCACAAGGCTTTGCGGGGAGCGGTGGGGGATGGTCTGCACAACTAGGCCGATAGGAAACGAAACCGACGAAAAACTTGGTAACTAGCTGAATCGCGCGGGTATGCCGACCCGCAGAGCACGCAGATCGCCAGGGACCCTGGCTTTCCGCGCTTTCAAATTAGAGATTCCCCATCTTACAATTATGCTGTCGGCATATTGACTACATCAACCACATCCTGGCCAAACGACAATTGGCAGTCTACGGAAACAAACAGTAAACTAACGCGACTGTCTGCATAATCGCTTTATAAGGTCTACCCTTGACGATGCGTACTACATTTACGCTAAACGATTTGAAAGCTAATAGGCCACTGCTTGAAGAGGCCATTCTCAAATCGCTTTCACTCCAAGCCCCAACACTTGAGATTCGTACTAATGATGAACTTCTCTGCTCTGCCTACATAATCGAAGTTAAGAAGACATCGATATCTTCGTGGGCGGAAGCTATTGTCATTCTTGCCAATTTGGAGCTGCACTGGCTTGAGGAGTGGGGGCGCGAATTAAAAGACGATGATCTGTCGAACATTATAAATTTATGGCTTCTTCCTGAATTTGAAACTTACAAACCCCGAATGCTTGACGCATCACAAATCAAAGAAATAATTAATCAATTTCGTAAGGGAATTGAGAATATTCGACCATCTCACATGGAAGTGCTTGTTGACGGGAAACATTCAGACTCGGATTTTCGAAGCGTGCTTCCCGGAGAAAAAATAGTTTCCGGATTAACCCTGCGGCACGAATGGAATGATGTCGAATTGGTTTACGAAACAGCTAGTTGTTATGGGCTATACAGTTGGGGGACGGGCGCTTAGTAATTACTGACAGCCCCGGCTTTTGCAGAACTTCCTTAGGAATTTGGAATGCAAGCGCGAGAGCAAACGCATCAGCCAGAACTCCGATTCGCGGCGGGCGAAGAATTCTTTCTTGTACGCCTCGAATTCATTCAGCGTGAGCCAAGCCCCGTTGGAGTTGAACATAAATCCTTCGCCGCTTTCGAGGACGACATTTTCCGCGATGCTCACCACGCAGCGCGAAATCACGAGGTCCAGTGGAATCTTCGCGGTGGTATGGATGCGGCGTGCCTCCTTGACTAGGTCATCCTTCTTCGCGAATTCGCGTAGTTCAAATTCCCGGTTTCCGTCGTCATCCTCCACTAGCAAGAGCACACATTCCTTGGTGGGATCGATATCCGATCTTTTCCAGAGTGGGCGTTTAATGACTCTACGATGCTCCATGGCGTTCACCCTTCAAATCTTGATCCCAGGAGACCAAGCCGAGATCACTTGTTGTGGCAAGCGTTTGCCCGCCTGGTCCCGCATCGATAGCACGGTTACAGCATGAACGAAGGTTGCGTTGCTAGGTGGCAGAAGTTTTGGCGCTGGGTCGCGACGCCTCTACGGCCGCCAACTGCTCAGCCGGGTGACCTCCTCCCGGCAAACCGAGCGGTCGAACCCAGGGATTCCCAGCCTTAACAACGCCGAACTTGCAGCATTGGCATAAATGCTAAGCTCAATGTTGTGGCTCCGGTTAAACCCACGCAGCGATCATATCGAGTTGTGCGGCGGAGATGGAATCAATCCACTGCAAATCCCACATACCGGCCGTAGTTGTAGCCCGAAGGATCGACAAGCAGCCTGATGCGACCAGGTACGCTGACATCGCCTTGGGTTGCCTACCGGCATGCATGCCACTGCGATTGGGCAGCCAGTTGCTGAACGTTTTCTATTTACCTTCGTTACCACTGCGACGACCATCTAGCCAGCGACGAAGCTCCTGTCCCTGAAGTTTGCGTAACACTTCCGGCATCGTCATCAGTGATTTATCCCACCCTTCCAAATCCATCACGCAATCCAGGCATTCCTGCAATCTTGCGTGCGCCTCCTCGGTCGCATTCGCGATCAGGTGGTGGGTCTCACGCAAAGGGGCATCGTCACGGCTCAGGCACATTTGCTCGTAAGCGTTTACTTCACGCAATGCCAGCATCAGCCTGGCGACTTGTGCCGGGCAGGCGCACTGATAAATCATGGCTTGGTCGATGATGTGTTCAAGCTGCTGGTCACCATACTTTGCTCGCAGATCCATTGCACGCTCCTCCTCGATGACTTGTTATAGCGTATGCGTACAACGGATGAGCCACACCATGCTGTTGGGCGGCGGGGCTTGATCACCCGCGCAACGACTACACGACGTTGCGCGGAACTCATGGATCACTCCACCGAGAATCCCATATGCCGCCCGTAGTTGTATCCGGAAGGATCGACAATCGGCGTGCGGCGCCCTGGTGCGTTGACAGCCATCACCTTACGTCGCTGGCCGACGTTTAGGCAGGTGCGACTGGGCAACCATTCTCGATCAGCCAACAGGTAGCTGGCGAAGTCGTCGTACTCGGCTGCGGTCAGTTCGCGGGTCTCGGCCACTACGACTAGTCCCCACCTGCAGGCGACGCAGGTCGGCAGGAACCCCGCCCATATGGAGTCCCTCCCTCTGACGTGAGAACTATCCTTCAGTTTGATTGAAGTCCAACAGAAGCGTGGCACCTAGCGCGGGATGGATGAGATCAACCTTTTCTTTGAAATCGGCTGGTGTCTTACTGAGCTTAAGCAATGTAACGATTGAGGCTAAATGTTCGCGATCAAAGGCTTACCATTTCGCAAGCATGCTTGGTAGACTGCTCCTTGAGCTTTGCAAAGGTGAACTCCGTGATTCCCGACGCAAATACACCGACCGACGGCCAGACGTTGCTGGCTCTTGCGCTGACATCGATCGCCAATGCGATCTTCATCACTGACAGTACGGGTTGCGTCATCTGGGTCAACGAGGCGTTCTGCCGCCTTAGCGGCTACGCGCCCCAAGATATTGTCGGTCACTCCCCCTCGCTGCTGCAATCAGGCCGACAGGACGGATATTTCTATCGTCGGTTGTGGCGGACCATCCAGTCCGGCAAGGTCTGGCACCAGGAGATCGTGAACAAGCGCAAGGACGGTACGTTTTATACAGTGGAGGAGATCATCACTCCGCTTTACGATGCCAACGGCAAAATCAGTCACTTCATCGCCTTCCAGCACGACCTCGGCAAACGACGGGAAAGAAACCAGCGCCAGCAATTCCTGGCCTATCACGACAGCCTGACCGGTCTGATCAATCGCCCGCGTTTCATGGAACAACTTGAAGAAACTCTGACGCAAAGCCAGCATGATCATTGCCGCATGGCTCTGCTATTCATTGATCTCGATCACTTCAAGGAAGTCAACGACCAATACGGCCATACGGTCGGCGACAGGCTGCTCAAGGCGGTAGCTAGACGGCTGCGCAGCGCAGTGCGACAAGACGACATCGTGGCGCGACTGGGCGGCGATGAATTCACCGTCATCGTGAAATGCCTCTCCCAGCCTGAGCCAGCTACCTTGATGGCGGAAAAACTGGTCGCCTCGGTCGGTCGCCCCTACCACCTCGCCAACCACTCGCTGGAGATCGGTGCAAGCATCGGCATTGCGCTGTATCCCGAGGACGGGGATACCCCCACACAACTCCTTGAGCATGCAGACGAGGCCATGTATCGCGCCAAGCAAGCCGGGCGCGATGGTTGGCGTCGCTACGGCGATTGCCTTCGAACAAACGAGTAGCAGGATGTTTGATGGCGATCAAGCCCGGAATGCACAGATGTGCATAACTTGCTCTCATGCCGCTTTTCGGGTGGCACTTGCACACGCGAAGGAGAGCAACCATGAGCGATATGCAGAACGTTATCGTCAGAGCGACGGCCTTCGCCCCTGACCGGCGCATGAGTCAGTACGTTCTGGTGCCGGCATCGTCACGCGTGCGCGCGTCCCCGTCGTGCTCAGTCAACGTTGACACGATCTGGCTGGGTGGCAAGCTGGCGAACTCTGGACTGTTGGCGACAGCTAGCAATTGCACGCGTTCGGCTTCGCTGAGCTTGTTGACGGGTGCCGGCCGTGCCACGCTAGTCCGCACATCAACAAGCACCGTATCGCCGCCCTGTTCCTCCGACAACGTAGGCTGTTTGAACAGCAACTTCGCACCCCATACGCTTCGCAATAGCCCAAATGCACCATTGCTCTGGTCGCACACGCGCTGATACAAGCATGCACGCATAAAAATCATATTCAGGGAGTCAATACCAATGAACACAAGCAAGCTTGCCTTACAACTAGCCGCTAGCAGCCTGTTCGTCACGATATTAGGCACAGCCCACGCCGCCAATGTATCCACCACTGTTTCCTACGATACCGCCGGCCTGGAGCGCACCGACTTGCTGGTCCCGGCCAGCGTAAGCACTAGCGGCCCAGTCTCCAGTTACGTCGATGCCACCAGTCTGCCGCCCGTTCAGCTCCCTGGCCGTGAGCTACCTCACAGCAAGTACATGAATTTAGTGGCCACTGCGAACGACCGTAGCGAATTGACCGCCAACGTCCGGGACTTGCGCGTTGGCGGTATTGCCACCACCAGCGCAAGCTGGAGTGATAGTTTCGTCAACAATAGCGGTAGCAGCCGGAACTACAAATTCAACCTGGCGCTTGAGGGTGTGAGGTCCGTGATGGGCGGCTGGACCCGAGACCTGGATCGGCAAGACCATCAGGCTGGCTTCGTCGCGGATGTGCTGGTCAACGGCGTGTCGGTATGGCGTTCGGCCCAGACCTACACCTACCACGCAGGCGTGGCCTCGGTCATCAAATCGGGTTTCGATGTGGGAGATGCAGTCGTCCAAACCGAGCCCAATAGCATCTATGCGGAATTCACGCTGGATCACTATTTCGGCCAGGTGGATCTGGGTACTTTCGCCAACGGCCAGTCAGCCGATATCAGCTACACGCTGACTTCCTTTGCTCGCTGGAGCGATCCGGAAGGCTGCACATTGGAATGTGGCCACGTCTACATGGTTATTTCCGACAACAACGGCCTCAATGACCAGCGCATCATATCGGCGCCTGTACCCGAGCCGGAAAGCTATGCCATGCTGCTGGGCGGCCTAGGCATGGTTGGCGCTATTGCCCGTCGTCGTAAGGCCGCCGCGAAGTAATGTTCAGCAAAGATAAATGTGCTCAATCTGCGGAACAAAGGCACGTTGCGTTGCGCGACCTTGTCGCAGACTGCTACCAGTCGGCTTGGCCCACACAGTGTGATTGATGACGCGCGGCCGCTCGGCGATCAGTAGCTCTATCCGTGCAGCCATCTGAGGCGATAGCAAACATTTTTGTCGTGCCAGGCTCGCCGCCCCTCGCGAAGGGGAGAGGCCTTGGCTAAGACCGCAGGTAGCTTGCGCGTTGAAGTGGTCGGCATCGTGTTACAGCACGGCGCCGGCCGCCTCTTCTCATACCCCGAAGACGGAAACGAAAAAGCCCGCACAGTGTGAACTGAGCGGGCCTAGGCGTGGCTTCCTTCGGAAAGTAGCAAAACTATACCAGCTTTGTACGGGCGGTGGAAGCACTAAATTCCAACCGAGGGAGGGGCTACATAGATTTACTCTTAAGCAACTGGCTAAGAATATTCTCGTGATTCTCCATCTCCAAGCGTGCGCACAATTCACACGTGTGTAATATTAAACTGAATTTATCGATATGATCCGGGTTACTCAAATTAAGGATAGCCCCATCATCTTTTACAAAATGCGCCACATCATTCCTGAAGTACTCCCTTAGTATCTCATCAAAAAACCTTCTTACTGATTTTCCGATATACGGAAGACAATCATCCGGCATATTTTCCGCTTCAGGTACCGCGCAGTTAATTTGATTCAAATTAATTTTTAACTCTTTCGCTTGCTTGTTTGCAGCCGGCCCTAATACTTTAAAAATCCCTTCAAGGATTTTGTAATAGCAAAGGAATTTGTAAAAATCGCTATTTGAATTTTTTGCCTCGCGATACATTGCGTAAATTGGTTCCATTTCAATGTGAACGAGCCGTGCGTGAGGCCTGACTAAAGTCTTGCGATATGGTGAAACATACATGATGGTGGTGCAATTGTTTTTAACATCAAGAATTTTTAATGCCCCAAAGTCTACTGGACAATTTCCGATATAACTTAAGTAATCCAAAAATGGCAAAGCAGCAGTTAGAAACTTACATCTAGCTTCAGTTGCATGGGTTGCATCGCATTTAAAATGTACCGAAGATTTTTCGCCCCTACTATTTGTTTTAAATTTAACCTCCCCAGCCGGGACAGCTATTTTTGTGCCTACTGCAAGATCGGATGTACAGAAATATGACTCACCATCCTCTGGGCCAAAATTACTTCTTATGTTTTCGAACATCCTTGCCGATTTTGAAAGTAGACCTTCAACGGTAAAAGCACGCATAGCTTGATCATTCAGCCGCTCTTCCTCTGTTTTCTGCTCTCCACCTAACGGACCAAGAATACACAACTCACCCTTCACCCCGGGAGGGCCTAGATCTTCTGCTGAGATACTGTCAATTTGAATAGTTTTTTTACTCACGGCACCACGTCCCCTGGGGGCGGAAATTTAGGTGATCTTCGGGGGGTGAAATAATTCACTATAAGTCGCTGCTCAATTAAATCTGAGTCATCTTCTGCTTTCTTGCGAATCTTCCTACTTGCGACCGACGAATTCATAGACATTGTAAAAGCTTCAATTTCGACTTTGAAGCCGCTGCCATATTTTTTTTCTAAAACCGGGAGGATTGCATTCAAAAATTGAATTGCAAGCTCTTCTGATTTTATGTAGGGCATTGCATTCTCACCGCAAAGCCGAAGATTGGCACTCACAAACTTTTCATGGTGAACATGCTGACTGAATAGAGTTAACCCTCCATGTGAAAGGTCAGATTCTATAACTTTTAGGGTGTATAGTTGCATCGAAAATATTCATGACTTCAGATGAGCGATAACACATTTTTTAAGCAAATTCGTCTTTTTGTCAAGATTCTCGCTGGTTCAGTGAAGCTGGGACTCCTTGGTCCCAGCACTCACTTCTAGATTGAAAACGCGACCTCATTTTCTACTATTTCCGGTATAAACCGTTCGAGTAATCGCTCCATGGCCTGATTCTCCAACTCCACCACCCGCCCTCGGACCCGTTTGTAGACATCTGCGAAGGTTGTATGCGCCATCCCAAGCTTGGCTGCCACTTCGCGGTAGCTGCCTTCCACTACACGGCGATCTGAGACGCGCGCGACGATAAGGTCGATGGTGTCGCGGTTGTACCGGCCGAACGACGGCGCCAAGTAGTCCGACAATGCCCGGATTGCCTGGTATCGAACCGGTGAGAACAGGAAGCGGCGCTTGCCGTTTTCCTCGACACGCTCGGCAGGCTCATAGCGGGCCACGATGGCGCAGCGCTCTGCCCACGGCAAATGGTCGTCGACCATCTGACGAATCATGGCGCATTGAGCACGGACTTCAATGCGGTCCAGGCCACTGAAGTCTACCGAGGTGTTCGTCGCGCCGGGTTCTTCCCAGATACCCAGTTCCATCATGATGCGGCGCAGTGCCTTGGTCATGGCGCTTTCCGCGCCGATCTCATAAGCCTGGATGGTGTAGGCGAAATGCAGTGCTTGCGGCACGCTCTTAAAAATTGCCATTAGCGGGCCTCCTTACGTTGTCCATACAGTTCAGTTGCGATATTGCTTAGGTACAGGCGATCCCAGTCGTCGCGGACATCGTCCAGTCGCACCACCAGCACGCCTTGCTTGTGCCAGGCAGCTGCGCGTAGTTGCTTCAGTTCGGCATCGCCGGCCGTGCCGGTCGTAGCGTGCTTAGCCAGGCTGCTGCGGATAGAGTTGTGGGGGATCTTCATGCGGCCCCCACTTCCAGCGTCTGGATGGACACAGCCACACCAGGCAGCTCGCCGTAACGCTTCTGCTTGCGGACTTCAACCACCTGCACGTCATCGCGCCAGGCCACACCGTTGAGCCCGTCAAAGATCGCCTTCTCGACATTGTCGATATCAGGCTTGGTGGTCGGCAGCACGTGACCAGCGAGGGCATGCTCGCGGCGACGCTTGGGCCAGGAGCGCGGTACCGAGACTGTAATGCGTATGGTCACGGCGACGGCCCCATCGATAGGTGCCGCGCCATTCATTGCTTGCGAAGCGCAATGGGCGACTAGGCCCTCATACGCGACGGTCTTCTCCGGGGTCTTGATGCCGGCCTTCTTGCCCCACCGCACGATACGACCGCGGCCCTTGCCTTGTGGCTCGCCAGGAACGGTAAAACTCAGTGTCTTCAAATCCATAGTTCTTTCTATTGTTGTCGGGTTCATGCCCATTGCGGTCCCATTTTCGGGAGGCTGACCGCATAGCCGGTTTCTGTGAAGGCACCGCACCGAACTGCCCAGGCGGTCGGATTGGGCGGCCCGGCGAGCGCGCCTGGCAGGTAGGGCGTGCCGTCCGCTTTGCACACCCGGCCGCGCAGGATGGCGCCGCAATTGGCGAAGGCCGATAGCTCGGCGCAGCGGCGGCAATCCGGACTCATCCGGCCACCTTGACCAGACCCAACGCCACCCACCGCCGCAAGGTCCGGCTTTGGGCGCGGCGCAGATACCAATCCTTTTCGCCCGGTGCGAAGGCATGCCGTGCCCGGCCGTCGATGGCGTCATGGCATTCCCAGCAGCCGAATGCAGCGCTGATGTCATCCGCCTTCAAACCCATCCCGTGGCTTTCATCCGGCAGGTGGCATAACACCACCGTGTCGGTACGCCCCTGGCATACGCCTGCGATCTGGAAGGTGCAGTCTTCGCCCTGGGCACTGCTGCGCAGTTTCTTGCTGTGGATGCTCATCGGCCGGCCTCCACCATCCAGGCCGGCGCGGACCAGCGCACATTGCGCTCTGACCCGAAGGCGTACATCAACTCGAACATATCGCTGAACCAGCGCTTCGATTGCCGCCGCGTGGACACACCTAGGACGACGAAGCCGCCGCCTTCCAGGGCGGGCACCACGCGTTGCTTTTCCAAGGCCGACGAAAAGACGTGCTTCCACTCCTCGGCAGTCAGCCACTGGCCGTACCACTCCACCTGGCGAGCGATGTCGGCCAACATGGCCCACATCTTTTCGTTCTGCTCGCTGCTGCGGGCGTCGCCGGCCTCCACCCTCAGGCGGGCCACCACGCCAGCATCGACCAGCCCCTTCACCTGCTGCCACACCCGCAGCATGACGGGGCGCAGAGCCACTTCCGCCAGGACGCGGTATTCCATGCGATCGCTCATGCGAAGCCCCCTTTGCGTGCTGCCGGCTTCGGTTGCTCCGGGGCCGTCCAACCCGGCGACAGATTGCGGAAGCGGCTGTATTGGCCCTCGAACACTGCTCGCACCCACTTGCCCGACTCGCCCATGCGCTGCTTGGCGATACCGATCTCGGCCACGCCCTTGTAGGGTGAATCCGGCTGGTAGTACTCGTCACGGTAGGCGAACAGGATCGTGTCGGCGTCCTGCTCGATGGAGCCCGACTCGCGCAGGTCGGCCATCTGCGGGTGCTTGTCCATGCGCTCTTCCACCTTGCGCGAGAGCTGGGACAGGGCAATCACCGGGCAGCGCATCTCCTTGGCCAGCGCCTTAAGGCCGCCGCTGATCTTGGTGATTTCGTTGACGCGGTTCTCCGTGCCGGGGTGCTGCATCAATTGCAGGTAATCCACCACGATCAGCCCTAGGCCGCCGTTCTTGCGACGCAACTTGCGACACTTGGCACGCACCTGGGCAACCGTCAGCGCCGGGCGGAAATCGATTTCCAGCGTCAGCGCATCGATCTTGCTCAGCGCGGCCACCATGCCGTAGCGCTCGTCTTCGGTCAGGTCGGCGCGCATCAGCCCACCCAGGTTCACGCTGCCCAGGCTGGCGATTTGCCGCATGCCCAATTGTTCGCGGCCCATCTCCATGCTGAAGACCACCACCGGGGCGCGTTCGGCCAGCCGCTCGGCGATGTTCATCGCCAGCACGGTCTTACCCATACCGGGCCGGCCGGCAACGATCACCAAGTCGCCATCGCGGAAACCGCCACCCAGTGCGGCATCCAGCTCGGCAATGCCGGTTTGCACGCCTCGTGGTGTGTCGCCAGCCTCCAGCGTTGCCTGGATTTCCAGCATGGCGCTGTGCGCCGCTTGAGCGGCTGTCAGGGTGTCGGCATCGCAGGCATCGGTATCCGCCAGCGACTCGATCTGCGCCGCAACGCTTTGCAGTACCTCGGTCGGCGAATGCTCCCAGTCGCCTGCTTCCAGCCGTTCGACCAGTGAGGAGGCTGCCGAGATACCACCGCGCATCATGGCCTTTTCGACGATGATCTCGGCGTAGCGCTTCACGTTGGCCGAGCCCACCGAGTTGCGCACCAGCGAGGAAAACCAAGCCAGACCGCCCAGCTCATCGAGTTCGCCGCGCCGTTCCAGCACTTCCGCCACGGTCACCACATCGATGGGCCGGTTGTCGTGGAACAGGCCTAGCATCACGGTGTAGACCAGGGCGCATTCCGGCACGAAGAAATGGCGCGGCAGCAGTTGGTCGGCAATGCGGTCCAGGGCATAACTGTCGATCAGCAGACCAGCAATCAAGGCCTGTTCGCTGTGCTCGCTGTACAGCACCGGCAGTGGGGGAAAGGTCATGTCGCTCATTCGCCCACCCCATGCACCGCAGCCGCTTGCTTGCCAGCGGTGGTCAGGTACTTCTCACCCTGCTGGTTTTCCGCCCACAGCCGGTACCAGTCAGCACGAACGCACAGCCGGAAGGCAGCACGCCAGTCTTTGTAGGTCTTCACGCCGTCCGAGTGACGGTCACGGAATTCGCACCAGCAGAGACGCAGGAAATCTCTCGGTATGCCAGCCTGCTCGGCGTACTGGAACACCGAGTCGCCTTCAGGAATCGGCGTCTCGCCAGCAGCCTTGGTCGCCTCCAACCAGGCACGCATCGTTTGCTCGGCTCGCTTCTGCCGTGGCGCTTTTTTGGCTGGGGGGACTACAGGGGGTAGTACTTGTCTATTGGAGTTGTCTATTGTGGGGGGGAATTCACCACGAATAGACGTGGGAATTTCACACGAACGTGGGGATTTCTGGGTAGAACGTGGGGATTCACCACGAACGAGATTCCAGCCCGATATATCAAGGTTTGGCGCGATTTCGGTACCAATCGCACGACGTTGGCCGCGCACGATCATCCCCATGGATTCCAGGGTCATCAGGGCGCGACGAACGTCACCCTCGTCCATGGCGACCATCTCGGCCAGTTGGGTGGTGGCGATGAAGTCCGAGGACTTGTTGTAGCCCACGGTCTTGCGCAGGATGGCGCGGAAGACCCGCTCCTGCTGCTTGCTCAAAGGCGAGCGCAACAGGGCATCCTCGACCGCAGTCGGGATGGCGACAAAGCTATGCTGAATGCGAGTCTCCTCCACCGGCACAACGGCCTTGGCAGCGCGGTAATCGACCAGGCGAACAACGCTGCTCATCGTGCGATCCTTTCCGCCCAAAACGCAGCCATGCGCTGACGCTGTTCAGGCGAGCGCGCCCGGATTTCGCCCAGGAAGCGGCTTTGTACGCGGCGAGCAGCCACGATGTCGCCAGCGGTATAGGCGGCTGCCATCAACGCACGGAAGCGGTCGATACGGCGTTCGCGCAGCCAGTCGGCGATACGCTGGTGCAATTGCTTAAGTTGATTCATAATTTCCTTCGTTCTTGCTCGAACATGAAGCCCCGCACCTAGGCGCGCTAACGCCTGCGGGGCTTTACCTTTTCTGCTGCGTACCAGCAGCACCTCAATCCGCTCACCTAAGGCGGCACCGTTAAATGTTCATGCGCGGGTTACCTCGAACGTATTTTGTTTGGGGAGTACGCCCTACACTGCGGCGTATGGCTTGGAGCGGCGAAAGCCGGCCCCAGAGTAAGTGCGCGGACTTATGCGACCTGACGCACCTTGCGCTCTGCTTTCCACCACCCGCGCAGTACGTCAGGTCGTAGCCGGGCAATGCGCCCGATGGCCGAGTCAGGGATGTCTTCGGACCACTGCGTCACGGCAGGCTGTGAGATGCCCAAGGTCCGGGCTGTTTGAGAGGCGCCACCAAGGAGAGAGAAGACGAATGCTTTTTTCATGACGTAACTATAAGTGAATTTACACGTATAGTCAAAGTATGTATAAGCACAAAATTGAAATTACTTGGTAAGCTTGCTTATATGAGCACTCTACTTAAAGATCGGATTTCCGAAGCCCTGCTACTCGCAGGGCTGGACCAGTCCGAGTTAGCCCGACGAATCGGCGTCTCATCAGTTGCAGTCAATGGCTGGTGTACAGGCGCAACCAAGTCCATCAAAGGGGAGAACCTGCTGAAGGCCGCCATGCACTTGAATGTGCACCCGATTTGGCTGGCGACCGGCAAGGGGGAGCGCTCCCCACATGGGCAAGGCAATATCAGTACGGAACCACGCCCCATCCGTACCTTTGAAGACGGGGATCCTTTAGAAGAAGACGAAGTGGAAGTAGCGAGATTGACGTTAAAAGCTTCTGCCGGCGGTGGCCGGCTTCAGTGGGAAATAGATACCAAAGGCACGCCCAACCGGTTCCGTAAGGGCTGGTGTAACCGTAAGGGCTTTGACCCAACCAAGTTGGTCACTATCATGGCAGACGGGGACAGCATGTCGCCCGCAGTGCAAGACTGCGCCTCGGTGACCATCAATACGGCCGATGTCAATGCTCGGAATGGCAATGTGTACGCCATCGATTACCAGGGCCAGTTCTATATCAAGCGCATCTTCATGGAAGCCGATGGCTCGGTCCGAATCAGTTCGGACAATCCAGACAAGATTCGACATCCAGACTGGCATGTCAATAAAGGCAACGGGGATGCATTGCGCATCCTCGGACGAGCAGTACAGGTGCAAAACGACATATAGCCCCCATCCGCCTATCTTGGCGGGCAACGATCCCACTTCCTAACTCAGCAGCCCGCCCTTTTGGCGGGCTTTTTGTTGCTCGTTCAGCTCAGTCGGCAGCGTACCTAGGCATGGCAATATTTACTTACAGACCGCTTATACCACTAACTTACAAATCACTTGCATCAAAATGTAAGTGCGCTTACAGTACACTCTGTCGAGCCGATGCACGCCACGTCACCGGCTCCAGAGGCCCAGCGCCGCCCGATCTTTAACAACGCAGCAGGAAATCACGCCACGGTCTCAAACCGATGCGATGCACAGCCGGAAGCGCAAGAGCGGGCCGGCGGGTAGATGGGTATCACGCCCTTAGCGCAGATGAGGTAGCAGACACGTGGAAGGCGCCAGCCGGTGGCGCGAGATCACCGGACGTGTCGCCCAGCCACCGTAAGGCTGAGGGTGCCGCGCTTCACACGATAAGCGCACAAGCGAACCGATTGGATCACTGCCAGATAGTCGGTTGTCTTGTTTCATGGAAAAGTCCCTCCACCATGGCACATGGGGCGCCGTTAGGCGGGAGAAACGCGACGCAGCCGCGAATGTGCCTAAGCTGCTGACCACCCGGAAAGTCGGGTGCCTTCAAGCCCGGGAATTGGGCTGCCACGTCCGGTCGGAAGCCTTGTGTGGCAGTAAATGCTGGCCAGTTCCCGGCCTTGAGGGCCGCCCCTCAACCTTTTGCCTCGGACGCCTGGTAACACAGGCGTTTTTCGCCGCCCGCTGCGCCTGCAGTGCGCGGCGATTTTTTTGGAGTCCTTGCTTGCTGTCATTTACCCGATTCGTCCTCTACCGGGGCGTCGAACTGGAAGTTACCTACGACTACGCACCACCGGAAGCACGCAGCGCCTTCTATCCCGGTTGTGCCGAGGAATACATCACCACGCGTGCCATGGCAGGCGACGTCAACATCCTGCCGCTGCTGAACGAGGAACAGATCCTCGAAATCGAACAGGTGCTGGGCCAGCGCGAGGACGATTACTGCTGGCGGATGGCTGCATGAGCGCCAGGCATGAACCAAGCTGGTACAGCCGTTGCACGGCTTGCAACAACATAGGCGATGCCCTGGGGCGCGGATATCTGGACTGCACCCATTGCGACAGCGCCTACATCACTGCGGGCTACCTGGCTCGCCAGAAAGCCCCTCAATGATCCCACCCTCTACCAGCCGCCCAGGGCTGGAACCTTCCCCTGCCGAGCCCCCACCGCAAGCCTGGCAAATCGCTGCCTGGGCCTGCCTATGGTTGGTCGGCTGGGTCGGCTTATCCGCCCTGGTCAGCTGGCTCGAACCGTGACTTTCTAAAAGGAGATGCATGACCGCTTTATACGTACTAGCCAAGGAATACCGCACTGCGGCGGAGAAGCTCGCCGACCTAGATCTACCGCCGGAAATGATCGCCGACACCCTCGAAGGCTTAGCCGGCGCCCTGGAACACAAAGCGACCAACGTCGCCATGTTCATTCGCAACCTCGAAGCCAATGTCGAAGCCATCAAGGGTGCCGAGAAACAAATGGCGGAGCGCCGCCGCGCGATGGAAAGCCGGGCCGAGAACCTGCGCGACTATCTCAAGGGCGCGATGCAGGCGACCCAAATCAGCGTGATCGAAAGCCCCTACTTCAAGGTGGCGATCCGCAGCAATCCGGAAAGCGTGGTGATCGATGCCACCAGCCAGATCCCGGCCGAGTTTATGCGCCGACCCGATCCCCCGCCGGCCCAGCCCGACAAGAAGCTGATCGCCGAAGCCATCAAAGCCGGCCGCGATGTGCCCGGTGCCCACCTGGCGCGCGGTCAGCGCCTCGATATCCGATAAGGAAGCCCATGAGTATTGCCACCATCGTCCTGGGCGAATCCGGGACGGGTAAGACCTATAGCCTGCGCGACCTTGATCCCGCACAAACGCTGTTGATCCAGGCCGTGCGCAAGCCCTTGCCATTCCGAGCGATGGGCTGGGCGCGCATGGACAGAGAGAAGAAACAACCCGGCAATATCTTCGTCAGCGACTTCAGCGCTCGCATCATCAACCTGATGCAGAAGACCAGCCGCAAGATCATCGTGCTGGACGACTTCCAATATGTGCTGGCGAACGAGTTCATGCGGAGATCCAACGAGAGGGGGTTCGACAAGTACACCGAGATCGGCCGGCACGCCTGGGACATCCTCACCGTCGCGAACAACCTGCCCGACGACGTCCGGGTCTACATCCTTGCTCATACGCAAAACGACGAATACGGCCGCGTGAAGATGAAGACCATCGGCAAGCTGCTGGACGACAAAATCACCCTGGAAGGCTTGTTCACCATCGTGCTGCGCACCGTGGTGACGGATCGCCGCTTCCAATTCAGCACGATCAACAACGGTAGCGACACGGTCAAGGCGCCGCCCGACATGTTCCCCGACCAACTGATCGACAACGACCTGGCTGCTGTGGATACCTGCCTATGCGACTACTACGGCATTTCGACCACGCATGCACCCGCTGCCTAATACTCCAATAAGGAATCTGCATGACCCGTTCTTATAATCTCGACACCAAGGCCGCCGAAAAGGCCGATGCGAAATCCAGCCGCATCCAAACCACGGGCGAGTATATCGGCGCCTTTAAATACGCCATTGCGGTCAAATCCAGCCGCACCGGTACCGAAGGTATCGAACTGCATTTCGAGGATACCGATAAGCAAGAGGCGCGCATTACGCTGTGGACGGCCAAGGCCAGTGGCGAAATGCTCACAGGCAATAATGTGCTGCACGCCATCATGACGTGCCTATCCCTACGTGGCATCCAGGCCACGCGGCAGACAATCGAGCTATACGATCACAAGGCCGGCGCCAAGGTGCCGAAGGATGTGGAAACCTATCCCGACCTGGCCGGCAAGCGCATCGGCCTGCTGCTGCAACTAGCGCCCGAGGAATACCTTGATCAAGCGCAAGAAATTAAGGTCGCCAACCGGATAGATCTGTACAGCGTCTTCAACCCGGATACCCGCATGCTGGCCTCCGAGATTCTGCGCCGGGCACCCAAGGCCGAGATGCTTGATCGAATGAAGGCCTCGCTCAAGGACAAGGCGCTCAAAAAGCTGTCGGTGGGCAAGAGCAATGCTCCCCAGGCCGGTCCGGCTAGCGGCGGTGGCTTTGATGATTTTGAAGATGACATCCCATTCTGACGCCCTCTCAAAGACCGAAATCCGTCCGTAATTCGCCGATTAGCCTGAAAAGGACTACGGCGTAGGCGGATTGGTCATCTCCCTTCACCAAGCCCCCACAGCCCGAAAAGCTGGGGGCTTTTTCCTGCCCGGACGAGATTGCGTGCCGGTGTCGGGATACCCAAATCAGGAAGCTACCCCATGTATATAGACCTCAGCCCGCTGTCCGGTGGTCAATCGGACGACGACGCCTTGATCAATCTGGAATTCCATAACGCCAACCTGGCAGTACGGGCGGATATCGCCGAAATGCACCTGAAAGCCCTTCAGCGCGATACCGCAATCGCTATCGCCGCACTACGCCGCATTGCTAACGCGGACGTGGCGCCGGTAGCAGTCGTGGCTGCCGATGCACTCCGCCAAATGGTAACGGTCTAGCGACGTAGCCGATGAACACGGAGAAACCATTGAACAGAACGAATACCAGGCCACTTTTAGTTGCCGCATTGCAGATTGGGAGCAGCGTGACTGCCGCCGACTTGGCGCATTGCCTGCGCCTCGACATGAAGGCTGTTGTCGTGGAGCTGCAGGCGATGACAGCGGAGGGAACGGTCGTCGTTGAGTCCATTCGCGGCTTGCCTGACCGGTACAGCCTTCGTAGAGGAGGGAGGGGCATCGATGCGGACCTACACGCTTGAGCAGGCCGCAGCACTGGCGCAATGCCACCCAGAGACCCTGCGGCACAAAATCAAAGCATCCGAGGCGCCGGGCCGTAAGGTTGGCCGTGCCTACGTTATTTTAGAGACCGACCTTGCAGCATATCTCCGGGGAGATTACATTCCCGGCGCGCGGCAAGCGACGGCACACAGGGATACCCCTTCATGTCGATTTACAAGCAAAAGAAATCCGGAAACTGGCACATTAGGTTTGTCGCACCAGACGGCACTTACGTTAGACACTCTGCTCGCTCAGCCGACGAGAAGCAGGCGCGTGAGTACCACGACCGGCTGAAGGCCGAGTTATGGAGGGTGCATCAGATTGGCGATAGGCCAATACGTTCTTTTGATGACGCGGCTGTCCGTTGGCTACAGGAGAAGGCGCACAAAAAATCGTTGAATGATGACAAGATCATCATTCGATGGTGGCGACCTTTTTTTGAAGGGATGGCGTTGCATGCCATCAAAAGTTCGTACATCCAAGAGTCGATTCAAAAGCACACCGGCAAGGCGGGCACGAAGAACAAGCACCTTGCGATCTTACGAGCAATGCTGCGGAAAGCCGAGCGAGAGTGGGATTGGATTGAAAGGGCGCCTGCAGTCAAGCTTTTCCCGGTGCCAAAGGGACGTGTGCGATGGCTGACCAAGGAGCGCGTGCAAGCCTTGATCAAAGAATTACCGGTGCATCAACGCGCATATGTTGTCTTTGCGCTGGCAACTGGTTTACGTCAAGCCAACGTTTTAGGCTTGCGGTGGGATCGTGTGGACTTGGACAGGCGCGTTGCCTGGGTAGATGGTGAGGAGTTCAAGAATGGCGAGAACCACGGCATTCCGTTGAACGAAACAGCGATTCAAGTGTTGAGGTCGCGGGCCGGTCAACATGAAACCCATGTGTTTTGCTGGCGGGGGAACCCCATCAAGCAAGCCAATACGAAGGCGTGGCGTGCTGCACTGAAGCGGGCTGGCATCGACAACTTCCGTTGGCATGACTTACGCCATGTTTCTGCATCGTGGCTTGTTCAGGACGGCACCCCGATTTATGCGCTACAGGAGATTTTTGGATGGAAGTCGCAAGAGATGGCCAGGCGCTACGCTCACCTGGCGCCACAGCATTTAGCAGAACATGCCGCGAAGCTCGACGACATGCTACAGCATAGTTTTAGCATACCCGAGAAAAAGGCCACCCGGAAAGGTGGCCTAAGTCTTTGATTTATTGGTGCCGATGATCGGAATCGAACTGACGACCTTCGCATTACGAACGCGACGGGCTTCAAGATCTGGTTCGTAAGCTATTGATTTGTAAATATGATTTGGCGTTTGCCGCGTTCATTTCCTGCTGAAATCTGCCCTGCACGGCCTCAGTCAAACCTATTCATGACGAGTTTCTGTCAGAGGCTTCAGACCGACCCACACGACAGCAAAACAGTGAGCTGTGAAAGTATCCCGCAGTTCAGTGGCTTCAATCGGCTTGCGGCTCCACACATGCGGTCACATGTGAAATTGGACAGTCAGTCCGCCTCTACGACCTCCATTGGCCCGACAGGCACCAGCGCCTTTGGTGAATCAACCGGCGTGATCTGTAAACCAGCATGCAGCTTAGGCAGCATCAGCGACTGAAAGATCTCGGGATGCTTCCATGTTGGGTCCAGCCATGCGTCAAAGTCAGCCAGCTGCAGGATGAGCGGAAGGCTCTTGTCGTGGATATGCGACAGCCCAGCATGCGGCGGACACGTAATGATGGTGTATGCCGGGACAAGTTCTTCACCAAAGGCATACACCTGATACAAGCCACCGAAGGCCAGCGCCCCATCCAGTGGCTTCAGTTCGTAGCACTGCTTCCCTACCCATTCATGCCAACCGCTGGTTGGGATAATGGCGCGTTGGGAGGTGTATAGCCTACGCCAAAGCTTGCTAGTGCCTAGTCGGTCACTTCGAGCGTTGAATGTCTTGAAGTCGGGGTGGGGCCGATAGCCGCTACCCTCCGGCTTGGGCTGAATCAACGCTGACCAGATGCCGTCGAGAAGTTGGCGCTCCCCATCTCGTTGAACGACAAACTGCCCCTGTCCGCCTGGGGCGATATTTTTCCTTGTGTCTGGGTAAAGCTTTATACCCAGCGTGGCACAAAGTTCGCGCACGTTAGGATTGTCGATGACGTTGTAGCGGCCGCACATGCTTAGACCATAGAGTATGTCGAGGCCATTCGTTAGGTGGACGGCTGTTCGCCCCTTACTACTCCCATCATCGCGAGACGTTAGACAAGGTCTGCTATTGCAGTGAGAATTAGAAAACTCTTAACTATTGCGGATTTCCCTAGTTGGCGACAGCAGGTATCATGCCCGGGCCTTCTCATTGGATTGGGTAAGTGCACAGCTGGACAGCAAAAAACTAATCAGGAGAGAAAATTGTTAAAAGGGAAAATTGCGTCAATGGCCGCATCGCGTCTTTTCCAATACGGTGCAGCGTTTGGGCTGACAATATGTTCGTCACTTGCCAGTTCAGTGCCATCAGTTAAGCCTGATGTGAGCGAGATTGGAACACCATTTCAAACAGATGTGTGGTCGGGCGAGGAAGCAAAAGTACATCCAAGTCTGCGCGAACAGGTTGCATGCTCGAAACATATCGTTTCAGCCAAATTAAAAAATGTTCGTTACTTTCATGGCTCAAGCCTTTATGAAGGCAGGGATATAAAAAACAGCAATATTACTAGCGGCTTCAGAATGATTTATGGTGCATTTGAAATTAATGATGTGCTTAAATCATCCACAATGAAGCCAAAGCAAGAGATTATTATTGAACTGCCTTTCCCTGAATTTTATTTAGAGCGCAAATGGGGGTTTGACAAGCCTAAAGGCGTTGACTTTGCGGGGCGCGAAAAATGGTTAATGCCTTTTTTTGAAAAGGAAAATGTATTTTTCCTTGAGGAACGTAAGGAGCTGAGTCTGTTGCAGCTTTCTGGTGAGTTTACAGAGGTGGGGTTTTTCCCCTTTAGTGTTAGCTATTGGGACGGGATAACCCCAGCGGAAGGTCAAAAAAATGTGGCACAAGAAATTATAGAGCAAAAAGGTAAAAATACATCCTCGGCTTGCAAAAAGTACGTGGCTCGCTATCTTAAAACTCATAGATTATTCGCTCTCTAATTCCTCATGACAATCGATTACACCCGAAAAACATTAAACCCACTCTTTCAACCGGGCGCACGGATTTCCTACGCCTTTATGTCTAGCTTGCCCACTTTTTATTCAGGCATGCTAACACGGTCACAGGCAAGCCAATTTCAAACATTCACGGCTGCGCAGCAAGCAATAGTCACCGACCTTTTGAATACGATTTCAAAGTATCTGAATGTCACTTTTGTGCAAAAATCTGATGCGAACACTGCCAGTATTCGGTTCGGTACGATACGCCCCCGGTTTTTTATCAAAGAATGGGGAGCCTCGATGTTAAAGTCAGCGGGCTTTGCCGACAAGCAAGAACGATGGGACTATTACAACATCATCATGGATGATCGTGCTTACGAGCGACCGTGGACTGAACCACTATGGAAGGCAAATGTTCTCCATGAAATACTTCATGCACTAGGCGAGTCGCATACCAATGAAGCAGACGACCATATAAAATTATTGTCTAATGAAAATTCATCTGCCATCGTCTCGGTCATGACGGATGTTTCACCATACGCGATAGCTCCGCTGGATCTTAATCTGCAGATTCTACAGAAATATTACGGTATCAGTCGCACTGGCTTTCAGGGTGACACCACCTATCAATTTGTGGATGGAGATTTACCCGGGAATATCGACAACAAAATATCCATAAACACAAGAAAGGCCATCTGGGACCCTTACGGTCAAAATCATATTGATTTTAGCCAGCTGGGAAATGCTGGAGGACAGGCGAGCAGGATTAATATCGACTTATCCGTAATGCCCGGTTCAGCGGGGGAAATCGCTATTCTAATGACTGCTAAACAGACGCGGTCCATTCTCGTTTCTTCCGGCAGTAAAATCTACAATGTCATTGGCAGCGGCGGTGCTGATGATGTTACTGGAAACGGATTTGATAATATCATCGACGGCGGGAAAGGTGATGATACGCTCAAGGGCGGTACAGGCGCGGATACTTACATCATCAAAGCCGGCGAAGGCAATGACGTTATTACGGACAATGAAACCAGTGGGAATGTAAATTTCCTAGGCAAGGTATTGCGTGGTGGAACGCGTGAAGCCCGCAATGGTAGCTTTGTCAGCGAATCCGATTCTGGCGTGACCTACGATTGGTCTCCCGAAACGGGCAATCACGACTTGGTTATTACGGATGTCGCCAGCAAGCAAACCGTCACCATTCATAATTTTAATAGCGGCCAACTCGGTATCACGCTGACCGACGATATCAAAGCGCCCGTTAGAAACGCCGGCACCGTCGGCCGTGCCAACAACGATATGCTGGGCTTCCTGGGCGACTCCGAAGCCCAAGCCAGCGCGCTGCGTTGGTCACCGGCCGCGACCACGGACAATGTGCCAACGTCTGGCACCGTCAATTTCTACGGCAACGGTGGTAACGACTTTATCCTGGCACCCGATGGCAATGGCCTGCTCGATGGTGGCGAGGGCAACGACTATATCTACACCGGTAACGGCGGCAAGCATGTACTCGGCGGCAGCGGCGATGACCATATCCAGGGCAACTGGCTACTGAAACCGCGTGTTTCCAAAGATGCCAATAACCGGATTTCTGAAGCGGAGTGGGCGCGCTATCGGGACTGGACGCTGGCTTATACGCCGAACAGTATTTTCAACGACCGCTTCGAATGGCAACGGTACGGCGAAGCAAGCCATGTGGTGGTGATCCGCTTCGATCAGGGCTGGGGCATTACCGGTACACCCACCCGCAATAGCAATCCGCCCGTGCTCGATATGCGCATGGATTCCTTCAAAGCGCAGAACAGCAGCGGCTTTCTGGCCGATGCCGGCGACGGCAATGACTTTGCAGAAGGCGGCAATGGCGCCGATACCCTAATGGGCGGGACAGGGAGCGATAGCGTGCTGGGCAATCGCGGCGATGACCAACTATCCGGCGACGCAGGTGATGACGTGCTGCGCGCCGACGAGGGCGACGATACGCTCGATGGCGGCGCCGACAAGGATACCCTCATCGGCGGCGCGGGCAACGATGTGATGTTCGGTGGTGCGGGCGATGATTTCCTGTATGGCGGCATTTGCGGCGAAGCGCCTGATGTTGACAACGATATGCTGTTCGGCGGCGACGGCAACGACACGATGAGCGGCGGCCACAGTGGGTCCGACTCGCTCTACGGCGGCGAGGGTGACGACAACGTCTGGGGCGGCGATGGTGCCATCACGGATAGCAATGTCGTCGATGGCGGCGCGGGTAACGATGTGGTGTCCGGCGGTTCAGGCAGCAATCAAGTCTATGGCGGCGATGGCAACGATCTGGTCTTTGCCGCGACGACCAATGCCGACCGCGCCCAAGTAGGCGACAGTTACGTCGATGGTGGCAGTGGCGATGACGCGGTGCAGGGCTCCTACGGTAACGATACCCTGGTCGGCGGTGAAGGCATGGATGATATGTGGGGTGATGAGGGAGCCGACCTCTTGAATGGCCAGGAAGGCGATGACGGCCTTCATGGCGGTGTCGGCAGGGACACGCTGGATGGTGGCGAAGGTAAGGATCAGCTGGACGGTGACGACGGTGACGACGAATTGAGCGGCCAGACTGGCGACGATGTCCTGAATGGTGGCAAAGGCAACGACAAGCTGGATGGCGGGTCCGGCAAGGATGGCCTCTACGGCGGTGAAGGCAATGACACGATCACGGCCGATAGCGGCGACTACGTTGACGGCGGCGAAGGCGATGACATCCTGATCAGCGCCGACGATGGCAATACCCTGCTGGGCGGGGCGGGTAACGACCAACTCACCGGTAGCAGCAATAGCGTCCTGGATGGTGGTGAAGGCAACGATGTGCTGGCCGGTGGCGACCACGATAGGCTGGTAGGCGGAGGTGGTAACGACACACTCGCCGCCTACGCCGATAGTGTGACGCTTCAGGGAGGCGGCGGCGATGACCGCTATGAGATGGCGGATGCCATTGCGGGCGCCCTCAGCCGTTCCGTGGTCAACGACAACAGCGGCGCCAACCAGCTTGTCTTGGGCGCCACCCTGGCGAACCTGCGTATCGGACGTCAGGACAAAGACTTGGTGTTCACGGCAGGCGGCAACGGCTTCATCCTCCAAGGGGGAATGAAGAAGGGCAATTTCCGCATCGCTGCGCTTTCTGCCGATCCCACCATGTCGGCAAATCGCGTGGGCGCTGCCGACTCAACACAAGCTGTTGAAGCCGACCCCGCCCCCATCGAATTGGACCTGTCGTTTAAAGAGGTGATGGACGCGGCCTTTACCGGTGCGATCAATCTCGAATTCGGCGACCGCGAGCAGGCGGAGGACTTCATTGGTGGCCGGGCCGACGACAATGTGACCGGCTCGCTCTACGCGGACAAGCTAGACGGTAACAGCGGCAACGATACTCTCAGCGGTCGGGCTGGTAACGACATCCTGATCGGCGACCAGGGCAACGACAGCTTGTACGGCGAAGTAGGCAACGACCAATTGGAAGGCGGGCTGGGCAATGACGGCTACCACTACCTGCGCGGTGACGGTCATGACCAGATCGTCGATGCGGGCGGTGACGATACGCTCAACCTATATGAGATCGCCCGATCCCAGATTACCGTCAGCGCCAACGGTCGCGACCTGACCCTGCGCCTGAACGACCAAGATGATGTGCTAATCAAGGGCGGCCTGGATGGCGCGATTGACCACTTTGCGTTCGGCGGCGATGTCGTCTCACTAGGCTACCTGCTGTCACGACTGCGCACCGGCCCGCTGAACCTGACCGGTACCGCCGCAGCCGAAAGTCTGGATGGCAGCCTGGGCAACGACACGCTGAATGGCCTGGCCGGCAATGATAGCTTGGCCGGTTACGACGGTACGGACACCTATCGCTTCGCCCTGGGCGATGGTCGCGACACCATCAATGACCAGGGCGCCATCGGCGAAAGCAACACCCTGCTGTTCGCCGCCAATATCGTGCGGGCTGATATGCGCCTGAAGCAGGCCGGCAACGATTTGCTGGTGAGTTTCATCAACAACACCGACGCCCTCACCATCCAGAACTACTTCGGGGTAAGGGGCACCATCAGCGAGATGCGCTTTGCAGATGGCCAAGTCTGGAACCGTGCAGCCATTCAGCAAAAGCTACTGGCCGATTCCGCCACGGCGGGTAATGACACCCTGATCGGTGGCGCCAGTGACGATGTACTCAACGGCCTGGCCGGCGACGATGATCTACGTGGCGAGGATGGCAACGACACGCTGATCGGCGGTGCAGGCAATGACCTACTCAGCGGGGGAGCGGGCAACAACGCCTATCAATTCGATGTGGGTTTTGGTCAAGACACCATCGCGGGGACGTGGACGCAGGCACAGGATCGCATCCAGTTTGGTGCCGGCCTGTTGGCAAGCCAGCTGACCCTGACCCGCCTCGCCGAAACGGGCGACCTGGTCATCGGTTTCAAGGACCGTCCCGATACCGTCACAGTGCAATGGTTCTTTGCCGCCAGCAGCTACAACAATCTGGTGATGGCAAGCTTTGCCGATGGCAGCAGCCTGACGTCGCGCAATCTGCACGACGCCTATTTCGCCAATCTTGCCACCGAGCAGCAGGACTTCATCACCGGGACCACCCTGGATGATGTGCTGCTGGGCAAGGGGGGCAATGACTATATCAATGGTGGGCAGGGTGCCGACCTGCTGCGCGGTGATGCCGACGACGACTCGCTCGATGGCCAGGAAGGCAACGATACGGTCATCGGCGGCGCCGGTCATGACAACCTCAGCGGCGGGGACGGGAGTGATCTGTTTATCCTGGACGGCGGCGGCGTGGATACCCTCCGAGACTTCAAGGGCAGCGATACCCTCCAGCTCTGGCAAGGCGTCGGCCAGGACGATTTGATTTTCCGGCGCGGCTATTTCCGCTACCAGTTGGACATTGGCCATAAGGGCTCGGATGACTTGGCCCACCTGAGCGACTACTGGTATTACGAGAGCCCCAGTGTCGTCAAAGGTGGCCTGATCCGGCGAGGGGACGGCACCGAGATTTCGCCCGAGACGATTTATACCCTGGCGCTACGCAATGGTACTAACAACGACGTGATGACCAACTTCGACCACAGCGACCGCTTGTTACAGGGGCTGGCCGGCAATGACACGATCCAAGGTGGTTATGGCAACGACACCCTGGAAGGCGGTAGCGGCAATGACGTGCTTGAAGGCTATGGTGGCGAAGATACCTATCTGTTCGGTCGGGGCGATGGGCAGGACATCATCAACAACACTGACGCCAGCTATTTCGGCGGCGGTCCCACCAACACGCTTTTGCGTGGCATCGTCAAACTGCGCGACCTGAGGGCCGCCGATATCCGCATTCGGATCGACGATCCCAACAATGCCAAGAACCTCTTGCTGGAAGTCATCGGCAGCAACGACACGCTCAAGGTTGGTAGCTACTTCAAGTTTATCGACAGCGACCGGGCCGGCTACTACTCCACCATTGCCGGCATTCAGTTTGCCGATGGCGTGGTGTGGGGTAAGGACCAGATCAAGCAAGCGGCCCGTGATTATCAGCTCGGCTACGACCAGCTATTCGAAGGCGATGCCGGCAACAACCTGCTGTGGGGCCAAGCCACGCGCGACCTGCTACGCGGTTTTGGCGGGGATGACCAGCTCGACGGCCTGGGCGGCAACGACCGGCTGGAAGGCGGCGCCGGCAATGACAAGTATGTGTTCCGGGGAAGCTGGGGCGAAGACCTGGTCTACAACGCGGGGGGCGGCACGGATTGGCTGATCTTTACCGACGTGGCGCGCAATCAATTCAGCTTCCGCCGCGAAGGCATGGACCTGATGGTGGGTGTCATTGGCGATGCCAGCCGTAGCGTACGGGTGCTGAATCACTTCAACGGCGGCGAGTCGGCGATTGCCTACGTTCAACCCATGAGTGGCAACGGGATATCGGCCGCCGAGATTGCCCGGCTGATCCCGCCTAATACCCCCACGACCGGCAACGACAACCTCAATGGCACCGCTGCCGCCGAAAGCCTGGCGGGTGGCGCAGGGAACGACACGATCTATGGTCTGGGTGGCAACGACACCTTGTCCGGCGATGATGGCGACGACCGCCTCAATGGTGGCGACGGCGACGACAACCTGCGCGGCGGAAACGGCAACGACCAACTGTTCGGCGAAGCGGGTAATGACCTGCTCGATGGCGGTGGCGGCGACAACACCCTTACAGGTGGACTGGGCCATGACTTCTACATCGTCAGCAACGGCCGCGAAGTGATTGTCGAGAACGCCAACGAGGGCAGCGATACCGTGGTGACTGGCGTCACGCACACCTTGGGCGCCAATCTGGAGAACCTGACGCTCGCCCCCGGTACCGCCGCTATCAACGGCACCGGCAATGCCTTGAACAATGTGCTGACAGGTAACAACGGTGCCAACCGCCTGGACGGTGGCTTGGGCAGCGATACCTATGCCCTAGCCAAGGGCGGCGGCGCCGATGTAATCCGCGATTTCGACACGACCGCGAACAACGTCGATGCCATCCAGTTCAAGGACGTCAAATCGACCGAGATCAGCGCAGTACAGAAGGTAGGCGTCAACTTGGTCCTGAAGTACGGCGCGACCGACCAAGTGACCGTCGAAAACTACTTCGACGCGACCAATGCGCTGGCCTATCGGATCGAGCAGTTCAAGTTCAGCGATAACGTGGTCTGGAACAATACCCAGATCCAAGCCAAGGTGGTCACGGCCAAGCTGCAAGCGGATTTGGCGCAAGGATCGGCGGATATTGTCCTGCCGCGCCCTCCCATGGTTGCACGCCAAAGTATCTCAGTCGATCAGCAGTTGAGCAGCTTGGTCAACGCGATGGCGGCGTTTGCGCCAGGGGATGCAGCCTTGCTGCACCAGTCCATCCCGGCGCATGAGCATTACGCCCCGATGCTGACGGCAAATCGTTTGATGTAGCATTTCCCTGCGTCACTAGTCGGGCCTTGATGGCCCGACTATTCAATGCCGTTTCGCCCTGCGGATTCCCTTCAGAAACGTGGGAGCGTTCACTCGCTGGGCGCGGGAGAAGGATGCGCGGCAGGTGCGAGGTTGTCGATTAGCAGGCAAGGCACGCCTGATCCTGTCTTGAGGACAAGAGCCTATCTATCTATACCTAGCTTGTAGGCAACAAGCGAGGTAATGGCAATGCTGAGATCATTTCTTGACAGGCTGATGATGTGGCAGAAATTTATCATCCTGGCGGTACTCGGAGTCGGCTTGGCGCTCCCGCCAATCTATCTGTATTTCAGCCACGCAAACACGGTTATCGACATCTCTTTGAACGAACAACTCGGCATTGGTCCGGGGAAAACCGCGCTCAATCTATTGCAACAGGTTCAACAGCATCGTGGACTCTCGGCGGCATTTCTTGGCGCTAGCCAACTTGCCGATAAGCGACAAGCGAAGCAGGAGGAAGTCGAGAAAACGCTCGCCCTGCTGGAAACCCAGCTGAAAGACCAATCCGGTGACCTCAAGGAGCAGTTGCAAAAGGTGCGGGCCGATTGGCAAGGATTGAGCGGCGGCGTGGCGACGCGCAGCATTGACGTGCCGCAAAGTTATCAGCAACACACCGCGCTTTGTGTCTACCTGCTCAAGGTCGTCGAACAGATCGCGGATCAATTCGGCCTTTCCTTGGACCCGGACGCCGACACCTATTATTTGATGCGCGCGGTTTATGTAGACCTTCCTACGCTCGCGGAGAACTTGGGCCAGTTGCGCGCAAAGGGAGCAGGCCTGCTTGCCACCAAGCAGATCGATCAGAATGGCAAAGCCGTCGTGTATGGCCTGCTGTCAACGGCCCGCTCAGGCACGGAACGGATGGAGAATACGCTGAAGAAGGCCGTTGCCGCGAACGGTGACCTTCAAGCGAAAATCGGCGCCTTGGTGGTCGAGGGAAGTAAAAATGCCCGAGAGGCCGCTGAACTCGCTCGGAGTAAGGTTGCCGCTGTCGATACGCTTGACTATCCCGCGCCCGACTACATCGCGTTCTTTACCCAGTCCATCGACGTTGAGTTCAAGCTTACGCATGCCGCCATGCAACAACTCGACGATCTGATCGCGGCGAGGATCAGCCATCAGCGCAGTACACGCAATCTACTGTTCGCAGCGATTGTCTCAATGGCAAGCCTTGCCGCCGTCATCGGCTGGCTGGTCGCGGCGAGCATCTTGCGGCCCGTTCGCCAAGCGCTCGCCGCAGCACAAGCCGTGGCTGCCGGTGATCTTACTCATGCCATCGAAACCGGGGGCAAAAGCGAAACGGGCCAGATGCTGAACGCTTTGGCCTTGATGCAGCAATCCTTGCAGAAGACGATCACCAGTACCCGCGACCATGCAAATGAGTTGGCGAATGCCGCTGAAGCACTGGCGACCAGTTCCACGCAGGTATCCCAAGCCTCCAGCCAACAAAGTGAAACGACTGCGGCCATGGCAGCTGTTGTAGAGCAATTGACGGTCAGCATCAGCCAGGTCAGCGACAACACCGACGATGCGGGGCGAGCTTCTGTGAACGCAGGGAAATTGTCGCAGGAAGGCACGCTGGTTATCCAACAGACGGCAACCGATATCCGCGATATTGCGCAGAGCATCCGCTCGACGGCGAAGACGATCAGCGAACTAGGAGAGCAATCCAAGCATATCAGCGGCATCGTTGCCGTGATCCGCGAAGTGGCGGACCAAACCAATCTATTGGCGTTGAATGCAGCCATCGAAGCCGCCCGTGCAGGGGAATATGGCCGTGGCTTCGCCGTTGTGGCCGATGAGGTACGCAAATTGGCCGAGCGCACCAGCGGGGCCACCAAGGAAATTGCGCAAATGATAGAGCAGATCAGATCTCATACCACCGAGTCGGTGGCGGGGATGAATATTACCGTGGAGAAAGTAGGCAGCGTGGTGGCGTCTGCGGAACAGGCGCGCAGTGCGATAGAGCGAATCACGAAGAGCGCAGCGGTCGTCGAGGATGCCGTCGGCGTGATTAACACAGCGTTGAAAGAGCAAACGACGGCAAGCACCCAAATTGCCTCCCGCGTGGAGCAAGTGGCGCAGATGTCAGAAGAAAATACTGCAGCTGCTTCCGCAACTGCCGCCTCGGCACAGGGATTGACCGTGCTGGCGACCGCGATGCGAGAGGAAGTGAAGCACTTCAACGTGTAAGTACGGTCTTGCCCTTTGTTCAGCCGCCTGCGTTTTGCCGACCCTTCGCTTGTACGCCATCCTCGGCGCAATAGCAGGACGGGTAGTCGCGCTAGTGATGCAACTGCTGATGCACCCAAGCCTGTAAATCAGCTAGTTGCCGGGCGTTGTCTTGGCAGGCTTGGTAATTGGTGGTGACGGTTTGGAGTGCGTCATCGCTTGTAAATTCGCCGGCGGCCGCATCAGCGCTGTCGGCGGGCTCGGGAACGATGGACAGTGCTGCGGCGTTGTGGAGGCGCAACCACTCATAATCCAAATGGCACACAGCATGCTGGGGGCTCGCCACATAGCGGATCACCTCCTTTTCGATGTTTCGATAAATGACCCGGTCACGGATTCGGCCGGATTCGTGTTGTTCGGCAACGGCCTGGCTGATCGCGGCTTGTTTGCGCTCGATGCGAATCACGCGAACCAGGGCGGACCGCTCGACGTCCATGTCTTTGGTTTGCTCGGCTCGCTGGCCCTGGATGCGCCCCAGCCCATAAAAGCAGGCGCTCAAACCCAGCACTGCCCCCCAGCGCCAGTACCAGGGCAGTAAACTAAGCAGCATGCCGCCCTCTCCCTTCGCACAGCGCCCGTTCATCAGCACGGCGATTGGCGAGCCCCTTCACGAATACCTTCTTGCCGGTCTTGCGGTCAGTCACATACGACCACACCGGCTCGCCCGCATCGTTGACTTGGATCGCGCGGCAAGCACTAACCCAGTCACCCTGGCGTGCATAGCGGGCGGCAGCGGATTGGCAGGCGCCAGCAGAACCCACGTTGTATGCAAACGCGGTGAAGGCAGCTGCCTGGTTAGGCGTCTTGGGAACGGGCACACAGCGGCTGACAGCGGCGTAGGTCTCGGTCAGCTCTTCGCGTAGCCAGGCCTCGCAGGTGGCATCGGTGTAAGTCGCACCGACTTTGACGCGCGGACCGGTCTGGCCCATACAGGCTGTCGGAATGCCGGCGACGTCGAGATAGGTCCGATTGCGCTTGCCTTCCCACTGGATAAGGAAGGGCGTGGCGAGGGCCAACACGGCGGCAGTGCTGGCGGTGAGGATGCGCAGCCGGGTACTCATGGCTTATCCCCCGAGCCCAGCTGATGGATAAAGGCCAGCACGGCGGTCACCAGCATCACGATGGGTGTTACCCATTTTGCGATTGTGCCCAGCACTTCCAGCACCCGCATGCCGCCACGCACGGTGTCGAGGATCTCGCGCACCTCACTGGTGATGGCGGTGTTTTGCTGCATTTGGTTCGATAGCTCGGCCAGCTTGTGATCGACCTGCTCGCGCCAGCGGTCGGGTGGAGTGGGATTTTGCATAGGTACCTCCAAGGGCATCGGCAATAAAAAACCCCGCACGCGGCGGGGCACACTGTCTGGGGTTGTGGGTTACTGTGGTGGAGCGGGGATAGGCAGATCCGTTTGGCTGGCGTGGCCGACCTGGGCCTTGCCGGCATTGCCGGCGTTTAATTGCACCGTGGTGATCCAGCCGCTATGCGAATAGGCGTGTTCGACGTTTTCGGCCAAATACACGCCATCCACCTGCGGTTTAAAGCCCTTTAGACGCACTTTACGCTCCGCACATATGCGGGCATCGCCGCGCGCCAGGACCAGATGGCCGCTGGCGGTGGCACGATTGAGGGCACCCAGCCGGCTATCCGCCGCGTCGCGGGCAGCATGCGGATTGGCGTAGGTATGGCGGTCGATGTGGATTGCAGTCGCGCCAGGCGGTGCGGATGGGTTGGGCAGGATCAGTGGGACCGGCTGGCCAACCTTCGGGTCGTGCCATTGCGTCCGGACCTTGGCGTGCGCGGGCCGATCCGGGAATACCAGCGAGTAGCTATGGCATTGCGCCGGTGAAATGGTCAGCTCGGCCATACTCCCACCGCTGGCCTGTTGCCCACTATCACGCGGCAGGACCAGCAGCTTGCCGGCCTTCACCGTCGCTGTCGCGTTGTGCAAACGTGCCAGCCGGGTGAGAAAGTGCAGATCGCTTTCGCCCACCTGATCGGCCCGCACAATCTCCGCTTGGACCGCACACACCGGCTGCCAGCCTTGCCGGCCGGCGACATCGCCCACGATGGTGGCTAAGCTGGTGTCTTCCCAGCTGTTACGCCGGTGCGTCTTGCTGTCCTCGCTCACATCGGCCGCCTTGCAGCGGATCAGGATAGCGGCCGGTGGGCCTTTCACTTCGATCTCATCGACGCGATAGCGCCCCAGGCGATTCAAGCCTTCACCCACCCAGCCCAGCGATACCGACAGTACCGCCCCCTTGCGCGGAAAGCGCAGCTTGCCGTCGCGGTCGTCCAATTCGATCTCGCAGCTGTCGGAATCCAGGCCAGGTTTATCGCTTATGCGGATCTCGATCAATCGGTCGCGGATCAGGGCGGTAATGTCATGCTCGTCGGCCAGCACTTGAAAGTCGGGCTTCATGCCTAAGCCCACAACTGGATTGCGTCCTGCCGGCGGGCAGGCAGATCCGGGAACGTGATCAGCAGGCCGGACGGATAAGGCTGAGCCTGGGCGGCCAGGCCGGGGTTAGCAGCCAGGACGGTTTCCACCGTCCCTTCCAGATAGCCGTAGATCAGTTGGCACAGGGTATCGAGGATATCGCCCTCAGCCGTTCGTATAGTCCTCGCCATAGCGCTGGAACTCCAAGGTAAAGGTTTGCTTACGGGGGGCACCATTCGCCAACAGGCCGGCCTGCTCTTCGTCGATCTTGGTCAGATACCAGCGGCCCAGTACTTCACCGAAACCGGTGGTCAGGGTGACCGGCTCCAGGGCATAGCCGATCTTGCGCAGGCGGTTCAGTTGGCCGATGCCCGGCGCGCCCGTACCGAAATCGGCGGCGGTGAAGATGGCACCGGACAAGGTGATGGTTTCGCCGCCCTGGCTGACCGCTTGCAACGCAGGCCGGCGGGTCAGCCGGTCCTGGCTGGCGACGTTGTAGGCGGTCTGGCGTTTCACACTGTCGTGCGCGGCCGTGCGCAAGCCGAAATAGAAGGTATCGCTCGGCGCGCTCAGAATCAGCAGGTGGGATGCCGGGCCGGTGGCGCCGGTGAAGGGCGCGATGACGGTGGCGCGCTGCGTAGTCGGCGACGGTGTAGCGGTCGGTACCGGGCTGGCGGCCAAGGGATGCTGCTGTTGGGCGCGGGTGTTGGCCTGCTTCAAGGCTTGGCCCGCTTCCGCCAACTGTTTGGCGATCTGCTTCGTCACGCTGCCAGCCTGGGTGACCGCAGACGCAATACGGCCGGCTTTGTCTTGAATCGCCACGACGGCATTGCCCAGGGCGCCATAGGCGCGACCCATGGCCGACCGATCCGCGTCGGCAATGGCTTGCCCGGTACCACGTACTTGCGACAAGCCCGAGGTCGCAGCGTGGATATCGGCTACTGCTTGCCCACCGACCGACTGCAGCATCGCCGCACCCTGCCCAGGATCTTGCGCCAGCTTCGCTGCGACCAGGCTGACGCGCCCGGCCGCTGCTGCCGCGCGTGTTGCGGCCTGGCCGATTGCTTGAACGAGTGCCATCGTGATTCCTTAAACGTGTGCAGCATCATGCAAGGCGCCGCGTGCGACCTGGGCACGGTAGTCCTCGAACAGCCGCTTGAGATGGGGCATCAGCTCGGCAGCCAATGCGCGCGGGTCTTTGACGTCGCCTTGGACAGTAATTGCGAGGTTTGGCGCGAAGGTGAGTTGCTGGTTGGTGGTCGGTACCGGTTTGGGCGCCGGTGCAGGCCGCGCCGTGGAGAGGCTGGTAACCGGTGGCTTGCCCTGCTTGGCGCGCAAGGCATTGACCTCGGCCAGCGATATCGGCGCATTGAGTTGGCGCAGTTCCTCGCCGTGCAGCTGCTTGAACATCCCGCCGCCCGCCCAGCCATCGCCGCCGCCGGTAACCTTGCCCACGCCCTTGTTGATTAGCGTGCCAACACCATAACCGGCTGCACCGGCACCCGCGACCATGCCGCCGGAGGTGGCAATCAACCCCGCCGAGCCGCTACCTGCGATAGAACCCAGGGTGGGTGCCATGCTGGCGACGCTGCCCATCGAAGCGAGGGCCAGACCAGGGCGGCCCGCTTTGCCCAGGAGATTCAGGCCACCACCGACGATCCGTTCCCCTACACCGCGTACTGTTTGCCAGGCACGCCCCATTCGACCGACAGGCGGGGTACCAGCTGGCCTGCGGCTATTGGGCAGATCGATGCCGCCACCGCCTAAGCCACCTGCTGGCCAATTGGTGACATACACCGCCTGGGCATTGGCAGCACCGACTGCGCTACCAGCCCGTTCGGCCAGTTGCCCCAGCCGGCCAGGCAGACGACCACGACCAGCCAGCAGCCCACCTCGCGCCAGATCGAAGGCACCGCGGCCAATCTGTGCGCCGGCTTTCATGCCCTTCCAGGCAATCAACGAGGCGCCCAGCACCGCCAAGGCGGCGGTCGCTTGTGGCACAGTGCTCGCAACCTTACCGATGCCTTGGCCAATCCCGCGCAAGGCCCTACCCACCGTATCGGACAGTGGTTGCAGCGCATCACCGACACGGCGCACCGCATCGTCCCAGGCTTGGCCAACTTCGCTCCATAGCTGCTTGGCGCCGGCGCGGCGGTCTGCGAGATCCTTCTCGATATCCTTGCTGGCCGCCTTCGAGTCGCGCTTGAGATTGGCGTAGAGCGCGCTGTTTTGCATGTACGCCGTGAGGGCTGCCTTGACCTGCATATCGGCGAACAGATCGCCGGTTTTCATGGTCTCCGCGAACGCCTGCAGCATGGCCTGCTGCTTGGTGGGGTCTTGCTGTGCGATCTGCTTGGCCGCCTCGGCCAGTTGTTTGGCCTTGGTCGGATCGATGCGCTCGACATAGGCGCGGGCCAGGACAAACGAGGCTTCGACGGTGTTCCAGCCCTTGCCGATGGCCTCGCGCATCTTGGCCTCGTAATCGATGCCGGCGTCCTTGTACTGCTTCTTCGTTTCCTCGGAACCGATCTTGGAAAACCAGTTCTTCAGATTGTTGGCGGCTTGGTCGGCGCTGCCGGCAGTTTTCATTTGCACCTGCAAAAGCGCACCCAAACTGGAAACCGATTCCTGGCCGACGATGCCGACCTTTTGCATCTCCGCCAGCAGCTCGGGGAACCAGCGCGCCATGTCGGCGGATTCGAACGAGCCAGTCTTGCCCAGGTAAGCGATGCTGTTTAGCGCTTTGCGCATGCCTTCCGGGTCGCCGATCTTGGCATTCTGCGCCAGCGCCTGGATCAGCTTGGCGGTGTCGGTGCCCTCCGACGCCTGGCCAACGGAAAACTTGGCCGCATCCGGGGCGAAATCCAACGCTTGCTGCCGCGTCATCCCGCCACCCACCATCACATTCACCGCCTGGGCGACATCGTTGCGGGCCATGCCACTGGAGGCCGAGGCACTGACGATGCCGCGCGACAGATCCTCTTCCTCGGCGGTGCGGGCGATACCGCCCTTGATGGCGATATCGCGAACGATGGCGCGATAGTCGGCACTGACCATGACCGGGGCCGCCATGCCCAGGGCGAACTTGCCCGCATCGGCCATCGCGGATTTACCCGCTTCCATGCCTGCGCCGATTCGCTGTCGGCCGGCGGTCTGTAGTTCCAAGCCGCGTGCCGTACGGCCCAGCCGGCGATAGTGTTGCTCCAGCCGGTCCACCTCGATGCCGGCCTGGCGCAAAGTGGCGATATTGCCGTCCAGCTTGCGCCGCACGCCTTCAGCTGCCGCGCTACCGGTGCGGTGCAGGGTGTTGAACTCTTGCTGCAGCTGGCGGGTTTCGCCGATCACCTTGTGCCACAGCTTGGCATCCTGGGTGCGCCGTTGCAGATCCGCGACCTTGCCCTTGGTCTCCGCGAATGCCTTACCCAACGAGGCGCCGACCGCGCCGCCGATGACCAGGCCGAGCGCGATTTCTCTCGCCATCTTGTCTCCTTGTTTTACGACTCGCCGCTAAGCCACCACATCACCTCGTCGAGCGTGAGGCGATCAATCTCGGACGGCTGGAAATGCAACTCTTTAGCCAGCCGTTGCATGAGCTGGCGTATTTGGGGCATCGGCAGCATCGTCATCGGCTGCCAGGCGAAAATACGCCTCCTGCAGACGCCGGTAATCGCGCCAGGCCATGCCTTCCAGCTCTGCCACCGAGACTTCTGCCAGGGAGGCGAACAGCTGCATTTCGCGTTCGGTTTCATCAGAGGCCAGGCGCTGGGCCATGCGGATATCGCGCACCAACGGGGCGCGGAGCGTCAGGCTGTCACGCAGCACGCCGTTGAACGTGGTGGCTTGGCGCAGCTTGACGGTGATTTGGCTGGTGGCTAGTTTTTGCGGATGAGCTTGGTTCAAAATGCAATTCCTTGGGTGAAAAACCAGGTGTTCCTAGTGGGTTTCTTTGCTAAAAAGAAGTGATCAATCGATTTCCTATCGATGGCGTAGCGACGGAAAAAGTATGGCAAATCGTGACGATCTGACGAAGTCGCTTTTCAACGACAAGGTGCAAATCCTGTATCGCGGCAATCGCGTATTCGAGGGTCTTTATTTCGATACATCTCTGGCTGCGCAATTGACGGGAGCAATGGATGGCGCGCAGATTGATTTAAGCATTACCACGAATGCCGCGACGTTTTTAATCAGCCATCCCATTCTATTAGGTAACGCCAAGCGTATTATCCGATCCGAGAATGGTCGGCTGTGGATTGAAAATAGTGGGCTCAGCATTAAAGCAGAAAATCAGAAACGCGGCTTGGGCACCCGTATTTTCGCGCGGCAGGCTTTAGCGGCAAAGGCAATGGGCATCAAAAGAATTGTCATGTTCGCATCGGGCCGCATTGAGTCCGTCAATCAAATGGATAGCGAATTGGCCTGGATTAAATTCGGCTTTATTGCCAATCTCCCTTTCGACCTTCGGGCGCGCGTGAGCTTAATGGGTGGTCAATTCAGCCGCGTCAGAACACTACAGGAGTTAGTCGCCTTGCCAGGCGGCGCACAATGGTGGGCGGAGAATGGCCACGCGTTTCGGATGGAATTCGACACCACGGATAACTCCCACAGTTGGTCGGTACTCACCGCCTATTTGAACCGCAAACACATCGTGCTGCCTTCCCTGTAGGGCGCTTGCTATAGGCCCAGGGCCTCGCGGACCTTGTCCAGTTGATCCACCCCATCGATTACCCGCTTGCACGCCAGCGGTTCGATCTCGTACATCACCTTACCGTCCAGCTCCAGCTTGTAATAGCTGAGGGCTATGCCAAACTTGTTCTCGGCCTTTTCGCCGGGCTTCCAGTCGCCCATATCCAATTCCTCCAGCATGCCGCGCATGCCGATAATCGCCGCGACCACGCCGCCTTTCTGGTCCTTGAAGGCTCCGCGAAAGCTACCATTGAAGGCGGTCTGATCGGCCAGGCCGAAGAACTTCAGTGCGCCTGCATCCAGACCGGACAGAGTAAAGCTACCTTCCAGCGTCTCCATGCCCATATCCATCTTGATGGCGGCATCGGAGCCACCGGGGCGGTGGTCGTCGGTCTTGAGCTTCAGCTTCGGTGGCGTCACCGACATCGCCAGGCCGGCATAGCCCTTGCCGTCGATAAAGGCGTTCATGTTGTATAGCGTTTGCGGGACCAATACAGTTTCCTTTATTTATTGTTGCTGAGGACTTCGGTAATCCATTGATTCGTCACTTCGACGCGAAAAATGGGGTTTTCTGCAGGTGGAACGTCGGTAAAGCGGATATTCCAATAGACGCGGCCCTGCTCCAGCTGGCTGGCGGTATTCAGTTCCAGATCCGGATACACCTCGAAGTTGATGATTGCACCCTGTGCCTTCAGGTCACGCATAAAGGCCTGCAGCCCTTCCGTCACGTCCTTGACGTAGGTCTTGGTGATGGAGCGGTCCACCGCCCATTTGTGGCCGTAGAGGATGGCGTCCATGACGATATCGAGCGTGCGCACGCGGGTGACAAACGACCACTTAGGGTCAGCCGACAAGGTGCGGTTACCCCAAAGGCGGAAGCCACCATCGCGGATAATGGTGGTGATATGGGCGGCATTGAGCAGGTTGGCGCGGCAGGTCTCGTCGCCGTCGAGAAACTCGACCGGGCGGCCGGTACCGGTGACTTCCACGAATTCCTTATTGGATGGGCTGGCCCAAAAGCCGTATTCCTTGTCGGTGCGCGCGAACAGGCCGGCCGCATAGGGCGAGGCCGGCACGACCACCTCGGCATTGGTGGTGGTATCCCAGATCCTTAACCCAGGATCAACGGCGTAAATGCGCTTGCTCCCAAAGTTGGTGAAGTAGGCGACGGCGGCTTCGTCGTCGGTATTCGGACCGTCAACAATGGCGACCGCCTTCAACTTGGACGCCAGGCTATCCATGGCGGACGCGACCGGCTGCTTGGCCGAATGGCCGGGACAAACGATCAGCCGCGGCTGCGCGTTGTGGCGGCTTTTGCCATCCAGCAGCGCTTGCATGCCGGTACGTAGGCCGGCCTGGGTCACCCCTCCGATCACGGCACTGGTCAGCGCGGCACCATCGGCCACGCTGGGTACACCGACCGCCACGATCACGGCAGCGGCCTGGGCGTAGATCCCTCGCGCAGCCTTGGCCAGATTGCTACCAGCGCCAAATTTAAGGACGGCCTCGCGGTAGCTGGTCAGCAGGATGGGTTGATTCGGTGCGGCCAGTCCTTCGGCCGGGGTAAAGGTATCGACCAGGCCAATGATGGACGAGGACGGAATGGCGATGGGGCGCGGCCCGGTATCGACCAGGGTTACGGTTACGCCGTGAAAGAAACTCAAGCTGGGCATGAGACTCCAAAGGGAAAAGCCCACACGAGGCGAGCGAGAGAAAAATGGGCGGAGTGAATTTGTTAGGACGTTAGTCCAAATGAAGGATGCGGGCCGCGAGTCGATTGTCTAGTGTGCGAGTTCGGTCATCGCCGCCACACAGCGGCAGACCCTTATGATGTAGAATATATTCTATGAAGTACTGAGCTTCCGCGGGGGAAACAAGGAGGCACCATGGCTGGCAAGCATCGTATCTATCAAACCAAGGACAATATTCGAGAAAAAGCAGACGCCTTTTTTGCTTACGGTATCGCCGCCCTTGCGGGAGAGGCCCGCTCCGTGGCCCAGCACGCCCATTGGCTGTTCCAATGCGTTAGCGCCTACGAGCATGTCGCACCCGTAAAGTGTGCAGCCTGCGAAATGGACAGCGAGGCCCTTTACTTCCTCTTCGATTCGAATCGGCACGATCCGCAAAGCGAAAACTTCCAGCGCTTGGTGGAGGATTTGGCGACGCAATGGCTCGCATCGCGCGAGGGAGCGAATACGGACTAGCTTATCCATGCGCATGGCGGGTCGCGGCGGACAGCGCCTGGCGGGCTAACGCCGGAACACGCTGACCACCATCCCCGCAAAGCGCATCTGCGCGGCTTCCGGCAATCCTGCATTGATAGCCGCCTCATCGACATGCCAGGCGCCATCGTCACCGGGGACCGTAAACGGCGCGGTCACGGTAACGATGCCCTCGACCATGGTCGCCAGCAGCAAGCCTTCACGGCCACCCTGCTGGAGGATGGGCAATCGAAAGCTATCACTCAACGGCAGTACCGCGCCGTCCTCGCCGCGCAGCTCGGCGGTAAAGCTCAGCGTGGCGCCCTGCGGGCAGATCACCTCATGGCGATCCAGGGCTACTGTGGTTTGATTGGGTCGGTCGCTGGTGACCTGGATAATCACCAAGAGCGGGCGGACAGCTGGCTTGGATAGACCGTAGAGGGGTAGATCATGGTTGCCGCTGTAATCGGCGATGATATGGCCGGGCATGGCGGCCAAGTCGGCATTGGCGAAGAAGCGAATCTGGTCGGGATAGGTAATTAATCCGGACGAGGCGTCGGTTCGAATCGGGAAATGCACACGTTTGTTCATCTATTTATATCCCCGCCAAAGTAGCGACTTGGTTCAACCAGCTGTCGAGGGCTATCCGCGTATACACGCCACCCGTCAATCGCCGACCGCCCGCAGGACTAAACACCGTGTACTTGCCGCCCCCAATGTGGCGCAGCAAGGATGTCGCGCCATTGCTGGCCATGCTGACCGGGAAGCCGATCTGGTTCGCCATAACAGCGGCTTGCCGACCGTTGCGCGCCAGCGGTAACACGATGGGATCGGTGTTGGTGGAACCCGACTGCACGCTCATGCTGGCCAACACCACCAGGGATTCGTCGGCACTGACATAGGCAAATCCGTTACCCGTATTGTTCAAAGGCACGCCGTTCGCCGAGGTCACCACGGTCGGGCTGGTCACAACCGCGCCCGTCGTGGGATGGAACGTCGTGCGGTACACATTGCCGTTGGTGGCGGACACACTGTAGAGCGACAGATTGCCGGCGCCCTCGACGGCTCGGGTCAACAGGTGGTTGTTATGGGCAAAGGCGTTATTGGTCTGCGCCGAAAAGCTGCCGACCACGGTCAAAGCACCACTCGCTAGCACAATCTTGTTGAGGTACATCGTGGCCGGTGTGGTACCGGTGAAATAGGTCATACACCAGATTGCTTGATCGACCGCGTCGAAGTAGATCGATTCGCGCACCAAGGCGGTGATAGTCGGAAAATCGCTGAGTACCTTGGTCCAGATCGGCATGCCCGCAGGATTGAGCAGAGCAAAGCCCGGCAACGAGAAAACCTGTAGCGCACTGCCATCGGTCAGCCAGGACACCGGCAGGTAGCCGGCCGAGGCGCCGGTGTTATCGCCCTGGGCGGCGGGGCGAGGAATCGCGGCGGGCCAAGGAAAGACCGAGCGGGCCGCCACATTGCCCGAGGTCGAAGAAAGGATACGGCGGCCCATCAGGTTGGGAATCCAAAGGCACGCGCATCGACCACGCCTACTGCACTGGCACGGACATAGACGGTTTCGCCGGGCGAGATGGCGATGCCGCTGCGCTCCAGCACATTGGTAATCATGCCTTCCGGATCGAGCGGGGTTTTCCATTCCAGCCGGTCACCGTTGACCACGCCACCGACGCCAATGGCTAGGCCTACGTTCACGGTGTTCGTACTGCAATTGACCATATTAATATTGATTGTCGGCTGCTCACCGGCCTGGGCGGTATAGAGCGGCTCCCAGGTGTCGGCACGGGGAATACACAATTTGCCAAAGGTCGGCATCGGGTCTCCAAGGGATAAATAGATAGAAAGAACGCGGCACCGTGGCGCCGGCTAAATCTGGGCGTGGAAAAACCGTTCCGAACGGCTGAACAAACTGCGCACATCGCGCCATTCGGCATCGCCAGCGGCGGCGGTTTTCTTGACGAGGATCTGATTGGGCAAACCGCCCAGTGGCAGCTGGGTCTGCTGACCCATCACTTGCAGCACCCATTGGCGCGAAGCCAGGGTCTTGCTGGGGTCGATACTGAGATTGACCACGCTGGCATTGCCCAGGGCGACCACCATCTCCATCACCGTATCGACGCCCATGCCTTGGCTCAGCACAGGCTTATAGCGGTCGGCGCAGTTGGCGACGGCAATGAGAGTGCCGGTCGAATCAAACAGGCCGATCTCGCGGATGGTGAAACCGCCCACATCGATGGGAATCACGATATTGGCGGTGATCCAGCCGGCGTTTTGCGCATCGATGGCAACCAGGCTGATGGGACCGCGCCAGGTTTCACGTACTAGGCGGGTCTGTTTGGCATCAGGTATCACCGGCACCCCACCGCCATCACCCACCGCCATCTGGGTCAATTCGATGGTTTGTTGTTTCGCCAGGGCTTGGGCGATCCGGGCTAACCCGGCCTCGGTCGGCAAGGTGAACCAGTTTTGTACATCGGCCATAGGGCTCCTATCGGGATAAAGGGGCACCGCGCGGCCGGATGCGCAGCACTTCCACAAGCGTGGTGGTGGCAGCCAGGTAGAGCGGCAGGGGTGGCGCGGAAAGCCGGCGGAGTTGGTAAGGCATGACGCGGGACGTCTCGCCCAGGCAGGTAGCGGCGGCGACTTTCAAAGTGCCCGGTACCTGCTGGATGGCAGCCAGGCGGCGCAGGTGCGAACGCTGGGGCTTCCACAGGTCAATCACGCTAAGGGCATTGCCCACGGCGGCTTGATCCTCGGCGTTGCGCAGCATCAACTGCACGTCGAACTCGGCCCAATGGGCACCGGACGGATGCTCGATGAGGCGAGCCTCGGCGAAACCCAGAATCCCCAGCGCCCGCTGGATCGCCCAGGGCGTACCCTTCTTGCGATGGAGGGCCAGCGATTCGCGGATCAGTTGCCGGCGCTGGGCATCGGTCAGGGCATAGGCCCAGCCATCGACCGACATCGCCCAAGCCAGGTAGGGCAACAGTGGCGCCGGGCAATGGTCGGCCGACCACAGCGTGCGCAGCACAGACGGATCAAGGGGTGAAGCCGTGCTGTCAGCGACGGCCCGCTCCAGGGCAGTGGCGTTGCTAGGGAGTAACTTAGCGCTCATCGCTGTTCACCACCTGTATCGCCAGCTCGGTGCAGAGTGCCACCTCGTTGCCGGCCATCAATAGATCGAGGGCAGGCTCCTGCAGATCCACCCGCAGGATGCCCGGCACATGCAGCGCGGCGTACAGACCCGAGCGCGGCACATCACGGCCAATCTTGCGGCAGTCGGCCAGATAGGCCGCCAAACCAGTACGGGCGGCCGCTCCAGCGGGATCGCCATCGGGACCAGGGCGCCGGTACAGGGTGGTGCGGAGGGCAAAGGGTCGTAGCGAGGCGGCGCGCACTTGGACGGTATCGCTGAGCGGCCGGCGGTCCTCGGCGGATAGATAGGCCGCCACGCTGACAAGCAAGCCCGCGCTGGGTGAGCCATCGCCATCGACCGACAGCACGGTCACACGCACCGTGCCTGGCACCGGGCTATCGACCGCCACGTCGGCTACGTGGGCGTCGGCGCTCAGGGCGTGAAAGACATAGCTATCCCGAGATCCCGCTACCGTCTCGCCTTCCAGGGCCATCTGGGCGCGTAGCCGTAGGCGTTCGTCGTCTTCATAGGTGGCCGGTACCGGCGGCTGCGAAGTCGGATTGCCGGCATCGAGCAACAACCTCGACACCCCCAGCAATGCCGCCAGCTGTTCCAGATCGCTACCTCGGGCAAAGGGCAGTAACACCGCCTGGGCGGCGTCATTAATCCGGGCGCGAAGGGTCAGCTCGTCGTAGGTCGCCAGCTCCAGCAACTTGATCACCGGGTCGGTTTCCAAGATGGCGCTGAACTGCGGGTACAGGCCGCGAAAGCGCGCCAGCTTGCCTTGGAAGATCGTCTCGAAATCCAGCTCCTCGATCACCGCCGGGGGCGGTAGGCGGGCCAGGTCGATGAGCTTGTTCATAGCGCCACCTCGATCAAAACGGCCTCGCGATTGATTTCGGCGTCGATGGTGAAGTCGAAGCGGCCATCGACGATGGAGCGCAGGGTCACGCGCTTCACCCGCATCAGCGGTTCGGTGAGCAACGGGCTCCAGTTATGCGGCGCATTGAGCGCTTCGGCGATCTCCGCCTGCATGGCGGACTTAAGGCCACCGTTAAACGGCAGATCGACCATCTCGGGCAGGCGCGAGCCGTAGCGGGGCCGCATGCGGCGGCTGCCGATGCGGGTGGTCAAAATGTCGTGGATGCCCTGCACGATGGCTTCCCGGCCCGAAATCGGCTGGCCGGTGTCGCGGTGCATGCCGATAAAGGGCTGGGCGACCATCAGGCAGTCACGCTCTCGAAGTCGTCGTGTTGGTCCAGATAGGCGACCAGCTCGGGGACATCGGTAACGATGCGGGACTTCTCGACCATAAAGGCGCGGCCGTCTTCGAGGACCAGGGTGCGGGATTTAAAGGACTTGTCGTGGTAGGTACGCGGGGCGACGGGAATCGCATCGCTTGTGAGGGGTTTGGCCATAGGGGCTCCAGAATGCAAAAGCCCCGCTCGAAGGCGGGGCGAAGGGAAGAAGTAAGGAAGAGACGGAAGAAAGGGGCAACTCAGTCGGGCAGCGTGAACCAGGTGCGGCCGCTGGACCCATGTCCACAGGAAGCGGCATGACCAGCCCGGCAAACCGGCTGGCCGTCGAGGGTCAGCCAGGACGAGCCCTGCACCATGCTGGGCGACGGGCCATGTGGCGGCAGACCATGGCCAGCGACGGCATCGCCGAGCAGTACGGCCGGCGCACCGTCTACGCTGAACCAGCTTTGTCCGCCACCCAATTGGCTGCCACCCGCCGCATCCAGGCCCACCACGGCAATCCCATAGCTCATGCCTGCACCCCCTCGAACTTGGGCGTGCGCAGGGTGACGCCATCGCTGCGTAGCTCCAGCTCGGTGGCGCCCACCCGCAGCACGATGCGGCCGTTGGGTGGGGCTTCCACCAAGTATTGATGCGCCTGCCAGTCGTATTCGACCTTGGCACCATCGGGCATCTGCTCGACCGTCGCATGCGGGCGCTGATCGGGCTGGGCATGCTGGTTGGTGTTGAAACCGGGCAGGATAAAGGCGCCTTCCGGTAGGCCACTAGGAGACAGCATCAGGACTTGCTCGCCCTTGCTGGGCGGCCGCCATTTGCGCACCTGCCCGGCGGCCAGCGAGGTCCAGGGCAACCAGGCCGACACCCAGTCGCCGATCCGGACCCTGGCGCGGGCCGGTGGGGTATGGCGCACTTCCTCGACGGTGCCGGCAGCCAGCAGCACGGCAAGGCGGCGGTCGATCTCGTTGATGACGTAGTTATTGGACATGGTGGCTTTCTCCCCAGTCAGGGGGTGGGGCTTCGCCGGCCGGCCAATAGCGGTCAGCCCGACCGGCGCCGGTTTCGGGGTAGATGCCGAGCAGCAGGGACAGGCCGGTTTCGTCGGGATAGGGCCAGGTGGTTTTGCCGAGATGGATCTCGTGGGTCCACTCCACCAGCCAGACCAGATAGCTATCGAGTTCGGGCTTCATGGCGTCCTCGCCGGCTTGCAGCAAAGTCGCCAGGCCGATGGGCAAGCCCCAGTTTTCGTGCTGAATCGCCACGGCAATACGGGCTGCCAGTTCTCGCACCAGCAGGTAAGCCTGTCGCTGGTTGGGATCGACCACGGCCCGTGCCTGGATATGCACAACCAGGGCGGTTTCGCCGGTGCCCGGGTCGGTACCGGCCTCGAACTCCGACAGTTCCACAAACACCGCCGGGATATCGATACGGCGACCGATATCGGGATAAGCCTCCACGGTCTTGGCTGCCGGTCCCAGCTTGGTACGCAGGCCGACCACAATGGCCTCGTGCAACTGGCCCAGATTATCGAGTCCCATGGCGTCCTATCCGGCCAAGGGCCTTGTGCAGTTCGTAGTTCACTTCCTGTTGCAGCACGACCAGCAGCCGGGCTTCCACCTGGGCGGCGACTTGGCGGAAAGCCGCTTCGCCAGGGGCATCCCATTCAAGCTTGACCTCGGCGATGGGATAGCGGCCTTTGCCTGTTCGTTGGAACACTGGCCCGGCCGGGGCCCGCTGCGCCATCGTCCAGGCACCGGCAAAGCGATGCTTCCCGACGGTGACACCGCGCCGGGTTTGGCGAGGCGTACCGAGTCGATTGGCTTGCAGGGGATTGAGGCCCAGCCAGACCTTGCCGGCATCGCGGGAGCGCAAGAAGAAGTAGAGCCGTTGGCGCAGCACCTTCTGCGGCACCTTGGTGTCCTTGGCAACGATCTTGGCGATCTGGCTTTTTACCCAGGTCGAGGTCTTGCGCAGGGTTCGGCGCCAGGCGGCTTGCATCGCGGCGGGCGGGAGTCCGTTCAGGAGATCGTTTACCTGCCGCGTGTCGAGTTGGACCTTCAGCGGCTCGCTCATGCAGCAGGCCGCAGGATGAGGGCTGTCCAGCCGGTACCGTCCGGTTCGATGCTGACCACCTCGTAGGAAAGACCATCGACCACCACGACGCTGCCTTTGACGATCCCCACCGCGTCGCCATCTCGCATCGACAACTGCGGCTCGACGATGGCAGTCTTCAGGCGGCCGAACTGCGGTTGCAACCAGGGGGCAGCGAACATGCCGCGTGCCGGCTTGCCATCAACTTGCACCGCGTCGCCCAGGACATCGAGCAAGGCGCTATCCATGGCGGCACTCAGTTCGCGGAAATCCTCCATGGGCTTACTTGATCAGCTTGATGACGGCGCGAGGACGGGTGCAAAGGTGCAGCGGGTTGGACTGGGCTTCCAACTGCACGCCCTTGCCGAATTGCATGGGTTCCTGCTTGGCGTAGTAAGGCACGCCGGTCGTGTTTACCGTCTCCATATAGTCGGCCGGGGCGAAGCGGGTAATGAATAGCTCCGATACGCCCTCTGGGACGGCATAGGCTTCATCGTCACCGACAAAGCCGACCCCGCCCAGGCGACCGCGATAGCGCTCGAACTTCACGCCACCGAAGTCGAACGCTTCGCGCGGATCGCCGCGCAGGCTGGCAGCAAGTTCGGTCGCCAGGAAAGTCTCGCGGAAGGACCGATGGGAGATCATGGCATTCCAGAAATTCTTGCCACACTGCACCCGCACGCCCGAGAAAGTGAGATTGCCCAGCGTGTCCTCGATCAAGTCTTGCAAATCGCCGCACTTCAGCCGGATATCGGTATCCGCCTTGCTCAGCTCGAAGGGCATCACTTGCTGCTGAATGCCGAAGCGTTCGAACAGGTCCAACAGCACCGCTGTGCCGTCGGCATCGAGCACTTGGCCTTTGACCGCGCCGATGCGTTGATACTCATGAGTGGCATCCAGTTGTTTGCGCATTTTGCGCAAGCGCTTCTCGACCACCGCGCTGATTGCGGCCAGCTCGGTCTGGCTGCCGAAGGCGCGCACGCCCTGGACCTCGTCCGCTGTGATAGCGGCGGTTTGCGGCAGGTGAATGGTGTTGAACGGAATCAGCTTACGCTTACTGCCATGTACGACCAGACCAGGCTGGCCGCGCTGACCGGCGGGGACCAGTGACAGAGTATCGCCGTCCTTTTCAATCTGGACGGTGGTGGTGGAAATGCCCTCCTCGTCGAACAGACCCATATCGCCCAGTTTGCTGGGGACGGTGGGTTGGTCGTTAATGGTGGCGGTGAGCGACGACACCGAAAAGGCGTCATCTTCAAAGATGGAAAGTTCTGCCATGCAGCTCCAGAAATGAAAAAACCCAGCGCGGGGCTGGGCTGGTTGTGATGGGTTTGGCGGAGATCGGTGGCTTGCGATGGTTAGGAACGGTAAATTTATCCTTGCCGCTCTTTGCCTTTGCTACAGTTGCGACCTTACAAATTAGTAAGGCCGCTGACACGGAAATGGCTCACGAAATTCAAACCGTCCTCGTCCCCGCGCAATCGCCTGCGTATCGCACATCAACTACAACGATGACCTGGGCAAAGGAAATGGATACCGAAGCGGCCCGCTACATCGGTGAGCTTGGTAAGGATCGTCGGGGCTACAAGAGCGGTTGTGTTTGTTTCGGATGTGGTCACCCTCTCTCTGCGGTCAAGGCTGGCGCTCCCCCTATTCAGTGGTCCGGCTCTCGGCAACAACGTCCACACTTTGCCCATCAACGGGGCGCTACCCCCAATAACTGCCTCGTTATCACGGCAAGGATTGCCGCGCTAAATTTGCTCAGGCACGACGGGCTTTTTCAACTTCCTGGTCGTATACGCAGCGGGAAATTCGCCGGTTTCAGTGGAACCCTTTATGAGGCGTCGGCCGAACAACAGCCTGAGAACGTGACCATCCGCAACGTCTCGATACATGATACCGATACCGCACTGCTCAAGCTGGAGGACGGACGCCTTATCCGGGTGAAATTGATATCAAGCATCAATGCAGACGACGAGTTCCTCGAAGATGCAGGGGTTCCGACCATCATTTTACTTACTGATGACCCAGATATTGCTGGCATGTCACCGTCGGAGATTCGACAGCGACTAACAGTCGGGGTGCAATGGTGCCGAACCAGTGGGAGTGACCCTTTATTGTTGGAGGCCGAAGCAATTGCCCGGAGCAAGGCTGAAACAGCTTTGGATTGGTATGACTTCAAACAGCATGACCCATCTATTCCGGATGCTTTACGCTACGAAACACTGCTACATTTGAAAGCCAAGGAGATACTGAGCACGAGTGAGTTTATTCAACTCCCAGCATTTTCAGTAACGGTTAGTGCAACGCTGAGTGACGGTAGCATTTTATCCGAAACGGAAAAATTGGAACCAACTCAACTTTGGATCAAGTCGGCGACTCTCGAAAAACGGCTTGGTCAGTTGCGCCCCGATTTATTGGTAAACTTTTCCGCCTTCCCCCTTTTCGATGCCGGGCAACTGATCATTGAGGTAACGGTTAGCAATCCCATCACTCCGTCCAGGCGGGATCGAATCGCAGCGCTGGATATACCTGCTCTGGAAATCGATTTAGGTCGCTTGATGGGGGCTGTGACATTGGAAACATTTACTGACTTGCTCGTCTCCCAGCTCGAGGCAAAATCATGGATTCATCATCCTGCTTTACGCATATTGGAAGGCCGCGCTCAAGCGCGCCTTGCAGAAAGACGGTCTCAAATTGAAGTAGACACTACGGTTTTTAACGACGCTCGCTCAAAAATCAATCAGTTGTCGCTTAAAGACTTGGCACACAGCATCCAGCTGGCAGCAATGACCTATGCCGAAGCCGTAGCAAAAGCAAAGATCGCCAGTGGAAGAAATACAGGCGATGCATCCGAACTCGTAGTTGAACGCGCTCGTCAAGATGTCCTCGCTCATATCGAAGCTTTAAAATTACACACCCCCCGTGCGCTCGACCAATTCTGGAATCCCAGATTCCAAACGATGCTTAATCGACTCCTGTCAATTAAATACGATTGCGCTATAGGCTACAATTTAAACTCCGCCTGGCAGGTTATTAACACCATAAGGTCCGACACTCCACAGTCACAATGCTTTCATTCTATCTATCTGCTGGCAATAAAAATCTACATGCCAACTTTGAATGCGGACCAGAAAAAACGCACTGCAATTTGGCGAGATAAAGTAGCCGGTCAAGTGCAAGAGCGAAGCTCTAACTACTTTCCTGACTGCCGCTACAATCAGATGGTGGCGAATTTATTTCCTGAACTTGCAAGCGGCTTGGATAAACTTTCGAAAATTAGAAAGAATCCTTCCATTTTAAACAGTGCCCAATCATCGAGCCCTGCCAAAATACCAGGATCACCTATCAGTGCTTACTCGAATGAGTCAGATGCTATCCTTACGAATGGGAGAATTTCACCAGGGGTTCGCTACCCCAATCTGCATGCGGTAAACGAGGCTGCGAGTATCGCCGCCCAAAGAGGTCTGTCGCCTGTAGATTTTGCGAACGAATACGCGCACTCAAAACGCTATCATGTACATGATGTGATGAATGCAATATTAGAAACGGGCTTGGCGAAGTCCGCGCAAAGGTGGAAATAGCGAGCTGCTAGCCAGCTTTTACGCTGCGTTGCCACCTCACAAAACCGTGTCAGTAGTCGACTCGGTATCAGCGGATGATGACATGTCGGGTCTTCAGGTCTGCGCACCCCGCAGCATCCAGCCCTGTGAGTCGGTCGGCGGACACCTCACAAAGTCGAATGTGCGCCACGGCGCGACGCGGCACGTTCAATTCCGGCAGGGGGGCATACAGGATGCCCACGGCCACTTCGCTACCATCGTTGGCCGCATTGTTGTAGGGCACATACTCTCCGCCGACCGTCTTGATGCCCAGCACCTGGCCAGCCGGCAGAAAAGGACCGGCGGCGACCACAATCGCTTCCCTGGAAATCTTGCCTTCACCCTCCGACAGCAGATATTCGCCGGTATGGTTCCCTTCGACTTTGATATTTCTCATTACTTGCATCCTTTCGTGTCAGCCTTGGGCTTACCCTTGCGGGCAGCGTAGATATCGGTGGGATTTGGCGTCTTGGCCTGCGGCGTGGCCTCACTCGGCATCGGCTCGCGGTTGTTGATTTCGCCCACGTCGTCGGCGACCAGTCTGTCGAACAACCGGGCGCGCACCGCGTCGGCACCCAGGCCAGCCTTGAGGTAGTCGGCTGCCAGTTCCGGCAGTTTGGCTGTCAGGCAAAGGGCCGATACCGCTTCAATGCGGCTGACCTCAGCGGCCACGGTGGCCTCGTCCTTGAGGGCAGTGGACACGATCAATACCTCGGCGAGTTGGGGATGCCCGGCCTGGATGCAGGCTTGGGTCAGTCGGGCTGCCAGGGCGGCAACGTTGGGGGAAGGCTCCTGGATCGGCTTGGGCGCCGGTTCAATCACCGGGTCAGCTGGCTTGTCTTTCGCCATCAGCGCCTGCGGCAATTTCCGGTACTTGGCCAAGATGGGCGACAACGCCCGTGCCTTCACCGGTGACGTGCCGCTGATTTCGTCGGCCAGGCCCAGGGCGACCGCCTCATAGGGAGACAACCAGGTTTCCGCGTCCAGCATGGTTTTCAGGGTGGCGGCATCCATCTTGGGCGCCTTGGCGCGATAGGTTGCCAGCAGACCGCCGGTGACCTTGTCGAGCACATCGGCGGTCTTGCGCAGTTCCTCCGCGTCACCCGATGCCCAGGTCCATGGGTTGTGGATCATCATCATGGTGTTCTCGGCCATGACCACGCGGTGTGCGCCGCAGGCGATCACGCTAGCGGCACTGGCAGCTAGACCATCGATCCGCACCGTGCAGCGGTCACCGAGGCGGGCCAGGGCATTGGAGATGGCGAAGCCATCGAATACGTCACCGCCATCGCTATCGATGGCCACGGTAATCGCCGACTTGCCGTCATCCAGGGCCTTCAGCTCGCGGATGAAATCGGCAGCTCTTAGACCCCAGCCGCCGATATCGTCGTAGATCATCACTTCGATGGGCTGGCCAGCCGTCTCGGCTTTCGCCATGTTGTACCAGGGCCGGCCACTTTCACCGCTGTCGGCCTTGGCATAGATGCGCGGCACGCTGGCTCGCTGGATTGGAATCATGCAGCTTCTTTCGTTGGTTTGGGTTGAATCACGGGATCAGTGCTGTAGATCAGGCCCAAGTTTTTCGCCCGCTGGAGCGAGGCAGCATTCTCGGTATCGATGGTTTCGGTGTCATAGCCCAGGCTCATGGCGACCTCGTCTCGCGACTTGAAGCCTGCCTTGACCTCTTCCTGGCGGGTTTGGACATCTTGCAAGGGGTGTAGATACTTCCATGCCTGCGGCACCCAGCGGGTACGCAGGTAGGCACGGCGTTGCGCAGGATAGTTGGGCAAGGAAATCGCGCCGGCCAACACAGCGGCATCCAGCCAAGCAGCCCGCACAGGGCGGCACAGCTGGTGGACGTAAAGACTGTTTTGAATCTGCTCGATGCGGCGCTGAAACTCGTTCAGCACAACCCGAATGACGCGGTCGCTCACACCGCGCAAGTCACCGGTCAGCAGCTCATACGGAAGACCGCGCGCCGCTGCGACCGCCTGCAACTGCTGGCGAATGTAGTCACCGTAGTTGTTGCCGGCATCGGGTGGGGTGCTGAATTCCACTTCCTCGCCGGGCAACAGCTCCTGCATCGTCCCCGGCTCCAGCCCGACCATCGGGGCGGAGTCGTCCAGTTGCTCCAGCGGCAGACCATCGGGGCCGACCGGCACGTCATCCGGCGCCGGTTTGCGGATAAAGCCGGCAAACAGGTTCGCGACTTCCTGTCGGAACAGCACGGCGTCTTGGAATTCGTTCAGATGCTTCAGCTGCACCAGAATCGCGGTCAAGCCCGGTACGCCGCGCAACTGCCCGGCGCGTTGCACTTCGCGGATATGCAGTACCTGCTCGGCAGGAACGCGGACCAGGTCGTTGTAGGTGCTGGTCGGCATGGAGCCTTCGCCAGGGTGGCTGCGGTACATCCAGTACGCCACCCTGCGGCCGATGCTGTCGAATTCGATGCCGGCGCGGATCACATTGCCGTTCGCGGCGATCTCGTGCTTGGTGTGTGGCACGAATTCTGGCTCCAGTACTTGCAGCTGAAGCGGGACCGCCAGCCCATCGCTGAGCTTGCGCACCCGTAGCCGCACAAAACACTCGCCGGCCAGCTCGACCGTGCGGCATGCCAGCATCTGCTGGCCGTAGAAGTCCGTGGCGTCATCGGCGTCGGACTCTTCCACCCAGTCGTCCCACAGTTCTTGCAACAGCGCCCGAATGAAGGGATCGGCATGCTTGGGCTTCGGTGCGATGCCGGTACCAATCATATTGCTGACGATCCGATCCACGCTGGCGATGGCGTAGGGATCGTTGCGGTAGGCGGCTCGCGAGCGGCTGCGCAGGCTGGCGAGATTGCCCAGTACCGAACTGGTGGGGCCGGCATCGGACGGTTGCCAGTTGCGCGCCCGTCGTCCTTCGCCGCCTGCTTCGTAGGGTGTCGCCAGCGCTTGAAGGCGATCAGGCTTTAGCATGCCTTGCGTGCCTTGTCGGGAGCGCCTCATTCGAGGCCTTTCCCGGCGTGGTAGAACAGCACCCGCCTGGCACGACCTGGACTGGTCTGCTTCGCTAGCTCGGCCTTGATGGCATCACGGGCGGCGCGCAGCTCGGCGAAACTGCCATATTCGATCTTGCGATCTGCGAACTGGACCACCCGCACGCCCTTGGCGATGGCCCGATCCAGGGTATCGATATCGGCTTGGGTAAAGGCCATGGGTTCCTTTCTTGTGAGTCGGCTATCGCTTGAGATAGCCGGAGCGCACCGTCCGCCGCGCCGGGAGACGACTCGGTGGGGCGCGAGGCGCCTGCACGGTCGTTTCGACGGGTCGGGTGGGCGGTGGTGGCGTGAGTGGGACAACGGGGTCCGGTGCTTCGTAGGCCGGCACGATGGTGCGGCGGGCCAACACGAGGCGCCGTTCGATCTTCAGGCCCTGGAGGGCGGCATAGGCGTAGGCCCGGCAGTCGAGCGCTTCATTGCGCGCGCCGGCCGGTTTCTCCCAAATCCGGACCTCTTGGCCGCGCTTGTCGGTCTTGGTGAGGCGCTTTTCGACGGTGGCTTGGGTGAACCAGTCCTCGTCGTAGGCCAGGGAGAAATGGCAATAGCCAGCCTTGCCCGGCTCGGCGATCTTGAAGCGGGCATAGATGGCATCCTTGGCGGTATCCACGCCGATCATGCGCAGGGTATGGCCTCGATATTTCTTCGACTTGCTGTGTCGCTTGGGCCACACCGGCCGTGCGCCACCTTGGCCCTTGATCGCCCAGATATTGCGGGCGGAGCGCGGCGTACAGAACTCATACACCTGCTGCACCGCATGGCCGCCCGAGTCGATACAAGTCGCCATGATTCGCAGGGTGCGGCCGTCTTCGGTTTGGCAACGCACGGTTGCCAGCAATGCATCCAGCCGTTGCCAGACATCCGGCTCTACAGTGGGGCCGTGCAGCACGATGGGCTCGATCCCCCAGGATTCCTCGCCCATCCCCCAGCCGACCAGCTCGACTTCCAAGCGGTCGGGATGGGTATCGACGCCAGCGGTCACCACCAGCACATCGGCCGGCAGGGTCTGGGCATCGTAGCTTTCGCGCCGCTTCGCCAGCCCCTCGGCGTCGGCCTGCTCGCCCGCCTCTTCGTAGGGTTCACCCATGGAGGTGTTCCACCACGTCTTCAGCTCCTCGGGATTGCCCTGGGCACTGAGGTATTCGGCGACAACTTCAGCGAACAGGCGCCAAGGTGAGTACAACTCGTTCAAGTGGAAGCCGGCGATGCGGCTGGCGGGGTTGCCGGCGATCCATTGGCCGCTTGCCAACATGGCCGGCTTGTCGGCGTCGGTGATGACACAGCCATTTTGCGGACAGACCATCCGCGCCAGCTCGGGATGGGCCGGGTCGAGCAGCATATTGGTCCAGCTCAATACGTGCATATGGCTGCATTGGGGGCACGGCACGTGATAGCGGCGCTGGTCTGAGCGTAGCCAAGCACGCTCGATCCGGCTCTTGCCCTTGATGCCAGGCGTACTGAACATCCCGATCTTCTTGCGGGAGCGGAAGGTAATCGTGCGCTTGCGGCCCAGGTTGACCGGGTCGCCTTCCGTACCGGCCGAGTCCGGGTAACGGTCCACTTCGTCGAATAGCACGATGCGGATGGGGCGGCTTGCCAGACCGGCCGGGGCATTGGCGCCGATCAGGGTGATATGGCCACCGGGAAAGTTCTTCTTGAGGATGGTATTGCCGCTGTCGCGGCTCTTGGCTTCCAGCACCTTACCGCGCAGGGCCGGCGTGTCGCGGATCATCGGGGCCAAGCGGTCCTTGGAAAACACCTCGGCCATCTCGACCGTCGGTTGCACGACCAGAATCGGCGACGGGTCTTCCGCGATAAAGCAGCCAATGACGGCTTTGAAGATCAGCGTCTTGCCGACCTGAGAGGAAGCCATGACGGCGACTTCTTCGATGCCCTCCGCATGAAAGGCATCCATGATGCCGCGCTGATACGGGGCGCGATCCGTCCGGAACTTACCGGCCTCGGCACTATCCTCGGGCGAGAGATACAGCGCTTCGTCAGCCCACTGGCTGACCGTGATCCGCCTCGGCGGCGCCCACACCTTCGAGGCTAGGCGCAAGGCTTGTTGCAGGTTCGGGATCATCGGCGGGCTTCCAGTCGGCTAGCTCGGCGAGGGCTTCGTCTACCGCTTCGGTGAGGATTCGCTCGGCTTCCTTGGCGGTTCGGGCGTTGAGTAAGGACGGTGCCAGCCGGCCCGGCAGATTGAGTAGCTGGGATTTGGCGGCGGAGATCATTTCCGTCCAGGCTTGCACTGCATCGGCAGCCCGAATCAGTACGCCATCGGCCAAGGCGTTCTCGCGCTCGACCTTGATGGCCTGGGCACGGGTTAAACGGGTCTTCTCACTATTGAGGTCGCCCACATCACCATTGAGCTGGCCGTTCACATGGCGGATGTAGCCGGTTACACAGGCGACGAGTTCGTATTGCCCCCGGGCGGCGGGCTTGGGGAGGATGTTCTCCTTGACCAGCTGCTGGACCCGACGCGGGGTCATATCCAGCAACTTGGCGAGGGTATCGACGGAAACTGTGGGCATGGGACTCCAAACGCTTCAAAACGAAACGGTTTGACGGGTAAATTCGTTTGGGCTGGACGCTACCGGACCGGCTGGCGCAACCGGAAAAACTGCTGAAAGCCTTATGCCATAAGGCTTTGAGGGGATAGAGGCGGGATGCTCTGCACAACTAGGCCAATAGGAAACGAAACCGACGAAAAACTGGGTAACTAGCTGAATCGCGCGGGTATGCCGACCCGCAGGCGCCGCAGGTCTCCAGGGACCCCAGACCTTTCCGCTTTAAACACGGTCCTAATCATCCTCGCAAACTTCATGGCTTCCATCCTCACCAGATTTGGTAGCTGTTCTGCCGGTCCACTCCCGTGCAAAGTCTTCAAGTCATTCGCTTCCGCCGGAAAACGCTGCTGTCCGGCAATCGATGCAAGCACGTTGGAATAGGTGCTTCGGGCTGTCAGTCACCCATGGCATGGCACTACACCGTTTTTTCACACCATGTTGAAGAAGGAGATGTCGTTATGGAGATCGAAGCGGCTAAGGGTTGGGTGAATACCGGGTACAAGCCGGGGGCGCAAAGCGGCGTGTACGTGAACGTGCATGCAGATGGAGAGTGGTGTTGCCGAACGGATGACAGGCCATACGGCATGCGCAACGCGGATGGCGGGCGAAATAACACTGGTGCGTACAATATTGAGAATGTCGAAGGGAATACCTGGTTCCCCTATAGCGGACCAGGCGCAAGGATGGGCATGCTCGTCGGCAAGCTCGGCCCCAATGGGCAACCCTTCCTCATGGGCAAAACAAAGTCGCTCGCCATTTCGCAAATTTCCCCGGATTTAGAACTCTACGTGCGCATCAATTTCGGTGACCTTGCCATCTGTGACGGGGCGCTCAATTTACGGATTAAGGTTTCGGACGGACAACCCGACAAAGAGCGCGAGTGGGTCTTCAGTCGTGTCGCGCAGCGTTGGGTACAGCAATAACGTGCCAGCCGAGGCCTAACGCATTCGACTTACGTGCAGTGATGCTCCAGCTTCGACAAGTGGGCCAACTTGCATCCCATGTACGCCCCCCGCGCAACGATCACATCGACGTTGCGCGGCACCCAGGGAATCACTCCCCCGCGAATCCCACATACCGACCATAGCTGTAACCCGAAGGATCGACAATCAGCGTGCGGCGCCCTGGTGCGTTGACAGCCTTGCGTTGCCTATCGGCATTCATACCACCTGCGACTGTGCAGCGAGTCGCTGAACGTTTCCTATCTACCTTCGTTACCACTGCGACGACCATCTAGCCAGCGACGAAGCTCCTGCCCCTGGATTTTGCGTAACGCTTCCGGCATCGTCATCAATGATTTATCCCACCCTTCCAAATCCATCACGCAATCCAAGCATTCCTGCAATTTCGCGTGCGCCTCTGCGGTCGCATCCGCGATCAGGTGGTGGGTTTCACGCAAGGGTGCATCGTCCCGGCTCAGGCACATTTGTTCGTAAGCGTTCACTTCACGCAATGCCAGCATCAGCCTGGCGACCTGTGCCGGGCAGGCGCACTGATAAATCATGGCTTGATCGATGATGTGTTCAAGCTGCTGGTCACCATACTTTGCTTGCAGATCCATTGCACGCTCCTCCTCAATGACTTGTTATAGCGTAGACGTCCACCGGAACAATATTACTGAGGCCAAGCAGGGACCAGATCCAGCACGACGTCACCAGACAGCAGTACGCTGTTCGCAACATCCGTTCGACCAAGGCGACTGGCATGTAGATCGGTGCCGCTGATCAATTGTGCCATCGTAGCGCCAGAAGCAGGCCGTGACTCCCCCCGCAACTGGAATGCGTTTCTCGACTGGTTCGCCAGCGAAGAGACCTGCCTGGGGGTACCTGGAGATGCTGCACTGACCAAGCAGCTTCGTCTTTCCGGGGAGGGGCGTAGCGCAGGAGCCCTATCGCTTCAATCGAGCGCAACCATGTTGCCTCATGATGATCTTCACCCAGGGGCCGCCTATGCTGCAATCACACGGTTGCGACCTTGGTGTTTTGCGCTGTACAGGCGTTTATCGGCCACACGCAGAATCTCGTCGATGGCGTCGCCATCAAGGCCGGACTGCGACGCGCCTATGCTCACCGTGGCAGTTAGCCGCTGCGTGCCGCTCTCGAATGATGTCGTCGCGATGACGGTCCGCACGCGCTCGGCGATGATGCGCGCGGCTTCGAGTGCAGTCTGAGGCAGCAGTATCATGAACTCTTCCCCGCCCACTCGGGCGACACCGTCAAACGGCCGGATCGCGGCGACGCATTTCTTCACGAATGTCTTCAGGACGTCGTCACCGACCTGGTGCCCATAGCGGTCGTTGATGGACTTGAACTTATCCAGATCGAGTGCCAGCACCGAGAACGGCGCCCCGCCGCGTTTGACCCGGTGAATCTCGGCTTCGACCTGCTCCACGAACCGCCGTCGATTGCTCGCGCCGGTCAGCGGATCGGTCGCAGCCAGTTGCTCGAGCATTTGATTTGTGCGCTGAAGTTCCCGCAGTGCGCTCTCGGTGCGCGCCGTCTCGTCGGCGAGCCGCGCCATCAGTTCCTCTTGGCTGTAAATCGTCGAGAACGATTTCGTGGTGTGAAACGCCTGCACTACCCCATAGCTCAACAGGAAGAAGCCGGCGGCGAAGATCGCATGGGCGAGCCACCACATGTGGTTCCACGGACGCGCGAGGATGAACGCGAGCGACGCCAGCCCGAACGCCGTGACCGAGATGGCGAAGATCACCATCAGCGGCGAACGGATACGACGCAGCAGCAGCATCGTCACGTTCAGTGCGGAAATAGCGAGGGCGCCACCTTCCATCGAGAGGCGCAGCGCAGGATTGCTGACGATGGGTGAATGTGCGGCGGCTGCTACCACCACGTCTACCAGCAGGAACAGTCCTATCCATGTCAACCACGGGCGGGTCTTCGTGCGCCGGTCCACGGCGTCTGGCGTGCTGCCGTACGACAGCAGCGCCACCAACAACAGGAGCGCCATGACCAGGCGGGATGCCGGCCCATACAGGATGAACAGCCAGATGTTGTGGTCCGCGAACCCGGTGAACGCCCCGTGCAGTGCATAGATCAGCGCAAAGCCGAGAAAGCCGAGCGTCATCCAGCGCAGCAAAGGTTCTCCAGATGCACGGTAGCAGCGCCACGTCACGTAGGTCACAAAAAGGCCTGCCCACGTGGCCACCGCGATCGCAACGATATGGAACGCGTGGTGCTCGAACTTGAGAGCCGGGTTCTGGAAGAAGAACAGGTAGGCAATCAGAGAGGCCGGCGCAAGTGCAAAACCGGCAAGGACCATGCGGACATAGGACTCGGTAACGAAACGGATTGCCTGGGTCGGCGACCGGCCATTGGTGTCGAGACGAACTGCAAAGGGGACGTTGGGGGCGAGGATGGCGTTCATGAACGCCTCCCATTTTCGCGCTCATGGCCGCAGCTGTTCGACATCCCTTTCCCGACGAGCCTTCGCGGCATCTCGAAGCCTGACGACGGCTGGCCCGACGCGCGCTGCCCAACGACGGTGCAGCGGTCGCAGGTGATGCTACTGAATGCGAAGTTGAGCGTATGCATGGGTTTTTTCAGTTCGGATGCTGGGAGGTCCCGTTGATCATCATGATCACCGTAACAGCATGTCAGGCACTGGTCGGTGGGACAGCGCACATAGAGAAAAGCGATTCCGTTGCGATGAGACACTCTAAGGTGCAGTTCGGCCTGTAGCGATCGCACTCATGGGGCCGCCGCGAGTGCGGGTTTTGTCGAAAATGGCACCGGCCGCCTCTTCTCATACCCCAACGACGGAAACGAAAAAGCCCGCTCAGCGTTAACTGGCGGGCTTGGACGTACCTTCCTTTGGAAAGTAGCAAGACTATACCTTATTTGTACGGATTTGGGAAGCCTCGGACCAGATTGACGCCAATTCTTATGCATTCTCTTATCCGAGACGCTATGTTAATGGCAGCGCCATCGCTATTTTTTCGAGATATTTACGATGAAGGAAGTTTGCTACTGGGCATTCTGCTTTGCTCCTCCCTCTGGAAGTCCTCCCAATAAGATATTCGGATTTTCAGAATTCCTTGCAGCAGTTGCTTTGTTAGCGATTGTTTATACAATAACAGACGTCCGATATAAATTTCGAATTGCTGTCGCCCCTGGGCCACTCTATAAATCTACGTTTGCCGTAATGACAATAATTGGATTGCAAACGTTATTAACGGAAGTTTGGATAAACGAAAAATGGTGGACTCTTAGCCCCACGTGGCTCACTCTCAGTATTTGGCAGGGTATATTTGGCTTATTGTTCTTAGGGACATTTCTAACCTGGATGTATTATGCGTTTCTTTACCCGGCCATATTCGGAAAGCGCAATGCAGAACGTTATAGGATGGAACTTTATCGCTACATTTTACGTGGCGATGAGGATGAACTTAAGATAATTGCACACGAAGTTGCGTTATCAGCGAAATCCTTGGTAGCCAAATCGTACTGCATTCCGAATCCATACCACGATGTGAACAAACCGCTCATAACTACTTCTAATGTTACAGAGACAGGAAAGCATGCGGGCAGCATTTTGCTACTTATAGCAAATCGCAAATTCTGCCGACAAATCGTTGGCGCCTCTCCAGTTACTGCGCAAGAAATTTTTAATGCAATGTCCAATACCAAGGTATTCAACATTCCAATAGGGCATTTTGCGCGAAATATAACGATTGAAGCAATTGCACACGGAGAGTCTTTCCTTTACGAGGAGGCCGAAGGTTTCAATTCGGGACTGTTGGGTTATATAAAACCAGTTAGTCAAGCCGTGTACGGAGATTTCAATCTTATTGAAAGTTTAGCTACCTACTCCATATCAGCATTTGATATTAGCCCCGAGGAACAGTACAAATGGAAGAGCACGCAATGGGAAGCGTACTACACTGCCTTCCTATACACGCTGGAAGATTGCTTGACAATGGATCTTCAATTGCAACGATCCCTCCCTGTGTCGTTAACGTTCATGCGGATTCAACAAGCATTTCATGACATTAAAAATATGGACGAGCTAAAGGCATATAGCGGTGATACACTACATAGGCTTGTCGTAGCTGCCAATTTTATCGAAAAGGCAGTTAATTTAATAAGTTCGCAAAAATTACACCCGGTGCTATCTCATGGAGTTAATAATCGCCCCCGTTTAAATGGCATTCTTGATGATGTGGCGGAATTGATTTTTGAGATATTTTTCACACTTTCCTGTATAAGAAAATCAATAGGGCTTGAAGAAAATTTCAATCGCAGTTTTTTGTGGGGTTCACTTTGGGGGCTAGGAAAACCAGGGGCTGCGTGGAAGATAATAAGACTGAAGGTTCGACGTCTCTTGTATGATTCGATCACTTTTTTGGCTAAAGCGCCAAATCCTAAAGACTCCCGAATCCTTGGCTTGTGTTTAAACGAGCTTGGCTTCACCACTAATAAAAATGATCGATCAACCCACGCACTAAAAAAAGTTACTATTTCATGGGTAAAGGAAAACTATCTTAAGCTAAGGCAAAAAAGCCCAGCAATAGCTGAAACTGTTTTAATTGGGCGCCTCAGTTTCGACGAAGCTGAAAGCCGTTTGGTCCTAACGCATTCAACAAAGATATATCTAGACCTACTGCGCCCTGAGGACTCTAGCCATGGTGCGATAGTGGCCGACGAAATCTGAATTTAAAGCCATGGCTCCGGCAACATGGTAAGCAAGGCAGCCGAAGCTCAACCTGCCTAATATTTTTTCTAATCTAAATTTAGCTAATTAAATTAAGGCCTCCCTTTTAGTCCATTCGCTTCAGTGGTAGCAATAAAAACACCATGCCGGGCATGAGGCTTAATTTGTTAAGCAAGTATCGCTTTCTACGAGTTCAGGCGAAAACCGGACAAGCAGTCTGTCCGCTGCCTGGTTCTCCAGCTCGATGACCCGCCCTCGTACCCGCTTGTACACGTCGGCAAAGGTCGTATGCGCCATGCCCAGCTTGGCCGCCACTTCGCGGTAGCCACCTTCCACCACCCGACGATCCGACACCCGCGCGACGATCAGGTCGATAGTGTCGCGGTTGTAGCGGCCGAACGAAGGTGCCAGATATTCCGATAGCGCCCGGATTGCCTCGTAGCGAATCGGCGAAAACAGGAAGCGGCGTTTACCGTTTTCTTCGACCCGCTCGGCGGGCTCATAGCGGGCCACGATGGCGCAGCGCTCTTCCCAAGGCAGATGATCGTCCACCATCTGGCGAATCATGGCGCATTGGGCCCGGACTTCTATGCGGTCCAGGCCGCTGAAGTCCACCGAGGTATTCGTCGTGCCAGGCTCTTCCCAGATGCCCAGATCCATCATGATGCGGCGCAGTGCCTTAGTCATGGCGCTTTCGGCGCCAATCTCGTAGGCCTCGATGGTGTAGGCGAAATGCAGTGCTTGCGGCACGCTCTTAAAAATTGCCATTAGCGGGCCCCCTTACGTTGTCCATACAGTTCAGTTGCGATATTGCTCAGATGCAGGCGATCCCAGTCGTCGCGAACATCGTCCAATCGCACCACCAGCACGCCTTGCTTGTGCCAGGCGGCGGCGCGCAGTTGCTTCAGTTCGGTATCGTCTGCCGGGCCGGTCGCGGCATGGCCGGCGAGACTGCTGCGTAGTGTCTTCATACGGCCTCCCCCTCAAGCGACCGAATAGCTACGGACACACCGGATAGTTCGCCATAACGCTTCTGTTTGCGGACCTCGACCACTTGCACGTCGTCGCGCCAGACCATGCCGTTCAAGCCGTCAAAGATGGCCTTTTCGATATTGTCGATATCGGGCTTGGTAGTCGGCAGCACTCGACCAGCGAGGGCATGCTCGCGGCGACGCTTGGACCAGGAGCGCGGTACCGAGACGGTGATGTGCATGGTCACGGCGACGGCACCCTCCAGCGGTGTAGCGCCATCCATCGCTTGTGCAGCGCGATGCGCGACCAAGCCCTCGTAAGCGACGGTCTTCTCCGGCGTCTTGATACCGGCCTTTTTGCCCCAGCGCACGATACGACCGCGGCCTTTGCCTTGCGGCTCGCCGGGAATGGTAAAACTGAGTGTCTTTAGATCCATATTGCTTTCTGTTGTTATCGGGTTCATGTCCAATGCGGCCCCATTTTCGGGAGGCTGACCGCATAGCCGGTTTCAGTGAAGGCACCGCATCTGGCTGCCCAGGCGGTGGGATTAGGCGGGCCGCTGAGCGAGCCAGGCATATAGGGCGTGCCATCCGCCTTGCGCACCCGGCCATGCAGGATGGCGCCGCAGTTGGCGAAGACCGATAGCTCGGCGCAGCGTCGGCAGTCCGGGCTCATCCGGCCACCTTGACCAGGCCAAGCTCTACCCAGCGGCGCAAGGTCCGGCTTTGGGCGCGGCGCAGATACCAGTCCTTCTCGCCCGGTGCGAAGGTATGCCGTACGCGGCCGTCGATGGCGTCATGGCATGCCCAGCACCCGAATGCGGCGCTGATGTCGTCCGCCTTCAGTCCCATGCCGTGGCTTTCATCCGGCAGATGGCACAACACGACGGTGTCGGTCCGGTCCTGGCATACGCCTGCGATCTGGAAGGTGCAGTCTTCGCCCTGGGCACTGCCGCGCAGTTTCTTGCTGTGGATGCTCATCGGCTAGCCTCCGCCATCCAGGCCGGCGCAGACCAGCGCACATTGCGTTCCGACCCGAAGGCATACATCAGCTCGAACATGTCGCTGAACCAACGTTTCGATTGCCGGCGGGTTGACACGCCCAGGACGACGAAGCCGCCGCCCTCCAGGGCAGGCACGACACGCTGCTTTTCCAGGGCTGCCGAAAAGACGTGCTTCCACTCCTCGGCAGTCAGCCACTGGCCGTACCACTCCACCTGGCGAGCAACGTCGGCCAGCATGGCCCACATCTTTTCGTTCTGCTCGCTGCTGCGGGCGTCGCCGGCTTCCACTCGCAGGCGGGCCACCACGCCAGCATCGACCAGGCCCTTCACCTGCTGCCACACCCGCAGCATGATTGGGCGCAATGCAGGTTCGGCCGGCACGCGATATTCCATGCGTTCGCTCAATATGCAGACTCCGCGTAGCGTTGGTCGGGTGATGTGTAGTGGGCAGGTGACGCATCCACGAATCTGGCGCACGCCGACTGCCAAGCTGCCAGTACCACGCCTGTTTTTCCCATCCGATGCTTCGCCAACACAATGTCCGCCGCCGTTTGATCAACAGTCGGGTCGTAATACCCCGAACGGTGGAGTAACAGGACCACATCCGGATAGTGCTCAATGACTGACAAGTAGCGCAGGTCGGTCAAGCTGGGGAGGGAGTAAGCGTCTAGCTGTGCAGGCCGCTTGTGCAAATGCCCCATCAGCACGATGCAGATATCCAGCTCTACAGCCAGGCGCTTCAAGCGGGAGATGGCCATCTCCAAGGACAAGGCCAGTCCGGCGCCATCTTCCGCGATCAGATGGAGATGATCGACGACCAGCAGCGACAGTCCTCGCTCGCGTTTGAGCTTGCAGGCATCTCGGGTGAGTTGCGCAACCGTGCGGCGCGTGCGATCTACGAACCACATCGGCATGGGCGACAGTTGCTCGGCTGCAGCTAGGTATCGGCTGAGTTCCTCGTCGGATAATCGTGCGCTTTTGATCTGAGAAAGGCTCACGCCGCTTGCGGATGCCACGAAGCGCGCCCCCAGCTGAGCTGCCGACCTTTCGAGGCTGTGGTAGGCAGTAGCAACGCCCGCCTGGGCATTGGCTAGCGCAATGCCCACGCCCAGCCCCGTCTTGCCGATGCCAGGCGGACCATCGACCAAAACCAGCTGGCCCGGCTGCAGGCCACCGCCCAGCAGTGCGTCCAAATCCGTCAGTCCCGTTGTCAGGGTGTGCAGTTCGTTATTTCGGGTCATGCGCTTCTCAATTCCTTGGGTAAATTGCTTGTCGGCATCTGTTGTGCCGGCTTGTTGGTAGGGCTGTTTTGATGCTGCGGTCGTATCGCTCATGCAAACCCGCCTCTACGCGCGGTGGGTTTGGGTGCCACCGGTGCCGTCCAGTCCTGCGACAGATTGCGGAAGCGGCTGTATTGGCCCTCGAATACGGCCCGTACCCACTTGCCCGACTCGCCCATGCGCTGCTTGGCGATACCGATCTCGGCCACGCCCTTCCAGGCGGAATCGACGTTGTAGTACTCGTCTCGATAGGCAAACAGGATGGTGTCGGCGTCTTGTTCAATGGAGCCGGACTCACGGAGGTCAGCCATCTGCGGATGCTTGTCCATACGCTCTTCCACCTTGCGCGACAGCTGGGACAGGGCAATCACCGGGCATTGCATCTCCTTGGCCAGGGCCTTGAGGCCGCCGCTAATCTTGGTGATTTCGTTGACGCGGTTTTCCGCACAGGGGTGTTGCATCAATTGCAGGTAGTCCACCACGATCAGCCCTAGGCCACCGTTCTTGCGACGCAACTTGCGGCACTTGGCGCGCACCTGTGCAACTGTCAGCGCTGGCCGGAAATCGATTTCCAGCTTCAGCGCGTCGATCTTGCCCAGCGCGGCCACCATGCAGTGCTGATCATCTTCAGACAGCTCGGCCCGCATTAGGCCACCCAGGTCCACACTGCCCAAGCTGGCGATCTGGCGCATGCCCAGTTGTTCGCGGCCCATCTCCATGCTGAAGACCGCTACTGGCGCACGTTCGGCCAGCCGCTCGGCGATGTTCATCGCCAGCACGGTCTTGCCCATACCGGGCCGGCCGGCCACGATCACCAAGTCACCGTCGCGGAAACCGCCACCCAGTGCGGCATCCAGCTCGGCAATGCCGGTTTGTACGCCTCGTGGTGTGTCGCCAGCCTCCAGCGTTGCCTGGATTTCCAGCACGGCGCTGTGCGCTACCTGGGAGGCGGTCACGGTGTCGGCATCGCAGGCATCGGTGTCCGCCAGCGATTCGATCTGTGCCGCCACGCTTTGCAGCACTTCGGTCGGCGAATGCTCCCAGTCGCCCGCTTCCAGCCGTTCGATCAGCGAAGAGGCAGCCGAGATGCCACCGCGCATCATCGCCTTCTCTACGATGATCTCGGCGTAGCGCTTCACATTGGCCGAGCCAATCGAGTTGTTCACCAGCGAGGAGAACCAAGCCAGGCCGCCCAAGTCGTTCAGTTGGCCACGCTGTTCGAGCACCTCCGCGACGGTCACCGCATCGATGGGGCGATTCGCATGGAACAGGCCCAGCATGACCGAGTAGACCAGGGCGCATTCCGGCAGGAAGAAGTGGCGCGGCAGCAGCTGGTCGGCAAGGTTGTCCAGGGCGTAGCTGTCGATCAGCAGGCCAGCGATCAGCGCGGTCTCGGCGTGTTCGCTGAACAGCACCGGCAGTGGGGGAAGGGTCATGTCGCTCATTCGCCCACCCCATGCACGGCAGCCGCTTGCTTGCCGGCGGTGGTCAGGTACTTCTCACCCTGCTGGTTTTCCGCCCACAGCCGGTACCAGTCAGCACGAACGCACAGCCGGAAGGCAGCACGCCAGTCCTTGTAGGTCTTCACGCCGTCCAAGTGACGGTCACGGAATTCGCACCAGCAGAGACGCAGGAAGTCTCTCGGGATGCCAGCCTGCTCGGCGTACTGGAACACCGAGTCGCCTTCGGGAATCGGCGTCTCGCCAGCAGCCTTCGTCGTCTCCAGCCAGGCACGCATCGTCTGCTCGGTCCGCTTCTGCCGTGGCGCTTTTTTCGCTGGGGGGACTACAGGGGGTTCTTCTTGTCTTTTGGAGTTGTCTATTGTGGGGGGGAATTCACCACGAATAGACGTGGGAATTTCACACGAACGTGGGGATTTCTGGATAGAACGTGGCGATTCCCCACGAACGAGATTCCAGCCCGATATATCAAGGTTTGGCGCGATTTCAGTACCAATGGCACGACGTTGGCCGCGCACGATCAAACCCATGGATTCCAGGGTCATCAGGGCACGCCGAACGTCGCCTTCGTCCATGGCGACCATCTCGGCCAACTGGGTGGTGGCGATGAAATCCGAGGCCTTGTTGTAGCCCACAGTCTTGCGCAGGATGGCGCGGAAAACCCGCTCCTGCTGCTTGCTCAAAGGCGAGCGCAGCAGGGCATCCTCGACCGTGGTGGGGATGGCGACGAAGCCATGCTGCATACGCCTCTCCTGCACCGGTTCAGCGGCCTCGGCAGTACGGTAATCGACCAGACGAACGACGCTACTCATGACGCCACCCGCTCTGCCCAATGCGCAGCCATGCGCTGACGCTGTTCAGGCGATCGCGCCCGGATTTCGCCCAGGAAGCGGCTTTGTATGCGGCGAGCAGCCACAATATCGCCAGCGGTATAGGCGGCTGCCATCAGGGCCCGGAAGCGCTCGATACGACGTTCACGCAGCCAGTCGGCAATGCGCTGGTGCAATTTCTTCAGTTGTTTCATAATTCCCTTCGTTCTTTGCCTGAACACCAAGCCCCGCACCCGGCGCGCCAACGCCTGCGGGGCTTTTCACATTGCCCCTGGTCATTCAGCGGGGATCGACTCTTGCTGTACTTTCCACCACGCTCTTAGGACATCTGGGCGGAGGCGAGCGATTCGGCCAATGGCTGCGTCCGGAAGGGCTTCCGGCCAGCTGTTCACAGTTGATTTCACCGTATCAAGAGCCCGTGCTACGGCGGTCTGCGTCCCAAATTGTGAAATGACAAATGATCGTTTCATGACTATCACCTTTGTGTTGTGAACATATAGTACATATTTATGTACATATTCACAACACCAATCTTCGTACCACTTTGTACGAAAGATGCGTAATAATACGAATATGCGTACTCTCTCCGAACGATTGCTCTACGCCATTGAACAAGCTGGCGTTACTCAGGCCGACCTCGCACGCCATCTCGGCGTGCCTCGGTCGACGGTAAACCAATGGTTCAGTGGCCGATCCAAAAACCTGTCTGCAATGTATGGCGCTCGCGCGGCGGCGTACTTGGGGGTAGATCCGCTGTGGCTGGCATCTGGAGAAGAGCGCATATCACCTCCGGGCCCAGGGAACATCGTCACTGAGCTACGTCCCACCCGTGTGTACGACGAAGGTGACCCATTAGATGATGATGAAGTAGAAGTAGGGAGATTGACCTTGACGTTACATGCCGGTACCAACCGGCTTCAATGGGAAATAGATACAAGCGAAACACTCCGATATAGTCGTAGTTGGTGCAATCGGAAGGGTTTCGAGCCGAGCAAACTAGCCACTATCCTTGCGGACGGCGACAGCATGTCCCCCGAGGTAAAAGACGGGGCCACGGTCACCGTCAATACTGATGATGTCAAACCACGAAGCGGCTATGTCTACGCCGTCGATTACCAAGGCGCGTTCTACTTCAAACGGCTATTCGTCGAGCCGGATGGGGCAATTCGAGCCAGCTCCGACAATCCAGATAAAGTCCGACATCCGGATTGGGTGATAAAGCAAGAGAATGCAGACGCTCTATCGGTCATAGGTAGAGCCGTACAGGTACAAAACGACATGTAATTGAGCTTGACGGGCAGTGTCCAACATCCGGGGCACAACAGGCTCTTTGACGAATTCTCCGGGGGCCATCTGTAAATGGCCTCGCATATTTACCCCATCGTAGCTGTCTTCTCCCAGTCTTCTCCCGCAGTCCTCCCGCAGTCCTCCCGCAGTCCTCCCGCAGTCCTCCCGCAGTCCTCCCGCAACATCTCCTCCTCCTTCCAGAAGTTCACAATTTCTAACTCCAGTGCGTACATTTTTATTGACTGCGTAGTTCTCATTAACGTACAGTCTTGTTCACACCACGGCACATCAACCGTACAGCTCTTTACACAACTCAGCAGGAAACAACGCCACGGTCCAAAACCGATGCGATGCACAGCCGGAAGCGCAAGAGCGGACTGGCTGGCAGATGGGCATAAAGCCCTTCGCGCAGATGAGGTAGCGGACACGCGGAAAGCGCCAGCCGGTGGCGCGAGATCACCGGACGCGTCGCCCAGCCACCGTAAGGCTGAGGGTGCCGCGCTTCACACGATAAGCGCACAAGCGAGCCGATAGAACTTTTGAAGATTGGTCGGTTGGCTTGTTTCATGGAAGTCCCTCCACCATGGCACATGGGGCGCCGTTAGGCGGGAGCAACGCGACGCAGCCGCGAATGTGCTTAAGCTGCTGACCACCCGGAAAGTCGGGTGCCTTCAAGTCCGGGAATTGGGCTGCCAGTCTGGTCGGAAGCCTTTGTGGCAGTAGCACTGACCAGTTCCCGGACTTGAGGGCTTGCCCCTCACCCCCTTCGCCTCGGACGCCTGGTAACGCAGGCGTTTTTCGCCGCTCGCTGCGTTTGCAGTGCGCGGCGATTTTTTTGGAGTCCCTGCTTGCTGTCATTTACCCGCTTTGTCCTCTACCGGGGCGTCGAACTGGAAGTTACCTACGACTACGCACCACCAGAAGCACGCAGTGCCTTTTATCCCGGCTGCGCTGAGGAATACATCACTACGCGTGCCATGGCGGGCGACGTCAACATCCTGCCGCTGCTGAACGAGGAACAGATCCTCGAAATCGAACAGGTGCTGGGCCAGCGCGAGGACAGCGACTGCTGGCGAATGGCTGCATGAATGTCCGGGCTGAACTATGTTGGTACCACTGTTGCACGGTTTGTCACAACACAGGCGATGCCCAGGGGTGCGGTTTTCTCGACTGTGCCCACTGCGGCAGCGCCGACATCATCGCGGGCTACCTAGCCCGCCAGAAAGCCCCTCAATGATCCCACCCTCTACCAGCCGGCCAGCGCTGGAAACCTCCCCTGTCGAGCCCACACCGCAAGCCTGGCAAATCGCTGCCTGGGCCTGTCTATGGCTGGTCAGCTGGGTCGGCCTATCCGCCCTGGTCGGCTGGCTTGAACCGTGACTTTCTAAAAGGAGATGCATGACCGCTTTATACGTACTCGCCAAGGAATACCGTCTGACCGCCGAAAAGCTGGCCGATTTAGACCTACCGCAAGACATGGTCGCTGACACCCTCGAAGGATTGGCCGGCGCCCTGGAGCATAAAGCGACCAATGTCGCCATGTTCATCCGCAACCTCGAAGCCAATGTCGAAGCCATCAAGGGTGCCGAGAAGCAAATGGCGGAGCGCCGCCGCGCGATGGAAAGCCGGGCTGAAAACCTGCGCGACTATCTCAAGGGCGCAATGCAGGCCACGCAGATCAAGGTGATCGAAAGCCCGTACTTCAAGATGGCCATTCGAGACAACCCACAGAGCGTGGTGATCGACACCGCCAGCCAGATCCCGGCGAAGTTTATGCGCCAACCCGATCCCCCACCGGCCCAGCCCGATAAGAAGCTCATCGCCGCGGCCCTCAATGCCGGCGAAGAAGTCTCCGGCGCCCGCCTGGTGCGTGGCTCCCGTCTCGACATTCGATAAGGAAAGCCCATGAGTATTGCCACCATCGTCCTGGGCGAATCCGGGACGGGTAAGACCTATAGCCTGCGCAACCTCGATTCCGCACAAACGCTGTTGATCCAGGCCGTGCGCAAGCCCTTGCCATTCCGAGCGACGGGCTGGGCGCGCATGGACAGAGAGAAGAAACAACCCGGCAATATCTTCGTCAGCGACTTCAGCGCTCGCATCATCAACCTGATGCAGAAGACCAGCCGCAAAATCATCGTGTTGGACGACTTCCAGTATGTGCTGGCGAACGAGTTTATGCGGCGATCCAACGAGAGGGGGTTCGACAAGTACACCGAGATCGGCCGGCATGCCTGGGACATCCTCACCGTCGCCAACAACCTGCCCGACGACGTGCGGGTCTACATCCTGGCCCATACCCAAAACGACGAATACGGCCGGGTGAAGATGAAGACCATCGGCAAGCTGCTGGACGACAAAATCACCCTGGAAGGCTTGTTCACCATCGTGCTGCGCACCGTGGTGACGGATCGCCGGTTCCAGTTCAGCACGATCAACAACGGTAGCGACACGGTCAAGGCGCCGCCCGACATGTTCCCCGACCAACTGATCGACAACGACCTGGCTGCTGTGGATACCTGCCTATGCGACTACTACGGCATTTCGACCACGCATGCACCCGCTGCCTAATACTCCAATAAGGAATCTGCATGACCCGTTCTTATAATCTCGACACCAAGGCCGCCGAAAAGGCCGATGCGAAATCCAGCCGCATCCAAACCACGGGCGAGTATATCGGCGCCTTTAAATACGCCATTGCGGTCAAATCCAGCCGCACCGGTACCGAAGGTATCGAACTGCATTTCGAGGATACCGATAAGCAAGAGGCGCGCATTACGCTGTGGACGGCCAAGGCCAGTGGCGAAATGCTCACAGGCAATAATGTGCTGCACGCCATCATGACGTGCCTATCCCTACGTGGCATCCAGGCCACGCGGCAGACAATCGAGCTATACGATCACAAGGCCGGCGCCAAGGTGCCGAAGGATGTGGAAACCTATCCCGACCTGGCCGGCAAGCGCATCGGCCTGCTGCTGCAACTAGCGCCCGAGGAATACCTTGATCAAGCGCAAGAAATTAAGGTCGCCAACCGGATAGATCTGTACAGCGTCTTCAACCCGGATACCCGCATGCTGGCCTCCGAGATTCTGCGCCGGGCACCCAAGGCCGAGATGCTTGATCGAATGAAGGCCTCGCTCAAGGACAAGGCGCTCAAAAAGCTGTCGGTGGGCAAGAGCAATGCTCCCCAGGCCGGTCCGGCTAGCGGCGGTGGCTTTGATGATTTTGAAGATGACATCCCATTCTGACGCCCTCTCAAAGACCGAAATCCGTCCGTAATTCGCCGATTAGCCTGAAAAGGACTACGGCGTAGGCGGATTGGTCATCTCCCTTCACCAAGCCCCCACAGCCCGAAAAGCTGGGGGCTTTTTCCTGCCCGGACGAGACAGAGCGCCGGTGTCGGGATACTCATACAGGAAGCTACCCCATGTATTTAGACGCCAGCACGCTGTCCGGCGGTCACGCCGACGACGACGCCCTGATCGAATTGCAGTACCACAACGCCAATCTGGCAGTACGGGCGGATATCGCCGAAATGCACCTGAAAGCCCTTCAGCGCGATACCGCAATCGCTATCGCCGCACTACGCCGCATTGCCAACGCGGACATGGCGCCGGTAGCAGTCGTGGCTGCCGATGCGCTCCGCCAAATGGTGACGGTTTAACGACGTAGCCAATGAATACGGAGAAAGCATTGAACAGAACGAATACCAGGGCACTTTTAGTTGCCGCATTGCAGATTGGCAGCAGCGTGACTGCCAACGACTTGGCGCATTGCCTGAGCCTCGACATAAAGGCCGTTTCCGTAGAACTGCTGGCTATGGCAGCAGAGGGAGCGGTCGTCGTTGAATCCTGTCGCGGTCTACCCGACCGGTACAGCCTTCGTAAGGTAGGGAAGGGTGCAGATGCAGACCAATACGCTTGAGCAGGCCGCAGCGCTGGCGCAATGCTATTCGGAGACCCTGCGGCTGGTTTCGGCGGCAGTAGCCGGGGTTTCGAGGATGGAAACCTTCGATCTGAAACAGGCGGCAGCATTGCTGCATCTTCACCCGGAAACGCTTCGGCGCCGTACCAAACAAGGCACCGCTCCAGGCAGGCGTGTTGGCCGGCGTTATGTCTTTCTCGGCGACGACTTGGCTGCGTACATCCGTGGCGATTACACTACCGGCGCGCGGCAAGCGTCGGCAATGAAGGAAGAAAAATGCCGATTTTTAAGCACCAAGATAGCGCCTGCTGGCACGTTGATATCGTCTCGCCAAGTGGCAAGCGAATTAGACGCTCTACTGGGACCGAAGATAAACAAGCAGCGAAGGAGTATCACGACAGCCTGAAGGCCGAACTCTGGCGGGTCCAGTATTTGGACGAAAAGCCAGAGCGCTCGTTTGAAGAGGGGGCGTTGCGCTGGTTGAATGAGAAGAAGAACAAGAGGGACATCGTCGATGACAAGACGATATTGCGGTTCTGGCGAGAGCATTTGAGCATGCCGTTACATGAAATCCGGGGCGGAATGGCTTTGGAAATTGTGCATCAACTGGACGTGAGCAACGCTCGAAAGAATAAGTACCTCGCCGTACTGCGGGCGCTGTTACGCAGAGCCGAGCGCGCGTGGGAGTGGATAGATAAGGCACCAAATTTCACCATGTTGCCGGAACCAAAGCGTCGAATACGTTCGCTAACAAAGGAGCAGGCGTTGGCACTAGTGGATGAGTTGCCAGAGCATCAGCAGCGGATGGTGATTTTTGCACTGGCAACAGGTCTGCGACAAGGGAACGTGCTGGGTCTGACCTGGGGGCGTATCGACTTGGACAGGCGGGTGGCTTATATCGACGGCGATGACTTCAAGAACGGTGACGATCACGGTGTCCCGCTGAACGATTCCGCAGTTGATATTGTCCGACAGTGCATTGGAAATCACCCGACCCATGTGTTCACCTACCGAGGCAAGCCGATCAAGCAAGCGAACACGAAGGCATGGCGGAACGCATTAGAGCGGGCAGGGATTGTGGCGTTTCGCTGGCACGACCTACGGCATGCGGTAGCTACCTGGCTGGTGCAGGACGGCACCCCACTTTTTGCAGTGCAGGAGTTTTTTGGATGGAAAGATGGAAAGATGGTGCGACGCTATGCGCACCTGGCACCACAGCATCTTGCACAGTACGCAGCGGGGTTGGACACCCGTTTACGACGAGATTCTGCCAGAGGATGAGAAAAGGCCACCGTGCAGGGTGGCCTAAGTACTTGATTCTATTGGTGCCGATGAGAGGAATTGAACCCCCGACCTTCGCATTACGAATGCGCTGCTCTACCAACTGAGCTACATCGGCACACTGCGTCTGATTGCTGATGCAATCAGGCAGAAGTCGGCGATTATAGCGGCGTGGAGCGCGCTTGGGAATATCCGCCGCACAGATCCTTGTACTGCTGCTCGGCTTGGCGCCAAGCGCCAGGACATGCCCTTAACGCAAGGAACCTATAAAACCAGCAAATTCCGGCGCCACCACGCGCGCGTTTTGCAAATCCATTCCGATTAATGGAACTTGGACGACCGGATAAGGGGCTTGCCTGGTATCGAAGGCAAATCCTTGCCCTTCTCCATCGGAGCCAAACAACACCAAGCCTGGCGCATGCGCTTGGACTTGATATTCACGATTGATTTCAGCCAATTCTTCGGCCGACCAGAGAACCACGTAGTTTTCACCAACAGTCCCCTTCCCGCCATTGGTTTTTTCCAGCAACTGCTTGTAGGCAGTAGGAAGCTGCCAATTCAAGTCGGCCTCTGCATTTTCAATCGCCTTGCCCGACGCGCCAGGCTCGGTGTCAAAGTCCTTAACCATCTTTTCATCCATTCCTGATTTCCCTTTTTATCTCCACCTTGGAATATACGATTCCAATGCCTTCTGCAAGGCATTCCACCAAGGCGTCACTACTGAATAATGATCAGATCCAGCAAGGATTGCCCGCTTATTTACGTCAGCGGGATCCCGTCGAATTTAACAGATTGCACTCGCTGCCTCGGTCGTTGCCTTACCGAGGACGAGACAAAATGGCGCGAATTATATCGCAAGTCTTCGCTGTACAGCCTACCCTTGGCGCACCATGCTTAAAAAACAGGCAGCAACGGACAATCAGCGTTCTGCCAAGGCTTTAGCTGACTTATTCCTGACTTATACCTCTGCTTGTCCACAAGGGATGTGGACAGCTGACGCTGTTGGAGCCGGATTCCGGGCCATGCGGCAAGACATTCCACCGAGCGATGGTGGAATCTAATAATAAGATTTTAAATACCCATTTCCAGTTCGCCGTCCAAGCGCAGGCGCCGAGAAACCACCCAATGATTTTTTCCCAGGCGGAGAGTTTTCGTGAAGCCTTGTTGCTCGAACATCGACACGGTGCCGTTATGAAGGAAAGATGAGGAAACCGCCCTGCCTGCCACATCTTCCGGGTAGCTTTCCACCACCCCGCCGCCGAGACGAGCGATTTCCTGCAAGGCACCTTGGAGCGCCGCACTTGCAACACCCTTACCGCGATAGGCTTTGTCCACGAAAAAACAGGTGATCCGCCAATCAGGCAGCTGGGTACAGCCCGCGCGATAAGCGCGCTGATGCTTGATGCGGGGAAGCTCCTCCGGGGGACCGAATTGGCACCAGCCTGCCAAGGTTGTGCCGTCGTATACCAGGGCGGCATGGGCGCGTCCTTCACGGACTCGGCAGGTCTTTTCGGACCGGTTCTGTGCCGCGGTCTTACCGCGGCCCACGCCTTCCGGATGAAAACCCATGCACCAGCAACCGCCCCAGACGCCATTATGGCGTTCAACCAGGCCGGCAAAGTCCAGCCAGGGTGGATGCGTCGAGGGACTGGATGCGGAAGCTGATCATGGTGCTAACCCTATGCGATTGCCTTCATTCTGGCAAAGACCCGTGCGACGATCCAGGGTCTTTTAACAGAGATGGCCGCAATGGCAGCACGATTAACGGATGTTTACCGGGTTGACTGCGTGGCCCGAGTAGATTCGGTTGCGGAATCCCTTACCACAGTAGCTTTTTCCCTTAACCGTGCTGAACCAATGTCCGATGGTATAAAAATCGGTCGTCAGGAAATAAGTCCCCTTGGCAAGGAAGCCGGAAAATACCGTTTCCTGGTATGCACCTGGATAGCCATTGAATTGCGGGAAATATTGCAGCTCTTTAACCTTGCGATCCCGCAGTGGCGGTTCCGCATCGGATACGGTCTCGAATCCCAGCGTGCCGTTGAATTGCATATAGGTTTTTACGCTCCAGGGCGCGGCGGGATTCATTTCCCACAGTCTTGCGCTCAGGTAATGGCGCTGGGTAGGCGCGAGCATCGTAATGTTGTTCACGAACTGGCCATCGATGTAGCCGTTCAGGCCGATACCGCCGTTGATCACGTCACCGCCATTTTGCAGCTGAGGACGAATTTCAACGGGCTGATTGCTCGTGGCATCCAGGCCAGGGGTATAGGCCGTATTTGAACCGGCGTTCAGCGTCCGAAATGCCGGCGCACCTGTACCCGTCCATTGCTGCCCCCACACGAAGCTTGGCGATGTAGGCGTATCCCCCATGGTTAGCACCATCGGCAAGACATTGGCGCATTGCGGCTGCGGGAAGCTATCGATGACTTGACCCAGTGTCGCCGCCTGGGCCATGCCTGCGATAGTGCTGATCAAAACGGCCATCACGTGGTTTGTAGACTGCATATCTTACTTTCCACCTCAAAAGGTTAAATAAACCATGATTGTTATTAACAAACAACCATAGTTTAACATACCCTTTCCAGGCCGCGCAGCCGCCTGTTTCCGCCGTACCTGAATTTAACTACGGTTAATGGCCCTTGCTTAGCCCCGCGCGGCCGCTATCACTGCCAGGTATTTGCGCACCGTCGGCGCCAAACCGTCATAAATCGCCTCGCCGATCAAGGCATGGCCAATCGATACTTCCGCCACATTGGGCACGGTGCGGAGGAACACGCCCAGATTGGCCTGGTTCAGGTCATGCCCGGCATTGACCGCCAAGCCCACGGCCTGGGCGCGTTCGGCCGCCTTGGCACATAGATCCAGTTCGCGCCCGCAATCTCCCGCTTCGAAAGCATGGGCGAATGGCCCGGTGTAGATTTCGATGCGGTCGGCGCCGATCTCGGCGGCATGCTCGATATGCGCGGAATCGGCATCCATGAACAGGCTGACCCGACAACCGGCGGCTTTGAGTTCGCGTATCAAGGGCTTGAGCCGCTGGGCGTCCTTCAGCAGATCGAAGCCATGGTCCGAGGTGATCTGGCCGTCGGCATCCGGCACCAGGGTGGCTTGCTGGGCGCCGGCTTCGGCGCACAGTTCCAGCAGGCCCGGGTAGCTATCGCGTGCCGGCGCGAAAGGATTGCCTTCGATATTGAACTCGGCGGCGCCGCCGCGCAGCAGCTTGGCCAGCGTGCGCACATCGTCCGGCCGGATATGGCGCAGATCGGGGCGCGGATGTACGGTAATGCCGCCGCAACCGGCTCCCAGGCAGGTCGTGGCGGCTTGCGCCACGCTGGGCAATGTGTCGCCGCGGGAATTACGCAGCACGGCAATCTTGTTGATATTGACGGACAGTACGGTCATACGGCTTTCTCATACGAAAACGCCCGGCAGGACCGGGCGTTGACAGGCTTAGTGCTGGAACGGATGCCGCAGCACGATGGTTTCTTCGCGATCCGGTCCGGTCGAGATGATATCGATCGGTGCGCCGGTCACTTCGCTGATGCGCTGCAAGTATTTGCGGGCGTTGAGCGGCAGGTCCTCGTAACGCTTCACACCGAAGGTCGATTCGCTCCAGCCAGGCAGCTCTTCATAAATCGGCGAGCAGCCCGACAGTTCTTCCGCGCCTACCGGCAGGATATCGGCCACTTCGCCGTTGATACGGTAACCGGTACACAGCTTGATGGTGTCGATGCCGTCCATCACGTCCATTTTGGTGACGCACAGACCGGACACGCCATTGATCTGGATCGAGCGCTTCAGTGCAGCCGCGTCGAACCAGCCGCAACGGCGCGGGCGGCCGGTGACCGAACCGAATTCGTTGCCGCGCTGGGCCAGGCCGCTACCGACATCGTCGAACAGCTCGGTGGGGAACGGACCGGAACCGACTCGGGTGGTATAAGCCTTCACGATACCCAGTACATAATGCAGCATCTGTGGTGCCACACCGGCGCCAGGGGCGGCAGCACCGGCCACGCAGTTGCTGGAGGTGACGTAGGGATAAGTCCCGTGGTCGATATCGAGCAGGGTGCCCTGGGCGCCTTCGAACAGCAACGGCTTGCCGGCCTTGTCCAGGTCATGCAAGGTACGCGACACATCGGCCACCATGGGCTTGATGCGCTCGGCCAGACGCAGGGTGTTTTCCAGGGTGGACTGGAAATCGACCGGCTCGACCTTGAAGTATTCCTTGAGCAGGAAGTTGTAGTAGGCCAGGTTTTCGCCCAGCTTGGCGGCCAGGCGGTCCGGGAAGAACAGGTCCTGGATGCGGATGGCGCGGCGCGCGACCTTGTCTTCGTAGGCGGGGCCCACGCCACGGCCGGTGGTGCCGATCTTCTTATCGCCCTTGGCCGCTTCGCGCGCCTGGTCGATGGCGACGTGGTAAGGCAGGATCAGGGGACAGGCTTCCGAGATCTTCAAACGGCTGGCGACATCGATGCCGGCGGTTTCCAGCTCGTCGATTTCCTTCAGCAGCGCTTCCGGCGAGATCACCACGCCGTTACCGATAAAGCAGGCCTTGCCGGCGTGCAGGATGCCGGACGGAATCAGACGTAGAACCGTCTTCTTGCCGCCGATCACCAGCGTATGGCCGGCATTGTGGCCGCCCTGAAAACGCACCACGGCATCGGCATGATCGGTCAACCAATCAACGATCTTGCCCTTGCCTTCGTCACCCCACTGGGTGCCGATCACCACGACGTTACGGCTCATGGATATTCCCTTTATTACTCAGATTGCTTGATCGCCGCGTTGCCGCGACGGGATAGAAACAGGATAGACCTTCCGTGCCTACGATAGCGCTTGAACGCGCCACGCGCCTTCCGATAGCAGCAGCTCGCGGTCGGCATGAAGCTCTTCGACATCGACAATCTCGCCCAGGCGGACCACCACGGTCTCGCCGGCCAGGCGCAGCGCACGGATAGTGTCGGCCAGGCGCGCATCGAAAACATTGGGCGCCAGAATGGCGGGCCGCGCCGGCGCGGCCGGCAAGCGCCAGGCCAGTTCTTTCAGGTCCAGGCTGAAGCCGGTGGCGTGGCGCGAACGTCCAAATTGCTCGCCCACGTGGTCATAGCGCCCGCCCCTGGCCACGGCATTGGCCCAGCCCTCGGCATAGGCGGCGAATACCAGGCCGGTATGGTAATAACCGGAACGCAGTTCGGCCAGATCGAAATTCGGCTGGATGCCACGGGCGGCCAATGCTTCGGTCAATTGTTCCAGTTGCGCCAAGGCGGTGACGATACCACCCAGCTTGGGCAAGGCGGCGGCCGCGCGTTCCAGCACGCTTTGATCGCCATACAGGCTAGGCAGCGCGATCAAACCGGTGCGTAGTTCGGTGGGCAGGTCGGCAACCAGGCCGCTGAGCGTGGGCACATCCTTTTGCTGGATAGCGCTGAATACCGCTTCGCGCGTGTCGCCGCTCAATCCCGCCGCATCGGCCAGCGCCAGGAACAAGCCGATATGGCCGATGTCCAGGTGCACATGGCCGATATCGGCCAGTTTCAGGCATTCGCGCATCAGCTCGACGATTTCCACGTCGGCGGCCACGCCGGCATAGCCGTAGATTTCCGCGCCCAGCTGCAAGGGTTCACGCGCAGCCATCACGCCGTCGGGCTGGGTGTGTACCACCGCGCCGGCGTAACACAGCCGTGCCACGCCTTGGCGGTTGAGCAGGTGCGCGTCGATGCGCGCTACTTGCGGCGTGATATCGGCGCGCAGTCCCAACTGCCGGCCACTGAGCTGGTCGGTCAGCTTGAAGGTCTTGAGGTCCAGCGCGTTATCCTGCCGGGTCAGCAGCGAATCGACATACTCGATCAACGGCGGCTGAACCAGTTCGTAGCCGAAGCTGGCGATCAGGTCGAGCGACGCACGACGCAAGGTCTCCACGCGGCGCGCTTCTGGCGGCAGCAGGTCGGCGATATTTTCGGGCAGTATCCAGTTACGCATAGGTGCAGGCCGGGACGCGAAGCGTGCCAGCAATCATGTTCCGTTCAGCAGCCGACCTGGCATAACGGTTATCCGCTATGCCAGGTCGGCCGATTTCGGCGAGGCTTTACGCCACTAAGAGGTGTCGGTCACAGCAAGAGGCCCTCGGCAAGGAGCGCGAGGGCCTATGCAGGCAACGCATTATCTCACAAGCCGATCACTTCGCTCGTGGGTCCTTCATGTACTTGAAAAATGCCGAGCTGGGTTCCAGCACCATCACGTCCGACTTCGACTTGAAGGTCTTCTTGTAAGCTTCCAGGCTGCGATAGAAAGCATAGAACTCGGGATTCTGGCCATAGGCCGCACCATAGATACTGGCCGCTTTACCGTCGCCTTCACCCTTGAGCTGCTGAGCCTTGTTGAAAGCATCGGCGATGATGATTTCACGCTGGCGATCGGCATCCGCACGGATCTTTTCCGCTTCGGCCGAACCTTCCGAGCGCAATTGGCTGGCCACGGTCTTGCGTTCCGAGATCATCCGCTCATACACGGCGTTGCTGATATCGTCGGGAAAATCGACCCGCTTCAGCCGCACATCGACAATATGCACACCAATCTTGCGCGCATCGGCGTCGGCGACCTGACCCACGATCTCCATCACTTCGTCGCGCTTGCCGGAGATCACATCCTGCACCGTCTGCTTGCCGAATTCGGCCCGCAGTACATCGTTGACGGTCTTGCGCAGACGGGCGGAAGCGGTACGTTCGTTGCCGCCCACGCTCTTGTAATACTGCTCGACGTCGATGACTTGCCACTTCACATAGCTATCGACCAGGACGTTTTTCTTTTCGATGGTGTTGAAGCGCTCCGGGCTTTCGGCATCCATGGTGAGGATGCGGCGATCGAAGTAACGCACCGATTGCAGCAAAGGCACCTTGAACTTGATCCCCGGCTCCTTCACCACGCGCACCACTTCACCCAGCTGGAACACCATGGCCGATTGACGCTGGTCAACGGTAAACACGCTCATGCTGAGCACCAGCAAGCCCAGCAAGACGATCACAACGGCGGAAACAAGACGGTTCATATCAACGCCCCTCCCTATCGCCGCGATTGGCGGCTTCGGACTTCAGGCGGACAGCGGGGGTTTCGCCGCCGGCGGGTATTTCGGCCGTGGCGGGGCCAGGGCCGGACAATTGCATCAGCTTATCCAGGGGCAGGTAAAGCAGGTTGCCGCTACCGGCCTTCTGATCGACCAATACCTTGGAACTGTTGCTCATGATTTCCTGCATGGTGTCGAGGTACATGCGATCCCGTGTCACTTGCGGCGCCTTGCTGTACTCGGCGACCACCTGGCTGAAACGCGAGGCATTACCCTCGGCTTCGGCAATCACCCGACGCTTGTAGCCTTCCGCCTCCTGCAACAGCCGGGCCGCGTTACCGCGCGCCTTGGGCACCACATCGTTGGAATAGGCGGTACCGTCGTTGGTCTGCTTGACCTTGTCCTGGCCGGCCTTCACGGCATCGGCGAACGCGGCCTGCACTTCTTCCGGCGGCTGTACGTCATTGATATTGATACGGCTGATGCGAATACCGGCGCCATAGCTATCGAGCAAGTTTTGAATCAAGCGCGTCGCATCGGCGGCAACCTGGCCACGTCCTTCGTTCAGCACAAAATCGACCTTGTTGCGGCCGACGATTTCGCGGATGGAGGTTTCGGCAGCCTGCTTGACGATGTCGCGGGCGTCGCCATCGGCAACATTGTTAAAGACAAAGGCCTTGGCGTCCTTGATGTCGTATTGGACTTCCAGCTGCATATCGATGATGTTCTGGTCCTGCGTCAGCATCAGCGATTCATCGGGCAGGCGGTTCTTGGTGCTGCCCTGGAAGCCTACTTCCACGGAACGCACCTCGGACATCTTGACGATCTCGCGCTGCTCGATCGGCCACGGCATATGCCAATGCAGACCCGGATCGGTCGTCTGCACATAGCGGCCAAAGCGCAGCACCACGGCTTCTTCGCGCGCATCGACAACATAGAAGCCGCTGGCTGCCCACAGTACCGCCACCACACCCAGCACGGCGCCAATGCCGCCAGCCATGGCGCGGCCGTCATGCGGGGGGTTCGGGCCAGCATCGGCCGGGCGGCCGGGCTTGCCACCGAAGAACTGTTTGAGCTTATTGGTGAACTGGCGAATGATTTCGTCCAGATCGGGCGGACCGTCCTTGCCTCGGCGGCCCCACTGCGGGTCTTGCGACATATTGGCTTTATTCCGTCGTTGAATAGTCGGGCATTGATTCGACCAGCACCTGTCGTAATAAATCCAGGCCCAGGCCGTTTTTCGCGCTAATACGGACGGCGCGAATCCTACCATACTCGTCCCGCTCGACAGCGGGTTCGCCACCCTTGAGATCGATCTTGTTCCAAATCACGATCTGCGGGATCGCGTCGGCGGCGATTTCCTTCAGCACGATATTGACTGCTTCGATCTGTGCTTCGCGCGTCTCGCTGGCGCCATCGACCACATGCAGCAGCAGATCGGCGCGGATGGTTTCTTCCAGGGTGGCGCGAAACGCCTCGACCAGGCCATGCGGCAGGTCGCGGATAAAACCGACCGTATCAGACAAGACGATAGAGTGCTGCGGGTCAAGAAATAGCTTGCGACTGGTGGTATCCAGCGTGGCGAACAGCTGGTCCGCCGCGTAGGTGCGTTCGTGCGTCAGCGCGTTGAACAAGGTCGATTTACCGGCATTGGTATAGCCTACCAGCGAAACGGAAAACTGTTTGCTGCGCTCACGCGCGCGCCGCTGGGTATCCCGGTGCCGCTGTAGCTCTTTCAGCTTGACCTTGAGCTTGCTCACCCGTTCGTTGAGCATGCGCCGGTCCATCTCCAGCTGGGTTTCGCCGGGACCGCCGCGCGTACCCGTGGCGCCGCGCTGCCGCTCCAGGTGGGTCCAACCGCGTACCAGCCGGGTGGACATATATTGCAGCTGAGCCAGTTCGACCTGCAGTTTGCCCTCGTTGGAACGGGCGCGCTGCCCGAAAATATCCAGGATCACCCGGACCCGGTCGGACACGCGGCATTCCAAGGCCTTTTCCAGGTTGCGCTCCTGCGCGCCGGACAAGGCATGGTTGAACAACACGGTGTCCGCCTCGAATGCGGCGACGCTGGCCGCGACTTCTTCCACCTTGCCGGAACCGGCGAACAGCTTGGGATCGGGCCGCTGGCGCTTGCCCTGGATGATGGCCATGACCTGATAGCCGTTGCTTTCAGCCAACAGCTTGAATTCTTCTATGTTCTCCAGATAATCGGGACCGCCGAAATCCAGACAAACGAGGACGGCCTTATCGCCGCCTTGGTGGCGTTCAAACACGCAGGCTTTCTTCTAGATGAGAGGTTGGCGCCAGGCGCCGGAAAGTCTTCAATCGTATGCCAACACGAACGGGGCACCAAAGCGCCCCGCCCTCGATACCGCTACGGAAAATCAGGCGTCGGCAGCCGGTGTGGCTGGCTGGTCCTTGTCGTATGGAATCGTCACTGGGCGCGCGGGCACCACGGTGGAGATGGCATGCTTGTAAACCATTTGCGTCACCGTGTTACGCAGCAGCACGACGTACTGATCGAAGGATTCGATCTGACCTTGCAGCTTGATGCCGTTGACCAGATAAATCGAAACTGGAACATGTTCCTTGCGCAGGATATTCAAAAACGGGTCTTGTAGCATTTGCCCTTTTGCGCTCATTTGTAGTTCTCCACTCTGTAATTGAAAAAGTGACGGAATCCGTCTAAATCCTGCAGCTGCGATCTGGTGTGCCAGTAGTCACTTGTAGCAGCTTTTCCGACAAGCACAAACCTTGGCACGGACCGGGCCGTAGCCCTCAGCCCTTCTTGATCGTCGGTCGTTTGGGTTTACCTGCTTTTGGCGGGTTGGGCCCTTGGGAACCATGGCGTGCCACCTTCACGGGCTTTTTCTCGCCCCGCATGGCGCCAATCCGGTCAGGCTTGAATTCGCCCGGCTTCATATCGAATGGGTTGTCCGCCTTCTTGAACTGGACCCGCAGCGGCGTTCCCTGCAGTTTGAACATCTTCAGGAAGGAATGTTCCAGGTAACGCCAATAACTGGCCGGCACGCCGTCCAGCGAAGTACCGTGCACCACCACCACCGGCGGATTCATGCCGCCCTGGTGGGCATATTTCATCTTTGGCCGCATCAGGCCGACACGCGGCGGCTGCTGCTTTTCGGTGGCCAGCTGCAGCGCGCGCGTCAGGCGCGGCGTCGGCAGTTTTGCCATGGCGGCGGCGTAGGCGGCATTGATGCTGGCGAACAGATCACCGACACCCTGCCCTTCCAACGCGGAAATATGGTGGAAACGGGCAAAATCGAGGAAGCTGAGCTTGCGGCCGATATCGCGCTTCACCTGGTCGCGCGTATATAGATCCAGGCCTTCCCACTTGTTCACCGCCACCACCATGGCCCGCCCGGCTTCCAATGCGAATCCGGCGATATGGGCATCCTGCTCCGCCACATCCTGGCGGGCATCGAGTACCAGCACGACCACGTTGGCGTCTTCGATCGCCTTCATGGTTTTCACCACCGAGAATTTCTCGATGGCTTCGTTGACCTTGCCGCTCTTACGCACGCCGGCGGTATCGATAATGGTGTATTTCTGGTCGCCGCGTTCGAAATCGATATAGATCGAATCGCGGGTGGTGCCCGGCTGGTCGAAGGCAATCACCCGCTCCTCGCCCAGGATGGCGTTGACCAGGGTGGATTTTCCTACATTCGGCCGGCCGATGATGGCGAACTTGGGGTGCTTGACCTCGGCCTCGTCCACTTCGACGTCGAAGCCGGCCAGGATACTGTCGATCAGTCCCCGCACCCCTTCGCCGTGGGCGGAAGAGATCGGCCATGGCTCGCCCAGCGCCAACTCGTAGAATTCGGCGGTGACGACATTGGGCGCCATGCCCTCTGCCTTGTTCACGGCCAGGCGGACCGGCCGGTCCAATTGCCGTAGCCGGTTGGCGATCAGCTTGTCCTGCGGCGTCATGCCGACCCGGGCGTCCACCAGGAAAATGACGGCATCGGCCTCGTCGATGGCCTGCAAGGTCTGGCGAGCCATTTCATGCATGATGCCATCGTCCGCGACCGGCTCGAAGCCGCCGGTATCGACACAGAGGTAAGGCTTGTTGCCTATCTTGCCATGGCCGTAGTGACGGTCACGTGTCAGGCCCGGCATATCGGCAACCAGCGCGTCGCGGCTTTTGGTGAGCCGGTTGAACAGCGTGGATTTGCCGACATTGGGGCGGCCAACCAAGGCGATGGTGGGTTTCATTGTGTTCCTTGATTACTTCACTGCAAAAGCATAAAGGCCACCGCTCTCGGTCTGCACGATCAGCTTGCCGCCAACAAGGCGGGGCGCGACCAGAACACGACTTTTGTCGGTAGGCTGGCGGGCAACGATGGTGCCCTCGGTTGTGTTCAGGAAATGGAGATAACCTTCGTAGTCGCCGACCGCTATTTGGCCGGCAAACACGGTGGGTGCGCTGATACGGCGGCCGTACAGGGCGGCTTGCTTCCACAGGCTGCGTCCGCCGGAACGCTCGAACGCCTGGATATTGCCGATCTCATCGCTGACGTAGACCTTGTCGCTATCCATTGCCAAGCCGACATAGCTGGAGATATCGCGCGCCCATAGCAAGGAACCGTTGCTCACGGCGAAGCAGGCGACTTTGCCCTGGAATGCCACCGCGCAAACCGAACCCCGGTCCACGATCGGCGCGGAGGTCACATCGCTGATGCGCTCCAGCTCGGTCGTCCCCTTGGGCTGCGCCACCAGCGACTCCCACAACACCCGTCCATCGGCCAGCGACAGCGAAGCCAGGCGACCGGCCGGCAGACCCACGTATACCGCGCCGTCGGCAATGGTGACCGGCGCATAATTGCGCAGGATCAGGGAGGGCTGGCTGCGCTGAAACTGCCAGCGCTCCTTGCCGTCCTTGGCATCCAGGCCCCAAACGCGTCCGTCCACGGTGCGGACGACCACGGTCCCCTCGGCCACCACCGGCGGCGACACCATCTCGCTGGAGACACGCGCCTGCCATTTCAGTTTGCCGCCGGGTTCCCAGCCGAACACTTCCCCTTTCAGGGTACCAGCGACGACCAATCCGTTCGCCGCGCCTATACCGCCGGTAAGCACTTTCTCGCTGCGTACTTCGCCCAGCTTGCGGCCGTCGGTCAGGGAAAAACCTGCAAAGCCATCGGTGCCGGCCATATAGACGGCGTCGCCGGTCGAATCCGGCGCGAAACGGTAAAGCTTGCCGTTGGAATAGGACGTATGCCAGACCGTATCGACATTGAGGCTGTTCTTCAAATCGGCCAGCGGCGTCGGCTGCGGGCTGTTGTCGGTACCGGCACAGGCCGCCAGCAAGCTTGCAAGGCTAATGACGATTAGTTTTTTCATCAAACCCCCAGCGCCGACAGCTTGGTCTCGATCAGCGTACGGCTAGGCGCTTCCTTGCCCAGCTTGGCCAATGCCGCCTGGTAGGCCAGCTTCGCGGCGGGTGCGTCGCCCTTCAGGGTCAGGGCGTCGCCGCGCGCTTCGGCGAACAAGGCCGCGAAGCCTTCGGCCTGGGGTGCGTCAACCGCCTTGAGGGCGGCATCGTATTGTTTCTGATCCAGCAGTACGGCGGACAGGCGCAGGCGGGCGATATCGATGATCGCCTCCTCCTTGGCATTGCCCGCCACCCACTCCAGAGCTGTCCTGGCCTTGGCCAGATCCTTGCCGTCGTGGGCGGCCTTGGCGGCCAGCAGCATGGCGCGGGCGCTCAGGGCATGGCTGGCGTAATCGGCGGCCATGGCATCGGCGGCGGCGCGGGTCTTGAGCGGGTCCTTGGCGTCGAAGGCCTTCTCCACCGCTGCATAGGCATCGGCGGCGCCGCCCGCCTGCGATTTCTGCCAGAGCTTCCAGCCCATGCTGCCGAGATAGCCGATCACGATGGCGGCAATCACCGCCATGACAAGCTTGCCCCACTGTGCCCACCAGGCTTTCAGTTCGGCGATCTGTTCTTGTTCCTGCAAATCAAAAGCGGCCATCTTCGTTATTCCAGTTGACAAGTTTCTTGTTGATGCCGCGCCGACTGCTGGGCACGGATACGTTTGAATACATCGACCATAAACCAGGCCATCAGCCCAAAGCCGGCAAGCAATAAACCCCACCCCAAGGCCGGCATGGCCAGCACAGGGTGCAAAACCGCCCCCTGCCCCTGCACGCCGACCAGCCCCACGGCGGCCATGACGGCGCCCAGCACATTCAGGCCAAACAACCTGATGGAGACTTTGAGCTTGCGGGTCGGTTCCATGGCGTCAGGCTGCCAGCGCTGCCGACAGTTCGGACTGGGCGACGCTACGTTGCTCGCCGCCCTCGCGCAATGGCTTGATCACCGCGCTACCGCTCGCCACTTCCTCGTCGCCGACGATCAGCGCATAGCGGGCGCCGGAACCATCGGCTTTCTTCATCTGCGACTTGAAACTGCCGCCGCCGCCATGCACGGCCACGCGGAAGCCGGCATCGCGCAACTGCTCGGCCAGGCGCGGCGCCAGGCGCTGCGCGCCTTCGCCGGCATTGACCAGATAGATATCCGGTGCATCCTGGGCCACCACGCCGTATTCCTGCATCAGCAGGAAGACACGTTCCAAACCGATACCAAAACCACAAGCAGGCGTGGGCTTGCCACCCAGCGTCTCCACCAGGCTGTCGTAGCGGCCGCCGGCGGCAATGGTGCCCTGGGCGCCCAGCTTGGTGGTCACCCACTCGAACACGGTACGGTTGTAGTAATCCAGCCCGCGCACCAATCGGGTGTTGAGCCGATAGGCAACGCCTGCATCGTCGAGCGCGCGGCAGAGGCCTTCATAGTGCAGGCGGCTTTCCTCGCCCAGCACGTCGAACAGCTTGGGTGCGGCTTCGATCATTTCCTGCATGCGCGGATTCTTGCTGTCCAGGACGCGCAAGGGATTGGCATGCAAACGGCGGCGGGCGTCCTCGTCCAGCAACTCGGCATGCTGTTCGAAATAGGCGATCAGGGTCTGCCGGTAGGCGGCGCGTTCGGCGGCGTCACCTATCGTATTGATCTGCAGTTCCACGTCGCTGATGCCCAGCTCGCGCCAGAGGCGAGCCAGCATGACGATCTGCTCCGCATCCACATCCGGGCCGGTGTAGCCGAACGCTTCCGCGCCAACCTGGTGGAACTGGCGCTGCCGGCCTTTCTGCACGTTTTCATGGCGGAACATCGGTCCCATGTACCAGAGGCGCTGCGGGCCATTGTAGGTGAGGCTATGTTCCACCACCGCGCGCGCACAGCCGGCCGTGCCTTCGGGGCGCAAGGCCAGCCGATCGCCGTTGAGCGCGTCGGTCCAGGCGTACATTTCCTTTTCGACGATATCGGTATGCTCTCCGACACTGCGCACGAACAGGCCGGTGAACTCGACGATGGGCAAGCGGATATTGCGATAACCATACTGCCCCAGCACGCGCCGGGCGGTATCTTCCAGCTTTTGCCACAGGGCGGTCTGGTCGGGCAGGATATCGTAGAAGCCCTTGATGCTCTGAAACTTATCGGCCATCGGATTACAAGACTTTCAAGGGAATGATCTTGGGGACATCGGGCAGGCTGCGGCGCAACCTACCGCCTTCGGCGTAGTGCCGTTGGACATAGTCTTCGACTATGGCCTGGAAATCTTCGGCGATCGCATCACCCTTCAGGGTAACGGTCTTCTCGCCATCGACGAATACCGGCGCCACCGGCACTTCGCCGGTTCCCGGCAAGCTGATGCCGATATTGGCCAGCTTGGATTCGCCCGGCCCATTGACCACGCAACCCATCACCGCCACATTGAGCGTTTCGACACCGGGATATTCGGCGCGCCAGACCGGCATCTGCTCGCGCAGGTAGCGCTGGATCTTCTGCGCCAGTTCCTGGAAGAAGGTGGAGGTGGTGCGGCCACAGCCCGGGCAGGCCGTAACCAAAGGCGTGAAGGAACGGATACCCATGGTTTGCAGGATTTCCTGCGCGACCACCACTTCCTTGGTACGCGGCTCGCCCGGCTCGGGCGTCAGCGAAACCCGTATGGTATCGCCTATGCCTTCCTGCAATAGCACGGACAAGGCCGCCGTCGAAGCAACGATACCCTTGGAACCCATGCCGGCTTCGGTCAGGCCAAGGTGCAAGGGATATTCGCAGCGCCCGCCCAGGTCGCGGTAGACCTTGATCAGGTCCTGCACATTGCTGACCTTGCAGGAAATAATGATACGGTCGCCCGGCAAACCCAAGGCCTCGGCCTGGGCCGCGCTTTCCAGCGCCGACTGGATCAGCGCTTCGCGCATCAGCGCCTCCGCCGACCAAGGCTCGGCGCGCTGCGCATTCTCGTCCATCATGCGCGCCATCTTGGCCTGGTCGAGACTGCCCCAGTTCACTCCGATGCGCACGGGCTTACCGTATTTCACCGCCGTTTCTATCATGGCGGCGAATTGTTCGTCGCGCTTCGACCCTTTGCCGACATTGCCGGGATTGATGCGGTACTTGGCCAGGGCGGCGGCGCAATCCGGATACTGCGCCAGCAGCTTATGGCCGTTGTAATGGAAATCGCCCACCAGCGGCACATCGCAGCCCATGGCATCCAGGCGGCGGCGTATTTCGCCCACCTGGGAGGCTGCTTCCGGTGAGTTGACGGTAATGCGGACCATTTCCGAACCGGCTTGCCACAGCTCGAACACCTGGCGGGCGGTGCCTTCGGCATCCACCGTATCGGTATTGGTCATCGACTGCACGACGACGGGCGCATCATTGCCGACCGCGATATGGCCAACCATGACACGGCGGGTTGGGCGACGGGGAAGCAGACTCATGATCTAGTTAAGCTCAAGGTTGGCGACGTCGACCTTGGTATAAGGCGCGAGGTCGGTGGGCTTGCCCTTGTAGAACAGCTCGGTATGGCGGCCATTGCCTATCCGAATCCGGTAAGGCGGGGTACCTGCCACGCTACGGCTTTGTCCGGCGGGCAATAATTCGTTGACCAGCCTGCGGCCGTTGGCATCGACGATCTGCACCCAGCTATCGCGCTGGGCCACTACGCGGATATCGGCGGAAGCAGGCGTGGGAGGCACGGCGGCCGGCGCCACGACAACCGGTGCGGTCGCGGTACTCGGCGCCACCGGCGCGGGCACCGCAACCGGGCTCGCCACGGCGGGCGGCGGATTGCCCGGCAGATTGGGCGGCGGCGTCTGTACCGGCACGGCAGCGGTTACCGCGGCCGGAACGGGCTGGTCGCCGGGCGGGAGCGCCGCGGCCTGGGGCGCCACCTGCGCCGGTGCATCGCCGGCCGCCCCGCCAGCGGGCAGGACGACGGCGCTATTGGCGGGCGCCAAGGTCAGTTCGGGCTCGAAGCGGCGGCTTTTCTCGTACAGCCAGTATCCCCCGGCACCGACCAGGACCAGCGCCATGGCGCCCAGGATGGCGATGACGAAGGGCGAACGGCCGGCGCTGCCGCTGGGACGCAACACCGGCAGCGGCTCGTCGCGCAGGCGCGGCAGGGCCGACTGTGCCGCCTCGCGCGGCAGATGCGCGTCGAGATAGGCGATCAGGGGTTGCGGGTCCAGCTCCAGCAAGCGGGCGTAATTGCGGACAAAGCCTCGAACGAAGGTATTGCCGGGCAATTCGCCATACCGGTCGGACTCAAGCGCTTCGATCTGGCGCTTGGACAGCTTCAACTTGGCCGACACATCCAGCAAGGACAGGCCCAACTGCTGCCGCTGCGCGGCAAGTACGGCGCCAGCGGTGGGTAGCACGCTGCTTGAAAGGGGTTCCTGCAGATTCTGTGCTTGATCTTGGCTCATCTCGGACATCATGCCGGTGCGGCTCTCTCGGAAGGGTGGAACTAGTCGAATTGGCCAGCGGCGAGCCGGCGAGCCTCGTCACTATCGGGGAAACGGGTCTTGAGCTCCTTGGCAAAGCCCGAGTCCGCCTCGCCGCTGCCCAGTTTGCGGTCAACGCGCACGTTCAACCACAAGGCCTCGGCGATCGGCGTTCCCAAGCGTGCATGGCGGGCCAGCAATTGCCGGGTCGCTTCAAATTCGCCCCGGCGGTAAGCCAGCTGGGCCAGTCCCAACAGGGTCTGGGTATCGTCGGGCTGGATGCGGTCGGACTTGCGCAGGTAGTCCTCGGCTGCTTTCAGGTCGCCCGCCTTGGTGGCGCACAGACCTGCTTGCTGCATGGATTTTTCCGGCGTCGTATAGAGCGGATTCTTCATGGCAGTGGTGAAATAGCGTAGCGACTCGGTGAATTTGTCGCGCTTGTTGCAGAGGAACCAACCGTAATTGTGGTTCACATCGGCATCATTGGGCGCCAGGCTGAGCGCGCGCTGAAAACTCTTGTCCGCCGTGTCGTATTCGCGCAGGTCCATGTACACCAAGCCCTGGATGCTATAGGCCATGGCGTAGTCGGAGCGGGCGTTCAGGGCGTTCTTCAATTCTTCCAAAGCCACGCCGTACTGGCCGCGGGCGTAGTAGGCAGCCGCCAGCTCGGTACGCAGCTTGGCCAGCTCATGGCGGCGGTCCACCTCTTCCGCCCGGACGGCAGACAGCGACAACACAAACAGCAAAGCGGCGATGACGCTCTGTCTCATGCCTTACTCCCTCACAAGGTTTATCGTGGTCTTGCCTTCGGCGGCTAGCCGAAGCGTGCGCTTGGTCTTGTCCTTGACCTGGCCGGCCAACTGGCCGCAGGCCGCATCGATATCGTCACCGCGCGTCTTGCGCACCGTGACGATGTAGCCGGCCTGGATCAGATGATCGCGGAAGCGGCGAATGGCATCGGGCTTGGACCGACCGTATCCGGAATTCGGAAAGGGATTGAACGGGATCAGGTTGAATTTACACGGTACATCTTTAACCAACGCTACCAGCTGCCTGGCGTGCTCCATGGTGTCGTTGACACCATCAAGCATAACGTATTCGAAGGTAATGAAATCACGCGGCGCTTTTTCAAGATAACGCAAGCAGGCCGCCATGAGTTCTTTTAGGGGGTATTTCTTATTGATCGGCACGATCTCGTCGCGCAGGGCATCGTTCGGCGCGTGCAGCGAAACGGCCAGCGCAACCGGGCAGGCTTCGCGCAAGCGGTCCATCTGCGGCACCAGGCCGGAAGTGGACAGCGTCACCCGGCGGCGGCTCAAGCCATAGGCATTGTCGTCCAGCATCAGCCGCATGGCGGCGACGACATTGTCGAAATTGGCTAGGGGCTCGCCCATGCCCATCATGACCACATTGGAAACGATGCGGTCGCCCTTGGGATCACGGCCCAGGGCTTTATTGGCCCACCAGAGCTGGCCAATGATCTCGGCGGTACTGAGATTACGGTTGAAACCCTGCCGCCCGGTGGAGCAGAAGGTGCATTCGAGCGCACAGCCGACCTGGCTGGACACGCACAGCGTTCCCCTGTCGTCTTCGGGAATGAACACCGCCTCCACACCGTTACCGGTGCCCACGTCCAGCAACCACTTGCGGGTGCCGTCCTCGGAAGCCTGTTCCAGCAGCAAGCTGGGGGGAGTGATAACCGCCTCCGCCGCCAGCTTTTCTCGCGTCACCTTGGCGATGTCCGTCATCGCGTTGAAATCCGATTCGCCGAAATGGTGAATCCAGCGCAACAACTGCTTGGCGCGAAACGGCTTCTCACCACGCTCGGCTAGGAAGGTGGCGAAACGGGCAGCGTCGAAATCAAGCAGATTGATGGACATGGCAAGGCTATCCGATATTAACGGCTATAGACTTCGGTGCCGAAGAAGTAAGCGATTTCGATGGCGGCGTTTTCGACGCTATCGGAACCGTGTACGGCGTTGGCATCGATGGAATCGGCGAAATCGGCACGAATGGTACCCTTTTCAGCCTTCTTGGGATCGGTCGCGCCCATCAGATCGCGGTGGGCGATCACGGCGTTTTCGCCTTCCAGCGCCTGGATGATCACCGGGCCGGAAACCATGAAATCAACCAGATCCTTGAAGAAAGGACGTTCCTTGTGCACGGCGTAGAAGCCTTCGGCATCTTCGCGCGACAGTTGCTTCATCTTGGCGGCGACGATCTTCAGGCCGGCATTTTCGAAACGGGAGTAGATCTGGCCAATCACGTTCTTGGCAACGGCATCGGGCTTGATAATGGACAGGGTGCGTTCTACAGCCATGGTTCACTCCAAAATTCGTAAAGTAGACATAGTGGGAAGGAAAAAAGTTTTAAGCTGCAAGCCAGTTCGCAAAGCGTTCACACAGCTTGTCGGCATAAAAATGACCGAATATTCTAACAGCTTTGCCGCCTTACCGCGCAAAAGCCATACCAGCAATCAACCAAAACATCTTGAACAGGGAGCGCCGCGACGCGGCGAACAAGCCACTTGAGTGCTATACGCCCCAGCCCGAACCGCCCCACCGCCCCCGCCACCGCAGAGGAAGCGGACGAACAGAGCGAAATCCGCCAGCGCCTGATGCAGAGGCTGGCCATTGCCATCTGCCTGATCGTCGGCGTCGCGATCAGCATCACCCTGCTCAATAAACTGGAAGGCGAGCCCAGGTCGGAACAGGAAGGACCCAGCATCAATCCGCTGCAGGCCGAAACCGTGCCGCCGCCCCAGGCAACAACAACGCCGATTCCAGCGGCGGTACCGCCGATCACCCCACCGTTGGTTGCCGAAGCAGCGCCGCCGGCTACCAGCGGAACCGAAAGCGGCCCCACCCCACCCGCCACGCCCGTCGAATCGACACCGACACCGACACCGACACCGACACCGACACCAACGCCAACGCCAACCCTGCCTGCACCCGTCGCCGCGGCCAAGCCGCCCGCCGAGACCGGCACCGGCAAGACCACACCCGCAGCCACCTCGACCACCCCTCCCCGGCGCCCGCCCCTGCCGTCGCGCACACCGCCGCACCCAAACCGATCATCGTCCCGCCGCCGACCAGGCCGGTCACCACGGCACGAGGCGCCCAATCGGCCACCAGCCCGCCCGTCACCGTGCCAGCCCCGGTTGCGCCGCCGTCCGGCACGCCCGCGCCAAGCCCGATAATCGCGGCGCCGATACCAGCCAAACCCAGCCCACCCACGCCGGAGCAGACCATCGCCGCCCTCGCGGCCGGCGTCCTGCCTAACGGCAGCAAGGGGTATACGGTACAGGCAGGGGTATTCCAGAGCGGCGACAATGCCAGGAAGCTGATCGAGAAATTAGGTAGCGCCGGCATCCCTGCCCGTCTGGAAACCCGCGTGCAGATCGGTCCATTCAAGAATCGCGACGAGGCCGACCTGATGATGCGCCGCCTGCGTGAACTGGGCGTGACGCCGATATTGCAGGCACCCCTATAGTGCCTGGCGGCACCGCCCGAAATCGGTCCAATCCTCGCAGCGCCAGTCCGGCCACGGCGCCAAGCCGTCCGCCTGGCACTCGGCCGCCACCGCGATACCGGCCAGCGCCACCAGGCGCTCGTTCTGCCACAACAAGGGCCAACGCGAGCGAAACCAAGGCGGAATGCCCGCCTCTTGCAGCAGTAATTTGACGGGGCGATTCGGACCACCGGAGCGCGGCCGCAACATCTCACCGCCGGCGCGCGGCCTGGCCTGCAAGCCACTTAGAAAGCGTTCATCCAGCCCACCTTGGCGGCTGGTCCAATCGATACGGCCGCGCCAGCCCGGCAAGCCCCCCGCATCGGCCGGCGCCACCGCGCACGGCCGCACGTCCACGGCACGCTGGCTTACCCAAATCTCGCCGCGATAGCGATGCACTTCCCGATCGGCCAGCCGCAAGCAGGGATTGGTGTCCTCCCGTGCATGCAGCAGCTGATCGAGCAGCAAGCGCAACTGCTTTTCATCGGGCCGCAAATCATGGCGAGCCAGGAACCAGCGCAGCAGATTGCGGCGGCGCGCCTCCTCCAGCGGCGTCAGCGCGGCCAGCGCCAGACGCTCGACAGGACCACCGGCATCCTGCTCGGCCAGGGCATCGAGCAAGCCAGCCGCCTCGCCAAAATGGCGTGCCGCGCGCGCCAGCGCCGACGGCGCCGACGGAAAACGCGCCACCAGGCCAGGAATCAAGGCATGGCGCAGATAGTTGCGGTCATGGTCGGTACAGTCATTGCTTTCGTCTTCGATCCAGCGCATCCCGTGCGCAACGGCATAGGCCAGCAGCTCGGCGCGCGACTCTCCCAGCAGCGGGCGCCACACCAGCTTGTCGGCTCCCAAGGGGCGCAAGGCCGGCATGCCGGCGGCGCCATGCACCCCGGCGCCGCGCGCAAGACGGTAGAGCACTGTCTCGACCTGATCGTCGCGATGGTGGCCCAGGGCCACGCGCTCGGCATCCAATCCGGCGTAGGCGGCATAGCGCGCCGCCCGCGCCCGCGCCTCCAGGCTGTCGCCGGCCGTGGCAGCGAGGTCGGCGCGCGCATGGGTAAAGGGAAGGGACAAGCCCGCACAGCCGGCCGTGCAATGTGCCAGCCAGGCATCGGCATTGGCGCTTAGGCCGTGATGGAGGTGGAAGGCTTGCAGCGCGAACGGCTGCTGCGCACGCAAGCGATGGAACAGCTGCAGCAGTACCGTGGAATCGAGGCCGCCGGAATAGCCGACGGCAACGCTTCCGCCTGCCGCTACGTAAGGCATCGCGACCGCACAGAAGCGCCGGTACAGCGCTTCCGGATCAGCCGGCGCTGACTTCCTTGAACTTGCCATAGCTCATCAGCCGCTCGAAGCGGGTTTCCAGCAGCCTGTCGACCGGCTTGTCCTGCAGGTTCTTCAATGCGTCCAGCAAGCTCTTGCGCAGCGCCAGCATAATGGCCTGCGGATCGCGGTGGGCGCCCCCCAGGGGTTCCGCCACGACTTTGTCGATCAGGCCCAGGGTTTTGAGGCGGCTGGCGGTAATGCCCAGGGTTTCGGCTGCTTCCGAGGCTTTTTCGGCACTCTTCCACAAAATGGAGGCACAACCTTCCGGCGAAATCACCGAATAGGTCGCGTATTGCAGCATTTGTACGACATCGCCGACGGCAATCGCCAAGGCGCCGCCGGAGCCCCCCTCGCCAATGATGGTGACGATGACCGGCACACGCAGCTTGGTCAGCTCAAACAGATTGCGCCCGATGGCTTCGGATTGACCGCGCTCTTCCGCGCCGATGCCAGGGTAGGCGCCCGGGGTATCGACGAAAGTGAACACCGGCAGATCGAATTTCTCGGCCAGATGCATCAGCCGCAAAGCCTTGCGATAGCCTTCCGGACGCGGCATGCCGAAGTTGCGGTAGATCTTTTCCTTGGTATCGCGGCCCTTCTGATGGCCGATCACCATGACGGCATGGCCGTTCAACCGCGCCAGCCCACCCACGATGGCGGCATCGTCGGCGTAAGCCCGGTCGCCATGCAACTCTTCGAAATCGGTAAAGATTTCGCGGATATAGTCCAGCGTATAGGGGCGTTGCGGATGCCGCGCCACCTGCGAGATCTGCCATGGCGTAAGCTTGGCGTAGATCCCCTTGGTCAGTTCCTGGCTCTTCTTTTGCAGGTGGTCGATCTCTACCGAGATATCGACCGCGGACTCATCCTGCATAAAGCGCAGTGATTCGATTTTGCTTTCGAGTTCAGCTATAGGCTGCTCGAAGTCAAGGAAAGTGGTTTTCATAACTTGCTGCAGGCCACGTCGCTCAGGGCGAACGCGCTCCGGTGGCGCCGACGATCGGCGAAATCGCGCCATTATGGCGGAACGCAGCCGCCCCGCAAGATTGACATGACGGCAGTTCGAGCAGCCGTCCGGCAATTTTCGGGCGAAATCACTCGTTGGTAAACACGATCTCCGCCCTTACCCCGCTCTTTTGAAGCGCTTGCCGGCTCGCCACATTCAGCACGATGGGCGATTGCGTATTCGCCTTTACCTCGTCGCCGTCGCGGCTGAGCGTCAACAACAAAACCAGGTCTTCGCTGCCGGAAAAGTCGATCGTGGCGCTTTCCGCATCAGTCAGGCTCAATTGGTAGTGCAGCCCCAGCAAGTTCGCGTCGATCACGCTGAACACCACCTCGGGCTCCTCCAGCGATTGCATCCACATGACCTTGGGTTCCGGCACTTCTTCATGCAACAGTTTGAAGCGTTGGCAACGCTCGAAGCCGGGCAGCCCCTGAGGGAAGTTGATCAGTGAATTTTCGTCGATGTCGAGGGCGCCGAAGCGCGGGGTCACCACTTGCATAAAATTCCACTCCCAATCGGTCAAGTTCCCTGAAATCTAGACGATATAGGAGGCGTACGCCAAGACGTGTATCGGCTGCGAGGAGCAACGTGAATATTTTTGCGGCGCCGGCCTAAAGTATTTCTGTATTCTGCCGATAGGGTCGTAAACCACGGACAGGATCTGGCCCAAGCAGCCGGCGAGAGGATTACCATGAAGATCGACAGCAAACCGCTCAACGCGCCTATACCGCGCAGCGCCACGCGCGCCGGGGCGAAGGCTGCCAACGGTGAAGCCGGCGGTACGGAGGCCCGCGCCGACAGCGTCGAGATCAAGGCATTCAGCGCGCGCCTGTCTACGCTGGAAGCCAGCCTGAGCAAGCAGCCGCTGATAGACGAAGGCAAGGTCAATGAAATCCGCCGAGCCATGGCGGAAGGTCGTTTCACCGTGAATGCCGACGCGATCGCCGACAGCCTGATGGCGAACGTCAAGGAACTGCTGCAAAGCAAGCCCTGACGTCCTGGCGATTAAGCGGCATACTGGGCAACGCCGGCTACCGTTCGCAGCGGTTGGCCGGCGTTTCGCTTTCAACGAGCCGCGTGTCAGGACAAACCCATGACCACCCCGCCCTTGCTTAGTGCGCTACAGCACGAACTCGAGCAGTTGATGCGCTTTATCGACCTGCTCGAACGCGAACAGAACGCCTTGATCGCCAACACCCTGGCCGAGCTGGAAGATTTCGCCAAGCAAAAGGCCGGGTACGCGCAGACGCTGGAAAGCCTGGCCAAGGAGCGTCGCCGCCTGTTCGAAGTGAACGGCGTGGAACTCTCGCCAGACCCTCCCCACCCTTTGCTCAAGGCTCGCTTCCTGCCGGACGACGCCGTACCGGCCGTCGCCCTTTGCTGGCAGCAGCTGATGCAGGCGGCCCGCCAGGCCAGCGCCTTTAACGAGACCAACGGGCACCTGATCGATACCCGCCAACAGCAGAACCAGCAATTGATGGCATTGCTGCAGAGCAGCCAGAATTCCACGCTGTCCTACGACGCCTACGGCCAGCCACGCCTGTCGCGGCCAGGCGGCTTGATCAGCAAGGTATAATGGAAACGGCTCGGAGGACGACCTCCCCGCCGCGAATCCACAGGGGACGGCCCCATCGTTTACAAGGGGTCGTATCATCGCCTGGATCATCCTTCTACTCGCGGGGCTGCTGGAAGTGGCTTGGGCCGTCGGCTTAAAGTACAGCGCCGGCTTTACCCGTCTCTGGCCCAGCCTGGCCACCGTGGCGGCCATGGCCGCCAGTGTCGCGCTATTGGGCCTGGCCCTGCGCACGCTGCCGCTGGGGACCGCCTATACGGTATGGACGGGCATCGGGGCCGTCGGCACCGTCATCCTGGGCATGCTGCTGTTCGGCGAACCGATCAGCCCGGCCCGCCTGCTCTGCGTCAGCCTGATCGTGATTGGCATCCTGGGGCTGAAGCTACTGGGTCCGGGTTAAGCGACTCAGCGCCTTTCTAAGGCGCCGGCAAGGTCGCTACCTCGTTCTTGTTGTCGGCAAGGATCTGGATAGTCACCCGGCGATTGCGGGCGCGACTGGCGGCATCTTCGTTGGCGCCAAGCGGCCGGTTGGCGGAGTAGCCAAGCGCGACCAAGCGCCCGGGCGCCACGCCGCTGGCTTCGAACAAACGCACCACCGTACCGGCGCGCGCCGCGGACAGTTCCCAGTTGGACGGGAATTGCGGTGTCGCGATCGGCACATTGTCGGTATGGCCCTCTATCTGGATCAGATTGCTGCCCGCCGCCAGCTTGCGGGCGATCAGGGCGAGCGATTCGGCCGGCTTGCCGTCCAGCGTGGCCGAACCGACCGGGAACAACAGGCTGGCATTCACCTCGATGGTGATGCCGCGACTGTTTTCCGAGATATGCACCTGTTTCTCTTCGATCAGCTTGGCCATATCCTGCTTCAGGTCGCCTGCCATGGCTTTCATCGCGGCGGCCTGCTCGTTGCGCTCCTGGATTAGCTGCTGGGCTTGCTGTACCTCGCGCCGCTGTTTGTACGGCAAGGCGATCAGGCTCTGGTTGGAACCGTTCAGCTCGCTCTTGAGCAGGGCTTCGCTGGCGGTATCGGGCTTGTTGAAGGCCACCGTCAAGGAATTGGAAAGTACCTTGTACTTGCCTTCATTGACCTGCGAGATGGCATACATCACCACGAAAAAGGCGAACAGCAGGGTAATGAAGTCGGCGTAGGACACCAGCCAGCGCTCGTGGTTTTCGTGTTCCTCGTGCCTCTGCTTACGCGCCATTGCAGCCCTCTCCCAGATAGGTGCGGCCGGTCGCCGGCCGCACTATTCAGGATTTACTTTAGCTTCATATCGAAATAGCTGCCCAGCTTGGCACCGGCCGATGCGCCGATGGAACGGGCGAAACGTTGCGCCCAATCCTCACGCGGCGTGAAATCGACGATTTCGGCCGCCTTGATCACATCGCGCGCCACGCTGTCGGCATTGCCGAAATCGTCGGCCAGGCCCATTGCCACGCTTTTTTCGCCGCTCCATACCAGGCCGGAGAACATATCGGGCGTTTCCTTCAGGCGCTTGCCGCGTCCCTTGCGCACCACGCCGATGAATTGCTCATGCACTTCGGTCAGCATCTGCTTGGCAAACTGCACCTGGGTATCCGATTGCGGCGAGAACGGGTCCAGGAAGCCCTTGTTGGCGCCGGCCGTCAGTAGTCGCCGCTCGACGCCCAGCTTGTCCATGGCGCCGGTAAAGCCGAATCCATCCATCAGCACGCCGATGGAACCCACCAGGCTGGCCTTGTCCACAAAGATCTTGTCGGCCGCCACCGCCACGTAATAGCCGCCCGAAGCGCAGATATCGTCCACCACCACATAGAGCGGTATGTCCGGATGCAGCTTGCGCTGACGCTGGATTTCGTCGTTGATCTGGCCAGCCTGCACCGGACTGCCGCCCGGGCTGTTGATGCGCAGGATCACACCCTTGGTGTTCTTGTCCTTGAAGGCATTGCGCAAGCCTTCATTGACATTGTCGGCATTGGCATTTTCGCCGGCCGCGATCACGCCGGTCAGATCGATCAGCGCGGTGTGCGGTCCGGTGGTGCCCGCTTCGGCGCGGTCGCCGAAGCGCCAGGTCACGATCAGCAGCAGGACCAGGAACAGCCAGGTAAATCCGGCGAGCTTGAAGAAAATCCCCCAGTTACGCCCCTTGCGCTGTTCCTTCAAGGCGGTGACCACCAGTTTTTCCAGGACCTGGCGTTCCCAGGTCGGATCTTGTTGTTCGTTCATCGTTTGTCTCAAATTGAAATTCAGTTATCGGACGGGCGCATCGGGCAGGAAAAAAACCTCGCCGTCCTCTTCCACCACGGCCAGCTTGGTCAATCGCGCACCTTTACATGGCCCGCCCAGGCATAGGCCGGTATCCGGCCTATAGTAGGCGCCGTGGGTTGCGCAGATCAAATACGAGCGGCTCAGATCGAAAAAGTCGCCCTCATTGAAGTCCAGTTCGATGGGGATATGGGCACATTGGTTCAGATAGCCATGCACCCGCCCACCCCAGCGAACCACGAATCCGGCCGCCGGCACACCATGCCACTCCGCCTTGAAGCGCTTGCCCAAACCACCGTCCGGCAATTCCGCGCCGCCGCAGATCCGCCATTTCCGGATGGCGCCGCCGGTATCAGGCATGGTTGCGCAACCAGCCGTCCAGCTCGCCGAAGCTGTCGAACAGGCCCAGCGGCTGCAGAGAAGCCAGCTCATCCTTGGGATGGGCGCCATAGGACACCCCCAAGGCCGCCGTACCGGCATTGATCGCCATCTGCAGGTCGTGGGTGGTATCGCCTATCATCACGCTGCGGCTGGCCGGCACACCGAGCAACTCGGTGATTTCCGCGATCATCTGGGGATGCGGCTTGGAATGGCATTCGTCGGCGCAGCGGGTGGTATCGAAATAGCGGCCCAGGCCGGTCTGCTCCAGCACCCTATCCAGCCCCCGGCGCGACTTGCCGGTTGCCACCGCCAGCGCATAACCGGCCTCCTTATAGTGCCGCACCGCGTCGGCCACGCCCTCGAACAAGGCAATTTCGCCATCCCGCGCCAGGTAATGCCGTTTATAGCCATCCACCAAACCGTCCAATTGCACCCGGCCTGCATGCGGCGCCAGGTGCGCAAAGGCCTCGCCCAGGCCATAGCCGATCACGAAGCTGGCCTGTTCACGGGTAGGAACGGGCAGGTCCAGATCGGCAAATGCCAGCTGGATGGAATGGGTGATCAAGGCGGTGGAATCAGCCAGGGTGCCGTCCCAATCGAAAATCAGCAGGTCAAAGCGCTCAGCCATCGAGTTTTTCCAAAGAGTCCAGATAGGATTGCAGTTCGGTCGGCAAGGGCGACTCCAGCTTGAGCGGCGTGCGGTCGAGCGGGTGTTGCAGCGTCAGCCGCCAGGCATGGAGGAACATGCGCTTGAGGCCCTGCCGTGGCAAAGCCTTGTTGAGCGTGAAATCACCGTACTTGTCGTCCCCCAGGATGGGAAAGCCGGATTGGGCGCAATGCACGCGAATCTGGTGGGTGCGGCCGGTCTTCAGCTCGCATTCCAGCAAGGTCGCCTCGCTGAAGGTCGACCGCCGGTTCAGGATGGTATGGGACTCCTGCCCTTCCGGCGTCACGCTGACCCGCCGCTCGCCGTCGGCCGTCACATATTTCTGCAGCTTGAAGCGCACATGCCGGCGTGCATCGGGAAACACGCCCTTCACCAGGGTCAGGTAACGCTTATCCATGCTGCGGTCGTCGCGCAGCATCTCGTGCATGGCAACCAGGGCACTGCGCTTCTTGGCCACCAGCAGGATGCCCGAGGTTTCACGGTCCAGGCGGTGCACCAGCTCCAGGAACTTGGCTTGCGGCCGCTGCGCGCGCAATTGCTCGATCACGCCGAAGCTGATGCCGCTGCCGCCATGGACCGCCATGCCGGCCGGCTTATCGATCACCAGCAGGGCATCGTCCTCGAACAGGATGGGTAGCACCGCCCCCCGCGCCAAGGCGGCCGGACTGGGTGGCGCACCCGGCTCGGCCAGGCGGATGGGCGGTATGCGGATATGGTCGCCCTCGACGATGCGATAGGTCACATCCGTCCGCCCGGAATTCACCCGTACCTCGCCGGAACGGACGATACGGTAGACCAGGGACTTGGGTGCGCCCTTCAGGCATTTCAACAGATAATTGTCCAGCCGCTGGCCAGCCTCTTCGGCGCCAACGGTCAGGTAGGAAACTTTGCTCGGGGTGTGCATCTGACATATACTCGTGCGGTCTTGCCAACCGCTTAGGCCGGTCTTACCGGTACCACCGGAAACAAGACCATCCGTTATCCGCTCCGGCCACTCAGTCGCCGACGCGGTCTTCAAAGCGACGGATTATCTCACGCGCGACCGGCTCGCGCGGCCTTTCCCGCTCTTTCCCCTGCGTCTTTTTCTCTCTTGCCGTGCCGATCATTGATTCTGGCACCACGTGCGCAAGGCGGACGCAAGCGCAACAGCGCCAGGGGAAACTCGGTTCAGGCCAGAAGCCGGTTCGGTTAACGTCGTTCACCGCAAAGCAACGACGGTAGCAAGTTATCAAGACGCACGACCGGACATTCGCAGGCTGGCGCTACAAACACCGGCCCGCACCCCAGGACACACCCGCGCGCGGCAACGACATTTCGGCCGCGACGATAGCTCGAAACCCCAGGATTGCCTGCCTTGCTGATCAAAATGCAACGCCCTATCGCCTGAGTTTTCTCTCGACGGCCTACCGCCGTCGGTGTGTTCGCCCCTGCCTGTCCGGCGGCGGGAGAACAAAACATGAAACGCATGCTTTTCAATGCGACGCAGGCCGAAGAGCTGCGCGTCGCCATCGTCGACGGGCAGAAGCTCATCGATCTCGATATCGAGACCGTCGGCAAGGAGCAACGCAAAAGCAATATCTACAAAGCCATCATCACCCGCATCGAGCCCTCGCTCGAGGCCTGCTTTGTCGATTACGGCACCGACCGTCACGGTTTCCTGCCATTCAAGGAAGTTTCCCGGGTTTATTTCAAGGAAGGCGCCGACGGCCGTTCACGCATCCAGGATGCGCTGAAGGAAGGCATGGAGCTGATCGTCCAGGTTGAAAAGGACGAACGCGGCAACAAGGGCGCGGCGCTGACCACGTTTATCTCGCTGGCCGGCCGCTACCTGGTGCTGATGCCGAACAACCCGCGCGGCGGTGGTGTATCCCGTCGTATCGAGGGTGAAGAGCGGCAGGAACTGCGCGCCACCATGGACCAGCTGGATGTGCCGGCCGGCATGTCCATCATCGCCCGTACCGCCGGTATCGGCCGCAACAGCGAAGAACTGCAGTGGGATTTGAACTACCTGCTGCAACTGTGGCGTGCGGTCGAAAATGCCGCCGGCTCGCAAAGCGGCCCTTTCCTGATCTACCAGGAAGGCAGCCTGGTCATCCGCGCCATCCGCGACTACTACCAGCCGGATATCGGCGAAATCCTGATCGACACCGAATTCGTCTATGAACAGGCCCGCCAGTTCATGAGCCATGTGATGCCTGGCTTCGTCAACCGGGTGAAGATGTACAAGGACGACGTTCCGCTGTTCTCGCGTTTCCAGATCGAACACCAGATCGAAACCGCCTTCTCGCGCGATGTCGCCCTGCCTTCCGGCGGCGCCATCGTGATCGACCACACCGAAGCCCTGGTATCGGTCGACGTCAACTCGGCCCGCGCCACCAAGGGCGGCGATATCGAAGAAACCGCCACCCGCACCAATCTGGAAGCCGCCGACGAAATCGCCCGCCAATTGCGCTTGCGCGATCTGGGCGGACTGATCGTGGTCGACTTTATCGATATGGAAAAGGCCGGCAACCAGCGCGAGGTGGAAAACCGCCTGCGCGATGCCCTGCGCCATGACCGCGCCCGCGTACAGACCGGCAAGATCTCGCGCTTCGGCCTGATGGAACTGAGCCGCCAGCGCCTGCAGCCTTCGCTCGGCGAAACCGCTCACCAGCCATGCCCGCGCTGCCACGGTACCGGCTTTATCCGTGGTACCGAATCGTCCGCCCTGCATATCCTGCGCATCATCCAGGAAGAGGCCATGAAGGAAAACACCGGCGCCATCCATGCGCAGGTGCCCGTCGATGTCGCCACCTTCCTGTTGAACGAAAAGCGTGCCGAAATCTTCTCGGTGGAATCGCGCCTGAAGGTTGGCGTGGTATTGATCCCCAATATCCACCTCGAGACCCCGAACTACACCCTGACGCGCCTGCGCCACGACGACCTCAACCATATCGAGGAAGTATTGCCTTCCTACAAGATGATGGAAGCGCCGGCCGAGGAAGAAAGCCGCAACGGCAAGGAAGCCGAAGCGGTCAAGCCGCGCCAGGAAGCCGTCGTCAAGGGCATTACCCCGGCCCAGCCCGCCCCCATCGCCGCCGAAAAGCCGGTGGCGGAAGTGGCCAAGCCATCCTTGTTCGAACGCATCATTCGCTTCTTCAAGGGTGAGGAAGTAGAAGAAGTGAAGCAGCCGGTCCCCGCCAACAAGGGCGGCCGCGACCGTGGCGGCAATAACACTCGCCGCAACGAAGGCCGGCAACGCAGCGGCAGCGAGCGCAATGAACCGCGCAACGACAGCCGTCGCAACGAAGAACGCCGCCCAGGCGGCAAGCCGCGCATCGAGGAAGACGAGCAGCCGCGTCCGCCGCGCGAACCCAAGCGCGAGCGCGGTGAAAACCGCAATGCGGAGGGTCGCAACGAGCGCCAAGCCGAAACCCGCAACGAACGCACCAACGAAGTTCGCGAGCCACGCGAGCCGCGTCCGCCGCGCGAAGGCAACGAAGCCCGCGCCGAACGCGAACCACGGGAAGCACGCGAACCGCGCGAGCAACGTGAGCCGCGTGAACCGCGCGAGCAACGCGAACCCCGCCCGCCGCGTGAACCGCGCGCCGAGCGCGAGCCGCGCCAGGAACGCCAACCACGGCCGCAAGCCGAAGCCAAGCCGGTAGTGACGACGGAAGTCGAGCCGGAAGCCTTGGCGCAGGATACCGTGGCAGCGGATGGCAGCCAGGGTGAAAACTTCGAAGGCAACGAAGGCCGCGGCCGCGGTCGTCGTCGTGGCCGTCGCGGTGGTCGTGGCGAACGCGGTGAACGTAGCAATGACGGCACCCAGGCAGGTAACGAGGCGGATCAATCCGCCGACGGCCAGCCAGCCGAGACCGAGGGCGCACCCGCCACGGCGCAGCTGGAGCAAGCTGCTGCGGCACCCGTCGCCGAAGCTGCGCCGGTAGTGGAAGCTGCACCGGTGGTGGAAGCTGCACCGGTGGTGGAAGCTGCACTGGTAGTCGAAGCCGCTCCGGTAGTGGAAGTCGCACCGGTAGTCGAAGCCGCTCCGGTAGTGGAAGTCGCACCGGTAATGGAAGCCGCTCCGGTAGTGGAAGCTGCTCCGGTGGTGGAAGCTGCTCCGGTGGTGGAAGTTGCTCCGGTGGTGGAAGCTGCTCCGGTGGTGGAAGCTGCTCCGGTAGTGGAAGCTGCTCCGGTGGTGGAAGCTGCTCCCGTAGTGGAAGCCGCTCCTGTGAGCGAGCAAAAGGCTCCCGAAGCAGCGCCCGTCGAAAGGAAGCCCGCTCCGCAAACGGCAGAAATCGGCCGCCCGGAAGATGTCGGCCTCGTTCAGGTGGGTACGCAGCTGAAGGCGTTCGAGCCGATGGACCTGCCTACCGCCGTCGTGCCTACCCGTCGCCGCCGCAGTGAAGTCAAACCCGCGCAACAGAACGCGCCGGTGCAAGAAGAACTGGTGATGGTGGAAACCGCGCCCGCTCGCAGCGAGACCAAGCCGGAGTAAGGCCGCTCGGATCCGCAGTTGCGCGTTAAACAAACAGGGAGCCCATGGGCTCCCTGTTTGTTTACCACCATATGCAGAAATGTAATCTTAAAAACAGAAGCAGCAGCAAAGCTTGGTTATATAAAATGGTTGTCTGTTTTTATGTATGGTTGATTGCATAAATAACTCGGAAAGTTGATCAAACCCCATTCGCTTCGATAATCCAGGTAAAGACAAATGGTAGATTCTTTCCCTCCTGCAATTCGGCAATTGGCGAAAAAATGGGGTGTAAGCCTACCCAATGACGGTACAAACCATACCCTGCAGCTACAACACGAATCCGGCGACGCCATATCGCTGGCAAGCTGCAACCATGGTTCGGATATCGGCATCCATGTTTTCTCACCCCTGCCCGCGACGGCCGTGACCGACCCTGCAAGCTTGCAATGCTTTCTACTGCAGCGCACCTATTCCTCTCGCCTTGGCGCCGGGATACGTTATGGCTGGCAGGCCGATTCGGCGCAACTGGTGCTTTCCTGCCGGATTGCAATCTCGGCCAATGAGATTGAATTATTGGCAATGATCAATCGTCTACTTGGCCATATCGACGCCATCCGGGCAGCCTTACCCGTGTTGCAACAAACCGAAACCATTTCGAATGAAGGCTTGTCGCGCCTGGCCAGACTATCGGCACGCTAAATACTTCCATGCATTTGCGGAGACTCATTTGATGCATGCAAGCCATGATTTATTTTCACGTTTTATCGACGAACTGTCGCGGGAAATGGGTCAAACGATCACACTAAGCGATGCGGGACGATTTGAAATCCAGCTTGACGATGTCGCCATCTCGACCATGGCTGCCGATGACCCCTTCTGCCTGATCATCGACAGCCTGGTGCTGGACACCCGGATGATGAGCGACCCGTCCCACGCGGCAGTGTTTCAGCTGGCAATACAAATCAACGCGCTGGATGAGGCGGCGGGCCTGCCTACCTTAAGCCTCGATGTCGATCACAATCTGATCCTGACGCAGCGACTCGCCCTCGTGCCCTTGGACCTGGAAATCTACAAAACCCTGCTTGCCGACCAACTGGCACGTACCCATGCACTACGCCGGCTGATCGGTGAATAATCTGCTCCGCATGGAGTAGTAATAACCGGAAATATTGAAAATATAGCAAAGTAGGGATCTTCCGTTTAAGTAAAATTTGCTGAATGCTTTTGTTTTCATGCGGTAGCGAGAAGTCCGGCGGCATGCTTAGCTTGGCTGCACCCTTGCCCTGAATCCATTCACTGAACATTTAATCAATGAAGCTGACTCCATGCATTCTTCCAGCCAACTGCCGCCCTTGATAAGCCCCTGGCAAAAGGTCGTTGATCATTCCATCGGCGACACAGACAACTGGAGCAGTGCAGTCACCATCGACACAGCCGGCGATATCCATCGGGGCGGATGGCTGAGAAACCTATTGACTTTCCTCCACATCCTACCCACTGAACACGACCCCATACAAACCAGTCAACAGCTGGAAAAAATGCTGGCCGCGTTTCTTGAAAAGGAAATGAATTCCCTACTTCATGAATTCAAGGAAGAAATCGACCAATCCACAGAAATGGCTGCAAAAGCTATAGATTTAAAATGCGCACAAGCAGAAAATATTGCCAAGTGCGTCAAAAAATTTACCTCTCCACTCCAGAGCAATAACCGCGAGCCTGCTATTGCCAGGAATCCCACCGGCAAAGATATTGCAAAAGCTCATATCAAGGCGTTGAAAATACTCCATTGCGCCCGCGAAGCGTTGCTGGAATGCACGGATTTGCGCAGCCAGCTGGTCATCAGCCCAGATTTAAAAAAGATAGGTGTAATCAAGCCGGCCCCGGAAATAGACAAATTTGCTTTCGATGGCGGTGGTCAAAAAGGTCTTGTCATGCTGGTATTCAGCAAAATCATCAATGCCTTCAAAACTTTAGTTGGCATCGAGCATATTTCCGGCTTGTCGGTAGGTTCGTTATACGGCTCTGCATTGGCGCTGGGTATGCCCATCGAGGCAATGGAGCGCTTGATGGCAATGAATATGTCCAAGTTCATGGGGCGCGGGAAACTCGACAACACTACGGTGGGCAAGATTGCCGCTCTCTTCACCACTGACTCGGCAAATGGATCCCCCGCTTCCCCGGCATGCGAAGGTACGCCGGCTCAAGATATAAAGCCTGCTTGCGTTGCTCTGCCACCCGCTGGGGAATCCCCACCCGAATTCAGCCTCCATGGCCACGGCTGGCACGCTGCGGAGCAACTCTATTGGTTGATCGCGGAAGTACATAAGCAAACCGCCGCGAACAATATTCAAGCATTATTAAAATCACCCGGCAATTTAAGCCACGAGCAGGTGAACACGCTAAAAGAAATCGCAGGCAATATAAAAACGGAGGACTATCTTGTTACATTCGGCGACCTGGCCAAACTGCACGAAATAGCACCGAAATATTTCAAGCATTTGTCGGTGATCGCTTATAACGATACCGAAAAATGCGACAAAATTTGGTCCTCTACCGACCCAAAGAGCCTGAATGTACCCATCGCCCAGGCGGTGCGTGCATCAATGGCAATCCCCGGCGTTTTCAAGTCCGTTAAATTAGACGGCATCACCTATGTGGATGGCTGTGTTGGCAACGGTGGCTCAAATGCCGCCAGGGCATTTATCTCTCCGCCGAGCGAGGTTAAATATGACGCCCAAGGTAAACGCCTCGAAGAGACCATAGGTAGCAAAGAGATGGCAGACCTTTCCAGTACGCTGGCAATATCCTTCTCCAAGGGTATCCCGACCTTGGCCCAACAATTTGGCAACGGCATTCGCAAGATTAAATTGCGTCGGAAACTTTGCGGCTTGCTGGTGCATAAAGGCTTCGGCACCGCTGCTGGCACGGGTATGCAACTGACCCGAAAAATGGCCTCCAATGGCATACTAATGCATCCTGGCGAATTGAGTTCCATAAAATTCAATCCAAGCGAGACACAAAAAGCGCATGCATTGGCCCAAGCGGAAATTCGCTTTCTCGAACAGCTACGGTCCAACCTGCTCTGGAGTAAGGATAGAGCAGTTCACTATAGCTATGATTTGACCAGCAGCGACTTCAAGACCATGACGCCTGCCGATTTAGAGGCTTATAAAAATGGACTATCTGATCTTCTCAAAGACTGGGATGCGTTGAAGTTAACAAACACAGCGGTCACGGCAACGGAACTGTCCCGCATAAAAATCGAGCTCCAAAATCACCTAACCGAAGTCCAAGCTGAGATACCTAAATCCTTGCTTCGTGTTCAGCCCAGGATGGCCTTAACGCATTTTCCAATGGTGGCGAGTGCAGCATAGTTATTCACCCCGCCAGCAAGGAACGCGCCGTCTCATAACGCGTGGCGAAGTATTTATTTTTCATGCTTTCGATGCGAACCCGGCCATTGCTGCTCGGCGCATGGATAAATTTGTCGTCGCCGATATAGATGCCGACATGGGAAAGCGGTCGATTCAGGGTATTGAAAAATACCAGGTCGCCCGCCTGCAGATCACTCCGTTGAACCACACGCCCGCGCTGGGCGATATCGGCGGCGCTGCCCTGCAGTTCGATACCCAAGGCATTCCGGTAAATAAAACTCACCATGCCGGAGCAGTCCAGGCCCGCATCCGGGTTTTTCCCGCCGAAGCGATAACCGACATCGATCAATCCCAAGGCATACATCACGATTTCACGCCCGCCGACCGCCACTTCGATGCGCGCTAGGCTGGGCCGCGCCGGGACGGCCACGGGCCGATTCGCAGCCGGTTTGCCCGTTCCGCCAGCTTGGCGTCCTTTCGGCGGCGTAGCGGCACATGCGGTCAGCAGCAATGCCAGCGCCCCTATCCAGTAGCGCTTGTTCATGGCAAGGATGCCAGCCAAAGCGCCAGCGCGTCGGCGGCGATTTGCCAACCGGCGTCCAGCATCAGCAGGTGGCCGACCCCACCCAGCATTTGCGCGCGCACTCCCAAGGCGCGTGCCGCGCTATGGGACAAATGGGAAGGCATCAGCTTGTCGTCCTCGCACCCCAAGACCAGGGCCGGTGGTTGGCCCAAAGGTGGACGCTGGTCGAATTGCAGTAGGCTCATATCGATCAGCGCCCGATCCGATTCATGCTGGAAACGTGCCGCATACTGCAGTAGCAGGCTATCGGGCAAGGCCGGCGAAAACAGTAATTCACGCAGCTTATCCATATGCGGCGGCATGCCGCCTTGCTGCAACAGATTCAACTCCCACATCAACTGCGGATGCCGCCAGACCAGGTGCAGCATGGAACCGATCAAGCCTTCCGGTGGTACGGTCGCCAGCAAGGCCAGGCCGGCCACGCGATGATCGCGGGCATATTGCTGCAGCACGAATCCGCCCATGGAGTGCCCGATCAGGATGGGGGATAGCCCCGTGCTTGCCTCGATGCGCCGCACCGCCACGTCGACATCGCAGGCGTAGTCGCTGATGGAAGTGGCGGCCAGTTGTGCCCTCCCATCGCTTAAACCATGTCCGCGCAAGCTCAGCGCAAATCCGTGATAGCCCAGTCCGGCGAAGTAAGGCAGGAAATTGGCTTGCCAGCACCACGCCCCGGCATAAGCACCATGGACAAAAAGTAGCGGCCGCCCGACGGCTGCCCGCTTGGTTGGTGATTCTATTATTTCCAGTTTTATTTCAGACACTTGGGCGTTGTTCTTAGCAAAGGACGTGAACATTTCAGGCAACCATACGCCATTCATACCGGCAAGACAATGCGCCGGGATGTTGTTGACCTTTGGTTCATTAAGTAATAAATTACCGCTCAGTTATTAGCGACCACAGAGCCATGGACCTTACCCCACCCCGCTGGCAGCGCCGCAAGGATGCGCGCCCCGCCGAAATCATCGAAGCCGCCCTCGCCCTCTTCGTGGAAAAGGGCTTCGCCGCCGCCCGGCTGGATGACGTGGCCAAACGCGCCGGCGTCACCAAGGGCACGCTCTATCTTTACTTCGAAAACAAGGAAGAGTTGTTCAAGGCGGTGGTGCGTGAGACCGTGCTGCCCAACCTTGAGTTCGCCGAACTATTGGTCGCCGATCACCGTGGCAGTTGCGCCGACCTGCTGTGGGCTTTGCTCGAAGGCTGGGCGCAGCGCCTGCAACAGTCGCCCTCGACCAGCATTTCCAAGCTGATGATTGCCGAAGCAAGCAATTTCCCCGAACTGGGCCGCTTCTATCTGGAAGAAGTCGTACTGCGCAGCCGCCGGCTGTTCGCCGAAGTCATCCAACGCGGCATCGACGCCGGCGAGTTCCGCGCCGTGGATGTCGCCATGGCGACCCGTTCCGTCACCGCTCCCTTGATGATGATCAAGGTCTGGAAACAGAGCTTTGAGTGCTGTGACAGCAGCGAAGTCGATCTACCTGAGTTCGCCCGCTTCCACTACGAGATGCTGATACGCGGCCTGCGGGCCGATTGACGTATCCGTTTGCCCGCCTCGCCCCAGGTACCACCCGAATCAAATCCAGAGAACCCGACATGAGTGAAACTCCGCGCAAGCAAACCAAAGCCCGCCTCGTATTTGCCCTTGCCCTACTGGGGATAGGCGGCTGGCTTGCTTATCACTGGTGGCATGGCCGTACTTTCGTGGAAACCGACAATGCGCAGCTGGAGGGCCACATCGTGCCTATTGCCGCCCGTGTATCGGGTTATGTGCAGACCGTGAATGTCAGCGACAACCAGGCGGTGACGGCAGGCAGCCTGCTGGTCAAGATCGATGACCGCGACTACGCAGCCAAGCTGGCTCAAGCCGAAGCCGATCTGAAGATCGCCATGGCGGCATCGGGCAGCAAGGGCAGTACCGGCCAGGCGGAAGCGCAGATCGGATTCGCCCAGGCCAGCGCCGCCGCTGCGCAATCCACCATCGCCTTGGCCGATGCCAACGCCGAACGTGCCCGGAATGATCTGGCGCGGACCCGCTCGCTGGCCAGCAAGGGCATGGCAACCTCGGCACAACTCGATGCCGCCTTGGCTGCCGAACGTGCCACCGCTTCGCAACTCAGGAGCGCGCGCGATACCGCCAGCGCCGCCTCGCAACAGGTGGGGGTGGCGGGCGCCGGGCTGAAGTCGGCCCAGGCCAAGGTGGATTCGGTACGCGCCCAACGCGACCTGGCCGCCATCCAGTTCAAGGACACCCAGGTTTCCGCCCCCATCGGTGGCATGGCCAGCAAGAAGTCGGTGGAAGCCGGCCAATTGGTGCAGGCCGGCCAGACCCTGATGTATCTGGTACCCATGGACGATGTCTGGGTGACCGCCAATCTGAAGGAAACCGAAGTAGGCCAGGTGCGTGCCGGCCAAGCGGTCGAGGTGGAAGTGGATGCCTATCCCGGCACGACCTTCACCGGCAAGGTGGAGTCGTTCAGCCCCGCTACCGGTGCGAAATTCGCCCTGCTGCCCCCCGATAATGCCAGCGGCAACTTTACCAAGGTGGTGCAGCGTGTACCGGTCAAGGTCAAGCTCGATGCCTACGATGCCAAGGCCACGCCTTTACGTCCCGGCATGAGCGTGGTAGCCAGTATCCGTATCCGCTGATGAGGCTCTGCGGGAGTGGAAATCTGAATCTGTAGTGCAGCACCCGGCACAGCCGGGTGTTAACGGTCCGTAGCATATGAACCGCCCTTTGCTTGATTTAGTCCTACTCCCCTTACCCGGGCGGCCCCGCCCTCGCCGCCGCGAGGGAGCCTCGCTGACGCTCGTATGTGGACTTTGCATAGCGTCTTTAAAAAACCGGATATCTCTTGCCGCCGAACGCGTTTCGGCGGCCGCTTCATCCCTATCCCTGGCGCTGACCATGAAACCCATTCTCCCCGGCCTGCTGCGCAGCACCGATGCGGACAGCATTTACCGCCACCGGTTTATCATCGCCATGATCGTCACCCTGGCCTGCGTGCTGGAGCTGCTCGATACCAGCATCGTCAACGTGGCGGTGCCGCATATGATGGGAACCTTGGGCGCCACCCTGGATGAAATCACCTGGGTGTCCATTGCCTACGTGGTCGCCAACGTCATTGTCCTGCCCATCTCGGGCTTTCTGTCCAATCAGTTCGGCCGCCGCAATTACCTGGCCATGTCCATCCTGGTGTTCACGGTGGCTTCCTGGGCTTGCGGCAATGCCGGTTCACTGGGTGAACTGGTGTTCTGGCGCATCGTCCAGGGACTGGGGGGTGGCGGGCTGATCGCTACCGCGCAGGCCACGCTCTACGAGGTATTCCCCAGCAAGGAGATGGCGACGGCCATGGCCATCTTCGGCATGGGCATCATGTTTGGCCCCTCGCTCGGCCCTACCGTGGGTGGCTGGATTACCGATACCTGGTCGTGGCCGTGGATTTTCTATATCAACCTGCCCCTGGGCGCCGCCGCACTGGTGTTGGTCCTGGTCTATGTGCCGGACTCCGCCCATCGCAAACCCATCGTGGCGGTGGATTATCTCGGCCTGGCGCTGTTGGCCATCGGCGTAGGCACGCTGCAATTGATGCTGGAGCGCGGTGAAAAGCTCGACTGGTTCGATTCGTCCGAGATTCTCGGCTATGCCATCGCCAGCTTTGTCGGTATGTATCTGTTCGTGATTCGGCAGCTTGAATACGCCCACCCCATCGTCAACCTGCGCATCATGAAGGACCTGCAATTCTCCGCCGGGTTGATCTTCACCTTCTTCCTGGGCGCCGCACTGTTTTCCACCGTTTTCCTATTCCCGGTATATGCCCAGACCCTGATTGGCTTCGATGCCTTCCAGACCGGCATGATCATCCTGCCGTCGGCCCTGGCCGCGGCCTTCGCCATGCCGATTGCCGCCAAGCTGCTGGCGCGCGGCGTGCCGGCCCACTTTATTATCGTGACCGGTGCCGCGGTATTCATGTATGCGATGTGGGGACATCATCTGTTCACCACCCAATCGAGCATCGCGGACTTCTTCTGGCCCCTGCTGCTGCGTGGCATCGGCCTGGGCCTGGTATTCATGCCGCTCAACAATCTGACGCTGGCACGCATCCAGGCACAGGAAATTCCCAATGCGACCGGGCTTTACAACCTGGTTCGGCAATTGGGCGGCAGCGTGGGCATCGCCATCTCGGCCACCCTGCTGGTCAGGCTGGAGGATATCAAGCGCGCCGGCCTGGTCGAGCACCTGGTCCACGACAATAGCGCCATGGCGCAGCGCCTGGATATTTTCACCCGCCTGTTCCAGCAAAAGGGCGAAGCCTTGGCGATGGCCACCCGCAAGGCCTATGCCCTGATCGATCTGCAGGTCGGCAAGCAAGCCATGATGCTGGCTTTCAGCGACCTGTTCCTGTTGTTCGGCTTATCCATCTGCATGCTGCTGCCTTTATTGTTCTGGATGCGTACTCCGTCGAGGATGGCGCAAGGTACCGATGTGGCGCACTGAGCTGGCGGCTCGTTCGCGCAGCCACACTCACGGCTTCGGTGCTTTCTCCAATCCTTCGACCAGCGCTTGGTAGGATTTATCGTCGGAAGTCAGACCGTACATGGCCGGAATCAAGCCGCGCGGCTTGTGCAGACTGCTCATCCGCTGATTGTATTGATCGCTCCGGCGGAAATCGTGGACGACGACCCGCCCAAGATCTTCGGGAAATACGGTCTCCGGCGTGCCCTCGAACATCAGCGGCAGCAAGGGTATGCAATGGGCGCGTGCCGCCGCGAGTTCGCGTGCCACCGTACTGCCGTACAAGCCGGCCTGCCGCTTGGTATCGCTGGACCCGAACAGAATGACAAAGTCGGCTTCCTCTACCTTGGAGGGCTCCTGCCTACCCCGATCCCCGCCCCATACCTTGAGCCCTAGGGATTGCAGATCGTCGCGCAGCCGGTCAAGCTGATCCTGCAGCGCGGGCTTCTGTACGGCGCTACTCAGGTAGCAGGTCGGTTGCGCCATCTCCCGCCGCGCCATCAACTCCCTGCAGCCAAGCAGGAACCAGCGAAAGGCGATCATGCCCGCCGCACCGTCCGGCGGCGGCGCCGATCGTGCCTTGGCAAGGCTACCCACACCCAGCTGGCGTTCAAGCCGTTCGGCTGCTTGGCGATAATCCGCCTTCGTGGCATCGATGCCGAACAAACAGCTGATCAAACCGAGCGGCTGCGCCATGCTCCGCATATAGTCACTACGAAAGTCCAGCCAGTCGTGCCGCTCCAGAAACGGGGCCGGGATGGAGGTGGCGGCTTCACCCTCGAACAGCAGCGGTAGCACGCAAGCCGGTCGTAGGTGGATCTGCCCAAGAAAATGCCCCAGCTCGGTCTGTACCGGGTTTTCGCCCCCCTCCGCAGCGGGTTCAAGGCTACGGTCGCGCAAATCCGGGGTGCCGACCCATATCATGTGATCGCACTCGGCCAAGCTGTTTAGATAACGCTCCCGGCTGTCGTCGAGCGTATCCAGGTCTAGCCAGACCGTCGCCCCCAGTCGGGTCAGATCACGCTGCAATTGCACCAGAAACGATTGCAGCCGCCGGTTGTGCTCGTCCTGGACCGGCGTCGCGCCGACATGGCAGATCAGGCAGACGGGAGGGCGATAGTCGATTCGGGCATCGTTGATCTGTTTGATCCGATCCAGGAAGATCGCGAAATGATAGGTATCCGCGGACAGGCCCGTGCGCTGCTTACTCTCTATGTCTTGCTGCAGCGCGTTCAGGGTCGATAGCGTGTGTTGCAGTTGCTGCCTGGCTTGATAGGCGGCATTCGCCTTGGCGCGCCACTCCCGGGTCAGGCTCGCCTGCGTTGCCCGGCTCGCGGCCAGACTCTTTTGCAGGCGAAGGATATCGGCCTCCGTGAACTCCCTTTCATTTTGGTCCATCGCAATAGCACGTAGTTCCAAAGCGTCCAACCTTGCCTGGTCCGCCTTGCAGGTGGTTTGCAGGCGGGCCTGCTCCACTCGCGCCATCGCGATAAGACGTTTCTCGCGCTCGTCGCTCCTATTGGTAAGCAGGCTCAGCAAGTTTGAGCCGCGCACCTCCTGCATGCCGCACTGCAGCTTGCTCAGCTCTTCCTCGCTCCGCTTCAGATTCCGCTGATTCCGTTCCAGGCGATATATCAAGCATTGCCGCTGCGTCGCTAGCGACGCCTTCGACTTCGTCATGTCTATCGGTACGGGCGGGGCGGTAGCGGCGGGCTCCACTGGCTCCAGGTTGGCGTGCGACAAGGCTGGATACCGCCATACCGCCAGTTCATCGCGAAGGGCATCCAATTCAGCCTGCTTTTTATTCAGACTATCGTTGAGCCTAGCCACCGTCTCATCGGCTTGCCGGGCTTTTTCACCTGGGCCCTCGATCTCCGCAAGCGCTTGTCGGGGTTCGGCCACCACGCCTGGATTGACTCCCCCTATCCATCTCCCTACCTCAAGCAGGGCATTGAGCAAGTTATGGAATCTTCCCCCCGCCCAAGCTTGCGCATTGGCATCAAGTTGCCGTTGCGGTCGACTTGCTGGTGACGGGGTTTTAACCGGGCTGCCTCGACTGGCGGGAAGATTGACCACGTCAGTCCCTGGCTGCTTCGGCATTGCCTTACCCCGCCGTTTGATGGCCTTGCCTGCGGATTGCCCGGCTGCCTCCCCGTTCGCCTTGGCACGTCCAACCCCGTACAGGGTACGAAAGACTTGCATCTCATCACGCCGTTCGCCTTCTTGCGTTGCAGCCGTATCGTCTACTTCAATGGCGATCAGGTTTCGATGCCGGCTCTCGGCCTCCAGCATGATCTGCTTGCCCTCCGGCCCCAGCTGACAGGCAATCAAGCTGACCGTTGCCAGGGCATTGTTGCCGGCAATGGCATCAGCCAGATCGCGCGCGCCCTCCACGCCGATTTCATTGTGGGAAAGCTTCAAGGTGTGCAGATCCTGGTTGCATTTCAGCAACTCGGCCACTTCCCGCGCGCCATGGATATCGAGCCGGCAGCGGTGTAAAACCAATTTCCTTAGCGGGTTAGGGGACTTCAGCCCATCGGCCAGCTCTCGCATCACGGCGGCACTGACCGGGATATTGCTCAGGTCGAACTTGGTCACGCTCGCGTGCTTCGCCAAAGCCGCGACCAGCATCCGTGCGCCCGGTGGCGTCAAAGTACAATTGACCAGCGATAGCTTGGTCAGGTGCTGGTTGCTCGCCAATGCCTGGGCAAGTCCCTCGGCATCCCCGTCGCCGAGTCGCTGGATTTCGATTCTGGTCAGCGCGGGATCATTGCGGGACACCCGGGCGACACCAGGATGAATGGGATTGCCCGTCATCCCCGTAGCCGGGAAATTTGCGCCAGGCCCGGCCGGCGATCCGGTGGCCGGCAACCCGGTGGGCGGCAATCCGCTGGCCGGTAATCCGGTGGCCGGCAATCCGGAAAAACGCTCCATGGCACGGTACTCCTCGTTGGAATTTGACCCAGTCGGTGCGCTATTCGCCCCCGCGGGCTTAGTAAAATCAGCGCGAAATTCCTGTTTATCGCCTCACCCTCGACGCATGCCCGGGGAATGAACCGCGCTTTTCCGGCGCGGAGCGCCGACGAGCCTGTAAAATGGCGGCCATGCCCAATCTCTCCATCGACCTGGACCGCGCCCTGGCCTTGCTGCAAGCCGGCGAACTGGTCGCCATCCCCACCGAGACCGTCTATGGCCTGGCAGCGGACGCCAGCCAGCCGCACGCGGTCGCCAAGATTTTTGCCCTGAAGGGCCGGCCCGCCGACCATCCGGTGATCGTGCATATCGCCGGCAAGGCACAGCTGGACGACTGGGCGCAAGATATCCCCGCCGCCGCCCGGCAATTGGCCGATGCCTTTTGGCCCGGCTCGCTCACACTGATCCTGAAGCGCAAGCCGCATGTGCCGGACGCCGTCACCGGCGGGCAGGACACGGTTGGCTTGCGGGCACCGGCGCATCCGCTTGCCCATGCCCTGCTGACCCGCTTCGGCGGCGGCCTGGCCGCACCGTCGGCCAATCAATTCGGGCATGTCAGTCCGACCACGGCCCGCCACGTCTTCAATGAATTCGGCGAGCGTCTGCCCTTGATCCTGGACGGCGGTCCCTGCCCGGTCGGTGTGGAATCGACCATTGTCGGCCTCACCGGCGACCATCCCACCCTGCTGCGTCCGGGTGGCGTACCGGTCGAAGCGATCGAGGCGGTGCTGGGTGTCAAACTGGTCCATCACGAGAAGCCGGCCACTGCCCAGATGCGCGTCTCGGGCCTGCTCGACTCCCATTACGCACCGCGCACTCCTCTGCTGGTCGGCCCGCTGGACGCCTTGGCGCGCGAGGCGGCACAGCGCGCCGCCGCCGGCGAGCGGGTCGCCTTGCTGCATCGCTCGCAGATGTTGCTGGCGGTTGCCGGCGCCACCGCGCACGCCATGCCCATGGCCGCCGACGACTATGCGCGCGCCCTCTACGCCAGCCTGCGCGAGCTCGATACCGGCGGATTCGATGCACTGTTGCTGGAGACACCGCCCCAGGCGGCCGAGTGGCTGGCCGTCAACGACCGGGTCAAACGGGCCGCCACCGGCTGGTTGAGCTGAACGGATGGTCAGCCGGTCTGCTCATTGGTGGAACAACGGCCGTATTCTGGCCCTGCTGGCGGCCGCCTGTTTTTCGATGAAGGCCATTTTCGTCAAATTGGCCTACGCAGCGGCGCCGGTGGACCCGATCAGCCTGCTTGCCCTACGCATGGGCATTTCCCTGCCGGCCTTTATCTGGCTGGCCTGGTGGGCCGGTGGCCCACCCTTGCCGCGAGGCGATTGGCTGGGCATGGCCGGCTTGGGATTGATGGGCTATTACCTTTCCAGCCTGTTCGATTTTCTCGGCCTGCAATATATCTCTGCCGGGCTTGAGCGGCTGATCCTGTTTACCTATCCCACCCTGGTACTGCTGATGGAAGCGCTTGTGCGGCGCAAGCTGCCGAATCCACGGGTATGGGCTGCCATGGCGCTTTGCTACCTCGGTTTGTTGGCCGCGTTCTGGCACGACCTTCGCCAGGTCGGCGATAGCACGGTATGGCTGGGCAGCGGCCTGGTGATGCTCTCCAGCCTCTGCTTCGCCTGCTATTACATGGGCACCGGCCGCTACGTCGGCAGGGTAGGGTCCAGCCGCCTGACCGGACTATCCGGCGCCATGGCCTGCGGATTCGTACTGGGGCAGTTCATGCTGACCCGGTCGCCGGCAATCCTGCTCGATCTACCCTCCTCGGTATGGGTTTTGGCAGGCGCTACCGCGCTGTTTTCCACGGTCCTGCCGATCTGGCTGGCGGCCCGCGCGGTCGAGCGGCTGGGCCCCAGCCAGGCCGCCGCGATCGGGACCATCGCCCCGGCGCTGACCATCGTATTCGGCTGGATCATCCTGCATGAAGCCTTTTCGCTGTTGCAACTGGCGGGACTGGTCCTGGTGGTGGCCGGCGTCGTGGCGCTGGGTAAGCTCAAGTAGGCTGCAAGCGCGCTCCAATTAATTCCTGCTAGCCGCTACAATCAAACGGTTTGCGGCTATCCATAGCCGCCCAGCCAGCCGAGACCCACGCGTGACGCCAGACCAATATTGCGAAGACAAGGCCGCCCAGAGCGGTTCCAGTTTTTATTACAGCTTCCGCTTTCTACCGCTACAAACCAGGCTCGCCATCACCGCGCTGTATGCCTTCTGCCGCGAGGTGGACGATGTCGTGGACGAGACCCATGACGAAAACGTCGCCCGCACCACGCTCAATTGGTGGCGTAGCGAAATCGGCAACCTCTATGCGGACAAGCCGCAACACCCGGTTACCCGTGCGCTGCAACCCCATGTGACCCGCCTGCAGCTGCCCCAGCAGCAATTGCTGCAGATCATCGACGGCATGGAGATGGATCTGACCCAAGCCCGCTACAACAGCTTTGCCGATCTGCGGCAATACTGTTACCTGGTGGCCTCGGTGGTCGGCCTGCTGTCGGCCCGCATCTTCGGCTTCTCCGACGAAAAGACCCTCCAATATGCGGAACAGCTGGGCATGGCCTTCCAGCTGACCAATATCATCCGAGACGTGGGCGAAGATGCCCGGCGCGGCCGTATCTATCTTCCGGTGGAGGAATTGCAGCGCTTCGACGTACCCGCCGCCGATATTCTCGGCTACCGCGAGACGGACAACTTCAAGGCCTTGATGAGTTTTCAGATCGAACGCGCCGAAGGCTACTACCGCGAAGCGCTGGCCGCGCTTCCCACGGCGGATCGCAAGCGCCAGCGCGCCGGCCTGGTCATGGCCGCCATCTATCGTGCCACGCTGGAGGAAATCAAGCAGGACGGCGCGCAAAAAGTGCTGAACCAACGCCTTAGCCTGACCCCCATCCGCAAGCTTTGGCTTGCCTGGAAAACCTGGTGGTTCGCCTGATCCGTGCGCGCCGCCATGGATGCCCTCCCCTTTTCGCCCTGGTATCTGCTGATCGCCGCCGTGGTCATCGCCGCCATCCTGGCGGCCGGCTGGCTGGAGATGCGCCAGGCCGACAGGGTAGCCATCCGCCGCCGCAAGATCCGCGAAGCGCTGGCGACATTCCGGATCGCCCGCAGCTATCCGCGCGAAGATGGCGAGCCCGATCTATTCCTCTATAGCGCGGACAATTCCAAGCGCCTGCTGGAACTGCAGAACCAGATCACCAAATATGGCCAGGGTTCGGCCAGCTGGCTGTATTTCATGCCGGAACGGCGGCTGTTCTTTATCCTGGAGCTGGTGGCCATGGAGCCGCAGGGAAATCTGCATTTCATCCAGACGATACATCCGATAAAACCGGATCGGGCACGGCAGGTGCTGGCGCGGTATCCCGAGATGTTCCGCGAAATATTTCGCGAAGATATTTAGTCCCCGGGTAGGGACGTAGCTATTCGACAATTTTTCGTACCTGCCGTCCAGCATGCCGTGTCTATCCTGCCCGGCTGCGAACGCCCCGGCGTGTAGTGCCTACCAGTCTTGTTCCCAACTGGCGGCATGGGCGCCATACGGTGCAACGGGCAGCAGATCGACCTTAGGCAGGGTACTGAACCGTACCGCCGGCGCCAGGTAGGTGAGTTTGCCGAAAGCGGTCTGCGCGCTGGTCAAATTCGCGGGATAGGTATCGCTGCCCGGCGCCGCCGACCATTGCGCCTGTTCGACACCACCCAGGTCCTGCACCCACATGGCGCTACGCGCGAGCGACACCTTGACGTGATAGGAACCGCCCTCGCATGCCCGTCGCAACAGGGCAGCCATCATGCCGGCCGCGGCGGCATAGCCGGCGATCAGATCGTTCAGATAGAACACCGGCGTGAATCTCGGTTGATCCAGCGAACCTTCCTCGACGGCAAAGCCGGTGGCCACCTGGCCATTCTGATCGAATCCCGGCCGCTGCCGCCACGGGCCCGCGTGGCCATAGGCATTGACGGACAAATGGACAATGCCCTTCTTGCTCAAGCCGGCAACTTCCGCCGGAGTAATCTGGAATTTCTCCGCTATCGACGGCCGATAGGAGAAAGCGAACACATCGGCATCGGCCAACAGCGCATCCAGGCGCGGCTTGGCGCCGGCCGAGTGCATATCCAGATAGGCCGAGCGCTTGCCGTGGTTGACCAGCAGATTCTGGATTGCGGTGTCGGCGTGATAAGGCGAACTGAGATGCAGCACCTTCGCGCCGAACTCCGCCAGGGTACGGGTGCTGCGCGGACCGGCCAGCACATGGGTGAAGTCCAGCACCTTGATGCCAGCCAATGCCGACGCCGGATTCGGCGAAAACGGTTGTGGCGCGGATTCGCCGATTTTTTCGATTTCGATCAGCGGCGCCTGGGCAAGCAGCTTGCCTTGCGGGTGATTGCGCCATTCTTCCCGGGTAAGGGCAATGCAGCCCGGCAACCCCGCCACCGCGAGCGACTCTTCCAATAGGACGGAGGGCCAATTGGCAATGGCGGCCGCCAGTGCCTGCCGACTATTGCCGCAATTGAAGAAGTTCAGATAGCCGTTCTGCAATTGCGGATAAGGCGGTCCCGCTTCGATCATGATAAAACGGCCGTCGCGGCACTGATACATTCCGTTGGTGGGGACATCTTCGGCACCGAGATTCAGGTGATGATCCGCTTGCCACAGAAAATGGGTGGGGTGAAGATGGTGGATGGCATCGAGGATATTCAAATCCAGGTCATTGGTTTGTCCGGTGCGGTACTGCCAGATCGCCGATGCGGCGATACCGTCCAGCAATAATAGATTGCTGATCGCCTCGCCCAAGCGATGCGGCGATCGCAAGATCGGATCCGCTCCCCATAGACTTGCTTCGCCACCGAAGTATTCGGTCAAGCCCAGTTGTCCAACCAGCGCCGCCAAGGCAGTAAGTTCACCTTGCGAATACTTGCTTATCCTGCCGTCTGACATCCCATTTCTCCATGCATCTGCAATGTGCCAAAGCAATGCAACTAAATATGTCTAATTAATTCGGCCATATATTTTGCTTGGAGTCGGCATGTCTATTTATCGAAAAAGAGCGTCACCTTCTGCAACGCGATCAATGCATCACCCGCCGGCCCACCGCATGGGCGCGGCAGTGGCTACCCACACCGCCATGGTTTAACATGCCCCGCCCGCGCGGCTGGCGCTCAACCGACAGAACAAGACCCTCACTTGGAAAAAACTCAATCGTTTGCCGTGATCGGCGGTGGTTATGCCGGAATGGCGGCTGCCATGGAATTGACCGCGCAGGGACACGCCGTGCAGGTGTTCGAGGCCGGACCGGTGCCGGGTGGGCGGGCCCGCAGGGTGGAAGTGGACGGACTGGTCCTGGACAACGGCCAGCATCTGGCCATCGGCGCTTACGCTGAATTACTGCGCCTGATGACCCTGGCCGGCGTGGCCGAGGAGCAAGCCTTCGCCCGCGTGCCCTTGGAACTGGATATGTTCGACGGCCCCACGCGCGCCATGCGCCTGGCTTGTCCGCGCCTGCCGGCACCCTGGCATACCTTGGCCGGCTTACTGGGAGCGGAAGGGCTGAGTTGGGCGGAGCGATGGGCGGCGATCCGCGCCATGGCGACCGCGCGTCTGGGCGGCTGGCAACTGGCACGGGATTGCAGCGTAGCCGACTGGCTCGCCTCGCAACGGCAATCGACCAAGCTGGTCCGTTGTTTATGGGAGCCGCTGACCCTGGCCGCACTCAATACCCCGATCGCCACCGCCTCGGCCCAGGTGCTGCTGAACGTACTGCGCGACAGCCTGGCCGCCGGCCGCGCCGCCAGCGACTTTCTGCTGCCGCGAAGTGATCTTTCCGCTGTGTTTCCGGATGCCGCCGGCCGTTATCTGCAAGCCCATGGCGGCAACTTGCACTGTAATGCCCTGGTCAAGCAGATGTGGAAAAGCGCCGAGGGTTGGCGATTGGATCGCAGTGAACAGCATTTCGACAAAGTCGTGGTCGCCCTGCCCCCGCACCGCCTTGCCATGCTGCGCGATGCCTCGGCCGCCTTGGCGGAAGCCGCCGAAATGCTGGACGACTGGCAATGGCAGCCCATCTATACGGTCTATTTACGCTACCCGGCCGGCACCCGGCTGGCCAAGCCCATGCTGGGCCTGGTGGGAAGCAGCGCGCAATGGGTTTTCGACCGTGGCCGGCTATGCGGCCAGGACGGTTTGCTGGCGGCGGTGCTCAGCGCCGAGGGCCCACACGAGTCGCTGTCCCAATCCGAACTCGCCGAACGGGTAGCGGCGGAACTGGCGCGCACCTGCCCCCACTTGCCGGCACCGATCTGGCAGCGTGTCATTGCCGAAAAGCGGGCTACCTTTGCCTGCCGGGTCGGCTTGCAACGGCCGGGCAATGCCACCGCCGATCCCACGCTGTTCCTGGCCGGCGACTATACCGCCGGCCCCTACCCGGCCACGCTGGAAGGTGCGGTACGCAGCGGCGTTGCGGCTGCGCGCTTGTCGATGGCGAGCTAGGAACCGTTCATCGGACCGTCGCAATGGTCCGCCAGCGAACTCGGTCAAGCCGGGAGCGCCCGCATATAGTGAAGCAATATGCCCTGCCACCGTCCAGCCATGCGCCTGTCACTCTCTCTATCGTTTTTGTTGCTACTGCCGGCCCATGCATTGGCCGAGCCTTCCATCATCAAGCTCTATACCGAGGAGTTACCGCCCTACAACACGCTACTGCCCGATGGCCGGATCGGTGGCAGCGCCACCCAGAAGGTGGAAGCCATCCTCAAGGATGCCAAGCTCAGCCACACCCTGGAGCTGACTTCCTGGGCAAGGGCGTTTGGCTTGGCCCGCATCCAGGCGAATAGCTGCGTCTACTCGACCGCCCGCACCCCGGAGCGGGAGGCGCAGTTCAAATGGATAGGAGAATTGGCACGTATCGATGGGGTGCTGTTTGCGCTGGCCGACCGGCCGCGCAACAGTCCCGCCACCATGGAAGCGGCCATGGGAACACGGATAGGCGGCTATCACAGCTCGGCCAGCGCCCTTTACATGGTCAAGAAGGGCTACAACGTGATCATGTCGGCCAACCACGATATCTCGCTGAAGAACCTCTTGGCCGGCCGGCTCGACTTCTGGCTGGCCAGCCGTACCACCGGCCAGTTGCTGATCGATAAGCAAGGCGTGAACGGCAAGGTAGTGCCGGTCATCCCGGTGCTCAACCTCGAACTCTACCTTGCCTGTAACGCCGCGATGGAACCGGCCCAAATCCAGCGCCTGCAGCAAAGCTTTGCCCAGTTGCAAGCCGACGGCACCCTGGCCGCGATAGACCGGCAATTCCGCGAATAAGGCACGGGTCGCTCGTGCGGATACCCAGCGCCCGCAGTCCGGCTTAAAGCGCGAACAACTCTTCGGCGGTGGCGACGGCGGTACCCAGCTTGCCGACCACGATGCCGGCGGCCCGATTGGACCAGCGCATCGCTTGCGGCAGGCTTTCACCAGCGGCGAGCATGGCGGCCAAGGTGGCGATCACGGTATCCCCTGCGCCGGACACATCGAATACTTCCTGCGCCACCGTGGGTTCGTGGGTCACCCCGGTGGATTCGAACAGGCTCATGCCTTCCTCCGAGCGCGTCACCAGCAATGCCGCCAGGTCCAGCTCGGTACGCAGGCGCTGGGCGCGTTCGAGCAGGTCATCTTCGTCGCGCCAGCGGCCGGTCACTTCGCGCAATTCGGCCCGATTTGGCGTCAGCAAGGTCGCACCGGCGTAACGCGCATAGTCGTCGCCCTTGGGGTCCACCAAGACCGGCTTACCGGCGACCCTTGCCGCCTCTATCATGGCGCGCACATGGGTCAGGCCGCCCTTGCCGTAGTCGGACAGGACGATTACATCGTGCTGCGGTAGCGCCCGCCGGAATTCATCCAGCTTGGCCGCCAAAACTTCATGGCTGGGGCTGTATTCGAAGTCCAGCCGGATCAATTGCTGCTGGCGGGCGACCACCCGCAGCTTGACGGTCGTGGTGATGCTGGCGTCGCGGTGCAGGCTGGTGTTGACGCCATGCTCGCCCAACAGCCGCTGCAAGGCCGCACCCGCCTCATCGTCGCCGACCACCGACAAAAGCGAGGCCTGCCCGCCGATCGCGGCGATATTGCGCGCGACATTGGCCGCGCCGCCGGCGCGTTCCTCCACCCGGTTGATCTTGGCCACCGGTACCGGTGCCTCGGGCGAAATGCGCTCGACGTCGCCAAACCAGTAACGGTCCAGCATCACATCGCCCACAACCAGGACGCGGGCCGTGGACAATGCCTGGCGTATCGCTTGGTGTTTCATCATGTTCTTCTCAGGCGCAGGGTCGTGTCGGGCCGCCGCACCTTGCCGCGGCCCTCGGACGGTGAAAGGATTTACAAGGCGGCCAGACCGGCCTGTATGGCTTGAAGGGTGGCGAGAGGGTCGTCGCTTTGGGTAATGGGACGGCCTATCACCAGATAATCCGCCCCCGCCGCGACGGCCGCTTCGGGTGTCATGATACGGCTCTGGTCACCCGCCGCACTCCCGGCGGGACGGATGCCTGGCGTCACCAGCTTGAAATCCGCGCCGCAAAGCTTCTTCAAGACCGAGGCTTCCTGGGCCGAACAGACCACGCCATCCATATCGCAATCCAGCGCCAGGCGTGCCAGCAGCGGCACTTGCACGGCGGGTTCGGGCATACCCAGCTCCGCCAGGTCCTCGCCGCTCATGCTGGTCAGCACCGTGACCGCGATCAGCAGCGGCCGGTTCGCTTCACCGTCGATCGCGTCACGCGCCGCCCGCATCATCTTGCTGCCGCCCGAAGCATGTACGTTGACCATCCAGACCCCCAGCCTGGCCGCCGACCTGACGGCCTGGGCAACCGTGTTGGGGATATCGTGGAATTTCAGGTCGAGGAAGACGTCGAAGCCCTTGGCCACCAGCTTTTCAACCAGTTGCGGACCCGCTGCCGTGAACAGTTCCTTGCCCACCTTGAGACGGCACAGTGCAGGATTCACCCGGTCGGCGAACGCCAGCGCCGGCTCGGCCTGCTGGTAGTCGAGCGCAACAATGATTTTCGGGTCGGCAGCGTTCATATGTGGATCTCGTTATTTTTTGACGAAGGGGTAGTCGGCGCCACGGCTGATCGCAATCAAGCGCGGGTGCGCCCGCGGACGGGGAGAAAGCTCTCCCAGTCATTGCACGCCGGGCAGCGCCAGAAATACTGGCGGGCCTTGAAACCACAGGAGGCACAGTGATACATGCTGAGGCCGCGCGTGGACTCCTGGGTCAAGCGCAACATGGTATCGAGTTCGGCCTGGCGTTCCGGCGGCGCGGCCTTGGCCTGCGCTTCCAGCAATTTGAGCAGACCGGTCATATTGGGATTGCGGCGCAATTCCTCGCGCAGCCAATCGTGGGCGGCGGCTTCCGATTCGCTGGCGGCGATCCGCTCGACCACCACGTCGAGCATATCCAGCTCGGGGTAGGTCGAGAGGAAGCCTTTCAACAATACCGTGCCGGCCTCCGCCTTGCCCAGGCGGTCATAGGCATCGAGCAGCTTGCGGGCGGCGAAAGGGAGGAAGCGATGGTCCTGCGACTCGATTTTCAGCCAGGCTTCGATGGCGGCGTCGTAATTGCCTTCGTTGGCGGCCAATTCGCCCAGCAGCAGGTTGGCCCGCACGCATTTGCGGTGCTCGGCCAGCGCGCGCTGCAAGAGCTGGCGTGCTTCGTCCGGCTGCGAGCGGGTAATGGAAGACGTAGCCAGTTCGCAGTAGAACTCGGCGATTTCATGCTGGTAGGTATGGCTGGTATCGCGCAATTGCTGCGCGGTCTCGATCGCCTTCTTCCACTCTTTTTCCTGTTGATAGATATCGAGCAGATGACGGCGGGCGGCGCGGGCAAATTCGGTATCGTCGAGTTTGCCGAATAATTCCTCGGCCCGATCGAACAGGCCCGCCTTCATGAAGTCCAGCGCCAATTCGAACTGGGCGGATTGCTTGTCGTGCAATTTCAGCTCGGGACGGGCCAGCAACTTCTGGTGCATGCGGATGGCGCGCTCGATTTCGCCCTTCTTGCGGAACAGATGGCCCAGGGCGAACTGAAGTTCTATGGTCTCGCTATGATTGCGGGCAAGATCGACGAAGACCTCGACCGCCTTGTCGGTGCGCTCGTTGAGCAGATGGTTCAATCCCTCGAAATACTGGCGCGGCAGCAGTTTAGAGTCCGACAGGATATGGCGGATATCGACCCGCGCGGCCAACCAGCCCAGGCCGAAACAGAGCGGGAACAGTATCAGCCACCAGGCTTCGAATTCCACTAGGACTATCCTTGAAAGTTAGGTAACGGGCCGTGCCTGCTCAGACAACGGCGTCGAGCGGCTCGGACGGTTCGATATGGCTGGCGGTATGGCGGGCAGCAGTCTGGATCTCATAGCGCCGCACTTGCGCACGGCTCTGGTGCAGCTCGCGCCCAAGCCGCTTGAGCGGCAATAGCATGGCAAGCACACCGGCCACCGTACCCGCCATGAAGAAAACCAACAGGATCACGACCAGGGGCGCCTGCCAGGTCAGATCTAGCAAGCCATGCAGATTGACGGCATGGGTATTCTTGATTGCAAAGGCAAACAGAAGCAAAAACAGGACAATCCGGACAAACCAGGCGAGATAGCGCATTCGAGCCTCCCAGAACAAGGCCGCCATTTTAACCTAGGGAAGCAACGAAGTATTGCGCACACTCAAATCGCAGCACACCACCCGGCAATACTCGCAAGGAGTAGGCCGTGGTTGTAAGTCGCTGACGCGCCAACAACCACGCACAGCCGGGTATTCACGGCCCGTGGCGAGTGAACCGTCCCCTCGCTTGATCTAGTCCTACTCCCCCTTACCCGGGCGGCCCCGCCCTCGCCGCCGCGAGGGAGCCTCGCTGACGCTCGTTAGCGCTTTATTTAAGCAGCGTGCTCCAAAAAGAAAAACGCGACCTCTTTCGAAGTCGCGTTTTCTTTTGATGCTTTTGGTACTGAGTCGGCAGGAATCAGGCTTCCTGACCGTCTACTCGCTCACGCAGCTCTTTACCGGCCTTGAAGTGAGGCACGTATTTCTCGGGCACCGCGACTTTCGTCCCGGATTTCGGATTACGGCCCACTCGCGGCGGACGGTAGTTCAGGTCGAAGCTGCCGAAACCCCGAATCTCAATGCGCTGACCACTAGCCAGGCTGGTCGCCATCGCATCGAGTATCGTCTTCACGGCCAACTCCGCATCCTTCGCCACGAGCTGCGGATACCGCTCCGCGAGCTTGGCGATCAGCTCGGACTTGGTCATGGGGCTACCGGAGGGCATCGCGGCTTACTCGGACTGGTTGCCCGACAGCTTTGCCTTCAGCAGCGCACCCAGACTGGTCGTACCTGCGTTACCTGCAGATTCGGACGCGAGCTTGGTCATGGCGGTGGAGTCTTCGGTCGAGTCCTTGGCCTTGATCGACAGGTTGATCGAGCGGTTCTTGCGATCAACGTTGATGATCATGGCTTCGATCTCTTCGCCTTCCTTCAGCACGGTCGCGATGTTTTCGACGCGGTCGCGCGAAACTTCGGTAGCGCGCAGGTAGCCTTCGACTTCTTCGCTCAGCGCGATGATGGCACCCTTGGCATCCATCGACTTGACGGTGCCCTTGACGACAGCGCCCTTGTCGAAGGTCGACACGTAGTTGTTGAAAGGATCGCCTTCCATTTGCTTGATGCCCATGGAGATGCGCTCGCGCTCCACGTCGATGGACAGCACCAGGGCTTCAACTTCGTCGCCCTTCTTGAAGTTGCGTACAGCTTCTTCGCCGGTGAGGTTCCAGGACAGGTCGGACAGATGCACCAGGCCATCGATACCGCCAGGCAGACCGATGAACACGCCGAAGTCGGTGATCGACTTGATGGCGCCGCTGATCTTGTCGCCCTTCTTGTAGGTGGCTTGGAAATCGTCCCACGGGTTGGACATGCACTGCTTCATGCCCAGGCTGATACGGCGACGGTCTTCGTCGATCTCAAGGATCATCACTTCGACTTCATCGCCCAGCTGGACGACCTTGGTCGGGTGGATGTTCTTGTTGGTCCAGTCCATTTCGGACACGTGGACCAGACCTTCGATGCCTTGTTCGATTTCAACGAAGGCGCCGTAGTCGGTGATGTTGGTGACCTTGCCGAACAGGCGGGTGCTGGCAGGGTAACGACGACCCAGGCCCACCCACGGATCTTCGCCGAGCTGCTTGAGGCCCAGGGAAACGCGGTTCTTTTCTTGATCGAACTTCAGTACCTTGGCGGTGACTTCGTCGCCGACGGTCAGTACTTCGGACGGGTGCTTCACGCGACGCCATGCCAGGTCGGTGATGTGCAGCAGGCCATCGATACCGCCCAGGTCCACGAATGCGCCGTAGTCGGTGATGTTCTTGACGATACCCTTGACGGTAGCGCCTTCGGACAGGGTGGACAGCAGCTTGTCACGCTCGGCGCCCATGGTCACTTCGAGCACGGCGCGACGCGATACCACCACGTTGTTGCGCTTGCGGTCGAGCTTGATGACCTTGAACTCGATTTCCTTGCCTTCGAACGGCGTGGTGTCCTTGATCGGACGGATGTCGACCAGCGAACCCGGCAGGAAGGCGCGGATGCCGTTGATCATGACGGTCAGACCGCCCTTGACCTTGCCGGAGATCAGACCGGTCTTGATGATGCCCTGTTCCAGGGCTTCTTCCAGGTCGATCCAGGCGGCCAGGCGCTTGGCCTTGTCGCGCGACAGCTTGGTCTCGCCAAAGCCGTTTTCGACGTGTTCGATGGCAACTTGCACGAAGTCGCCAACCTTGACGTCGATCACGCCTTGGTCGTTACGGAATTCATTGATGTCGATCAGGCTTTCGGACTTCAGGCCTGCATTGACGATCACAACCTTGTCTTCGACCGCAACAACCTCAGCGGTGATTACTTCACCAGCGCGCATTTCCTGGCGCGCGAGGCTTTCCTCGAAGAGGGCGGCAAAACTTTCCATGGAAGAAACTTCGGTAGTCATTTCAGATTTTATCCAGATAGCCCACGTATACGGCCTGTGGGGTCAAGTTGTAAAAGCCACGCCCGCGTTGCGCGGGATATGGCACCTAGGCCGTCGCGCCGATCTGGCATCGGCACGACGGTTTGCCTGATTAATTCAGGCGAAAGCATTTCGCGAGGCGGACTTCCACCAGTCCAGCACCGTCTGCACGGCTATATCGATCGACAACTCGGTGGTATCGAGCAATCGGGCATCGGGCAATTGCTGCAAAGGCGCCACGGTACGGGCCTTGTCGCGGGCATCGCGCTGCTCGATATCCTCTAAGATCCGTGCAATGTTAACCGATTCCCCTTTTGCAATCAACTGCTTATAGCGGCGACTCGCCCGCTCCGCCGCGCCGGCGGTCAGAAACACCTTCAACGATGCGTCGGGAAACACCACCGAACCCATGTCGCGGCCATCCGCCACCAGGCCCGGCAGCTTGGCGAAGTCGCGCTGGCGCTGCAGCAGGGCGGTGCGCACAGCCGGCAGGACCGCCACCTGCGAGGCCCCTTCGCCGACCCGTTCATCACGGATCAGCTCGGTGGCATCCTCGCCTTCCAGCAGGATCATGCCCTCCAGAAAGGTGGCGTCGAGCTGGGCCGCCACGCGGCTGACCGCGAACTCGTCATCCAGGGCGATGCCGCGCCCCCTTGCCGCCAGGGCGGTCAAGCGGTACAGCGCGCCGGAGTCGAGATAGTGCCAACCCAAAGCCGCCGCCACGCGCGCCGCCACCGTCCCCTTGCCCGATGCGGATGGACCATCGATGGCAATGACGGGAATGGGGATCTCAAGCATGGCGCCGCTCCAAGGGTAAGCATATATATAGATGGGTCTTACTTGCCCATATCGGGCGGGCGCGATTGTCTCGCGTCACCGCCGGATTGTCGAATCCGGCGGTCCGGCGGCCCGGTGGCTTTGACCTTCGCGGCGGACTCAAAAGTCCCCATTGATACTCAAGTAGACCCGCCCGCGTTTATTGTCGCCATATGCCACGCCAAAATAAGCCGGCCCCAAACGGGTATCGCTGCCGACGAACACGGCGGAGGAATAGCGCAATCCCGGCCGCAGGAGGCTGGCATCGATAGGCTCCCAAATCTTGGCCGCCTCCAGCGAAACGCCCCAGAAGCCGGCGGTGCCGAATAGCGGCGCCAACCGCGCCACGTCCTTGGAGACCCGTAGCTGCACGCGGCCTATCCGCGCCGCCCGTATCCCGTCCAGGCCGTAGCTGGACAGGCGGAACAAGCCACCGGCGGTGGGCAGGACATGAATGGGCGCATCCTGGCTGGCATCGTATTGCCCGCCCAACAAGACGGACCAATTGCCGAACTGGGCGGCCTGCTTCAACTCGATACTGCCCCGATAGTAGTCGCTGCCACTGCCCAGGCCGGTCATACCACGGTACAGGCCCAGCCGCGCATAGCGGCCGGTGCGCGGATACTGCGCGCTGTCGAGCTGATCGTAGGCCAGGCTCAGATTCACGCCACCCTCCTCGAATGCCCCTTCCGGCATCGCCGGATCGCCGGTGGATCGCGACAGGCGTGCACGGCCGTGCGCCACCCCCAACCGGAACTCGCCCCAACGGCCCCAAAGCGAGCCGATATCCAGGCGCAAGCTGCGTCTATCCAAGCGATATTCGGCGACCCGCTGACTGTTCAAATGGATAGGGAAGCTATCGTTGCCGAAACTCCCCTCCAGCGATACGAACAGTTCGCCGTCACGCGTCAGCGGCTGGTAGATACTGGTATTCATACCGCGCGATTTGCCGATAAAGGCACGCGTCTTCCACTCGCCCCCCAAGGCATTGAGCCAGCTGCGGCGATACTGGGCCGTCAACCGGAAGGCGGCGTCATCGTCGAAATCGGTACGCATGCCCAGGCCCAGGTCCAGGTAGCCTGGCCCCCACGTTTTTTCGCGCGGCAGTAGTTCCAGGATATCGCCCTGCGGGTCGGGGCGCAGGCGGTAGTCGATCTGCTCGAAATCACCCCGTGCGTAGACGTTGGCCAGCTTATCGTGCAAAGCGCGCACATCGAGCGGCTGGTCCAGCTTGACGTCCAGCACTTCCTTCAGCACTTCGGGATTGACATAGCGGGTCGGCTCCACCACCACGGCGCGCACGATACCGGGCTTGAATTCCTTGGTGGCCAACCCCTTGCGCCAGGCGGCGTAGCTCGCTTCGTCCACCTGCAAGGCCAGCAGCTGCGGCAGTGCGGCCTGGGCCGCGACCCGGCCATGATCGACCGCCGCAATGGCCTGATCGAAGGCGGTGGGCGCCAAGCTACCCAGCTCAGGCCGAATCAGCACGTCGCGTTTGCCCAACTGCTGCAGCTGTTGATCAACATTGCGCTGCATCAAGGCGCGCACGGTCTGGTCGGAGATGGATAAGGCATCGGTGGTCTGCTGGCGGGTCAGCAGGGGCGAACCGACATCGACCGCGATCACCACTTCGCCGCACAGCCCACGGGCCACATCCACCGGCAGGTTGCGGGCGATGCCGCCGTCCACCAGCACGCGCGTATCCCGCTCGACCGGCGGAAACACGCCGGGCACCGCCATGCTGGCACGCATGGCGGCGGACAGATCGCCGCGCGACAGCACCACCATCTCGCCGGTCTCCAGATCGGCCGCCACGGCGCGATAGGGCAACGGCAAGCCATCGAAGCTCGACAGGCTGGCATTGTTCACCAGTTGATGGATCATCAGATCAACCTTCTGGGTACCGATCGCACCTTTCGAAAACAGTACCTCGCCCTTGTCCGACAAGCCCAGGCCCATATTCATCAGATTCAGCCCGTCATCCTGCTTGTCGTAATAGCTGCGGCGCTGCCTGGCCGGCCGGTCATCCAGCACCTCGTCCCAGCGTATTTCGCGTACCGCGCGATCCACTTCGGCGGCGGAACGGCCGGTCGAATAGATACCGCCTACCAGGGCGCCCATGCTGGTACCCACCACGCAATCGACCGGTATCCGCGCTTCCTCCAGCACCTTCAACACACCGATATGCGCCAGTCCGCGCGCACCTCCGCCGCCCAGCACCAGGGCGACACGGGGACGCTCCGCCGCGCCGGCGAACGTTGCGCCGATCAAAACCAAGCTCAAAACCAGGGAAAACCTTTTGGGCATTATTGCGATTTCCTAAGCGGATTCCAGCGAGGCGCGCATCTCCGCCTTCAGCCAATCGATAAAGGTCTGCAACACCGGCCGGTGCGGCGGCGGCGTGGGGGTGACCAGCCAGTAGGACCGTTCGTAGGGCAAGGACAGTTCAAACAAACGCAGCAAGCGCCCGGCGCACAGATCATCCTGCACCAGCGATCGCCTTGCCAGTGCAATGCCTTGTCCTTCTATCGCCGCCTGCACCAGCATGCCGGAATCGCTGAACACCAAACCTTGCGAAGGTTCCGGCAAATCCAGCCCGGCCAGTTCGAAATAGGGCTGCCACGGCTCTTCTTCCCCGCGCAAAAGCGAGCGGCCGCGCAGCTCCGCGGGCGTGCGCGGCAGACCGCCCGGCAAGTGCGGGCTGGCCACCACCATGAAGTAATCATCGAAGAAATGCTCGCTGTACACGCCAGGCCATCCCCCCAAACCCATGCGTATGGCGAGGTCTATACCGTCGGTCGCCAATGACTGCAACTGCTTGGACGACTGTACCCATAGTTCCACTTCGCTATTTTGCTCGATAAACCTGCCCAGCCGGGGCGTCAGCCAGCGGGCGGCAAGCGAAGGCAGCGCCGTCACCGTCAGCTTGGGACGTTCGCGCTCGCGCTTGATCGCGTCCAGCTCATTGCCCACGGCAACCAGGAGGCGATTGACGGTGTGGGCCAGGCGGCAACCCTCCGGCGTCAACGCCAGGCCGCGCCCCTGCCGCACAAACAGGCTGTAGCCGAGCTGCGCCTCCAGCGACTTGATCTGATGGCTGACCGCCCCCGGCGTGACGAACAATTCTTCGGCGGCGCGCGCCACGCTACCCGTCCGCGCCGCCGCCTCGAATGCACGCAACGCTGGCAGCGAGGGCAGCTTGCCCGGCATCTCGAATAGTGAATCCAATTCAATATTCCACTGAAAAAGCATCGATTGTCCAACATCCGTCCCGGTCGCAGAATTCGTTTCAAGCGCTGGCCCTATCGGCCTTCAGGAACAAGATGGAAGGAGCGGGAAATGTTGTACGAGTTTATAGAATATGAGCATCGTTTGGCAGCTCGGCAAGTACTGAGCCTCGACAGCACCGACGGCGTCGAGATCATCTGCCGGCAAGGCGGCATCTGGCTGACCGAGGAACAAGGCCCGGATACCTTGCTGCAGAAGGGCGAATGCTATCTGACGCGCGGCCGCGGCCGCCTGGTGATCGAAGCATTGCAAGCCGCTCAGCTGCAAATTCTGCCAAAGCGCGACGCAGGTGCCAACATGATAGCGGGCGTCGCCGCGGCGCTGGGGACGGTGGTCTCGGCAATCCATCGCACCCTGGAACCGCTGGTCGCATTAGCGAAGCACCCGTCGCATATGCATGGCAAGGCACCCGTCAGGGGCGCAGGATGTAATTGCGTTTCATAAGGACCAGGGTCATCTTGAAGAATCGAAAGGAGCCTCATCATGGAGCATCCGTTTGAAGATCAGCATTTAGAGGAAGCACCACATATAGACGATATCTTCGAACCGACCCTGATGATGGCGATCGCGGCTATCCTGCTTGGTTTGGGCATATTCGCGTACTTCTTCTGATGGCGGTGATCGACACGCCGGCCGTCGAGCCGCGACAATCGCTAATCCACCCATTCAGCCGCACAGGGGCCAGGAGCATTCCGGCCCCTGTTTTTATTCCCCCGCACCGAAAGGACCGACGTGATCCAACTGCATTATTCGCCCGGCACCGCCAGCATGACCCCGCATATCCTGCTTGAAGAGCTAGGACTGCCCTTCACGCTGATCGAGGTGGACCAGGCGGGCGGCGAGCTCGATTCGCCCGCCTATCGCCGCCTCAATCCAAATGGCTTGATCCCGGTGCTGGCGGAGGGTGATCTGGTGCTGTACGAGACGGCCGCCATCTGCCTGCACCTGCTGGACAACCATCCCGCCGCCGGCTTGGCACCGCTCCCCGGCAGCGTTGAGCGGGCGCATTTCTATAAATGGCTGAGCTGGCTGTCCACCACCTTGCAGCCCACCATGATCGCCTACTTCTACGCCAGCCGCTGGGCGGACGAACCCGCCGCGATCGCGCAGGTCAAGGCGCATGCCGAGCAAAAGGCGACCAATCTGCTGCAACAACTGGAGGACCAGCTGGCCGGCCACGGACAAGCCTGGCTGCTGGGAGACCGCTTCAGCGCCGTCGATATCTACGCCTTCATGCTGTGCCGCTGGACACGGAATTTTTCCAGGCCCGCCCGTTCGCTGCCGCGCCTGGGCGAGTATTTGCAGCGCGTGCTGGCCCGACCGGCGGTCCAACGCGCCATTGCACGCGAGGGACTGCAGGCACCCCTGGTCTGAACACGGTTTTCAGAGAGGCAAGTAAGCGATACGATTTGCTAAACTGAAGGCAATCCAAGCACGGATCCAGGACATTCATGCATCTGCTCGCTCACCGTGGTTACCACGCCCACTGCCCCGAAAACACCCTGGATGCCTTCGCCGCCGCCTTGCTGCTGGGCTTCGAGGGCATCGAGACCGATGTGCGGGTCAGCGCCGACCAGGAAGCTGTACTGTTCCATGACCGCGTCGCCAGGAACGGCCAGCCGGTCGCGGCGCTGACCCGGCGGCAACTGTCCGATGTCTGCGGCTATAGCGTGCCGACCCTGGCAGAGGCCTTGAATGCTTTCCCCCATACCTTGTGGAATATCGAGATCAAGACGCCGGCCGCCGCCAGCCTGGCCTTGCCTATCCTGGCCGGCTTCGAGACCAGCCACCAATTGCTGATCACCTCTTTCCGCCATGAAGTGGTGCTCGCCGCCGCCGAACTGTTGAGCGTGGAATGCGGTTTTCTCAGCGCCCATCGCCCCGCCGCCATCAACAGCATGCTGCACGCTGCCCTGCCCCACCGTAATCTGCGTACCCTGGTGTGGGATTGCGAGATCGTCGATCCCGATATCATCCGCCAAGCCAATGCATTGGGCTTTCGCAACGCCGTCTATGGTGCCAAAACTGCATATGAGCACCAACTGATGCGCGAATTCGGCGTGCATGCCATCATCACCGACTATCCCCAGCATGTCGGCCTGAGCAAGTAGCAGCCTGGCTTGCGGGATATACCCGGTTTTTTGCGGTAAAAATTGAACCCACCGACCGATCCACTGTCGTTACCACGTTCACGGCGTTCGGTTAGAATCGCTGCTTTCACTCATTGCGCCCCTCACGGATCCACATCATGTTGAACGGCAGTCTGGTTGCACTTGTAACTCCGATGTTCGAGGACGGCAGCCTCGATTTCGCCAGCTTGAACAAGCTGGTTGAATTCCATATCGCCGCCGGCACCGCCGGTATCGTCGCGGTCGGCACCACCGGCGAATCCGCCACCGTGGACGTCGAAGAACATATCGCCGTGGTCAAAGCCACGGTTGCCGCCGCTGCGGGCCGCCTCAAGGTGATTGCCGGCACTGGTGCCAACTCGACCCGCGAAGCCATCGAGCTGTCGCGCCAGGCGAAAGCCGCCGGCGCCGATATGACACTGTCGGTCGTGCCGTACTACAACAAACCGACCCAGGAAGGCCTCTACCAGCACTTCAAGGCCATTGCCGAAGCGGTCGATATCGACATGATCCTCTACAACGTGCCCGGCCGCACCAGCGCCGACATGAGCAATGACACCGCGCTGCGGCTGGCTTCGCTGCCGCGCATCGTCGGCCTGAAGGACGCCACCGGCGATATCGGCCGCGCCGCCGACCTGTGCATGCGCGCCCCCGAAGGATTCGCGCTCTATTCCGGCGACGATGCCACCTCGCTGGCCTTCATGCTGCTGGGCGGCCACGGCGTGATCTCGGTTACCGCCAATATCGCCCCCAAGCTGATCAACGAGATGTGCGCTGCCGCACTGCGCGGCGATATCGCCGCCGGCCGGGCCGCCAACGATAAACTGCAAGCCCTGCACAAGCATCTGTTCATCGAAGCCAACCCCATTCCAAGCAAGTGGGCCTTGAACAAGATGGGCATGATACCCGCCGGTATCCGCCTGCCTCTCACCCCGCTGGCCAGCGCCAGCGAAGCCCCCGTGCGCGCCGCCCTGCGGCAAGCTGGTATCGAAATCTAAAGGCCTTCCAGACATGATTCGTTCCACCCGTACCGCGGCGGCCATCACGCTCGCCCTGCTGGCAACCGGCTGCTCCAATACCAAATTCCACGTGCCATTCATGGGTGACGACAAGCCCGAGACGCCGGAATATGCCCAGGCCCGCGACGCCATCAAGAACCGACCGCTGGAATTGCCGCCGGATCTCTCGGCCCCGGCCATCAGCACCGCTTACAGCATTCCCGGCCTCACCGGCGTCACGCTGACCGAATCCGGCAAGAAAGCACTGGAAGACGGCGTGCTGATGCCCAAGTTCGACAAGGTCCGCATGGAGAGCACCGGCGGCCAGCGCTGGCTGGTGGTCAGCGCCCCGGCCGAGACCATCTGGCCGCAAGCCCGCCAATTCTGGCTGGATCAAGGCTTCAAGCTGACCACGGACAGCCCCGCTACCGGCATCCTGGTGACCGATTGGCACGAAGAGCGTCCCGATCTGCCGGTAGGCGGCATTCGCGCCGCCCTGCAACGCGGCCTGAAGACGCTGTATTCGACCGGCATGGTGGACCAGTACCGCATGCGTATCGAGCGCGGCAGCGATGCCGGCACCACCGAAATCTATATCAGCCACCGCCGCATGGAAGAAAACTATGTGGGCCAGAACCGCGAAGATACGCGCTGGACGGTGAGCCCCGCCGATCCCGAGCGCGAAGCCACCCAGCTGAAGAAGTTGCTGGTTCGCCTTGGCGTCAGCGCGGATACGGCCGGCCAGGTGGTCAGCACCGTCACCAAGCAAGCCATCGACCACGCCGCGCCGGCAAGCAGTACCGGCGCCAGCCGCGCCAGCACCGTCACCATGGCGGACGGCAAGCGTGCGATCGCCCTGGAAGAGAACTTCGACCGCGCCTGGCGCCGTGTCGGCCTGGCGCTGGAACGTGCCGGCTTCAGCATTCATGACCGCGACCGTTCGCTGGGCGTCTATTACGTACGCCCTGGCGTCCTGCAGCAAAGCAAGGACGACAGCAGCTTCCTCAGCAAGCTGGCGTTCTGGAAGAGCGAAGAAAAGTCCACCGAAGCCAGCTACAAGGGCCCGGAATACGTGGTGGTGGTCTCCGGCAAGGACGCCAAGACCACGGTGAGGGTCAGCGGCAAGGATGGCACCGCACTGCCTGATGCCAGCGCCAATAGCCTGCTCGATCCGCTGCTGGTCGAGCTTCGCTAGTCGCCGGCAACTCAAAAAATGCCGCCGAGGGAAACCCGGCGGCTTTTTTTCGTCCAGTGCGCCGCAAAACCAGGCCCGGCGCGGTCATGAAGGTTTATGAAACGGCGAGAACGCGCTATCGTTCGTGGCCCACCCGCTCGCCATTCTCCCCCATGCACCCGCTCAAGAAACTATTCAGCTATGCCGGCGCTTACCGACGCGACTTCCGGTTCGCCACGCTCTACTCCATCGTCAATAAATTCTTCGATATCCTCCCCGAGGTATTGATCGGCGTAGCGGTCGATATCGTCGTCAACGGCGACAAGAGTTTCCTGGCCAAGCAAGTGCTGGGCGGCTTCGGCATTACCGATACCTGGCACCAGCTGATCCTGCTTGGCGTGCTGAACGTCATGATCTGGGGTGGCGAATCCTTTTTCGAATACCTGCTCAGCGTGAAATGGCGCAATCTGGCGCAAAACCTGCAGCACGATCTGCGGCTGGACACCTATCGCCATGTGCAGAAGCTGGAGATGGCCTACTTCGAGAATCAGCGCACCGGCAATCTGATGTCCATCCTCAATGAGGATATCAACCAGATGGAGCGCTTCCTCAACGGGGGCGCCAACCAGATCATCCAGGTGGTCTGCTCCTCCATCATGGTCAGCGCGGTATTTTTCGCCCTGCAACCATCGCTGGCGCTGATCTCCCTGCTGCCGGTACCGGCCATCCTGATCGGTGCGTTCTGGTTCCAGAAACGGCTGGCCCCGCGCTATGCCGAAGTACGGGTCGCCGCCGGCGATGTCAGCGCCCGTCTCAATAACAATCTGCTGGGCCTGGCAACCATCAAGGCCTTCGCCACCGAAGGTTTCGAAGCAAGGCATATCGAAGAAGCCAGCGATGGCTACCGCAAGGCCAATGCCCGTGCCATCCGCGTCAGCTCCGCCATTACCCCGGTCATTCGCATGGCCATCCTGGCCGGCTTCACTGCTACCCTGGTGTATGGCGGCTGGCTCACCCTGCATGGTGAGCTGGCGGTGGGCGCCTACTCGGTGCTGGTGTTCCTGACCCAGCGTCTGCTGTGGCCATTGACCGGCCTGGCCGAAGTGGCGGATATGTATCAACGCTCCATGGCAGCCATCGATCGCGCCATGGACCTGCTCAACACCCCCATCAATATCCCTTACGAGGGTCGCCACTTCCCGGTCGAGGCGGCCAAGGGCGAGCTGCGCTTCGAACAGGTCGGCTTTTCCTACGGCGAAACGCCGACTTTGACCGAGATCGACCTGCAGATTCCCGCCGGCAAGACCGTGGCCTTTGTCGGTTCCACCGGATCGGGCAAGTCCACCCTGGTGAAGTTGCTGCTGCGCTTCTATACCGCCAATGCCGGCCAGATCCTGCTCGACGGACAGCGCATCGATGAGCTGAATCTGCAGGATCTGCGCCGCGCCATCGGCTATGTCGCGCAGGACAGCTTCCTGACCGACGGCACCGTGGCCGACAATATCGGCTATGGCATGGACGACGTCAGCGATGCCGATATCGCCGCCGCCGCCCGTGCCGCCGAGGCCACCGAGTTCATTGAAAAGCTGCCATTGGGTTTTGCCACCCGCATCGGCGAACGCGGCCAGAAGTTGTCCGGCGGCCAACGCCAGCGCCTGGCCCTGGCCCGGGCGATCCTCAAGAACCCACCCATCCTGATCCTGGACGAAGCCACCAGCGCGGTGGACAACGAAACCGAGGCGGCCATCCAACGCAGCCTGGATGTGGTCAGCCGCAACCGCACCACCATCGTGATCGCCCATCGCCTTTCCACCATTCGCCAAGCCGATTGCATCTATGTAATGGAAAATGGCCGCATCACGGAAAGTGGCCGGCACGAGGCATTGCTTGCACAGAATGGTGCTTATGCGGCGCTGTGGCGCTTGCAGACCGGCGAACGTTCGGCCAATACCGCCATCCCCGCCTGAACTGCCGGCATAGTTAAAATCGATTGTTGAAAAAAAACGCCGACGCTTCCCCGCGTCGGCGTTTTGCCATGTTTGTTTGCCGCAACGTCGCCGGCATAGTTAAAAATAAATTTTCAAATTGTAATATCGGTATCAACCGTCACCCCTAGAATGCGGCGCCCGCCGACAAACGATTTGGCCGGGAGTCAATTAGGGGAAGTCATGAGTATTCGCAAAAAGCCGCAGCATAAGCTGCGCTGGCTGGCATTGGCCGCATCCATCGCCCTCGCCAGTGCTCACGCCGCCACACCGGGCAGCAAAGACCCGGACCATTTTGAATTCGAAGCAACACTGACCGCGCCTTTCAACTCGGCCGAAGCCGGTGGCGCACGCCGCTTCACCATGCAGTTCAGCTACCCGGGTGCGCGCTATCTGCAGACCGTGGCCTGGCAACTGGAACTGCTGGCGCCGAACGGCGCCGTGATCGAGCGCTGGCTGGATGAATCGAGCTACCGAGGCAAACCGCTTACCGTGGAAGTACCCTGGGCAGGCCGTGCCGCCGGCAAGGCCCTGGCCGACGGAATCTACCGGGTAAGAATGAGCAGCACTATCATCGACCCGCTGCAAGCCGGCGCCATCGCCGGCGACAAATCGGCACGCGTGGCACGCATCCTGGCGCAGGCCCGTGGCCATGATCTGATACAGCAAAGCTGGGATATCCAGCTGGGCAGGCCGGCCAAGCCAGCGATGGCCCGCTTTACGGCACTGCCCACCGCCGCGACCGCGGGCAAGGCGCGCCGCGCCATGCGGATTGCCGCCACACCGGCCGGCAATGCGCTCCCCTACACCGTTTACTACGGCAATCTGCACAGCCAGACCAACGATTCGGACGGCGGTGGCGTGGTTGAGACCTGCTCCTCCTCGCAAGGCGCGCAAACCGGCCAATTCGGACCGGCCGATGCCTACGCCTATGCCGATGAACACGGCCTGGACTTCCTGATGACCTCGGAGCACAACCATTACTTCGATGGTTCGTCCGGCACCAAGGCCAGCACCAGCGCAGCCACCGCACGCGACCGCTACCGTGCAGGCGTAAATTCCGCCGCCAGCTACAACATCAATCACAGCGACTTCCTGGCGATCTACGGCATGGAATGGGGCGTCATCAGCAATGGCGGCCATTTGAATATCCTCAACAGCAACGAACTGCTGGGCTGGGAATACAATGCCGCCAAGGAACTGCTGGCCGATCGCTTTACCGCCAAGAGCGATTACCAGGCGCTCTACGCCGTGATGCGCCAGCAGGGCCTGCTGGGCCAGTTCAATCATCCGGAAAGAAGCGGACAGTTTGTCGTAGGCGGTAAGTCATTGGGTTTCAGTGCCGATGGCGATGCCGTCATGGCCCTGGCGGAAATCGCCAACACCTCGGCGTTTTCCAACGACACCACCGAGTCCGAAACCCATCTCAGCAATTATGAATCGGCTTTCAACCTGATTCTCGAACGTGGCTTCCATGTCGCCCCCACCAGCAACCAGGACAATCACTGCGCCAATTGGGGCATGTCGTCCACCAATCGCACCGCCGTCCTGATCCCTACCGGCGTGGCGTTCAACCAGGCCAGTTTCCTGGACGCAATCCGTGCGCGCCGGGTGTTCGCCACCATGGACAAACAATCGCAGCTTATCCTCAGCGGCAATGGCCACTTGATGGGGGAACGCTTCAACAACAGCGGCCCCTTGCAGCTGACCGCCAATTTCGCCAATAGCGCGGGCCGCGGCGTCAGCCAGGTCGAGATCTTCGAAGGGGTACCCGGCCGCGACGGCACCGTCAGCCTGCTGACCAACCAGGCGAGCATCAGCTTTACCCCTACCGCAGGCGAGCACTTCTACTACGCCAAGCTGACCCAGGACGACGGCAAGCTGCTCTGGTCGGCCCCCATCTGGATCAACCAGGCTGGCGGTAGCGACACCACCGCACCACAAGTCACTGCAACCGTCACGGGCAGCAGCGGCGCCATCCAGCTGGCGGCCAATGCCAGCGACGATGTGGGCGTTACCGGCGTTGATTTCCTGGTGGATGGCGAATTGCGCGGTAGCGATGCCACCCTGCCTTTTTCCATCTCCCTGGATTCGACCGGTCTGAGCGATGGTAGCCACACGGTATTGGCACGGGCTTTTGACGCCGCCGGCAATGAAGGCCGCTCCCCCAGCCTGGTATTCAATATCGCCAATGGTGGCGGCAGTGGCGCCGAAACCGAACCGAACGGTACGCTGGCCGGCGCCAATGTATTGAGCGCCAACCAGACCAAGGTCAGCGCCAGCATGGGCAACAGCAGGGACAAGGATTTTTTCCGCCTGACGCTCAAGCCGAATGAAACCCTGCGGGTAGATATGACCGGGCCGACCGGTAGCGACTATGAGCTGTATCTGCTTAACGAAAGCGGCCAGCAATTGCTGGCATCCGAAGGCAGCACCGCAACCGAGTCGCTCAGCTACCGCAGTGGCGCGGTCAGCCAGGTCGTCTATATCAAGGTCAGCGCCTACGCAGGCGGCGGAAAGGCCTACACCTTGTCGATCGCCTATTCGACGCCAACGGCCCGGAAGTAGCAGGGTCTTGTAGCGGCTTAGCGCCGCTGGTCCGCGGAAGCGCTTCCACCGCAGAAGCGCCCCTGCGGACCAGCAGGCCTGAACGGGGATTGCTTCTCCCCATCATTCAAGCCTTCTCGCTAATCGTGGCCATGGTTACGGGCCAAGAGTGATTCAAAAACAGATAGGTTATTGCCGTTTACGAAAGCAACAGATTCACGTGATCAATAGGATGCGCCATCCAGAAAAATGACACGCGAACATGCTGAAGCTCACAAACAAGCAAGCAACTGATCGACGTACGATCAAGCCAATCCTCACCGGAGGATGGCTGCTTCGACTTGTCACCCTCGCTTACCCTCCCCCCGCATCCCTCCAGCAGGAAGCGATTTTCCACGCTTCACTACCGCATTCCGCCCCGTCTTTCTGCCTTGGAGCAGTCTGCCGAAGCAGCTGAAAGGCGCTTACGCGCTCGCCCCCGCCGCTCGATAGCAGACTCATCAGCAATACAAATCAAGTACTTATAGAAAAATACCGCTTTTCAAGGAGAAATTTTACTGTTAGAGTTTTAGCCATATTAGTAAAACATAATTTACTGGTGGAAAAATGAACGCACTGATGAACAAGCAACTCTCCGGCCTTGGCCTGCTTTCCCTTCTGGTACTCGCCGGCTGCGGCAGCGGCAGCGAAACATCCAAGGAAACCACACCGCCGGTCGCCGATGCGATCGACCATCTTGCGAGCCAGGCGCAACCCGCCGTTGCCAGTGGCGGCTTCCCGGTACTGGAACGCCCTGTCGCGCTGTCCGCCGTCAGCGTTCCCGATGCGCGCGTGGTGGATGATGCGACCTGGGATGAAACCGCCGTGCGCAAGGTGTTGCAGGTATTTGCCTGGGGGGGCCAACCTACCGATCAGCAGATCACGCTCTGGGCCAATATGAGCCCGCGTGCCGCCATCGACGAGATCCTCACCTTTGCGCCGACCAATCCCAAGCTGTCGCCAGCCGGCGAAGCGAATGTGCTGGGCAATGGCGATGGCAGCCTGAAATCGCTGGGTGCATACTGGAGTGGCAGCAGCAGCCCCTTCCCGGTCCGGCGCCGTTACGAGTTCGTATTCGATTACTGGCGCGCCCCGCACGCCATCATGCTGCAAGCTGCCCAGACGCGTGGCTTGAACCCGGTGCGCTATCGCATCGGCGCATGGGAAGTGAGCTACCACATGGTCGCCAACACCAACGCGACCATCGCGTGGAAGCAGGCCGGCACCATGTATGACGCGATCCAGACCGCCCTGACCGCCGGCCGTCCCTATGCCGAAGTAATGGCCGAAGCCGCGACCAGCGCCGCGATCACCCGTCAATACCAGACCTACGACAACCGCATCAAGAATGGCAGCTTCCAGGGCAACGAAGACTTTGCCCGCGAATTTCACCAACTGTTCTTCGGCGTGCTGGGCACCAGCCAAGCCGTCGACACACAAGGCGATTATCACGAATCGGTAACGGTCAAGAACACCGCGCGGATGCTGACCGATATCACCCTGCCGGTTTGGGATGACACCACGGTTCGCTTCGGTACCCAGAACCACAACACCGGTGCATTGGAAATCCTGCACCAGAACGTGGCCGGCGCCAGCGCCCGCGACAAGATCTTTGCCCTGGCCAAGATGGAAATCGTCCACCCGGACAGCCTGGCGAACCTGCCTATCATGATTGCGCAAGGACTGGCCGACGACACCCTGGCGAAGAACGACACCGCCACCGAAGCCAAGAAGGCGGAACTGCGCCAGATCTGGGCCAAACTGGCCGACAAGCCGAACGGGCTGCTGCTGTTCCTGCGCACCTACGCGATCTCGCAGCAGTTCCACAGTGCAGCACGGGTCAAGTACTGGACCCCGCTGGACCACCACATGATGGCGGGCAACGGCCAGACCCTGAGCCAGAAGGAAGCCTTGATCGCGCTGTACGAGCCCACCTGGGTCAACGGTGTGCGCAATCGTGACGAGTACGTGGTGTTCAACCCGACCAACAATGTGTTCGGCCATACCACCGGAGTGGATGCCTCGCAGAACGCCGATGTGTTCCGGGCCTTCTACAACCGCGCCGTCAACGAATACAACGGCAACGCCCGCTACGGCAGCTACAGCGATCAGGCCGGCGTAAGCGGCCGCAAGGATTGGGCCAGCGTGGCCCCACGCAACAAAGCCGGTGCCTATGATGTAAAGAGCACGGCGGAATGGCTGTGGCAGCGCTTTATCGCCGATGGCTTGAAGAATTTCGGTACCGAAGAGCGCCAGCAGGTCTATGCCTTGCTGGGAGGAGGAACGAATGCGGTGGCCGGCGCCAATCTCGACCAGCTCGGCGCGCAGACCGTAAGCCTCGCCACCAGCGATAGCCGCCAGCACGATGCCGCCAATCTGCGCATGAACATGGCCATAGGATTCATCCTCGCCACCCCCTACGCCATGGTGCAACAGGGCCGCTGAATCGGCCGGTTCCAACCCGAATGGCCGGGCGCATGTACGCCCGGCCAGCAATTGAGGAAAAAATCATGAATCGTCGCAACTTCCTCCAGCTCGCCGCCGCCAGCGGCTTGGCCAGCTACGGTCTTCCCGCCATCGCCGCCCCGCTCAGCCGCCGCGTTCTGGTCAATATCGCCCTGACCGGCGGCCCGGACTTCCGCCACCTGCTGCCGCCGGCACCGGACACCAATCCGCAAAGCTGGGCCTATCAATACTGGCAAGCCCGTGCCGCCAGCCATGGCATTCCCGCCGGGTCCAACCAGGCCGTCGCCGCGCGTTTCGCCGCCGCCTATGTCACCGCCAATGCCAACGGCACCCAGTTCGGCATACTGAAGAAATGCGGCTGGCTCAAGACCATGTGGGATGCCGGCAAGGTCGCGATCATCCACAATGTCCTGGGCGCCAGCAGCCGCGATCATGCCCACGCCCAACTGGTAATGAACCACGGCGACCGCAACACGCTGCCCACCCAGTTCGGCAAGCCCGGCTGGGGGGCCGCCTGGTCGCCGGCCTGGGCGGCAGCTCGCGTATCGTCTCGATGAGCGCGGCGCCCAGCAGCTTCTGCTTCGGCCCGCACCCCACCGACCCGCTGGACCACCGCAACGACCGCCTGCTGAATATGAAGAATTCACGTGGCCTGGCCTTGAGCGATGCCGTCGATCTGCCCGGCAATGCCTATGACCGCTCCATGGCCAACTCGCTGCGTAACTATTATGAAAGCAAGGCGGCCAAGCTGGCGCAGAGCGATGTCTATGGCCGCTTTATCCAAAGCGAACGCTCCTTGCGCCAATTCGGCAGCAGCATGAACCGCGCACTGGACGCGCAACCCATTCCCGCTCCCATCAGCAAGCTGTACACCGGCCTGCCGCCCAGCCGGCTGAACAATGCCAATATGGGCGAACAGATCCGCAATCTGTATGACGCGATCCGCAACCGCGATCTGTTCGATATGCGGGTCGCCTCGCTGTGCTACGACGGCTGGGACAGCCATGCCGGCGAGATCGCCATGATAGAACCGCGATACGAAGACCTGTTCGGCACGGGCAAGGCGCTGGATACGCTGTGGCAGTCGGTCGAAGCCGCCAGCCGCCAGAATATGGTCCTGGTGCTGGGGGGAGAATTCGGCCGGCAATTGCGCGCCAACGGCGCGGGCGGTACCGATCACGGGCGTGGATCGCATATGATCGTGATCGGCGAAAACGTGCGTGGCGGCTTCTACGGCAATCCCTTCCCCACCAGCGAACTGGCCAAGCTGGGCAAGCAGAGCCCCGATATCGATGGGCTCACCGCCATCGAACGCGTCTATGCGAGTATTTCCGAGTGGGTCGCCCCCGGTGCCGGCAGCGTGGTATTCCCCGGTGTGGCCGGCATGCCACAGGAACCCGGCAATGCCCTGAACCTGTTTCGCGCCTGATTTCATTCACTTTTAACGCCTCCGCGCGCAGCCGGCCACCCAGGCCGGCTGCGCCGTTTGCAGGAGGCTTTCCGAATCGGACGCCGGCCTATAATGTGGCAAACCAATAAGCCACGCGGAGACTGCAATGAGCCACTGGAATGCCTTTCCCCACGACGCCGCCGGCTTCGACTACGACGGCGATAAACTCTGGCAACACTGGGAACGGCTGCATGCCGGCGACCAGGAACCCTGGCCGGACGACGTGGCCAGCCAGGAAGCCTGGCGCGCCTATCATCGCGGCGACTTCCAGAACGCCGTCGCCCTGGGCTTGAAAGCCGAGACCGCCGCCGGCATCAATGCCGCCAACAAGGCACAGGCCATCTACGCCACCTACCTGGTCGAGGACGAAGACGAGAAAAAGGAACTGTTCGAGGAAGTCGCCGACCGCGCCGAGATCGCCGCCAAGGAATACCCCGACAATATCAACGCCCACTACCAGCACGCCTATGCCCTGGGCCGCTATAGCCAGGCCATCTCCATTGCCAAGGCGCTGGCCCAGGGCATCGCCGGTAAATGCAAGACCAGCCTGGACAAGACCCTGGCCCTCGCCCCCGAACACGCCGAAGCCCATATCGCCCTGGGCGCCTACCACGCCGAAATCATCGGCAAGGTGGGGAGCATGGTGGGGTCGCTGACCTATGGCGTATCGAAGGATGCCTCCGAGGCCCACTACCGCCGGGCGCTGGAATTGATCCCCCACTCGGCCATTGCCCGCATCGAATTCGCCAATGGCCTGTTGGCGCTGTTCGGCAACAAGAAGGTGAAGGAAGCGACCAAGCTGTACGAGGAAGCCAGCGAAGGTACGCCGCTGGATGCGATGGAGAAACTCGATGTCGAGTTCGCCAAGTCGGAGTTGGTCGACGAATAGCGTGGGCGTGGCGAGTTTAAACACCACGCTATCGCACTGAACTGTCGCCGGCTCCCTGGGCGGGGGCCTGGCGACGATACGCCGTAAACATAGGCCGTGTGCCTACTACGCTGCGCTAGCCCTCTCCCCGCTTCAGCGTCGCAATGATGCTGTGCCCAGTAAGGCCTCATATACGGCGTGCTGAAAAAACAGGCAGCCGCCGCCAAAACGCTTCCCACCAATGACTTAGCGGACTTGTTCCTGGCTTATGCCTGTGTTTATCCACAGGAGATGGGGATAGTTGGTCAGCGGGAAAGGACCGTTTGGCGTCACGATAGCTGCAATCCACCCTGCTTTACCCAGCTCTTTTGTGCCTGGCCCAGCCACGCTTCGACGCGGCTGGGCGTAGCGCAAGGTGAAAATCGTAAAACGGGAACGTAATGTCGAAAGTAAAGCAGGACTGAACTGTTTATAAATGGAGCACCTTGGATGATTTTTTATGGACATTATGAAATGCGCGGCATACCTCATATTTCGAAAGAGGAAGTACAGGGCCATCTAAAAAAATGTGTGGATAATGATGAAATAAGACCGGGCGAGCTTACGCAGTTCTCCTTGACATCCGGTGAATCATACACGGTCACGGTGGAAGCCGTGAGTCCGCATTGCGAGGCGGAACTAAAAATCGTCCGGGAGCAGGAAAAAAATATTAGCAAGGCGAGGCAATTTTTAAATGCTATTCGCGAGTTCTTCACACACAGATGCAAAAACCTTGGCATGAGTAATGCACAGTTGTTTACCAAAGGTGCCCAAGGCATTTGGTCAAATCGCTCCTCCGCCAGTAAAGCAAGCGCGGCGGCTTCAACTACCGGGGGCGAGAAAAAAACACAGCTTGGTAATTTGGAAAAATTCTTAGGCGATTTACTTGATATCTACCCGAAGGTAATGGGTATCAAGCTCGGTGAAAATTCGAATAACAAGCCTTTCCATAGAGTAATTGTCGCCCCAACAATTGAATTACAATCGATAGGTAAACTCCTAATAACAAAGGAGTGCTCGACTCGCTTCGAAGAAGCAATAGCAGCGCTTCAAGAGGCAATTGAGACCATCAAAGCAGCCAATGGAAATCGGGCGGCAGAGTTTGATAAGGCCAAAGGGCTATTCGTTGCCATTAGTTACCAGCTGCTTACATATGGGGAGCAGATTACTGAAGCGCATGGATTGAAAAGAACATCTGCACAACCGTGGGAGGGGACGCGTAGTGAATCATTGAAGGCTGCATTTCGGGACTGGATAAAGGCAGAGGTCGCGGCAATTGCCTCCAAGGCGCTAACAAAAGCGCATAAAATCGTGCATCCATGTGGCGGTGAGAATAATTGGGAATGGGACGCTCGTAACAAAGAAATAAACGGAGCCATGGCAGCAATAAAAAGATTGAAGGCAAAGTTTTACTTTAAAGAAAAAACCGTAGAAATTAATAACATCACCAATACGCTTGAATATTTCAAAAAAAGAATAAGTACGCACATAGCGCTCCCCAAATTACATACCACCCTTAAACGTGGAATTTTAGCGGAGATCAGGGCGAAAATTAGGGAAATAGACGTGCAGCGGGCAAATAATTTAGCTAACTTTCACAAGCACCCTTGGAACTTAAAAATTTGATTTATTATTAGCAAGTAAAGCGCGGGTGTATTGCGCACATTCGGTCCCCGAGCATAGCGCACGGATAAAAATAGGGAAGCGAGTGTGCAATGTCGAAAGCGGCGCGGTTCTGAACTGTTTATGGTCATAAACATGGTTTTTTTACGAGGGCTTAGATAAATGCTGGAAACCGGTAAAATTATTGCAGCGAACGTAAATGCTCGCCTGGCATTATGGATGTTGATGTCGCGTAAAGATATAAAGGATGAGACGGACATACCGGCAAGGTATTTCGTGCTGACAACCGGCGAGAAGTATAAGGTGGAATTGGGCTCCTGCTCTACCCGTGAGGAGTCGAAATTGGGAATCAATCGACAAAAAGAAAGCGAAATAGGCAATTTTTTCAACTTTATTAAAGAGATATTTACCCATAGATGGAAAAACCCCGGATGGGTGACGAATACACAGCTATTTACCGAGGGGGCAAAATATACGCTTTCAAACATCGAATCGGTTATAGAAAAAGAAGACAACGTGAGCGATTCAGATGTCGCCCCCCAAGAAAATGGCGAGCAGGTCGCTGAAGTAAATAAACCGCTCGCGGATTTCCTCTCTTCATTACGTAAAAATCGGGAAAAAACAAATATTGAGCGATGTTCAAAAGAACTACAGGTCCTCCACTTGGCCGTGAAGGGAATCAAGGGTTTTGAAACAATTGAAAACAGCGATGAAATCCGTACCGCAATGGAAAATGCATTGCTCAGCCTGGCTCAGATAGCTAAATCCATAAAACCCGATAGCACTGGTTTCACCGCTATTATGAAGTCTATCACGCAGCTTAAATATGCACTTTCTGGCATCATATGGGCTAAAGCGGATTTAGCACTTAAAGTAGATATGGCTGAACAGCGATTCTTTGACCTGTTCGAACAGCTGCGTACCAGCCATAGGGCGCTATCAGAAGACTCCAGGCACCAAGTGGCGAAAAAGAGTAAAGCTTCACTAGCACAAGAAAAGGTGCATAACGAATTGTGGGAGAAAGCTGCTCTCAATCGCAAAAGAGCAGAGGTCGCAGCAATCGCCTCCGAAGCATTATCATCTATTCTCGATCCAGTATCCGATAACTGCGAAGTAACTCTAGACTGGTGGGCTGGTAAAAAAGAGGAGATAAGCAATGTCATTAAGGAAATCGAAGAGCTGAAAATAACTCACGGCTGTAAAAATATGGAGATTGACTATTTTGAAACAGAATTTGATTTTATAAAAAACACCACATTTAAAAGCATCAATGAAGAAAAGCTTATGCCACCTTCTCAAATAAATACCGTCTTAGAACAGTTCAGGGAATGTAGGCGAAAAATAAATGGGCAGCTGGCACAATCTGAATCTATCGTTTCAGAAGCAAACGAGAAATTTAAACCATAATTGGCGCTCGATAAGGAATGCACTGATCTCTTGCACGTATTCAGGCAGCCGTCCGGCGAGCAGCGTGACTTACCCGCCAATCGTGCAAGTGGTAGAGGGATAATTCTGCATTTAGCGCTGATCTTGTCGGCACGCTGCTTGCCTGTAGCGCGCCGGTCAAGATGCCACGAAACAGCGCCTTCGAGAAGCTAGCCTAAATGTCGTGTTCATTTTAATTCGAATCATAAGCCATTTATTAAAATACTATAATCAACACGAATGACTCGTCGAACAGCGGTTTGGAAGGCTTGCACGAGTAGTACTTCACTCGCTCTTCCTGCACATCGGGCCGCGGTAGCAAGTCATCAATCAATTGCTGACCGCTGACGATGCTATTAGGTTTAGTGATCCCTGCGCTAGCCCTCTCCCTGCTTCGGCGTCGCAATGATGCCGTGCCCGGTATAACAACCGTAGCTCTATAGAATGGCTGCTGAAAGGTTATCAAGCTAAATTTTCGGCCGCAACGGAAAAGATTGAAGCTATACGTTATTCTCGAGAAAGGGGAGACTGAAATCACGCATGTGCTTAGACCTCCCGCAACAATCCTGTTTGCACAAGGGCGAGGCGTTGTCTCCAAGGCGGACTGGCGAGTTGCGATTGGCGTCGCTATAGCTGCACCCCTTGGATTCAACCATGTGCCCCGGCACCTTTGAGCAGGGCTAGAAATAGAAAAGAAAACCAGAGCGTAAAATCAAAAATAGTGCAGTACTGAACTGATTATAAATATGCCACTCTGGATGGGATTTTTTTAAAGGATTTATGAAATGGTCAAAATCGGCTCTATTAAAAAAGAAGATGTACAGACTAGCCTAAACAGTTGGTTGGGAAAGCCGGAAAATCAGCAAGGAGCATTACTCCAAGCGACGTTCCGTTTGACATCGGGCGAGAAATACCATGTGCGTGTGAATACCCAGATGCTACTTGATGGGATGCCCACATTGAAGGTCAAACGGAAGCTTGGAAAAAGAGAAAGGCAAGAGAGTCGCTTTTTAAGATTTATTCGAGAATTTTTTACGCACATGTGTAAAAATGGCCTGGAGACTAATTCAAATTTATTCACGAAAGTCGCTCGCAGCAATTTAAATAAAATTTTCTTACCCGGTAGTAAAAATCATGAGTCGACTTCAACCGCCGAGGAAACATCGTTTTTTGCCACCCCAAAAAAAGAACATGATTTTTCACTTCCAAGGAGTGCGCTTCCCCATATCGTCGCGACTAAACAAAATACCGAATCGAATACCGATACACCCACAAGAAATACTGAGAAACTCCCAACTGAAGCACCCTTAAGACATGATGAAAATGGGAACCACGTCAACGAGTCAATAACTGCGCTTCAAGGAACACTTGAGGCCATCAACGCATCTGGCTCTGGCGGTGATTTCACGAGAAAATTGGATACGGCTGAACGGGAGCCCTTTGCTTTGCGCAATGAGCTGCGGTTTAGGCATGCGAAGCTGGTGGCAGAGGTCGCAACAATTGCTACCAATGCATTAGAAAATGTAAGTAACCATCTTTCTCAACCGAGTAGTGAGAGTAGCTGGTGCAGAGTCTGCAAGTGTAAAATTGGAGAGGCTCTGGATAAAATAGACAGATTGCGAGAAAAATATCATTTTAAAAACATAAGAAAAGATGCAAATGAATATGAGAAAATGGCTGCTCGTGAAATTTATGGGATTTATCAAAATCTTGCAGGCATTAACAGGACTTTATCTAACCTTGAAAAGCGGCTTGCTGCAGGTAACACCCACCCTGCCGATCTAAAAAGATTTGCCCTGCTTATCACCAACGAAGACAAAAATAAAATAGGAGAGAAGTTGAAAACCGTTCAAGCTGATTTTTTGAAAGCAAACGTAGCATTTGAACCTATACGATAGTGGTCATCAAAGGAAGTATGTACAGCGGGGTACGCCGTTCGCTCCAAAAGCCTGGTGTGAAACACTTGGCGTCGCTGTCGCCCCAATCCTCGCGGATTCGTCCATTCCTCTGCACCTGCTCAGCCATGCCAATATGTGACTGCGCAGGGTACAGTGTTAAATAGCAAAACGAGAGCGCAATGTCGAAAGCGGAGCGCGACTGAACTGTATATACATACGCAATCATCCTGAATGGGATTTTTTATAAGGACCGATTAATGTTAACTTACGATATAAATGGTGCCAACAATGTTAAGGCATGCCTATCAACATGGCTGATGGATTCCCTTGAAACAATACGTCAGGGAAAAGAACTTACCGGAGCATTTCGCTTGACAAGCGGCGAGATCTATTCGGTGGAGGTGCAATATAATGACTCGCATAACGAGGCGCCGAAGTTAAAAATAGAGCGCTTGCCTGAAAAAACCGACAAAAAGAGAAAATTTTTCAAATCCATTCAAGAAATTTTTACGCATAGGTTTCAAAACGACGGATTGACTAATGCACAGCGATTTACCATAGAGACTAACAGTGTATTACAAAATATACTCCTGACTGACAATAAAGAGGAGCGACAAGCGCAATGCACACAACTTCCTCAGCCAAGTGATGGCGTCCCCGCGGAAAAGGGTGCAGATGGTACACAGAGTGACGCGGTTCGAAGAAATACATTTTCTGATGCCATTGTTATCGAAGAAAGCACCGAGCCGGATAAAAGAAAATTCTCCGATGCCATTATTATTTAAAAAAACACCGGGCCGAATGAAATAATACAGATCGAGAAAATTGCGCAGTGCTCCAAAACAATACAGAACCTTACCTTGAACGTGATGGGAATCAGGGGTTTCAAAAATTTAAACAGTGCGTATATTTCCCCGGCAATTGAAAAAATAATTAATGACGTAAACCGCAACATGATTTCGCTGGATTTGTCCTTAAATAGGGATGATATAGATAGACAAGGTTTCAGCGATTCAAAAGAAGCAATTATAAGCGCACTTAGTGAAATTAAAGCGCCTGGTGGCGATTTGGCGCGCAAAGTGGATACGGTAGAGCGGCGGTTCTTTGAATTGCGCCACAAGCTGCGATTAAAGCATACACAGCTTGTTGAAGGATGTGGGAAGGTGGTGAGGAAAAAAACGGTATTTTCACCATTGCTGGAATGGGCTCGTCCCTTATTATGGGATAGTGTTTTGCGAAACTGTAAGAAGGCAGAGATCGCCGAAATTGCTTCCAAAGCGCTCGCGAATGCTTACAAAGACATGCCTTTGGATAGGACAGCGAATATGGGTTCGTGGGACAGTTGCAAGACTATTATAAATGCAGCTTTGACGGAAATAGGAGATTTGCAAAATGAATTTCTTTCCGGGGATAAGGATGTTAAAGCTATAATTGACAAATTGAATAGAATTGTAAAGCAAAAATTTATGCCTAGTAAAGTATTTTTATCAAAAAATACCACAATTGCTTTCTTAGGACCAATTCATTCTACTTGCCAGGAAATGGAAAAACTGCGGGCAAAGTATCAACTTATCTTTTCAAAGGCAAATGAAAAACTCGAAGATTTAAATAGCCACCGATAGGACATGCGCTGAAGCATTGCGGGGCAGCTCGCGGCGCACTGACGGACTGCTGCCCCCCGCGACCTACCCGCGAACCCGGGAAGAGATGGAAAGGGAACTGTTACGACTCTCGCTGTTCTTGCCGGCACGCTGCTTGCCTGTAGCGTGCTGATCAAGAAGCCAGGAAACAGCGCCTTCAACAAGCTAAACTGAATGTCGTACCATCCGAAATCGGCTTGTAAGTATTTGATCCATATAGGCTGAATGGCCATACTTCTCGCCTGCGGCATCCGCACGAAAGCAAGGTAAGTGACTGATTTAACATCAAAACCCCTACGCATCGCCACTTACAACATCCACAAAGGCATGTCCGCCTTCAACCGCCGGCACGTCCTGCCCGCGCTGAAGCAAGCCTTGGGTGGACTGGCGGCCGACCTGGTGTTTTTGCAGGAAGTACAGGGTGAACATCGGCAAAGGGCCAGCCTGCATGCCGATTGGCCGACCGCACCGCAGCACGCCTTTCTGGCGGACGACGCTCTACACCATGCCTATGGCCGCAATGCCGACTATCGCGAAGGCCACCACGGCAATGCCGTGCTGTCGCGCTTCCCCATCCTGGGCTGGCATAACCAGGACATCAGCCTCAATACCCTGGAGCGGCGCGGACTGCTGCATGCCGAGCTGGATATCGCCGGCTGGAGCCAGCCATTGCATGCCTTATGCGTCCATCTCAACCTGCGCTCCGCCGACCGGCGCCGGCAGTTGGCGGCGCTGGCGGAATATGTGCACGCCGAGGTGCCGTCCGACGCACCCTTGATCGTCGCCGGCGACTTCAACGACTGGCAACAGCATGCCTGCGGACTATTGCAGGATTCGCTGGGCTTGCGTGAAGCATTCCACAGCGTACATGGCCGCCTGGCGGCCAGTTTTCCGGCACGCCTACCCTTGCTGACCCTGGACCGCATCTATCTGCGCGGTTTTGCCGTACTGCAGGCGGAAGTCCATACCCAGGCGGCGTGGCAGGGTCTATCCGACCACGCCCCGCTTAGCGCCACCATCAAGAGACTCTAGATGCAAGACAAGCACGGACGTTTGGGCGAAAACCCCTTCGACTATCTGGCCTGCAAGGATGGCAAGGTGCTACTGCGCCAGCACCAACGCACGGTCAAGACCCTGGCGGGCCGCGAGGCGAGCCGCTTTCTGAGCAAGGTGCAGCGCTTGGAAGGCGCGGCCCTGCAGCTCCTGCTGGCACGCGAAACGGGCCAATTCAAGTTCGGCAACGAAAAGGCCGCCGATGGCATGGCGCGACGCTAATCGGCTGACCTTGCTGCGTAACGGCGCCGATTACTTTCCGCGCCTGCTGGCCGCCATCGATGGTGCTCAGCGGGAAATCTTTCTGGAAAGCTATCTCTACGAAGTCGATTCGGTGGGCCGGCTGGTTGCGGCCAGATTGATGCGGGCGGCGCGGCGCGGGGTAGCGGTACATTTGCTATTGGACGGTTTCGGCGCGGGCCGGCTGCCGCGTATTCTGCGCCACAGCCTGTTGAAAGCCGGCGTCAAGCTCCTGTTCTATCGCCCCGAACCCCGCTTTCTATTGAACCTGAACACCCACCGGCTGCGCCGCATGCATCGCAAGCTGGCGTCGGTGGACGGCGCGATCGGCTTTGTCGGCGGCATCAATATCCTCGAGGATGAGGAAGGGCCGGGATTGGCGCCGCGTTATGACTATGCCCTGGAAATCCATGGGCCGCTGGCGGCCGAGGTGCGCAGCGTGGCGGCCAGTCAATGGCGCTTTACCTGCCTGATGCAGCTCAAGCACGACTGGCGGCGCCTGCCGCCGGCCGTGCCCCCCCTGCCCCGGCCGGCCAGGTCCGGGCCGCGCTGTTGCGGCGGGACAATATGCGGCATCGGCGCACCATCCAGGCGGCTTACCTGGCCGGCATACGCAATGCCAAACATGAAATCGTACTGGCCAATGCCTATTTCCTGCCCGGCCTCACGCTGCGGCGCAGCCTGCTGGCCGCTGCGGCACGCGGCGTACGGGTCATCATCCTGGTACAGGGACGTATCGATCAGGCGCTGCTGCATTACGCCACACGCGTGCTATATCGGCCCCTGCTGGAAGCGGGGGCCGAGATCCACGAATACACGGCCGGATTTATGCATGCCAAGGTAGCGGTGGTGGACAGGCGGTGGCTGACCGTCGGTTCGTCCAATATCGACCCGCTCAGCCTGCTGGCCGCGCGCGAAGCCAATATCGTGGCCTTGGATGCGCCGCTGGCCGAGCAATTGCGCGCCGATATCCAGCGCCATATCGAAGAAGATGCACAGCAGGTTTTTGCACACCACTTGAGCAAGGCGCCCTGGTGGCGGCGTAGCCTGCCCTGGCTGGCCTATCAGATGGTGCGCGGCTTGCTGGGCCTGACCGGTTACGGGGCGCGCGAATATCGGGAGTAACTGAGAGGAACGAGAAAGAGACTGTGCAATTTCAGTGTCGCTTACGGCCAGCATTGTCGATTTAAGCCCGCCGCAAGCGCTGATAGCTCGTAATTTCAACGAGTTATTCGGCATCAGCTTGCGCAGATGGATGGCTGACGGCAAAAGCCGGTAGATTCACCAAATGGGCATCCACCGCGACGATATGCGGATAAGGCGTCAAATCCAGTTTGAAACGACGGGCATTGAACACCTGCGGCACCAAACAGATATCGGCCAGCGTAAGGGCGTCGCCCACGCAATACCGGGTACTGCCGCTACGGGCCAGTTCCGCTTCGATACCTTCGAATCCCACCGCCAGCCAATGCCGGTACCAGTCGTCCGCCTCCTCCCCCGTATGGCCCAGCGGACCCTTCAGATATTGCAGCACGCGCAGATTGCAGATCGGGTGGATATCGCAAGCCACCGCCATGGCCAGCGAGCGCACGCGGGCACGGGCCAGGGCGTCGGCAGGCAGCAGCGGCGGCTGCGGATAGCGTTCTTCCAGGTATTCGCAAATGGCCAGCGACTGGGCGATGACCGCCCCGTCATCGACCAATGCCGGCACCAGACCTTGTGGGTTCAGCGCCAGGTAGTCGGCGGCCCGCTGCTGGCCACCGTCGCGCAATAGATGGACGGGGATGGCTTGATAGTCCAGCCCCTTCCAGGCCAGCACGGCGCGTACCCGCCAGGCGGCGGAGGAACGGAAATAGGTATATAGCGTTCTTTGCATGGCGGGTAGCGGCCTTACTTGATCAACTGGACCGACTGCTGGATGCTGCCGAAGATCGATTTGCCGGCGATATCCAACATCTCGATCTTGACCGTATCGCCATGCCGGAGGAAAGGCGTGGACGGTTGACCGTGTTCGATGGTCTCGATCATCCGCAACTCGGCCAGGCAACAGAATCCACGGCTGCGATCCTTGTTGGAAATCGTGCCGGAACCCACGATGGAGCCCGCGCCCAGCTTACGGGTACGCGCCAGGTGGGCGATCAGGTCGGCATGGCTGAACGTCATTTCCTCGCCGGCATTCGGCTCGCCGAACCGCTCGCCATTGACCCAGACGCGCAGCGGCAGGTGCAGACGGTTGTCGCGCCAAGCGCCTTCCAGTTCATCCGGCGTAACCGCCACCGGGGAGAACGCGCTGGCCGGCTTGGACAGGACGAAGCCGAAGCCCTTGCCCAGTTCATTGGGGATCAGATTGCGCAGGCTGACGTCATTGACCAGCATCACCAGGCGGATATGCCCGGCCGCATCGGCGGCGCTGGTCCCGATGGCGACATCGTCGGTGATGACGGCCACCTCGGCCTCCAGATCGGTGCCCCAGGCTTCGTCGCGGATGGTGATGGGGTCGCGGGCGCCCAGCATATCGTCCGAACCGCCCTGGTACATCAAGGGGTCGGTATAGAAGGACGGCGGCATCTCGGCATTGCGGGCCTTGCGCACCAATTCCACGTGGTTCAGATAGGCCGAGCCATCCACCCACTGGTAGGCGCGCGGCAGCGGCGCGGCGCAAGCGGCGGGATCGAAAGCTTGCGCATCGCTCCGCTGGCCAGCGTTCAGTTCATCCGATACCGCGCGCAGTTGCGGCGCGGTGGCTTGCCAGTCGTCCAGCGCCGCCTGCATGGTGGCGGCAATCCCGGCGACTTCGACATAGTGGCTCAAGTCGCGGCTGACCACGATCAGACGGCCATCACGGCCGTGTTTCAGGCTGGCGAGTTTCATTACGCTTGATCCTTTTTCACTTTCCAGCTGTCGGCATAACCGGTCCACTCCAGCTTGAGGGCGGCATCGGTCAGATCCAGGGGGTCGCGGGCATCGATCATCAGGGCGACCTCGTCGGTCTCTTTCTTCACTGCGGCGGCGCCGGCGGCGAAGGCCTTGGGATGCGGGCCATGGGTAAAGCCGCTGGGATGGAAGCTGACCATGCCGGGGTGGATATTGTCGCGACTGAAGAAGTTGCCCTTGTGATAGAAGATCACTTCGTCGTAGTCGTCGTTGTTATGGAAGAACGGCACCTTGAGCGCGCCCGGATCGGATTCGATCGGCCGCGGGCAGAAGGTGGTGATGATAAAGCGGTTGCACTGGAAGGTGGTGTGTACCGAGGGCGGCAGGTGATAGCGATGGCTCATCACCGGACGGATATCGCGCCAGTTCAGCTTGACCGGGGTCAGATCGCCATGCCAGCCCAGGGCGTCGAGCGGATTGAACGGATAGGTGATGGTGGTCAGCGACTTGCGCCGCTTCACCACTACCCGGGTTTCCGTTTCGGTCTGCTGGGCGCGGAAGGCATCGTCCATCACCGGCCGTACCAGGACCGCCGGATCGAAGATGGCGTGTGGTCCCAACATGCCCTTGTCCGGCAAGCGGTAGCTGTCCTCGGTGGCCTCCACCATGAATACGGCCAAGGGCTGGCTGACTTCGATACGCCACATGCTGCCGCGCGGCATCACCACGTAATCGCCTTCGCCCAGTTCCAGGCGGCCCCAGTCGCAAAACAGCACGCCGGCGCCGTCATGGATAAACAGCAGCTGGTCGCCATCCGAATTGCGTGCCAATGCCGGCATGTTTTCCGCCAGTCGCCACCAGCGCACTTCGCAGTGGCTGTTGTGCATCATCACCGGCGCTTGCCAGGGCGAGGCATGGCCGTCCTTGCTCTCGGCGAAGTCGAGGGCACGCGGCTTGACCGGGCCGTCAAAGCTCAGCCAACCGGTTGGGGCGTGGCGGTGGACGAAATGGGCGGCGGGGCCGCCGAAGCCTTCCTTGCCGACTTCCCGTTCGAAGGTGCCGTCCGGCAAGTCGCAATGCGCTTGCTTGGTATAGATGCCCTCGGCGAGGGGCAGGCGTATCCATTCCATAGTCATGTCTCCGGGGATGGTCAGGCGGCTACTTTGCCGTCGGCCGAGATCACGCCGCGGCGTACCTGGTCGAGTTCGATCGATTCGAACAAGGCGCGGAAATTACCTTCACCGAAGCCTTCATCGCCCTTGCGCTGGATGATTTCGAAGAAGATCGGGCCGATGCAGGTCTCGGTAAAGATCTGCAGCAGCAGGCCGCCGCCTTCGCCGGGGGCGCCATCGAGCAGGATATTGTTCTGCTTGAGGCGGGCAACGTCTTCACCATGGCCGGGCAGGCGCTTGTCCAGCAATTCGTAATAGGTATCCGGCGTCTTCAGGAAGGTGACGCCGCGTGCGCGCAGCTTCTCGATGGTGCCGTAGATATCTTCGGTGGTCAGCGCGATATGCTGGATGCCCTCGCCCTTATAGGCGCGCAGGTATTCTTCGATCTGGCTCTTGTCATCGCTCGATTCGTTGATGGGAATACGGATCTTGGCGCAGGGGCTGGTCAAGGCCCGACTCTTCAGGCCGGTGAGCTTGCCTTCGATATCGAAGTAGCGGATTTCGCGGAAATTGAACAGGTCCTCGTAGAACGCAGCCCACTTGTCCATGGCGCCACGGTGCACATTGTGGGTGAGATGGTCGATGACCTTCAGGCCGCAATCGTTGCCGGCCGGATCGGCGCCTTCGATGGGCACGAAGTCCATATCGTAGATGGATGCCTTGCTGTTGCCTTCGTAGCGGTCCACGAGATACAGCAAGGAGTCGCCGATGCCCTTGATGGCAGGGATATTCACTTCCATGGCGTTCGGCCGGCTTTCCACACCCCAGGCGCCCAGCTTCAGGGCGCGCTCATAGGCCTTGGCGGCATCCTTCACCCGGAATGCCATGGCACAGGCCGAGGCGCCGTGCTGGGTGGCGAAACGGGAGGCGAAGCTGTGCGGTTCGGCATTGACGATCAGGTTGATGTCGCCCTGGCGATACAAGGTGCATTCCTTGGAACGGTGCCGGGCGATGGCGGTAAAGCCCATCAGTTCGAACAACTCGCCCAGGGCCTTGGTGTCGGGGCCGGTGAATTCGACAAATTCGAAGCCGTCGGTGCCCATGGGGTTGATGGGATCGGTCATGCTGCTCTCCTGTTGGTATGCAAATAGTCGTCTTATTGTTTACAGCAGGCCGTGGCGGTGCGCCCAGGCGTAGAAGCTGTCTTCCAGCTGATCGAAGCTATCGATCACGAACAGCTCTTCCTGCATATGCCAGATGTCGTAGGACTTGTTGGCGATCACTTCCAGATCGAAGGGCAGTTTCTTCGGCCCGTCCGACAAGCTGTAGAGCACTTCCTTGGGCGAGGAAAGGATGCCGGCGCCATAGATGCGCAGTCCGCCCGGATTGCGGATCAGGCCATATTCCACCGTGTACCAGTAGATGCGGGGCAGCCAGTCGCGGGCGGCCGGATCGATCGCCGGGTTGGTGAAGGCATTCACGCCGGCCTGGCCGAATTTTTCGAAGAAGGCGCAGAAGCGGGGATTGACCAGCAGGGGTGCATGGCCCAGCAGGTCATGGAACATATCCGGGCTGGGCGTGTATTCGAGTTCATCCGGGCGACGGATAAAGTCGGTCGAGGGGAAGATGCGTTCGGACAGCAGCTTGAAGAATTCGTAGTTGGGCACCAGGCCGTCGACCCGCATGATGGTCCAGCCGCTATGCGCCGCGATATGGTCGCTGATATCGGCCAGCGCCGGGATACGCTCCGCCGGAAAACCTACCGTGTCCAGCCCTGCCATGAATTCGTCGCACGCCCGGCCCGGCAGCACCTTGTGCTGATTGGCGTACAACTGCGCCCAGGTATGGTGCTCGATATCGGTATAGGCGGGTACTTCGACCGCGTGAATATCGCGGTAGTCGGGTATGCAATCGTGCATGCCGCGGGGAATGACTGCTTCTTCCATGTTGTCTGCTCCTGCCCGAATGGCTCGGGTCTGACGATGCGGCAAGGATACGAAAGCCGACGCGCAATGTGCTTGCTAAATGCATGCCGAAGCAGTGCAGCATTGGCATAAAATGCCAATAAACCAAATACTAGGCGCACAAAATGACCGAGCTCGACAAAATCGACTTGAAAATCCTCGCAGCCCTGCAGATTGACGGCCGTTTAAGCAATCTGGAACTGGCCGAGGCGATCAACCTCTCCCCCTCGCCCACCCTGCGGCGACTCAAGCGATTGGAAAGCGAAGGGGTGATCGCCCGCTATGTCGCCTTGCTGGAGCCTGCCAGATTGGGCCTGGGGCTGGAAGCCTTCGTGCGGGTGATGCTGGATAAGCGCGAGCGCCAGTTCGCCGCTTTTGCAGGGGCGGTGCAGGAATGGCCGGAGGTGGTGGCCTGCCACGCCATGGCGGGCGAGATGGATTATCTACTGCGGGTGATATTCGAGGATCTGGCGCATTTCTCGCGCTTCGTGATGGATACCCTGCTGCAACACCCGGGTGTGATCGACGTGAAGTCGAGCTTTGTCCTGCAGGCGATCAAGCAGACCACCGCGTTGCCGCTCAATCACCTGGGAAAACACTAATGCCGCCCAAAAAACAGGCAGCCCCTCGAAAAACCAGCGTGGACAGGGACTTGCCGGACTTACCCCTTACTTGTTCCTGGCTTTATCCACAGTGTGTGGGGATGGTTTACCGTCGCCATAAGCGACGACTCTATATCACCAAGGTCGATTGCCGCGCGCGCCCCTGCACTTCCGGCTTGGCATTCGCCGCCAAGCGCGCCAACAGGTGGCGGCAGGCCGCTTCATCGGCGGCCAGGCGATAGGCGGGCGTGGCCGGCAGCCACGGGAAGGCTTGCACCAGGCCAGCCGGGGCCAGGCCTAATTTGGCGATAAGCCGTTGCGCCGCGAGATTGTCGGTATCGGCCATCGCCCACACCTCGTCCTCGCCCAACTCGCTGAAAGCCAGCTGTATGGCAGCCTGGCCCAGTTCCGTCGCAAATCCCCGGCCCCAAGCCTCGGCCTTGAAGCGAAAACCCAGATTCAGACGATTTTTGTCGCCATAGTTCCGCCACGATAATCCGCCGAAACCCAAGACCTCTTCAGGTGCTTCGCGGCGGCACACGACCCAGAAACCGAACCCATGCCGTACCCAGTGCATCTGCCAGCGCCACAGCAGGTCGGCGGCTGCGTCCATGCTGCGCAACGGTCCGGCTGGATTGTGCCGGCAGGTAGCCGGATCGGAAAAAATCTCGAACGCTGCCGCCAAATCGGCACCGGTGGGCGCACGCAAGATCAGGTGCTCGGTTTGGATGGTGGCGATGGTTTGAGGCCTGGTCATGGCGGTCGTTTGTGGAATCGTGGTGTGACGAATTGTCTAGTGCCTGCAGACATATCGGAATACGCTATATGCTTATAGTTCTTATAAGTATCCATTATGTCTATTCTACTTAGCGACCTGGAGCTGCTCAGCGATGTCGCGGAACGCGGTAGCTTCAGCCAGGCTGCCGCGGCGCGCGGCTGGTCGCAACCACAGGTCAGCCAGCGTATCGCCCTGTTGGAGAGCCGGCTAGGTACCCAACTATTCCAGCGCCATCGCCGTGGCGCGGTGGCCACGCCGGCCTGTCTAACCTATCTGGAATCCGTTCGCCGCGCCCTCAGCGAACTGGACAGCGGTCGCCGCGCCATCCAGGGCGCGCCGGCCCTGCCGGAAGCGCGCATCGGTTGCCCGCCCTCCTTGGCCTCCCTGGTATTCAGCCCCTTGGTCGCCGCGCTGGCAGAGACACCCATCGAATTGTTCTGCCATACCGACCACTCCACCGAACTGATGGAACGGGTGCTCACCGGCCGCCTCAAGGGTGCATTCGTGCTCAATCGCCCTACCATTACGGGCATTCAGCTGGAAATGTTGGCTGTTTCACCCATCGTCGCCATGGTAGCGGCCGACCACCCACTGGCCGACGCCGGCCCCTTACCCCTGGCCGCCATCGCCGATGCCCGCATTTCGCCGCAGTGGTGGGGCAGCGAAGCGGAGGAACTGGTACGGCTGCTGCGTAGCCACCGACGCGCGCCGCTGCCGCTGCATATCAACCAACCTGCCACCACCGCTTGCGAATTGGCGCTGGAGCATGGCTTTATCGTTTTCATGCCCGCCATCGCCGCCTTGCGGGATCTACAGGCCGGACGGCTGCTGCCTCTGCAGGTCAGTGACCTACCGCAATGGCAGTGGGAAGTAATGATGGCCTATCGCGCCGGCAAGCGGCCCGATGCCAGTCGCGATACCGTGCTGGCGGCGGCCCGCACGATCGGCATGCAGTGGCGCGCTTCTTTGGCTGAGCTTGGCTTGGCGGATACGGCGAATTTATAGACGATGCCCAAGGGCGCACTCGACCGTAGCGGTCATCGACGAGCCCCCCTTACTTTGCTTTTTTAGCCGGGCTGAAGTCGAAATAGGAAGCACTTTCGCTTGCTTGTACCAAGTCATAAAGCAGGCAGCTGGCCTCGCGCAGCAGAATGGCTAGCAAGCTTGCATGCCATTTTTGGTCACAAGTGGTCAGCGGCTTCGAACACGTCACCACCGCGAGGTCGAATCGTTCACAATAGCCATTGAAAATCATGCCCGCACGCGGTGCGGAAAATGTATCGCAGCAAAGCAGCAAGCGATCTCCCTTTTCGATTTTCCGGTCAACTAAAAAATGTGCAAGAAACTGCGTGGCATTGCCATGAGTCGAATCCCGCCCCTTGGGGCCATATGCTTCGGGCGGCGTTTCGATAAAATGCGCCCGATTGGCAAATAATTGACGAACCTGCTCCAACTCCGATGATTTTTGCCAAATATACGTAGCGGAGTCGGCTTCATTGCGCGCGCTCCCAGGCAAAGTCAACTCCTCTGCGAGACCCAGCCTGGATTCCAGTTGCAGCTTGAAATCCTTTAGAAACTCCGTTCGGTGTTGCTGTGTGAGGCATGGCCAGTCGGCCGTGCAAAAATAGTATGCCAAGGCTACATCCAACTGATCGACAATCGACGTCGCAATCTCTATTGGAGTGAGCGTCCTGCCACCCAGAAAATAGAGTGCGTGCTATCCAATGCCTCTGGGGAATTTACCTTTAACAATTCCTCGACAACTTCTTTTACGCAAGCAATCCGTGTGGCATTACTGGAGTGAAGCCCAAGCGGCACCACGATGGCACACGGCGGCGCCCCTTTGAATCTACTCAAATCCGGCTCAATGGGTTTGAAAATTTCCGCCAAACCCGCGTCCAGCATTTGCTGTCGGATAGGTGCATCCGGTGGAATCTGCGTGATCGCCGAGTTGACGGATAAATACCTTCCCGGCACGGGCCGCCATAGATTGAGACACTTTTCTTGCGCCATCCGGTTTATTTCCACACCTGTCGCTTCTTGGCACCCTAATAAAACGGCTAGCGGTCCGAGCAATTGCGCCAATTCGAACGAGGGGCATAGACGCATTGCGCATCGGTATAAAGCAAGGTTTTTCTCATGATCAACGCCGACGTCTTGCCAGGATTCGGAATTCAAAAAAATTGGCGAATTGATAGATAAATTGGTATGCATGGTTTAACACTTAAAACGAGAAACGGACGCAGGCTTTTCCCTTTCGCCACCGCCCTATCGTTTTTCAAGCGGATAGACTCGCCTTGCATCGGTCTGCCCCCAACGCGCCTGTGCCGGTCTCCCGGACAGCTTCGGTTCGAGGAGCTGTCGCAAATTGGCCTCATCCACCCCCACAAGTCGGTGAAGGGAGCGCAAAAAGCCACGACCACCTGTCCATTCCGCATCCGGCGTTTTGACGCAGGGCAGCATGCTCCCGCATCATTAGCTACTTTTCTTCCCGTGGCGCTCCCGATGCGCCAACAACAACAGCGAGGACCACCCCGTGGAACGCGAATTCATGGAATACGACGTGGTGATCGTCGGCGCCGGCCCTTCGGGCCTGAGCGCGGCGATTCGCCTCAAGCAACTAGCCGCCGAGAAGGGTTCGGAGGTCAGCGTCTGCGTACTGGAAAAGGGCTCCGAAGTCGGCGCGCACATCCTGTCCGGCGCCGTGATCGACCCGATCGCCATGAACGAATTGTTCCCGGACTGGAAAGAACGGGGCGCGCCGCTGAACGTGCCGGTCAGCGAGGATCGCTTCCTGATCCTGGAAGAGGACGAGTCCTATCGCATCCCCAACTTCCTGTTGCCGCCGCTGATGAACAACCATGGCAACTATGTGGTCAGCCTGGGCAATGTCTGCCGCTGGCTGGCGCAACAGGCCGAAGCGCTGGGCGTGGAAATCTATCCGGGCTTTGCCGCGGCCGAGGTGCTTTACCACGGCGACGGCTCGGTCAAGGGCGTGGCGACCGGCGATATGGGCGTGGGCAAGGATGGCGAACATAAGCCGGAATACGCCCGCGGCATGGAATTGCACGCCAAGTACACCTTGATCGCGGAAGGTGTGCGCGGTTCGCTGGCAAAGGAGCTGCAGACGCGCTTCGACCTGCGCGACGGCATCGACCCGCAGAAATTCGGCATCGGCCTGAAGGAATTGTGGCGCATCGATCCGGCCAAGCACCAAGCCGGCCTGGTGATGCACTCGCAAGGCTGGCCGTTGAACAGCAATGCCGGTGGCGGCTCCTTCCTCTACCACCTGGACGATAACCAGGTGGTGGTCGGTTTTGTCGTGCACCTGAACTACGCCAATCCCTACCTCAGCCCGTACGACGAGTTCCAGCGCTTCAAGACCCACCCGGCCATCCGTGGCTTCTTCGAAGGCGGCAAGCGCATCGCCTACGGCGCGCGTGCCATCAACGAAGGCGGCTTGCAGTCCATTCCCAAGCTGACCTTCCCAGGTGGCGCGCTGATCGGTTGTTCGGCCGGCTTCGTCAATGTGCCGCGCATCAAGGGCAGCCACAACGCCATGAAGAGCGGCATGCTGGCGGCGGAATCGGCCTTCGATGCGCTGGCGGCAGGCAGCCAGGGCCACGATGAACTGGTCGCCTATCCACAAAAGCTGCGCAATTCCTGGGTCTGGGACGATCTGGACAGCGTGCGCAATATCAAGCCGGCGCTGAGCAAGTTTGGCATGTGGGGCGGCACGGTCTACGGCGGTTTCGACATGTGGTGCCATTCGCTCGGTATCCGCCTGCCGTGGACCTTCCGCCACGGCAAGGCCGACCACCAGATGCTGCTGCCGGCCGACGAATGCACGCCGATCGACTATCCCAAGCCCGACGGCAAGATCAGCTTCGACAAACTCAGCTCGGTGTTTATCTCCAACACCAATCATGAGGAAGACCAGCCTAGCCATCTCAAGCTGAAGTCCGCCGAGATCCCGGTCCAGCTGAACTGGAAGGTCTACGCCGGTCCGGAACAGCGCTTCTGCCCGGCGGGAGTGTATGAGTTCGTCGGGGTAGAGGAAAATGCACCGCGTTTGCAGATCAATGCGCAGAACTGCGTGCACTGCAAAACCTGCGATATCAAGGATCCGTCCCAGAATATCAACTGGGTGGTGCCGGAGGGCGGTGGCGGACCGAACTATCCGAATATGTAATCGGATGCATGAACAAAGCGGCGAGGTTTTCCCTTGCCGCTTTTTTTATTCCCTCATGTCGGCGAACAGCTCACCAGACCTTGTACACCTGCCCGGTTTGCCCGCCTTCCACGCTGCGCACATAAGCCAGGGCCACCCGGCTGGCCGGCACCGGCTCGAAGCCGGGAAAGAATGGGCCGTACTTGTCCCAGGATTCCAGCAACACCGTCGGGTTGACGGCATTGATGCGGATGCCATCGCGCAACTCGATTGCCGCCGCCCGGACAAAACCTTCCACCGCCAAATTCACTGCCGTGGCATTGGCGCCATTTCGGATCGGTTCGGAGCCGACGATACCGCTGGTCAAGGTAATCGAACCGCCCGCGTTCAGGTAATGCTGGCCGATCAAGGCCAGACTGACCTGGCCCAACAGCTTGTCCTGCAGGCCGATATTGAATTGCGCAGGGGTCATCTCCCCCAGTGGGCCGAAATGCAGGCCGCCGGCCGCGCAGATGATGGCATCGACCTTGCCGACACGTTCGAACAGCGCTTCGATGCTGTCGGTACGGGTGATATCGACCTGGTGTTCGCCACCGCTCCTGCCGACGCCGACCAGGCTGTGCCGCTGACCTAATTCCTTGACCACGGCAGAACCGATGGTGCCATTTGCGCCTACGACGACGATTTTCATGTGGGGTTTCCTTTGCATGGATGGGTGTGCCGGCTGATGGCACGGCAGGAACCACATTGTGGCGGGCTGGCCGAGGCGGAAAAACCAGCGAGCCGTTGCATCAGTTGCAAGTGGGAGTTGGCAATCGTGAATTTGCGATCGTGGCGCGAGCAACGATATCGAGCGCATAAGCGATAAAAACGGGATCGCTTGTCTCGATTGCACCGGTCATGAAGGCGGTAATGGCTTGGTCGGATCTCAAATCTTCCGCCGGATCGTAGCTAGTCAACTCTTCGGTCATGAACATCCCTTCCAATTCGGCCAAGAATGATTGCGAGTTTGTAAAATCTTTGGCTGGCGTGCTCTTGTCAATAGAGGGGAAGATTTCGTGCGAGTTCCTTGGAGCTATGGGAACAATATGGACCCATTGCGCTCAAAACGCCCTAATGCCCAATAACCGTCAATTTTGCGGTACCGTATGGGAGTCGCTTGAAACGAGGTTTTGGCGATGACCAACGTGCAAATCTCACTTCCCGATGAGCTAGCGCAAACAGCGGCCGATGCCGGCTTGCTCTCAGCCGAAGCGATGGAAGCAATGTTGCGGGAGCAGCTACGCCGCCGCGCGGGCAATGCATTGAAAGCGATGTGGCAGCGAGCACCAAATGAGGAACTCACTCCCGAGATCGAACAAGAGATCGTCGAAGAAGTACACAAGGTGCGCGCTAGATACTGCTACCCCTTGCCTTAATGAGGGCGCATATTTATGACAAAAGCCCCATCCGCAGACAGGGCTTTTGAACGGCATACGCGCTGATCAATAAGCGCTAGCGTTACTCCCACCCACCCCCACCGCAACATAAGTCGCCCCGCCCAACACCAGGTCATTGGCCCTGCTACCCGTGCCGGTAGTGGCCAGCGTCCAGGTATAGCGGTCCGCGCCGGTAGCCAGCTTGCCGGTCAAGGCGGTGCCGGCCGCGCCGACCACCACGACTTGCGAAGCGGCGTTGACGGCGTAGAGGTCCTGGGTGGTGCCGGACTCGTTGACGGTCCAGACCGGCGTGTCGGTAAAGATGTTCTTACCGCTCACGATGGTGCCGCCCTTGCCTACCGCAATGACATTGGCGCCGCTGAAGTAGACCCCGTGCAGGTCGGCGGTCACGCCGCTGTTCTGGGTCTTCCAGGTTTTGCCGTCGACGCTGGAGAGGATGGTGCCGCCGGCGCCGACCGCCACGAATCCACTGCTGGTGTAAACCACCTTGTTCAGGTCGCGCTGGGTGCCGGATACCTGGGCAGTCCAGGCGCTGCGGTCCGGCGGGCTGGTGACGATGGTGCCGGCCTCGCCCACCGCCAGGTAGACGTTCGCACCGCCGACCAAACGATTGAGCCGCTTGGTGGTGCCGGTGCCCACGGGAGCCGCGGCCCAGGTGATACCGTCGGTGCTGCGCAACAACTTGCCGTCGCTGGTCAGGGCCAGATAGTCGACGTTGTCGTAGAACACGGTGGTCAGGTCGGCGGCGGTACCGGAGGTTTGCGCGGTCCAGGTCTTGCCGTCGATGCTGCGCTGGATGGCGCCGCCCTGGCCCACGGCCAGGAAATGGCCGAGATTGTTGTTGAAGACCACATTATTCAGGTCGACCGTACCGGCGCTGCTGCCGACGGTCCAGGCATTGCCGGCCGGACGGGGCGACACGGCGATGGACTGGGCTGCCGGACCGGCCGGGCCGCCGTTGCGGGTGGCGTTGATGGTAAAGGCATAGGTCACGCCATTTGCCAGGCCGGTCAGCACCATGGGCGAGCGGGACGACGGAAAGATCTGGGCGGACGGATATTTGCCGTAATCGTCCGGGGTAATGCCGGTGGCTGCCGCGGTAAAGACCCAATAGGTCAGATTGGGATCTTCCTTCCAGGTGATGGTGACCTGGCCATCGCCGGCCTTCACCATGAATTCCTGCGGCGCCTCGCCGGGGGCGGATTCCTTGCCATTGCACGCGACCAATGCCAGCAGCGGCAAAACCAGCAGCAGGCGTATCAATGTTTTAAATAGGGTGTGCAACACTGCGCAGTTCCTTTACGTGGATCAAATACCGAATCTGGGATGGCCGGACTAGGGCGATAAGGTCGCCACGCCCTGGCAATGTGGCGAAGCCGTCACACAAAGGGCCAGTGAAATCGACCGGGTGGATGGGATCGCCATGCTGGCAAGGGCCGCGCAAGTGTAGTCCACTCCGCCGCGCCCGGCGAGCCGCCCGTACGGGACACGCAATGCCTTTACAACAAGGGTGGCGGCGTGGGTTCCCGGCTGTGGACGGCAGCAGCGCATATCCGCGGCAGCGCGCCCCGGCGCGCCAAAACCGGCAGCGGCGCCATTTGCAACGCGGAATCAATAGCTTTCCGAAAGCCGTCATATCGGGCGATATCATTCAAACCGCGTATCGGGATTTCCCGCTCGGCCCGCCGGCTCGGCAGGCCTATAATCGGGAGCTACCTGCCAAAAAAACAGATGTTGGAGCCAGCAATGGATGAAGAATTGCGCAAGAGCGCACTCGAATACCACCAGTTCCCCAAGCCCGGCAAGATCCAGGTCGCCCCGACCAAGCCGCTGTCCAGCCAACGCGATCTGGCGCTCGCCTACTCTCCCGGCGTGGCGGCCGCCTGCGACGCCATCGTCGAAGACCCCCTGAACGCTTATAAGTACACCGCCCGCGGCAACCTGGTCGCGGTGATCTCGAACGGTACCGCCGTGCTGGGCCTGGGCAATATCGGCCCCTTGGCCGGCAAGCCGGTGATGGAAGGCAAGGGCGTGCTGTTCAAGAAGTTCGCCGGTATCGATGTATTCGATATCGAGGTGGACCAGAACGACCCGGACAAGCTGGTGGAAATCATCTGCGCGCTGGAGCCCACCTTCGGCGGCATCAACCTGGAAGATATCAAGGCACCGGAGTGCTTCTACGTCGAGCAGAAATGCCGCGAACGGATGAAGATCCCGGTATTCCATGACGACCAGCACGGCACCGCCATCATCACCGCCGCCGCCGTGCTGAACGGCCTGCGCATCGTCGACAAGGACATCGGCCGGGTGCGGCTGGTGGTATCCGGCGCCGGCGCCGCGGCCATCGCCTGCTTGAACCTGCTGGTACAGCTGGGCATGAACCCGGCCAATATCATCGCCTGCGACTCCAAGGGCGTGGTGCATACCGCCCGCGAAGACTGGGAGAAACTGGACGAATCGAAAAAGCGCTATGCGCAGGACACCCCCCACCGCACGTTGAAGGATGCGATGGTCGGGTCCGATATCTTCCTGGGCCTGTCCGGTCCCAAGCTGGTCAGCCAGGATATGGTGCGCAGCATGGCCGCCCATCCGCTGATCCTGGCGCTGGCCAACCCCGAACCGGAAATCCTGCCGCCCTTGGCCAAGGAAGCCCGCCCGGACGCCATCATCTGCACCGGCCGCTCCGACTTCCCCAACCAGGTCAACAACGTCCTGTGCTTCCCCTTTATCTTCCGTGGCGCGCTGGATGTCGGCGCCTCCACCATCAATGACGAGATGAAGCTGGCCTGCGTGCGCGCCATCGCCGATCTGGCCATGGCGGAGCAAAGCGACGTAGTGGCGGATGCCTACAGCGGCGAATCGCTCAAGTTCGGCCCGGACTACATCATTCCCAAGCCGTTCGACCCGCGCCTGATCGTCAAGATCGCTCCCGCGGTGGCGCGCGCCGCCATGGAATCCGGCGTGGCCACCCGGCCTATCGCCGATATGGCGGCCTACCACGAATCGCTGATGCAATTCGTGTACAAGTCCAATCTGTTCATGAAGCCGGTCTTCACCGCCGCCAAGCAGGCACCCAAACGGGTGGTCTATGCCGAAGGCGAGGATGAGCGGGTACTGCACGCGGTCCAGGAGATCGTCGACCAGGGTCTGGCACGCCCCATCCTGATCGGCCGCCCGAACGTGATCGATATGCGTATCGAGAAGCTCGGCCTGCGCATTCGCCCCGGTACCGACTTCGAGCTGGTCAACAATGAGAACGACCCGCGCTATCGCGAATACTGGAACGAGTATTTCCAGCTGATGAAACGCAATGGCGTGAGCCAGGAGTTCGCCAAGCGCGAAGTCCGCCGCAAGACCACCTTGATCGGCGCGCTGATGATGCGGCGCGGCGAAGCCGATGCGATGATCTGCGGCACCTACGGCCACTATCATTCGCACCTGGAATTCACCTGCCAGGTGATCGGACGCAAGGCCGACAGCCATACCTACGGCGCCATGAACGCGCTGATGCTGCCGCGCGGCAATGTCTTTATCACCGACACCTACGTCAATCAGAATCCGACTGCCGAACAGCTGGCGGAAATTACCCTGATGGCGGCCCAGACCGTGCGCAACTTCGGCATCGCGCCCAAGGTGGCCTTGTTGAGCCATTCCAGCTTCGGCTCGGTGGATTCGCCCACCTCGGAGAAGATGCGCACCGTCCTGGCCCTGCTGCGCGAACGGGCGCCGGAACTGGAAGTGGACGGCGAAATGCACGGCGACGCCGCACTGTCCGGCCAGATCCGCGATATGGTGATGCCCGATTCGACCCTGAAGGGCGATGCCAATCTGCTGGTCATGCCGACCCTGGATGCCGCCAATATCGCCTTCAACCTGTTGAAGGTCAGCGCGGCCGATGGCGTCACCATCGGTCCGATGCTGCTGGGCGTGGCCAAGCCGGTGCATATTCTCACCCCGACCGCCTCGGTGCGCCGCATCGTCAATATGACGGCACTGGCGGTGGTGGAAGCAGGGCAGTTAACGGGCTGAGTCCAGGCAAACCTACGCTGGCAAGCAATCACGGCAGCACCCTTGCACTTGCAGCTCGCTTCGAGCGGTAAGTGCAAGGGTGCTGCCGTTGGCATGACTACAGCTAACCAGGGCTTTCCCAGACCTCGACCAGCAGACATTTTTCGAAAGAATCTAGCTTTATAGGAAAGCAACTCGATCAGAAAAAATTTAGATTAATTATCTAATTAAGTATAGAAATTCAATCTTATCTCTCGCGCTATTTTTAAACAAATCAGAACAAGAGAAATACAATGACCGCATCCAACGTTGCACTATCTTGTCGCGCACTGGGACCAGCAAATTACCAGCAAGCGCCGGAACCCAAAAAACCAATACGCCACACTGCAATCGGCAATTACGCAGTAGCACTCTATTCAGCGATCGAATTTTTCTTCGAGACATTTAAAAAATTCGTCCAAGCAGTTGTAGACCTATTCAGCCACACACCGACTGAGCAAAAAAGCAGCCGGGGAAATTTCCCTCATCAAACGACCATCACCCCAATCAACCAACAAACGTGGGGAGAAGAAGAATATCAAGCAATTTATCAAGAGTTTCTTCAAACACCCCAAAACCACTCGGTCGCGGCTCAGCCACCCACACCTTTGGTTGTCGTGACCGTTGAGAAGCCAGACTTGGCATATGACGTATACTACCCACCCAACATAAGCTATTCGGCCACTCCAATCCCCATTCAGCTTGAATGTAACAAAATAGACCCTCTTACTCCGAACGGCACGAAAGATAACCCACCAGAGTTACCTACGCAAGCTCAACCAAACCTGAGCCTGGAATCACAATTAGAAACAATAATGAATAATTTAGCCGAAAAAGTTAAACAAGATGAACCGGAACTAAAACGTATTACAGAGAAAATAGAAATCAAGCTGGAAAGTTATTCACAACAGGATCGGCAACTCCGGGACGCCCTGCTCCAACAGAAGGCATTGGAGAGCAAGACGCCTACCCCCCTGGAACACACCCAGCTTGCCGAGCAGGAAAATGTATTAGAAACAATTAATCGATTATTGCAAAATATAACCGACACGGAAGATGATATAAATGTGCTTGCGATACTTTATTGCTTCAACAACGGCAGCCGCGAAAGATTAAATTCAATTATAGCCAAGCAGATAGATGCCGCGTTAGAGCAAATGCGAATCGAACGCATGGGCACAGAAATTCATCTCCGAAACCCACTCCTGGCGCAAGCTACGCCCAGTGAGTTGCAAGATAAACATGCTGTACTTGAAACCCTTGTCATGCTTCGGCAAACACAGCGTGCGGCGCTTGTCGGAGCAAGCGCTTAGCGTCCACTGCCTGTTTCTTGTGGGTGCATGATGCGGCTTCCGAGTGGAGAGCCACAGTCTACGTACAATCGATATTTCAACGATTCCCTGGCGCATATTTGCCCAGCAAACACTAAACGGCTTTAGCTTTTGCGGACCATCCACGGATTCCAAGCCGTCGCTCATCCGGTAAAGCATTATTTGCCGCGCCCTTCCGCTCGGCCATAATGCTGCCAACCGAGGAGCCCCTACGTATGAGCGATCAAAACGACCCCTTCGCCTTTTTCAAGCAATTCTTCAAGCCCATGGAAGGGATGCAGGCTTTCATGCCGCCGCTGAGCGAGGAAGAATGCGCCCGCAAGATCGCCGAGCTGCGCACGGTGGAGCAATGGCTGTCCATGCAAGTGGGCATGCTGCAGATGACCATACGCACGCTGGAACTCCAGCAGGCCAGCCTGGCGGCACTCAAGCCGCGCGACAAGCCCGCTGTGGATAGTTGAACTCAGGATTGGATTTGCGGCCCTTCCACCGGCACGCAGATTTCGGTGACCAGCTCGGCCGGCGGCACGTCATGCGGCGAGTTCATGTACTCCTCCCATGGTTGCTGGTGGCGAAGCTTCACGTCGGCTGAAGGCAGCCAGTCGCGGTAGATGGCTTGCCAGGTCTGCCACAGCGTCCGGTACGGGCCGATATGGCGGAAGACCGCGCAGCGGGTGCCCGGCAGCGTTTCCAGGCGTAGGTCGCTGCCGTCCGGCAATAGCGGCGGCGCGTCCATGATAAAGGCGGCGTTGAACGGGAAGTCGGGGTCGTTCGGGCCTTCCGGCGGCCGGCTGCTGTAGGCGAGGCAACCTCGCATATGATCGCGCCAAACCGGATGCGCATCGACAAATTGTTCCAAACGCTGGATCGCGCGGCGCGCGGCAGCGCCGGCATCGTTATCGAAGATACCGAATTCGGTCGCAACCAGAATGGTGCGGCTGGGAAAATCCTTGAACTGTGGCTGGAGCATATGTCTGTCTTTCCGGGCGGGTTGAGGACGAAAGACCCGAAACGGATGGGCGGCGCCTTCCCGTGCGGCCAGGCGCAAAGCCGTCGCGCTCATGCCGGTGCTACGCCGCAAGGCCTTGCCCAAGGCATGTGCGCTATCGAAGCCGCATTCCAGCGCGATAGCCGTGACGCTGGCCTGGCTGCCTCGCAGTCTATCCACCGCCCGGTGCAGGCGGCGGCGTTGCACATACTGGGCCGGCGTTTCACCCAGCATGGCGCAAAACATGCGATGGAAATGGAAGCGCGACAAGGCCGCCAGTTCGGCCAGGCTGTCGCCGGTCAATGGCTCGGCCAGGTGGGCTTCGATATGGGCAGTCACCCGGTTGATCCGGCCCCGGTAGGACAGTTCGGTGATTTTACGCATGCGCTTTGGGCAGGTCCGCTTCGTTTCAGGTCGGACGCAGCTTAGGCTTTCGCCCGGCCGCGCGCTCTCCCCCGCTTGCGCATTTCACAACCGACTTTACAGCGCCACCTGCGCGCTGACGCCCGCGCGCCGCGCCAGATACCAGGCCAGCAAGCCCAGCGCGCTGAAGCCGACCGCACCGGCCGCCAGCCAGACCGGTTGCTGCGCCAGCCAGGGCGACAACAGCCCTGCCACCACGGCGCTCAACATCAATTGGATAAAGGCTTGCAGCGACGATGCGGTACCGCGCTCCTGCGGATAGAGATCGAGCAGCAGCAAGGTCAGGGTCGGAAAGGCCAAGGAAATACCCGCACCGCTGACCATGACGGGTATCACCGCCCACGGCCAGACGAACGAGGGTGCGAACAAGCAGTAAGCCACATTGATCAAGCCGGCGGTCAGCATGACGCGATAGGCCAGTTGCACGTTCGAAGCCGGCGTATGGCGGCCGGCCCGGCGCCCGGAGAAGTAGGCGCCCAGCATCATGCCGGCGATGGCCGGCACAAAGAAATAGCCGAACTGGGTTGGCCCCAGCTTGAGATGGGTCAGCACGAACATCGGTGCGGACGAGATATAGATAAACAGGGTCGAGAAGTTGAAGGCGCCCGACAGGCTCAACCAAACGAAGCGCGGATTGGCCAGCATCTGCAGGTAGCGGCCGAACAGCGGCCCCGGTGTCAGCGGCAGGCGGGCGCTGCGTGGATGCGTTTCCGGCAGCCAGCGCCAGCAGGTCGCCAGCAGAAGCACGCCGAACAAGGTCAGGAACCAGAAGATGGCAGCCCAACCGAAGCGCGTGCCTATCATCCCCCCGATAATGGGTGCGATGGCCGGGGCCACGCCGAATACCATGGTGATGCGCGACATGACCCGCTGCGCTTCCGCCCCGTGAAATCGGTCACGGATGATGGCTCGGCCGACGATCAGGCCTGATCCGGCCGACATGCCCTGGAGGGCGCGGAACGCCAGGAGCTGCCACAGCGAAGTGGATAGCGCACATCCCACCGAGGACACCACGAACAGCGCCACCCCGGCCATGATCACCACCCGGCGTCCCAAGGCATCCGACAGAGGGCCGTGCAGCAGCGACATCAGGGCATAGGCAAACAGGTAGACACTGATGGTCTGTTGCATCTGCACCGGGCCGATGCCCAGCGCCTGTTCCATCTGCGGGAACATGGGGAAGACGGTGTCGATGGAGAACGGTCCGAACATCGCCAGGCCGGCGAGCAATAGGATAAAACCGCTGCGCGACGGTTCGGTATGGGTGGTGGACATGGCAAGGCACGGAGGGGGTGGCCGGGCAGTTTAACCGAGCACGGCCTTCGGCAACCGGCACAGTCCGCTTGCTTTTCCCTGCCGGTGGCTGCTCCGCTGCGTTTACCGTCAAGTCTTGAAGTAGGCGACCATCTCGCGCAGTTCGGCGGCCTGGTCCGTCATGGCCGTGGCGGTGGCGGACAATTCCTCGGCCGCGGCGGCATTGGATTGCATGGAAAAACTGATCTGGGTGATACCGGCATGGATCTGTTCGATGCCGTTGGTCTGGTCACTGGACGCAGCCGAAATCTCCTGCACCAGGGCGGCGGTCTTGCGGATACTGGGCACCATCACCACGAACAGTTCGCCTGCCTGGTTGGCCATGACCACGCTTTCGTTCGCCAACTCGCCGATTTCGCGCGCGGCGCTCTGGCTGCGCTCGGCCAACTTGCGCACTTCCTGTGCCACCACCGCGAAGCCCTTGCCGTGCACACCCGCCCGGGCCGCTTCGATGGCGGCATTGAGGGCCAGCATATTGGTCTGGTAGGCGATCTCGTCGACGATGCCGATCTTTTGCGCGATCTGGTTCATGGCCAGCACGGTACGACGCACCGCATCCCCGCCCGATTCGGCCTGTACGACGTTCTGCATGGCGATGCCATCGGTGGCGCGGGCATTTTCGGTGTTCTGCGTCACGGAAGCCGTGACCTGTTCCATCGATGCGCTGGTTTCCTCCACGCTGGCGGCCTGGCTGCTGCTGGAGGCTGACAAGGACATGGCGGCGCCGCTGATCTGCGCGGCGGCATCGCTGACCAGTTCGGTGGAATTGCGCACCTTGCCGATCACGCTGGCCAAGGTATTGCTCATATTGGTGACGGCGGCCGCCAATTGACCGATCTCGTCGCGGCCCTCTACCACGGGAGGGGCTTTGAGCTGCCCGGTGGCAATGGCGGCCAAGGCCCCGTTCACGCGCTGCAAGGGCCGGATCACCAGGCTGCGCAAGGCCAGCAAGAGGGAGAGGATAAGTATGATATCGACGACCACGATCTGGCCGACGATAAACAGCAACCGGCTCTGCAATTGTTGGACGATATCGGCATTGCTGACGAACAGATCCACCCGTCCCACCGAGCGGGTAGCACCATTGGCGGTGTAGCGGAGATCGGCGGCACGCCGGACATCGTTGTCCAGGGTCTTGATCGGGCCGGATTCGATCTTGCCGGCCATATCGTGGCGCAGGCTGAGGAAGACCTTGTCCTCGGCACTGACCGAGATGCCGCGCACGAAGCTGCGGTTGATCTCGGAGCGGACGATGCTCTCGGCCTGGGTGGCATCGAAATTCCAGACCGCCACCGGCAGCGAAAGCGACAGCCTGTCGAGAATATTGGCGATAGCCGCTTGCCGCTGTCCCAGCAGATCGCTCTCGGTACGGTGATAGTTGTAAGCTCCTGAAGCGGCCAGGACCAGGGTGACGATAGCCACGAACAGCAGGTTCAGTTTGAGACTGATACTTTTGAAATCGAACACGGAGCGGCCTTATCAGGGGAGATGAGGACGCTTTATCCTAGACCAAGGGCGGTGAACTTTTAAAAAAATGACCGGCAGCGCCATCGCCACCGGTCATGGGTACCTGCCGGCAACGGGATGCGCACCAATGGGGATGCGCACCCGCTCACGCGGCGAGTATTACTACCACCATTACGCCTTAAGCGTGTTCTCCCTCGCCACCCGCCATCAGCTTGACATTGCCACCCACCGCCGCGGTGTTGATGGTGACGGTGCGCTCGCACGCGAAGCGCAGCAGATAGTGCGGACCGCCGGCCTTGAAGCCCGTGCCGCTGAGCCCTTCGCCGCCGAAGGGCTGCGAACCCACCACGGCACCGATCTGGTTGCGATTGATGTATAGATTGCCCACCTTGGCCAGCTTGCGGACGGTCTCGACCGTGCTGTCAAGGCGGGTGTGAACACCCATGGTCAGGCCGAAGCCCAGCTTGTTGACGCGATGTACCGCGTCGGCCAGCTGGTCGCCCTTGAAGCGGGCAATATGCAGCACCGGGCCGAAGGTTTCGAAGGTGGGCAGCTGATCCAGCGCCACTTCGAATGCGTGCGGGGCGAAGAAGCAGCCGCCGGACAGCTCGGCCGGCTGTGGCGTGCGTCCCACCAGGCGGGCGGTGCCGGCCAGTTTGTCGCAATAGGCCTGCAGATCGCGCTGCGACAAGGTGTCGATGGTGGGGCCGACATCGGTAGCCAATTGCAGCGGGTCACCCATGCGCAGTTCCTGCATGGCCAGCCCCAAGCGCTCGATCACCTGGTCGGCGATATCGTCCTGTACCAACAGGATGCGCAGGGCGGAACAGCGCTGGCCGGCCGAATTGAAGGCGCTCATCAATACATCGATGATCAGTTGTTCCACGTGGGCGGAGCTATCGGCGATCATGGCATTCAAACCGCCGGTTTCGGCGATCAGGCTGGCGATGCTGCTGTCGCGGGCGGCCAGGGTGCGGTTGATCTTCCAGGCAGCACCGGTCGAGCCGGTAAAGGCGACGCCGGCCACGCGCGGGTCGCCCAGCAGCTTGTCGGACAAGCCGCCGGACTCGCCCGGCAGGTAGTGCAGCACATCGGCCGGAATACCGGCGTCCAGCAGCGCCTCGATGGCGCGCATACCGATCAGCGGCGTGCGGCGCGAGGGCTTGGCGATCACGGTGTTACCGGCGGCCAGCGCGGCGGTGATCTGGCCCAGGAAGATCGCCAGCGGGAAATTCCACGGCGCGATGGCGATAAAGGGACCACGGCCGCTCAGGCGCAGCTCGTTGCTCTCGCCGGTCACGCCCGGCAAGGCAATGGCGGCACCCATCAGGCGGCGGGCTTCATGGGCGTAGAAGCGGCAATAGTCCACTGCTTCGCGCAGTTCGCCCAGCGCATCGGGCAGGGTCTTGCCGGCTTCGCGGCTCAACAGCCACAGGAATTCGTCCTGGCGCGCTTCCAATAGATCGGCGGCTTTCTCCAGCAGGGCAGCCCGCGCGGTAGGCGCTTGGTCGGCCCAGCCGTCCTGCGCCGCATCGGCCAGGTCCAGGGCCTTTGCCACGGCGGCGGCATCGGTCGCCACCAGGGTACCGATCTTGCGTTCCAGGTCGATTGGGCTGACACGCGGCTGGCCGGTGCCGGCCGGGCGTTGGCCACCGACGATGGGGGTGGCGTGGAAGGTACCGGACTCCAGCGCGGCAAGGCGCTGGCGCAGCGGTTCGAGCGTAACGATATCGGTCATGGCAAATCCTTGGCTGTTGCGGCGTGGCGCGAAGACATCGCAGGGGGCCTTTACGCCTGGCGTAACGGCTTGGCGGGCAACGGTCTGCGCCGGGTTATCGGCGATGCTTTCCAGCGGCACGCGGGTGTCGGCCAACTGGTGGACAAAGGAGGAGTTGGCGCCGTTTTCCAGCAGGCGCCGCACCAGGTAGGGCAGCAAGGCGTGGAAGCGGCCTACCGGCGCATAGACGCGGCTGGCCACCCCTTCCCGCTCGTGGATCTGGGAATGGAGGGCTTCGCCCATGCCGTGCAGGCGCTGGATCTCGAAGGAGTTGCCGCGATTGCGGGTGGCTTCCACGATCCAGCTGAGGGTTTGGGCGTTGTGGCTGGCGAACTGCGGATAGAACCGCTCGGGACCATGGTCGAGCAGCTTGCGCGCGCAGGCCAGGTAGGCCACGTCGGTGTGATGCTTGCGGGTGTAGACCGGATAGCCGGCCAGGCCGTTTTGCTGGGCCCGCTTGATCTCGCTATCCCAATAAGCGCCCTTCACCAGCCGGATGGGCAACACGCGGCCGGTGTCGGCGGCCAGCTCGGCCAGCCAATCGATCACGAACGGCGCCCGCTTCTGGTAGGCCTGCACCACCAGACCCAGGCCGCGCCAGTTCTTCAGGCTCGGTTCGCGCAGCAGCCGCTCGTACAGCCACAGGGAAATTTCCAGCCGCTCGCTTTCCTCGGCATCGATGCTGAAGACCAGGTCGGCCTTGGCGGCGGCCTGGGCCAAATCGAGCAGACGGCCATACAGTTCGGTCTGCACCCGTTCCAGCTGGGCAAATTCATAGCGCGGATGGATGGCCGACAGCTTTACCGAGATGGACTGGCGGGCAAAGCCCTGCTGCTTGTCCTCGCGGCGGCCCAGGGCGGCGATGGCCTCGTGGTAGGCACGGAAATAGGCTTCGGCATCGGCATTGGTCAGCGCCGCCTCGCCCAGCATGTCGTAGGAATAGCGCCAGCGTTTGTCGGCGTTATTGAGCGCTTCCTCGATGGTTTCGCCCACCACGAAGTTATTGGCCATCACCTTCATGCCGGCCTTCATGGCACTGCGGAGGACAGGCTCGCCCATCTTGCGCAACAGCCGGTCGAACCAGTGGCGGCCCTCGCTGGCGTCGATCCAGCTGTCGGTGAACAGCAAGGCGCGGCTGGCCGCGCTGACCAGCCAGGTGGCGGTTTGCGAACGGCGCCAGTCGCGGCTTTCCAGCAGATCGCGGATCAGCTGGTCCTGGGTATTGGTATCGGGGATACGCAGCAGGGCTTCGGCCAGCGCCATCAAGGCCACCCCTTCTTCGCTGCCCAGGCCATAGCTTTGCAGGAAGGCTTCGAAGTGGTTCTTGCTGGCCGCCTGGCGCACACCTTGCGCCAGCGATAGCGTGCGCACATGCACGGCCTTTTCGGCCTGCTCATCCAGCCGCGCCAGCGGCAACAGGCTGCCTATCGCCTCCGCCTCGTCGCGGAACAGGTTGTCGCGGATGCCGGCAAAGCTGGCCAGGCTACTGGGTAGGTCAGGGTAAAGCGGAGTCATCGGAATCGCCTGGTTTGCCTTTGGAAGGCGGCAACGCACAAGGCTTGCCGCACCCATATGTAACAAGACCCGCGCAGCGAGATCACGCTGCGCGGGTCGGCTTGGGTCCGGGCCGGGGTGGATAACCCCACGTTCTTTTGGATACGTTGCCCGTTCCCGTCGCCTCCGAACCGGCCCTCGCGGGGCAAAGGCCGGTTCGGCGACCGCCTGCGTCCGCCGCCTGCCGACAGGTGCGAACGTCAAGTAAGAACGGGACGAATGCTACTGTGGTCGCCACCGAATGTGCTGCTGTTTTCATGGTTGAAAACAGCATAAAATCCAGTCAATTTAAAGAATGCCGGATTAAAAACCAATGAATAATGGATTGGACCGCATCGACCGCAAGATACTGCGCGAATTGCAGGAAGATGGCCGTATCGCCAATATCGACCTGGCCAAACGCATCGGCCTGTCGCCCACCGCCTGCCTGGAGCGGGTGAAGAGGCTGACCCGCGATGCCTATATCCTCGGCTATGGCGCGCGCCTCAACCCCGAAAAACTGGATGCCGGCCTACTGGTATTCGTGGAGGTCCTGCTGGACCGCACCACGCCCGAGGTGTTCGAGCGCTTCAAACTGGCGGTGACCGACCGGCCGGAGGTGCAGGAATGCCATCTGGTGGCCGGTGGCTTCGACTATCTGGTCAAGGCCCGGGTGCGCGATATGAAGGCTTATCGCGACTTTCTGGGCAATACGCTACTGAGCTTGCCCGGGGTGCGGGAGACGCATACCTATGCGGTGATGGAGGAGGTCAAGCATGCCACCAGTATTCATATCCCGGGTTAAATAGGGGGTCCGGGATAGGAACAACAAGCTGAACTGTTACGCTGCCTCAAGATGGGGCGCTGAACGCTCAGGTTTTGCTAAATACGTGTTCGAAAGTGCTGGCGGGCAAGCGTTTTGTCGTGGCCCGGCGGGCTTGCGATTGGTCACATTGAGCCACAGATCGTTGGCCAGCAACGCGCCGCCGCCATCGCCGTACAAACTTTGGCGGTAGTTGCTGGGCTTGGTAGCTACAGTGCAGGACTGCCTGACAGGGTCATTTTTCGAAAGCGCCTTCTTGTATCAATCTGGTAGCCTAAATTGGTTGTCTAGTTTAATTGCGAGCTGATGCATGCCATATAGGCAATAAGAACAGGCGTCGGGCCGCTAAAACGCCAATTAGAATCCAGACGAGAAGCTTTTAAAAGCACCCCATGCCAAATTTGAAGCGCAAAGCCCTTGATCCGGCCGAATTGATACCACTTCCCGAAGTTCCTGCCAGCAATGACCCACGGGACGAAGAAGAGCAGCATATTCATGATCTGGTGATGGAAGGTCTCAACAGCGGCACAGGTCAGCAATATTCCAACGCGGCAGAATTCGCCGCCGAGTTTCGTGCCCAGTTGCTGCGGCGCCACCGCTGATACCTTTGCGAGTACGCTTATGTATGGCTTCCGGTTCCAACTCGGAGCACGCCTGTCACAGCGCATCCTTGCGGGACAAAGCCATAAAAACGGCAATCCCATTGCGAGATTGCCGTTTCGCTTCGAACCCTATTGGTAAGTCAATTCCTTCCGGCTCAGCGGCTTTTCCCATTTCAGCTCGCCTTTGTCGTTGTACACCCGCAGCAACAAACGCCGTTCCGCCTTGCTGCCTTCGAAGCGCAGCTGGCAGAAATTGCGCTCGCCCATGACCGAGGTGCCCGGCACCAGGTTGGCGCGCTCGCTTTGTCGCTTGTCCACATAGATGCCCGAGGTCATCGGCGAACAAGTGAGGTCGTAGAGCGGATAGGCGCCTGACCGTTCGACCTTGGTCAACTCGCTGCGATGTACGTCACCGGAGAGGAACAGCACCCCTTCCAGCTTGGTCTTGTTGAGGAATTCGATGAAATCGTCCCGCTCGACCGGGAAATCGTGCCAGGAATCGCTCTGGCCGGATTTGTTCATCAACTGGGTGCCGCCCGCGATCACCTTGAACGGTGCGGTGGACGCCAGCAAGGCGTTTTTCAGCCAACGCATCTGTTCGCGACCGAACATGGCCTTGTCGGCAGCGTCCGGGAAGCGGTTGTCGTCGCGCCAATAGCGATCGTCCAACATAAAGAAATCGACGTCGTTGAAGCTGAAAGTGGTGAACACACCTGGCGTTTCGGGCAGGCCATAGCTGGGGTTGGCCCAATAGCGCTTCTGTAGCTTGAGCGACTCGCCCTTGAGCACAAAGCTGCTGTTGGCATCGTTGGGGCCGTAATCGTGGTCGTCCCAGATCGCCGCATGGGCGCCCAGTTGCAGCAACGGCTGCAGATATCCCTGGCTGCGGTCGCGCTGCCAGCGATAAGCCATGCCTTCCGGGCTGAAATCCACTTCGCGGTAGTACAGATTGTCGCCCAGCCACAGGGTCAGGTCGGGATTCTGCGCCGCCATGGTCTTGAACACGGTCAGATGGTGGTCGCCATAGGGCTTGCCCGGGCGGTCGTAGCCGGGCTCGTTGCCGTAGTTGCAGGAACCCGCCAGTACGGTGAAATCGGGTGCGTCCTTGCGCCACTGCCACAGTTCCTGGGTGGCGAAGCGATAGGTCTGCTTGCCGGCCGGCTTGTCGTTCAGCACCACCCGGTAGCCGTAACGCCGGCCGGGCTCCAGGCCGAACAAACTGATCTTGCCGGCGAACTGCTCGCTGGCGTCCAGCGTCACGGGCGCGCTGCGCCTTTTGCTGGCCTGGCTATCTTCCGGCCAGTATTCGATGGCGGCGCGTGCCGCTCCATCGGCCTGCAGCCATAGGGTCACGCCGCGCATGCTGGGCGGTCCCGCCATGGGTCCTGCCGCCAGTTCGGCGGCTTGCGCGCCCAGGCCGAGTGCGGCACAAAGTAACAGGTACTGCATCTTCATCTTTATTCCTCCTCATGGGAAAACCACCTTGCCGGGGGCAGGTACGCAAAAACGGCGACTACCTGGGTAGTCGCCGTTTTGCGATCAGGCTTTCGTTATCCGCTTAGAAATCGGCGGTGAACGATACGCTGACGAAGCGCGGCGAACCGATATCGTAGCTTGGCGCCGAACCGGCCACCGACAAGGCTACATTCTTGCCCGGATCGATCACCCGCAGACCGTTGTTGACGTCGAGCTTCTGGGCGTTGATCTGAGTGGTGGGGATACCGCCCAGGTAGTTCTTGTCGAACAGGTTGCTGACCGCGACGCGCACGGTAGGCCGCTTCATGGCCGCGATGCTGGCGAACTTATAGGCCATGTTCAGGTCCCAGACCGTGGAGCTGGGCACGACTTCCTGGTTCATCAGGTCGCCGTAGCGCTTGCCGGTGTACTTGGCGCCCAGGCCGGCGGCAAAGCCACCCTTCTGGTAGTTGGCGCCCATGCCCAGCAGCCACTTCGGTGCATCGGTCATGGTCTTGCCGGCGGTCGGCAGGGCAACCTGTGCGGCGCGGGTTTCCGGCGTGGTGCCGGTGGCGGCCCTGTTGACGCCTACGTACTGCACGAAGTCGTCCGACAGGCGTTCGCGGATAAAGCTGGCCGAACCGTAGAAGGACACGCCCTTGCGCTGGCTGGTGCCGAATTCCAGTTCGAAGCCGCGCTTCTTGGTGTCGCCCACGTTGTAGTTACGCTTGGTGCCGTCATCGTCGGTACGTTGCGATTGACGATCCTTGAAGTTGACCAGGAAGACCGAGCCGTTGAAATTGAAGGAATCGCCCTGATAGCGATAGCCAAGGTCAACGTTCAGCGACTTTTCCGGTGCCAGTTCGCGGCTGGTGAAGCGGCTGTCGGCGCCGACCAGCTTGTTGTCCTGGATCGATTCGAACAGGCTGAAGTTGGCCGGGGTCTTGGCATTCTTCGAGATGGCGACGAAGGCGTGGCTGCGCTCGTTGATGGCGTACTTGGCCGAGATGTTCGGCAACACCTGGTTCCAGCGACGGGTATCGCTCACCGCGCCGCCCTGGCCGCCGCGTTCGCGGACGAAGGCGGCCTGTTCGGCTTCGGAACCGGCACCGTAGCTGATGGCTTCCCGTTCGGTCCGAGGCGTACGCACGCCCAGCAGGAAGCTCAAGTTGTCGCCCACGTCGAAGCCATCCTGCAGGGTCAGCTGGGTCACCGTGGTGTTGGTCTTCCAGTTGCGGGCCAGGCCGCCGGAGAAACCGTTGTATGCGCTGCCATCGGCGCGAGTGATCGATTCATCCGCCCAGATGTCGAGCGGGATGCCGTTGGCGCCGACCGCCACGACCGGGCGGGTCTGACGGTGACGGGCCGCTTCATACCATACGGCCGCCATCAATTTGTGGCCGCTCACTGCCCAGTTCAGGCGCGCGGTCACACCGGGACGATCCGTCACGGTCTTGGAGATGGTGTAGCCCAGCACATTGGTGTCCAGGCAATCGCCATCGCCGTTCAGGTCGCGGCCGGGCCGGCCGTTCGGGCAGCCGGTCATGCCGCTGGTGTAGCTGGTTTCGTTCAGGGTGGTGCCGCTGCTGCCGCCGCCCTTGCCGTGCCAGAAGTAGGGATCGATATCGAGGCTGAGGTTGTTGGAGAGCATGAACTTGCTCTTCAGGGTCACCTGGTAGTTCTCGAAGGGGTTGCGGTTCAGCTCGAAATAGTTGGTCAAGCCGCTTTCGTTGTCGGCCACGCCGGGACGGATCTGGCGGCCGGCGAATTTGGCATCGTAGTCATATTCGCGGTTGGCTTGCCAGTCGGTCATGCGCGCGCGGCGCAAGAAATGGTTGTCCATCTTGTTGTACATTACCGCGCCCGAAATCTCGCTGCCGCCACCCAGGTTCCACATGGTGTTGGCATCGATATGGAAGCGCCGTGCCCGGCCTTCGCCGCGCCATTTGTTGCCGTGCGAGTCGGAGATCGAGATAAACGATTTGACCGGACCGGTCTTGCCGGTATCGATACGGGCAAAGGTCTTGTAAAGGCTGTTCATGCCCATGGTCTGGGTCAGGCGCAGACGGAAGGCGTCCTGCGGCTTTTGCAGCACCAGGCCCACGTTGCCGCCGGTGGCGCCGATATGGGGTGCGTCGTTGTCGGTGGTGCCTTGGGTAACGAAGATTTCCTCAAGGTTTTCCGAATCGACGTATTCCATCGGGTAAACCTCGTAGCCGCCCGAGTCGTTGACGGGGGCGCCGTTCACGGTGAAACCCATTTGACTGGCGGAGAAGCCGCGCACGGTCAGGGTACCGCCGAACAAGCCGCTGCCGTCTTGCGAGTGGGCATTGATGCCGGGCAGCTTGTCGATCAGCTGGTAGGCATTGGCGGTCGAGGTCTTTTCTTCGATGGCTTTCTTGGTTACGGTAGCACGCGCCTTGGCGGCTTCTTCGTAAACCATCTTGCCACCGGCAAACACACCCTTGCCTTCGATCTTGATGCTCTGTTCAGCGTTCGCGTCGACGGCATCGGCTGCCCACAAGCTGGCAGACAGGCCAGCCACAAGCAGGGCCAGCGGGCTTTGTTTGAATCGCATTGGTAAATCACTCCGTTTTGGTTTCTCGCGGCTAGACAGCGGCTCGGCAAAGCGGGCTATCCGGCAAAGGCGCGAAGACTAAGGGGAAATCAGGAAAATTGGACAAACTTTTCGTTACAATTTTGTGAAGGTTTTGCGACAAAATCGTAAGGAAAAAATACGGGACAGCCTTGGCCGCCCCGTATTTACTGACTTTTCGAGCACTTGCTTTTCTCAGAGCAAGCGCTAGTTAGCTTATTGGCCGACTAGGCGGCCGCAAGCTTTTGGTTGCGTAAAACACACAGTAGGTCGGCAGCAATATGCGCTGCGGCCAGGGCGGTGATTTCGCTCTGATCGTAAGCCGGCGAAACTTCCACGACATCCATGCCGACCAGGTTGGCCGGACCCATGCCGCGAATGATGTGCAAGGCTTGCGCGCTGCTCAGGCCCGCCGGTACCGGCGTGCCGGTACCCGGAGCGAAGGCCGGGTCGAGGCAATCGATATCGAAGGTCAGGTAGGTAGGCCGCTGACCGACGATCTGCAGGATGCGCTCCAGGGTTTGCTGGGGCCCATTGGCATGTACCCAGGCGGCATCGAGGATATTCATCCCCATGAAATCGTCGTTCCAGGTACGGATGCCGATCTGCACCGAGGTGTGCGGATCGATAATGCCGTCCTTGATGGCCTTGTAGAACATCGTGCCGTGGTTCAGGCTATCCGGACTATCGTCCGCCCAGGTGTCGCAATGGGCGTCGAAATGGATCAGCGAAAGCTTGCCGTATTTCTCCGCATGCGCTTTGAGCAGCGGATAGGTAATGTAGTGATCGCCGCCCAGGGTCAGCATCTTGGCGCCGCTGGCCAGGATGGTGCGGGCATGTTCGACGATGCTGGGCGTGATGGTCATCGGATTGTGGGCATCGAACCAGCAATCGCCGTAGTCGATGACCGCCAGGTCCTCGAAGGGATCGAAACCCCAGGGGTAAGGCTTGAGCTCGGCCAACTGCACGCTGGCGGCGCGTATCGCCGCCGGTCCGAGCCGTGCGCCGGAGCGGAAGGTGACGGCCAGGTCCAGCGGCACACCGCTGATGACCACATCCGCGCCCGCCAACTCGCGCGTGTACTTGCGGCGCATAAAGCTCAGCACGCCGGCATAGGTATTTTCCACGCTGCTGCCGTACAGGCCTTCGCGGCGAATGGCGCCATCGCCGAGGATGGGTTCTTGCAAGATCGGTTTTGTCATTTCGACAGGACTCCGATTGCGCCCGCGCGCATACGCTGGACGTCTCCCGTCCATCTTTCAACAGCCGACGCGTGGAGGCTGCCGCGAGCACTCTCCCCGCGCGGTAAAACGGCGCCATGATACAGCGACTCCCCGTAGAACATAAGCAAATACTGTCATTCTGCGTGGCGGCAATACGTGTTTATCCTCTTACGCTGCACGCTGCTAGTATGAAATGACTCGTTCCCCAATCGGCCGGAGAATCGTCATGCGCCTCACCTTGCCAGCCAGGCTGCTACCGTGCCTGTGGATATGCGCCGCATTCGCCGGAGAGCTGCCCAAGGTACTGGTGGTGGAAAGTTATCACGCTGCCTATTTGTGGGATGCCGGCTATACCGGCGCCTTGCAGCATGGCCTGGCCGGCCGCGCCAAGCTGAGCTTCTTCGAGATGGATACCAAGCGCCTGCCGAAGGAAAGCCATGCGGCCATGGGCGACAAGGCCTGGGCGCTGATACAGGCCAGCAAGCCCGACGCGGTTGTGCTGGGCGATGATGCCGCACTCAAATTCCTCGGTCCGCGCTTGGCGGGTAGCCGCCTGCCGGTCGTTTACCTGGGCATCAACGGCTCGCCGACCACCTACCTGGATAAGCCCGCGCCCAATATTACCGGGGTGCTGGAACGCCCCTCCATCCGCCAGACCTTGTTGCTGGCCAAGCAGATGCAGCCGGAGCTGAAACGTATCCTGGTTCTGCTGGATACCGACCTGACCAGCAAGCAGATGTATGACTACACCTTCCAGTCGCGTCCCCGCCAAATGGTGGCCGGCATCGATGTGTCGGTGCAACTGGTCGATACCTTGGCGGCCTGGCAAAAGGCGGTGCAGTCTTTCAGCGGGCCCGACCACGCCCTGCTGATGCTGACTTATTTCTCCTTGAAGGAAGGCGAACGGCCGGTCAGCGGTCAGGAGGTGCTGGAATGGACCACCGGTAAAGCCGGCATACCCACTTACTGCAACAATGACTACGCCATCGGGCGGGGACTGGCCATGGCCGGTTATGTGAATGCCGCCGCCGAGCAGGGAGCGCAGGCGGTGCCGCTGATATTGGCCAAGCTGGCCGATCCGATGCGCGTCATGCCGCCCGTCACACCGTCTACCTATAGACTGTTGATCAGCCGTAGCGCGATTGCCCGCTGGGGTATCGCAGTGCCGCGCGAGCTTCAGGAAAAGGCGGAATGGGTGGACTAACCATCACGGCTTGCCGCAGTCGCAGACCTCGCCCCCCTTGTCGAACACGACTCGCCAGATCCCCGGCGCTTCCAAACGCCAAATCGAATTGAATACCGCCACCCGCTTGCCTTGGGCGTCGAGTACCGGCCCGCTGCTGAGCGCCAGCGTGCCTGATGCCAGCACCTCGACTTGTTCGGGCGCCCACGAGAATGGCGCGCTGGGGCCGGTAAAGAATCGCTTCCAGCCCGCGACCACGGCCTGCTTACCGCGAAGGGCCTCGATACCAGCGAAGAAAACCGCATCATCGGCCAGGAAGCCGGCAAACGCGGTCAGGTCACGGTCGGCCATGGTCTTGGCGAATGCGCGTTCGGCATTGCGTACCTGCTCCTTGGCCACCTCCCCAGCCGGCATACTCGATACCGGCATCTTGGGTATGGCGACGTCCGCCGTGGCAACCTGGAACGAGCCCAGCAGAGCCAAGAGTATTCCGCGCATTTCGACCATGCTTCCCCCTATCAACTGTTTTTAGATTCCCATTCCCGCATGCGCTTCTCCATTTCCGAATCGGGCACATCCTCGATATGGGTGGAGATATGCCAGCCATGGCCGAATGGGTCGCGGACCATCCCGACCCGGTCGCCATAGAACTGGTCGGCGACCGGCCGCTCCAGCACGCCGCCGGCTGCGACCGCGCTGGCGACCACGGCATCCACATCCTCGACATACAACATCACGGTACCGCTGCGTCCGCCCAGTGTCTTCGGACTGAGCGCGCCATAGTCGGGAAATTCGTCCGACAGCATCACATGCGAATTACCCAGCAGGATATCGGCATGCATCACCTTGCCGTTCTCACCCGGCATCTGCATCACCACCTTGGCGTCGAAGGCGCGCTGGTAGAAGTCCAGGGCGGCCTTGCCGTCGCTGACCGTGAGATAAGGCGTCACGCTGTGATATCCCTCGGGGATGGGTTTGACTTTATTGGACATTTCAAGCTCCTCCTGTGCGCATGAAAGCCAAAGTGTAGACAGTGAAATCCTGTCGCGCCATGCCGTGCGATCAAATCAACGCCTTGTAAATTATATTCAACAGTGCTAGCGTGCCATTGGCTCGAACCGCTGCCGCTTGATCGCCACCTTTGTGAATTCCGACATGCTGAAATATCAACGCCAAGCCCATATCGATTCCTACTATGTCGCCAGTACCCCGGACATTCCCACGCTGCCGGCCCTGGACGGCAGCGCCAGCTGCGATGTCTGCGTGGTGGGCGGCGGGCTGGCCGGTTTATCGGTCGCGCTCAATCTGGCCGAACGCGGCTACTCGGTCATCCTGCTGGAAGGTTCGCGCCTGGCGCATGCCGCCTCCGGCCGCAATGGCGGGCAGGTCATCAATGGCTACGCCTGCGATATGGACACCCTTGCCGGCGCCGTCGGTGAAGACGCCGCGCGCGCCATGTGGGATATGTCGCTGGAGGCCATCGATATCATGGAAGACCGGATCGCCCGGCACCAGATCGCCTGCGACTGGCAGCGCGGCCATGCCCTGGCGGCCGTGAAGCCAGCCAAGTTCGCCGAACTGGCTGCCTGGCAGGACGAAGCCGCCAAGCGTTTCGATTACCACCACTACACGCTGTGGGACAAAGCCGAATTGCGCAGCCACCTCGACAGTCCCCGCTATAGCGGCGGCCTGTACGATGCGCGCGGCGGCCATATCCATCCGCTCAAATATGCCTTGGGCCTGGCGCGCGCCGCGCAAGCAGCCGGTGCGCGCCTATATGAGAACACCCCGGTGGAGCGCATCGAACAAGGCGAACGGCCTCGCGTCCATACCGCGGCCGGAGTGGTCGATTGTGGCCAGCTGGTGCTCGCCGCCAATGTCTCGATGGGCGACCTGGTGGCCGGCTTGGGCCGCAAGATCATGCCGGTGGGGACCTATTGCATCACCACCGAGCCACTGGGCGAGGCGCGTGCCAAAGCCTTGATCAACCCCAACTTCGCGGTGGCGGATACGCAGTTCGTGCTCGACTATTACCGCCTGACGGCCGACCACCGCTTGTTGTTCGGCGGCAAGGTGAGCTATTCCGGCCTGCCGCCGCCCCGCCTGGCCGAAGCCATGCGCAGCGATATGCTGCGCGTATTTCCGCAACTGGCCGATGTCCGCATCGAGCACGCTTGGGGGGGCTTTGTCGATATCACCATGAACCGCGCGCCCCATTGGGGACGGCTGACGCCGAATTGCTACTTCTGCCAAGGGTTTTCCGGCCACGGCGTGGCCATTACCGGCCTGGCCGGCCGCTTGGTCGCCGAAGCGATCGCCGGCCAGAACGAACGCCTGGACCTGTTCGAAAAAATCAGCCACCTGCCCTTCCCCGGCGGCAAGCTGCTGCGCACACCCAGCCTTGTATTGGGGATGGCCTGGTATCGCATGAAGGATTTTTTATAGACGATCGCTGCCCGGCTTCGTCCCGGACACAATTGCCGCTCACAACACAAGTTGACCTGCTATTACTTACACGGGGGAATTTCTTTACCGGTCATAGGGGGAATCATCTTGTTCAGCAAACCAATATTTTCGCTCCTCTCACTGCTGGTGGCCACCTCGGCCTTGGCGGCAGCCAATATCACCAGCTCATCCGGCACTGTTTTCGTCACGACCGCCGAGGGTACGCGCAGCGCCTTGGTTACCGGCAACCGAGTGGAAAACGGCAGCCAGATCGTGACCGGCAATAATGGGCTGGTCGTCATGCGGTTCGACGATGGCCAGGTGGTGGCGCTGGAGAAAAACACTGATTTCCGCATCAAGCAGTTCCGCTTCACCGCAGCCGCACCGGAACAGGGCAATGCCTTCTTTTCGATGTTGCGCGGCAGCCTGCGCGCGGTGACCGGCTTGATCGGCCGTGGCAACAAGGCGGCATTCCGGCTGGAAACACCGACCGCCACCATCGGCATTCGCGGTAGCGACTGGATGGCGGCCTTGCAGAACAACGGCTTATTCACCGGCGTCAATAACGGCGGCATCGTGATCAACCAGGGCGCCAATACCTTGCTGGTGGATGCCGGGCAATACTCGGCCACCCTCGGCGCCAATACCTCGCAACTGGTCTCCTTCTCGCAACTGCCCGCGAACGTATTCGGCTCGCTGCCGAATCTGTCCTTGAGTGCGGCGGCCGGCAGCGCCTCGGCCGGCAGCGTGGGCTCCACGGCAGGCACCGCCGGTGTCAGCGGCGGTGCGATAGCAGCGGGTGCGGCAGTGGCGGCCGGCGTAGCGGCCACCAGCAATAGCGACGACAGTACGGCAACGCACCATTCCCCGCCGTCGCATTGAGGAAGGGTCGCGCGCGGCGGCTAGCGTGCCGGAGGCCAGGCTTGTCGAGCCTGGCTTGCTGTCGCGAAAGCCGCCGCCAGCGCGTCGCTGTCCTTCGCTTCCAGCTGGCCGATCAACAGGTCCAGCTGCTGCCGGAAGGCGCCCAGATCCCGCAACAGGCTATCGCGGTTGGCCAAGGCGATGTCACGCCACATTTCCGGGTGGCCGCCGGCAATGCGGGTAAAGTCGCGGAAGCCGCTGGCGGCCAGCGCCAGGCAGGTATCCGCGTCGGGGCGGGCCAGGATCGTATTCATATAGCCGAAGGCCAGCAGATGCGGTAGATGGCTGACGGCGGCAAAAACCGCGTCGTGCTGCTCGGCATCCAGGCATACCAGGTCGGCGCCGCAGATGCGCCACAGGGCACTGACCCGTTCGACCACGGCTGGTGCGGTTTCCGGCAGCGGGCAGAGCACGACCTTGCGTCCTTCGTACAGGCTATATCGAGCCGCCGCCGCGCCGGACAGATCGGAGCCGGCGATGGGATGGGCGGGGATGCAGCGGTCCAGGCTATCGGCCAGATGACGGCGAAACAGCGCAGCCACATCGCGCTTGGTACTGCCGGCATCCATCACGATGGCGTGGCGCGGCAGGGAAGCGGCAATACCGCCCAATAGTGCATCCATCTGGCCGACCGGCGTCGCCAGCAAAACCAGGTCGGCATCCGCGACGGCCGCGGCGGCATCCTGGCTGGCGGCATCGACCACCCGCAGTTGCAGGGCGCGGGCCAGGTTGTCGGCCGAGCGGCCCACCCCGACCACTTCGCGCACGGCGCCCGCGCGCCGCAGATCCAAGGCGAAGGAACCGCCGATCAAGCCCACGCCTATCACCACCAACTTCGCCACAGCTACTTCCCGCATGGGTACGCTCGCTTTCCTATTTTGTCGCTGCCGCAGCGCGCGGCATACTTGCAGCTATTAGACCCTCACCTTCTGGAGCCCGATGTGCGCCTGCCCGTTCTGATCCTTGCCCTGTTTTCCCTCAGCTGTCTTGCCGCCGAGACCGTCAAACCCTCGCTGGAGCAAGCGGCCAGCCAAAGACTGCTGGCCGAGCGCATCGCCAAGACCTATGCCTGGCGCGGGCTGGAACCCAGCAATGCGGAGGCGCGCAAGCAGTATGACGAGGCCGCCAAGCTGTTCGAAAAACAGTTGCAGGAGCTGAAGACCGCCAGCAAGCCGGATGCGGAGCTGAGCGAGAACTACGCCTTGCTGGAACAGCTTTGGGCCGACTACAAGACCCTGACCGCGGCGCCCGCCACCCGCGAGGGCGCAAAATCACTGTCGGAACAATCCGAAGAGCTGGCCTGGATCGCCCAAAAGGGGAGCCAACTGATCGAGGCGCGCGGCAATGCGGAATTCAAGCCCTTACGCATGGCCGAGGATATTGCCACTGTCTCGCAGCGTTTGGCCAAGATCTATCTCTTGCAGAGTTATGGCGTGAAGCTGGGTTTTCTCCCCAAGGACCTGGCCGCCGCCCGCGCCGAGTTCGAAACGCTGAGCAAGGGCCTGAAGGCCCTGCCGGGCAATAGCCAGTCCCAAAAGGGCCGGCTAAGCCTGATGGACAGCCAGTGGTTCTTCTTCCAGCAAGCCATCGATGAACTGGCCAAGAAGAACGACGATCCCCAGCTGCGCCGCAATGTCATCACTACCAGCGAGCGCATCTATGAAATCGCGCAGGAACTGGCGAACGGCTACCAGCGCCGTTGAACCAGCGAGAGGGGCCAGGCCCCTCGCACCGGCCTGACGCTACCGCCCTCTTGCTTAAAGCTCCCGGCCGACGGCCTGGGCGATCAGTCGCAGCGACGCCATCAGTTCTTCCAGTTCCTGCGGCGTCAATGCCTGGTCGGCATCGCACCAGGCCTCGCAAGGGTTCGGGTGCATTTCCACCAGCAAACCATCGGCACCGGCCGCCACGGCGGCGCGGGACAGTGCCGGCACCATCCAGGCCTTGCCGCCGGCATGGCTGGGATCGACCAGTACCGGCAGGTGGGTTTCACGCTTGAGCATGGCGATGGCGGTGACGTCCAGCACGTTGCGGTAAGCGGTTTCGAAGGTGCGGATGCCGCGTTCGCACAGAATGATATTGTTGTTGCCGCCGGCGGCGATGTATTCGGCCGCCATCAGCCACTCGGCGATGGTCGCCGACAAGCCGCGCTTGAGAATGACCGGCTTATTGACCCGCCCTACTTCCTTGAGCAAGTCGAAGTTCTGCATATTGCGGGCGCCGATCTGGATGACGTCCACATCGTGCGCCATAAAGGTGTCGAGCATGCGTACGTCCATCAGCTCGGTCACGATGGGCATATCGTATTCCCGCGCGGCAGCCTGGAAGTACTCCAGACCCTGCACGCCCAGGCCCTGGAAGGCATAGGGGCTGGTACGCGGCTTGAAGGCCCCGCCACGCATCATGCGGCAACCGGCTGCATGCACCCCGGCGGCGGCCAGTTGCATCTGCGCTTCGGTTTCCACCGAGCAGGGGCCGGCGATCACCTGGATTTGCTTGCCACCCAGCTTGATGCCGCGGATATCGATGATGCTGCCGGCCGGATGGCCTTCGCGGGCGACCAGCTTGTACGGCTTGACGATATGGATGGCGCGCTCGACCCCGGCCATCTGCTCGTAGGCTTGCTCGCTCAGCGGACGCTCGTCGCCGATGGCGCCGACGATGGTGCGCTCGCTGCCGCGGGAAATATGCTCGGTAAGACCGGCCGCGCGGATTTTGGCGACGACGGCATCCAGATCGGCCTGGCTGGCTTGCGGGGACATTACGATGATCATGATTATCCTTTGCTACACGATTGAGTGGGGACGGAGGCCGCTGTACCGTTGCGCAGCTTGATCAAGGCTGCGGGCTCGGCGACAGGCGGGCTGCCGAAAAAAAACAACAAAAAAGGCGGGCCTTGTGGGCCCGCCTTGCTTGATTCTTGGTTTCCTCAGGGTGAAACCGGGCTGCCCGCGTCAACTAGTGGTCGGGAAGTAATAAAACGAAAAAAAGCTGGTTTGCTTGCGCATGGTCGTTATGGCTGAAGCGTCTGAGGAAAGTTAGAAGGCCAGCTTAACCTAAAAGTTCGCGGAGTGCAGCAATCGCCACCTGCACCGAGGCGAATATCTGCGCCGGGGTAGCGTCGTCGAACATATAGGCCGGGGTGGAAATAAAGCGGTTTTCCGAATCCAGGCAGGCTTGGTCCACCGCCAGTGGAAAATGGTATTGGCCCCATGCCTCGATCGCTTCCGACAGGGGATTGCCGCCGGTACCCACGGTGATGCGCGCTTTGACATAGCCCGCCTCGCGCGCGGCCAGGGCCAGCAGCAAGGGCGCCGCGCAGATGGCCACCACCGGCTTTTTGGCCAGCACAAAGGGCATCAAGGCTTTTTTTACATCGTCGTGCAGGCGCGCGTCCAGGCCGTCGTCGGCAAAGGTGCAGAGATTCTTGGCGGCGCCGAATCCGCCGGGAAAGATGATGGCTTGGTAGTCTTCCGGTACCAGGGTATCGAGTGCGGCGATCTCGCCACGGGCGATGCGGGCGGACTCGACCAGCATATTGCGGCCTTCCTCGCCGGGTTCGCCGCTCAGGTGATCCACCACATGCCGCTGTGCCCGGTCGGGCGCGAAGCAATCGTAAGCAATCGCATGTTGGCTGAGGATCACCAGCGTCGCGATCGCTTCGGTAATCTCGCTGCCATCCAGGTAACCGCTACCCGATAGCACCACTGCCACTTTCGCCATGCCTATCTCCTTGTTTTATTCTGCCGCCGCCGGCGCATGCGTTGCACCAGCCGGCTCCATATACCAGGCTTAGCACGCCAGCGAGCCAAATGCAGACGTACTGCGCCGATCAAGCCCTGCGCCGCCTGCCACCAGGCCATTTCATGCAAGCGTGCAAATATACGCGTCCGCCACCGCACAAGGCCAGCGTAGCCGCGCGCAAACCACGGTATGGTCAGCAAAGTGGGCTTGAGCAGCATGAACAAGCGCGCCGCCAGCGCCGTACCGCCCAGCTTGGCCGCCAGCAAAAGCTGTACGCCCAACAGCATATGTCCCCGCGCCAGCAACCAGATCGCTGCCAACTTGATGGGAAATAACAACAGCATCGGCACCAGGAACAGTGGCAATGCCGCCCAAGCCGGCACACCGGCGATCCAGCGTTCCAAACGGGCCCAAAGGGGAAGGCGAGACAGGATGCCGAACAGGCGGGCCAGCTCATCCCACAGAAAGGTTTCGAGAAAAATAAACAAAGCCGCCAACAACACCAGCGGTGCGGTGGCGGCTCGTTTCAATCGATGGGATAAGGAGCCCGGGCGGGCCATCAGCTAGTGCGCTCGATAATCACGTAGTACTTCTTCATTGCTTCCAATACCTCGAATACGCCACGGAATCCCGCCGGAATGACCAGCGCATCGCCGGGACCGGCTTCTACCACTTTGCCGAACTCATCCACGATACGGCATCGCCCTTCGGTGACGAAGAAGAATTCATCCTCCCGCGTGCCGAATTCGATGCGCCAGCTCCCTACCTCGGAAGCCCAGATACCGGAATACATCTCCTTGCTGCCATTGATGAAATGGTTCCAGGTACTGCGTAGCGGATTGCCCGTCAGCAAACGCTCCGGACGTGGGTGATCTTGTTCGAGCGCTGGTTGTTGTTGACTGAATAAGGTAACGGTTGACATGGCTTTATGTTTCCCTGGGTATGGTGAACAGTGTGCGCGGCATATCAGGCCGCCCGCGCCGCGGCGTGGATTCAGAACGGTTGCAGCATGGTCGCCAAGCGCTCGCCGTCGACCGCCGCCAAAAAGGCGTCGCCCAGCCGCGCAGTTTCGGACGTGACCTGGCGCCAATACTTCTGCCGCTCGGCGCGATCCAGACGGCGGAAATCATCGCGATCGGGAATCTTGCCGTAGGGCAGTTGCGCCACCCACGCAGGCGAAGGCGCGACCAGCAGGACATTGTCCAGGCGGTGTGGTTTGGCGCGCCGCCATGGCAGGCGCTTGTCGAACCAGCCCGGCACGATATGGGGATAGAAATGCGGATAGAGCACCAGGAACGGCAGCTGCGTATAGGGTAGGTCGAGGTGGTAGTCGAGCAGGCCACCGTCACGGTATTGGCCCGGCGGCGCATGCTTGGGGTCGCGCACGCCGGCCACCACCAGCGGAATGGCGGCGGTGGCATGCAAGGCATCGAATAGATTGTCGGCGCGCAGCGGTGCGATATGGGTGGGGAAATCAGCGCTCAAAGGGGGAGCCGGGTGGCGCGGATCGGCAAACCATACCCGCATCCAATGCGCCGCATAGAGCCGGCGCGAAAGCATATTGGCGGCGGCGGCGGCCAGCACCCCGCCGAGCTGCGTCTTCGGCCCTTCGGATGCCAGCAGACCGCGTGCCCGCACCGTGGTGAGCGTCAGGGCATAGTCGGGATGGTCGAGCAAGGCAGCCGGCGCATCCTGAAACAGATCGTCCAGCATTCGTCGCAACGATAGTGCGACATCGATGGGTCCGGCCCCGGCGTCGAAGTGCTCGGCGGTATAGCGTTCGGCCAGATTGGCCAGGGCCCGGGCCGGGTCGGACTGCATGGCGCAGACGAAGCGCCAGGCACCAATGGAACTGCCGAGCAAATGGCGCAAACGCGGCGCACGCGGCAACCACTCGCCAAAAATCGCCTGGTCCAAACCCGTCAGCGCCAGGGCCTTGGGCCCACCGGCGGCGCCGGGAATCAGGCCGATATCGGCCGGCGCCAATCCCTGCGCCCGCACATGGGTCATGACGCGCGCACCGGCACGCCAGACCAGGGGAGAACCGTGGACGATATGGATGGCAGGAGAGAGCGACATGTCTAAACGCAGGTCTTAAAGGATGGCGACACGACATTCTAATGAGGCAAAAGCAACAATGCTGTTGAAAAACTAAACATCGTCCTGGGAAGCTCTGCCATTCCGGCCCGCGCCCAACACGCCTTACAATTGCGAAAAGCCAAACAGGAACGACCATGCAACCCGAACTCTCCCCGCTGGGTAAAACCAGCACCTATATCGAGCATTACGATCCCAGCCTGCTATTTCCCATCCCCCGCCTGGCCAAGCGCGAGGAAATCGCTGTGCCGGCCCGCCTGCCGTTCTTCGGCAGCGACTACTGGAATGCCTATGAGTTGTCCTGGCTCAATCCGCGCGGCAAGCCGCAGGTTGCCTTGGCGGTCTTCACCATTCCGGCCGATTCTCCCAATATCATCGAGTCAAAGAGCTTCAAGCTTTATCTCAACAGCTTCAATCAGACTCGCCTGGACAGCATCGCCGAGCTGAAAACCCGCCTGCAAGCCGACCTCAGCCAAGCCGCCGGCAGTCTTGTCGCGGTTCGTCTGGTCCTGCCCGAGGCATTCGGGGCCGAGCGGCTGGGCGAGCTGGAGGGTTACTGCATCGACCAGCTGGATGTGGAAATCACCGATTACAGCCCGCAACCCCAGTTGCTGCGCAGCGCGATGGCGGAAGCACCGATCGAGGAGACCCTGGTTTCCCACCTGCTGAAATCCAACTGCCTGGTCACCGGCCAACCCGATTGGGCCAGCGTGCAGATCCACTACCGGGGCCCGGCCATCGACCACGCCGGGCTGCTGCAGTACCTGATCTCGTTCCGCCGGCATAACGAGTTCCACGAGCAGTGCGTGGAACGGATCTTCATGGATATCAGCCGCCAGTGCCGGCCGGAGGCACTATCGGTCTATGCGCGCTACACCCGGCGCGGCGGGCTGGATATCAACCCGTTCCGCACCAGTTTTACCCAGGCGGCGCCGGCCAATCAGCGTTCGGCCCGCCAGTAGCATCACGGCCAGCGCAGTCGTTCCAGCTGGTAGGGCGCGGCAGCCGACGGCTGCACCCCCAGCAAGCGTTTATCGTGCGCCAGACCGGCGTAGGGATAGGCCAGTACAGCCCAGGGGGCTGCCGTCACGAAGCGCGCGGCGGCCGACCGGTAGGCCTTGTCGCGCGCGGCGCGGTCGCTGCCGGCCTGCGCGAACGCGATCTCGGCGTCGAAAGCAGGGTCGCACCAGCGAGCCGTGCTGGTCGTGGCGGCCTGGCAGGTCAGTAAATTGGTGTACAGCTCATCCGGATCGAGGCTGTTCATCCAGCCGGAGATGATCGTATCGTGCTCGCCCAGCCTGCCCCGCCGCCCCAGCTCGGCCGATTCCATGGCCACCACCTTGGCGCGTACGCCCAGCTTGGCCCAGTCGGCTTGTACCAGTTCCGCCGTCAGCCTCGGATTGACGTTGGACGCGCCACCGCCCACGCGTGCCCAGATCTGGGTATCGAATCCATTCGGGTAGCCAGCCTCTTTCAGCAGTCGCCTCGCCTGGGCAAGATCAGGCGCGGGCGCAGCCCCGCTCGGCACGCCCCATAAGGCTTTACCCGAATACGGCCATAAGCCGGTATCGGCCTGCCCCTCGTACACCGCCCGGACAATGGCGGCCCGGTCTATCGCCAGGCTCAAGGCCCGCCGTATCCGTGCGTCGTCAAAAGGCTTGCGCTGGCTATTGAAGGCCAGGAAGGAGGTGATCTGCGGCAGATAGGCTCGCACCGCGAGCCGGCTGTCGCCCGCCAAGGCTGCTTTATCCTGAGGCCGCAAGCTATCGGCCAATTGGCATTCGCCACGACGCAGCTTCTGCACACGCACGCTGGCATCGGCCTGGATACTGAATATCAGCTTGCCGATGGCCACTGGTCCTTTGAAATAGCCCGGGTGGGCGGCATAGCGGATGATGGCGCCCTTGTCGTACTTCAGTAATTGGTAAGGCCCGGTTCCGATCGGCTCGCTGGCCAACTTGGCCAACTGTCCGCGCTGGGCCAGGCGCTCACCATATTCCGCCGAGACAATCGAAAAGGGCCAACTGGCCAACAAGGCCGGCAGCGGGGCATAAGGCCGCGTCAGGTCGAAGCGGACCGTGTAATCGTCCAGCTTGACGACGGCGCGTATCAATTCGCTCCAATTACCGGCGACCGCACCGGGAAAACCGGCGGGCGCAGCCGCCGCACCGGGATGCTTGGGATCCAGCTGGCGCTGCACACTCCACAGCACGTCATCGGCATTGAACGGACGGCTGGCCTGGAAAGCGGCGCTGCGATGGAAAACCACGCCGCGCCGCAATTTGAAGGTCCACTGCAAACCATCCGCCGAGCTGGCCCAGCTTTGCGCCAGCTCCGGTTGCAAGGCTGCCGTGCCGGGCGCGTAAGCCACCAGCCGGTTGTATAGCGGATAGGCCGCGGCCCGGTGGGTCGCGGCGGTATCCGACAAGGCCGAGTCGAACCCATCCGGATCGCTATCGACGCACACCACCAGGGGCGGCGACGCTGCCAGGGCGGCAGAACCGGCCAAAAGGCACAGCAAGCGGATCAGGATCATTGCTTATCTTATTTGAAGAGATTCTTTACATGCACCAATTGCGAATGGGTAACCGAGGAAATAAACAAATCCCGCCCGTGCACCGCAACGGACATGGGGGCATCCAGCTTGCCCGGCAAAGCGCCCGCGCCGAAGCCGGCCTGGTTCAGCGTCCCGACCAGCGTCTCTATGGTCCCGGTTTCCGACACGGTCCGAATTGCATGCGCACCCAGGTCCACAACCAGCAAACGCCCATCCGGCAGCGCGTGGATCTCGGCGATCATGCCGAAATTGCGGCTGTCCGCCGTGTAGTCGGAACCCAAGCGTCCTCTGACCACCACCTTCAGTTCACCCGCTGCATCAAGTAGTGAAACGCCATTGTTGTTGGCAAACCAATAGCCGCCATCGTGGCGCGCGGCCACCTGCAACTGCCCTGTGCCGTTTGCTTCGTCGACCAGAGAAATCCGCTTGCCGCCGAATTGCGCCGAATCCACCGACTTGCCGGCAACCGCCTGCAGCGCACCGCTTTTCCGATCGATCCGGTACAGTTGGGGTTCGTAGTGAACCAGCCCATCCCCGCTTGGCACGCGTTGATACTTGAACATATTGAAATAGTTGGCGGTCAACTCGCCAACGCGCCAGTATGACTCCGCATTGGCGGGGAGCGTAAGCAATGGCTGCAAGGGCCGATCGGCAATCCGATCGACCACGGGACTATTGGCGGACAAGGGCCATGCCGCCAGCTGGTGATCGCCGTCTTTCAGATATATCCGCCCCTGCTGTGGATCGAACCCGATGAATTCACCGGTCGCCCCTTCTTCCCAACGCGCTGCGCACGCGTTGAAGCGTTGGTGCATGGCGGCATAGGAATCGCAATATGGCGCGCTCATCGTGGAACTGAGGGCCACCGGGCTGCTTTGCCGGGAAGTCAGCGAATATCGCGCCAGCTGCGAATAGCTGTTACCACTGGCGTACCCAGCTGCCCAGCCATGTCGGGTATACAGGATCTGTCCATCGGCATCCACACCCAACAAAGCGGCGCCGGTAAAGTTCGCCGGATCCTTCCCCTTGGGGCCGGACAGGGTAGTCAGCTTGCCTTGTGCAAGACGACGTACCTGGCAGTGCTCGGTATCGTAAAACACCGTGGCGCCATCCGGCATGGCCACGGGCGAATATGCCGTGATGGCAGCCGCGTTGGCCAAGTCGCCGTCCATGCCCTGCTCGAATGGGCGACGACCTTCAGGGCTGTGGATGACGCGCCATTGGCCATCGTTGCCGACCTCATGCAATACGCCGGTGCGTGCGCTTGCAACCAGGATCTTTCCGTCCGCGCGGACAGCGAGGGACGAGACCTCGGCTGTCCACTGGCGGGCAAACAGATCCTCTTCATAGTCATAACTCAGACTTGAATGTCTGCGCCAACCGTCGGCGGCCGACCAGTTCCATAGGGTGGCTTCACCCTTGTAGTACACCCGGTTGTTCGCATCACGGCGGACTTCACGCTGCGTGCGGTGATCGCGCAGTACCCATAGGCGACCCTGCGCATCGGTTTCCATATCGACAGCGGTGATCTTGCCTGCTTCGTCCGGCGGCACCTGTCCGAGCGGAATGGGGGGCAAGGTGGATAGTTGCCAGGCACCACTGCCGTCCTTGCTCATCGCCCGGAATCCACCGGCCGACCCGAAATAGACCCGCTCGCTACCCACCGCCATTCCCCAAAGGCCATGCCCCAGGGTCTGGGATCCCAGCGGCCCATCCGGCTGCGGACTGCTATCGTTATGATTGGCGAGATCGGTCAACTTGTTCTCGACCCCGGCGCTATCGCGGACGGCAAGGTAGCCGTTGTAGACCAACCAGGCGCTTCCGTCGGGCGCCACATCGAAAAAGCGCAAGGCGTATCCGACATCCTGGGCAATGAGCGTTTTGCGCCCCTGGGCGTCGATGCGATACACACCGCCGATCTCTTGTGCCATCAAGCCGCCGGCATAGTCTTGCCGCAAGGTCAAACCATCGCGGGGATACCTTGCTTGTTCGGCGGCGCCTACCTCGGAGCCGCATCGATATGACTGTACTTCCTGCGCGGGCCCTACCAGGCTGATCTGGGCAGACGTAGGCGGCAATCCCGAACCGTCGCCGCCGTCGCTATCGCCACCACCGCCGCATGCCGCCAACAATACGCTGCCAAGCACCACCAGGGTGTTGGGCAGTAAATATCCGGGTAAGGCTTTCTTCATATGGTTTTCCTCGTTCCCTCTGTTTGTCTTTTTTTTGTCTGGCGTATCTCGTTTACAGATAAGCCATGGCCGCCGCATGGAGTTCCGGCGTCGCCGCCACCAGTACCTGGCCGGCGGAATCACGATCCAACGCCCTGCCCTGCCAGTCGGTCATCATCCCGCCCGCGCCCAGCACCACCGGCACCAGGGCGGCGAAGTCATGCAGCTTCAAGCCGCTCTCCACCACCAACTCATATCCGCCGCTGGCCAACAAGGCGTATTGGTAGGCATCGCCGCCCCAGACCGTGAACCGGCAGGCAGCGGCCAGCGCCTGGAAGCGTTCGCCCGCCTGGCCCGGCAAATACTGGGGGCCGGTGGACCCAAGCCGGGCGGCGGCCAGGGAGGTGGCGGTCGATGTCCGCAGGGGCTGGCCATTGAACGTACTGGCCTGGCCAAGCACACCGATCCAGCGCTCGGCCAGGACCGCCTGGTCGATCAGGCCCAGCACCGGTATGCCATGGTGCAGCAGGCCGATCAAGGTACAGAAGCTGGGTCGGCCGACGATAAAACTCTTGGTGCCGTCGATGGGGTCGAGCACCCAAACCCACTCGGCGTCTTCGCCATGATTGCCGAATTCTTCGCCGACGATGCCGTGTTCGGGTAGCTCGGCCGCCAGTATGGCCCGCATGGCCTGCTCCGCCGCGCGATCCGCCAGGGTGACCGGGCTGGCATCGGCCTTGTCGTCGATCGCGAGGCCGGATCGGTAATGCGGCAGGATCACCGCCCGTGCGGCATCGGCAAGGCGGTGGGCAATCGCTAGGAAGTCGGCGGCTTGGGACATGGCGGGCTTTCCGGGAAAGGCGACTATCTTAGGTGCTGCTGCCGGGCGGTGCAATTGCACGCCAATTGTTACGCCCCGCTGCTTTTGCCATCGTGCCAAAACAAGCGGAGCGGCAAACTAACCCAGTTGTTGAAAATCGATAATTTCTGTTCGGCGACGAGCGCAGGGCTTGGCGAGAAGAGTCAGAATTTGGGTATTCTGTCGTACTCAACCCTGGAGCCAGTCATGCGCCTTGCCTTTCCCCTGCTGTCGCTACTCGCCGTGCACACCCTCGCCCACGCGGCCACGCCCGAGGAGGACAGACTTGGCCGCGCCGCCAAGGCCATGCCGGCGACGGTGCAGGAGTTCGCCGGCATGGCCAGCAACTTTGCCCAGGATTGGTCGAAGTGCGCGAATGCAGCCGAAACCCAGAAGCTGGCGGCCGATTATGGGTCGAGCTTGTGGTTTGGCGCCAAGGCCAATCTACGTAAGCAGCAGGATCCGGATGACCGTGCCTTGTATTGGGGGCGCCTGGCCATAGCCCGTACGGTGCGCGACGAAGCGGCGGGTTTTGCCGTTTCACCGGCGGAGCGGGCAGCCGCGTTGGCGGCATTGGAAAAAGCCAGCCGCGGCATGGACGATGTCAACTTTTCGACGAGCCGGGAAACGAAGCGGATACTGCTGACCGGTTTCGATCCCTTTGGCTTGGAGCGGCGGCTGGACCAGAGCAACCCCTCCGGCGTCGCGGCCCTGATGCTCGATGGCGAGCAGTTCGAGGTGGGCGGTCAGCGCGTGCGCATCGAGACCGCCATATTCCCGGTACGCTTCGCCGACTTCGATGCCGGGATGCTGGAAAACTGGCTACGCCCGTGGATGAACGGGCGGAATGTCGATATGGTGGTGACGGTCAGCATGGGCCGCAGCGATTTCGACCTGGAACGCTTCCCCGGCCGGCGCCGCTCGGACAACTGGTCGGACAATCTGAATGCGAGCAGCGGCGGCAACTACGAAAATCCGGTGCCGGGACAATTGAACGGCCAGCCGATCAACGGCGCGGAGTTTGTCGAGTTCTCCCTGCCGGCGGCCGCCATGCTGCAAGTGCAGTCACCCTTCGCGGTGCATGACAATCGCTGGGTCCGCTTTGCACCCAACACCCGCTTCTCCGCCGATAGCCTGGCCGCACTCAATGGCAAAACCGCGGTGGAAGGTAGCGGCGGCGGCTATCTAAGCAACGAAATCTCCTATCGCGCCGTTCGCCTGCGCGAC